>CABUVO010000007.1 GCA_902495075.1 uncultured Porphyromonadaceae bacterium
GGTAATCGCCGCCTTACTGAAGCCTCAGGGAGACCTGGGGCTTCTTTTTTTTGCCTATTCTCCCCGATGGTGATGCACGCAATCACCGGCACCTTCCCACGCCGCTGGTGATGGTTAACTTTTGGGAAAGCGGGAGAGTAGGTAATCGCCGCCTTACTGAAGCCTCAGGGAGACCTGGGGCTTTTTTTATTGATTAAAATGCAGGATTGTCGCGAAAATTGAGTAATTTTGCAAATTAAATCGTTTTTTAATTTAGCTGATTTATTAGAAAAGGCTGATTTATTTAGATAAGCTGCTTTTATTATGCTGACAAAGAAATATAATCTGGTCAACAATATCACGGGGTGGGTGGTGTTTGTCATCGCCCTCGTCACTTATTGGCTGACTCTTGAGCCAACCGCTTCTTATTGGGATTGCGGTGAGTTTATTATCCAGGCGGATAAGCTTGAAGTGGGACATCCGCCGGGCAACCCGATCTTTATGCTGACTGCCCGCTTTTTCGCTAATTTCGCACCTAACGACCAGATGGTGTCGGTTATGGTCAATGCTATGAGCGGGCTGCTGTCGGCTTTGACTATTCTGTTGCTTTTCTGGACAATCACGCATCTTGTAAGACGTCTTATTGTCCGAGACTCCCAACGTAAGGAGATTTCTCTGTCACGTTATCTCGTGATCATGGGCAGCGGCGTTGTCGGTGCGTTGGCTTATTGCTGGAGCGATACGTTCTGGTTTTCGGCAGTCGAGGGGGAGGTTTATGCTTTCTCATCTTTCTGCACGGCTCTGGTGTTCTGGCTGATCCTGAAATGGGAAAACCGTGCAGACGAACCTCATTCCGACCGATATCTCATTCTGATCGCATATGTGATCGGTATCAGTGTGGCGGTCCATCTTCTTAACCTCCTTTGTATTCCTGCGATTGTGCTTGTATTCGCATATCGCAAGTGGAAGGATATGGATCTTGTGAAGTCGCTGATCGCTCTTGGCGTTTCTTTCGTTATCATCGCGCTTGTGCTTTTCGGACTTGTGCCCGGTTTCATCAAGATGGCGCAGCGTTTCGAGCTGATGTTTGTTAACGGCTTCGGTCTGAACTTTAACAGCGGAGCATTGTTCTATGCGTTCCTTACGGCTGCAGTTTTCTGCTGGGCACTTTATGCACTCTGGAAGCAGAAATCGGCAACAATCATAAAAGTATCATTCCTTTTGGCTGTGACCCTGTCGGGCACTCTCTTCATGGGCAGCGGCTGGTGGCTCGGCTGGATTCTGACAGCGGCACTTGCAGCGTGGCTCTTTGTGCGCCCCGGACGTCCTCTACCGGTGAGGGTGATGAGCAATATAATGTGGAGCATTGCCGTGATATTTATCGGTTATTCGAGCTACGCCCTTATTCTAATCCGTTCGAGCGCGGACACTCCGATGAACCAGAATTCTCCCGACAATGTCTTTGACCTTGCCTCGTATCTTAACCGCGAGCAATATGGTGAGAACCCTTTGATCTACGGCGAGACATTATATTCAGGGCCGCAGAAGAAACTGATGGGTGTTGTTACCGATACTGTAACATATCGTGAGGATGGGTCTCCGGTATTGGTGAATTATCCCAGTTATCAACAGATTGTGGAGAAAGGGAAGCCCTTATATGCAAAAGGCGTGAAGGGAGCTGTGCCTACTTCCGAATATGCATTCCTCACACAAGATGAACTGGCTTCGAATGCTGCGAAAGCTCAGCGGGGCGGAGATTACTACGTGAAACGCGATTATAAGCCCGAGGTGAAGATGAATCCCGAGCTTAACATGCTTTTCCCCCGTATCTACAGTCGCATGCACCGCGATCTTTATAAGCAGTGGGTAACTCTCGATACAACTCCCTCCAACCTTAAGGAGCTCTATGCGGTGGATGCCGTGACGGGAGACAAAGTGCCTGAAACCGATCTTCAGGGAGAGCCTTTCATGAACCAGATGACAGGACAGGTGACTTATCCTCAGAAGATAGGTTACAGACCAACATATGCCCAGAACCTTGAGTATTTCTTCAACTACCAGCTCATCCATATGTACATGCGTTATTTCATGTGGAATTTCGCCGGCAGACAGAACGATGTGCTCAATCAGTCGGGAGAACTTGATGCCGGCAACTGGATTTCAGGCATTCCTTTCATCGATAATGCGCGTTTAGGCGATCAGTCACTTCTTCCTGACGATCTCGGAAAGAACAATGCGGCGCACAACGTGTATTACATGCTGCCTCTCATCTTAGGTCTGATCGGTTTGATCTGGCAGGCGTTTGCCGGCAAGAGGGGTATCGAGCAGTTCTGGGTGGTATTCTTCCTCTTCTTTATGACCGGAATCGCCATAGTGCTTTATCTTAATCAGCCCCCGGGTCAGCCCCGTGAGCGAGATTATGCGTTTGCCGGATCGTTCTATGCATACGCGATATGGATAGGAATGGGAGTCGTAGGCTTGTGGAATATTATCAGATTCATCGTTGGAAGTCGCAAGTGTGCCTCAGCATCGGTATATTGCGCCGCCACGGCATGTGTGCTCGGTGCCGTAGTGCCCGTGCAGATGGTAAGCCAGACATGGGATGATCATGACCGCAGCGGACGTTACGCCGCGCGAGACTTCGCTATAAATTATCTGAACAGTCTTGAGCCGAACGCGATAGTATTCTGTAATGGAGACAATGATACATTCCCTCTATGGTATGCCCAGGAAGTTGAAGGTGTGCGTCCCGATGTCAAGATCATCAACCTCAGCTATCTTGCTTCCGACTGGTACGCAAACCAGATGCGTCAGCAGAGTTATGAGGCGGCACCGGTGCATTTCACCGCTACTCCCGCCGATTATGCCTACGGGAAGGTAGACGTGACTATTCCCGGACGGGAGAGGGCTCCGGCTGATCTTTTGTCGAGTCTGAAGCTGATTTATTCCGGCAAGACATATAATCCGGATTATAGATATCCTGAATTCCCATCAAGTGTAGTGACGATTCCTGTCGACAAGGAAGCTGTGATCAAGCGCGGTCTTGTGGCTGCCAAGGATTCTGCGGATATTGTAAACGAGATTGTGATAGATCTTGCGAATGCGCCTGCAATTGCCAAGAAAGGTTATGTGGGATTAGGTGAATTGCTGATGCTGGATATAATCGCCACCAATGCCGCTGAAGGATGGCCCCGTCCAATCTATTGGTGTTCGACAGTAGGCGACGAGTATTATCTCGGAATGCGCGACTATATGCGGTCGACAGGTATGACCCATCAGCTTGTGCCTACGATGCAGAGCGGTATTCCGGCGCGTGCAGATAGGGCGTATGATGTTGTCACCAACTATCGCTGGGGTGGTGCTGACAAAGCGACAGCCGACAGCAAGCCATATTTTGACGAGACGGCACGCCGTATGCTTGTGACTACGCGCAATTCCATGATAGACGTAGCCACCGAGCAGGTATACGAAGGCGACAGAAAGATGGCGGAAGGCGACAGCATCGGAGCGATCGGTGAGTATAAGAAAGCATTGAACGTTCTTACTCTGCTTGAGAAGAATCTTTCGGAGAATGTTGCGCGTTATGATATGACCGTGGCGATGACCCTTCCGGAGATTTATGCGGATCTCGGAACAAAGCTCGGAGACAAGAAGCTCACGGAGAAAGCCCGGAACCTGGTGTGGAGCCAGATGGAGCGTTTTATACAGTATGTGGCTTATCAGCAAAATATAGCGATGTCGTTTGGCGGAGTTCCTTTGACTCAGGAGTCACGTCTGATGCCATATCAGTATTGGCATTTCATCAAGCTTTATGAAGATTTCGGCGGCGATGCCAAAAAGACGGATGCTCTTTTGAAGAAATATGGCTTCAACCGCAAGGATCTTAAAGCTGCTTACGACAGGGCATACAGCGGCTCTTCTGCCGAGGCGGATACCGAATATTCCGAGGATGACTATGTTAAAGAGTTGGCTGCGGTGGCACGGATCGTTAATGAACTTGCCGGCTTGTCGGGTTCGGAATATGCAGCGCGCAGTGCAGAAGACAGGTATTATGATTCTGTATATTACGAGGCGTATCAGCAATATCTTAAGGCTGGAATCTCCAAGGAGACTCTTAATGCAAACGAGGATATAAAGAAAGTTGATATGGAGCGCAGCAAACGCCTAAACGAAGACTTTCATAAGTAATGTTTAATGTGTAATGTTTAATGTGTAATGACTGACTCAAAAGCATTAAACATTCAACATTGCACATTCAACATTAAGCATAGTTTCTCCTCTGTCATTAAACATTACACATTAAAAATTAAACATTAATTCAAAGGTGTTTATTGAACGACCACCGGAATGGGTCAGGAAACTGGCAAAAGAGGGGATTTTCATAGGAGAGCCGGAAAAGGATGGGAGGAAGATGGTTTATCTCACTTTCGACGACGGTCCGATTCCAGAGGTGACTCCCCGGGTGCTTGATCTTCTTGACAGGTATGGAATCAAAGCCACATTCTTCATGGTTGGAGACAACGTGAGGAAGCATCCGGATGTGTTTGAGGAAGTGAAACGCCGGGGACATAAGCTCGGAAACCATACGATGCATCATCTCCAGGGACTGCATGAAGGGCGAGACAGTTATGTGTCAGATGTGGCTGAAGCAGACGCTTACATTGGAAGCAATCTCTTCCGTCCCCCTCACGGATGGCTAAAGAAGAGCCAGAGAAAGGCATTGCAGGAGAAGTATAAGATCATAATGTATGATCTTGTGACGCGCGATTACAGTAAACGCCTCAATGCCGATGAGGTTTTTGAGAATGTGAAGAGATATGCGCGTCCGGGGTCGATTATAGTTTTTCATGATTCGCTGAAGAGTCTTCCGCGCCTTTTCGATGCGTTGCCAAGGAGCATCGAATGGTTGCTAAAAGAAGGATATGAATTTGATACGATATGACAGAGAATAAGAGGGTATTGGTGGTTGGCGCCGGAGGATTCACCGGAGGATTCATCGTGGCTGAAGGGCTGCGGCGAGGATATGAAATGTGGGCGGGAGTGCGAGAGAGCACGTCGCGCAAATGGCTTGACGATTCGCGTATACATTTCATCAATTTTGATTTCTCCCGTCCGGAAAGCCTGTCGGCAGCCCTCTCCACAGCTTTGCCTGCGGGTGAGAAGTGGGATTATATCGTATATAATCTTGGCGCGACCAAGGTGATGAGCTATATGGATTTCTCCCGAATCAATTATGATTATCTGCGCCATTTCACCACAGCTCTTAAGTCGGCAGGGATGGTGCCGGAGAAATTTCTATATATGAGTTCTCTATCGGCTATGGGACCGGGTGATGAGAAGAATTACACCCCTTTCAATGAGAGTATGATCCCTATGCCGAATACTAAATACGGCGCATCGAAGCTTAAGGCTGAAATGTGGCTTGAGATGGATGGGATGCCTTATATAATATTCCGTCCGACAGGTATATATGGTCCGCGTGATCATGACTATTTCCTGATGTTCAAGTCGATAAAGAAAGGTTTCGATTTTTCTGTAGGATTCCGCAAACAGTTGCTTACTTTCATCTATGTGGAAGACCTGGCGCGCGCGGTGTTCGATGCTTTGGAGAAAGCTCCGGTAAAGGAGACGTATGACATCTCCGAGCCTCGGGCTTACACCCAGAAAGAATTCCGTAGAATGTCGGCAAAAGCTATGGGGAAGAAACTCGTGGTTCCGATGCGGATGCCGCTGTGGGGCGTCAAGGCAGTGTCGGTGGTGGCAGAGAAGATTGGGGTGGCGAGAATGAAGCCTTCTACTCTGAACCGCGACAAATACAAAATAATGAAGCAGCGTAATTGGAACGTGGACATCTCAAAAGCACAACATGATTTTGCATTCTCTCCCCGTGTTAGTCTTGAGGAGGGGATTAAGAAATCAGTAGAATGGTATAAGAGCGAGGGATGGCTTTGAGAATTAGGAATTAGGAATTAGGGGTTAAGATTTCGGTAAATTTATGCAGGACAGTATTCAACATAACGCGGCACAGGGATGGCAGACTGTGGATGAAATTGTGATTCCAACCCAGTCGGTAGAACCTCTTGTGCCTGTGGGGATGCAATCTCAGGCGGTGAGGAAGAGTGTCAATACCTGGAAACCGGTTGCTGTTGTGGATTCTGCCGCCAAGGCAAGGGAGGATTCGATCATAAGGGCGGTCAATGATTCGTTGGCGCATGAGAAAAGCGGATTCGGAATCGTGCTGCAGGCTCCATATCGCGAGGAGATTGCAGTATCGCCAGCTGAGAAAAGTGGCTCAGGCGATGGGTTGTCGTGGGTGTTTGCCGTGCTTGCAATCCTTTTTTGCGCTGTGTGTCTTAAATTCAGGAATACACCGAGATATATCCGAACGTTGGTGTCGGACATTAAGGATGTGCGTACGCGCCATAATATGTTTGACAATACGGTGAGGGAGACATCTTTTCTCATTATTCTTATCGTAATGTGGATTTGCTGTAGCGGCATATTGTTGTGGCAGTTGCTCCGCCTTACGGTTCCCGATACGGTATTTGACTCCTTCGCTATTCCCGATAAACCTCTTGAAGGCATAAGTATATGTGCGGGAGTTGCCATGTTTTATGTGATATTCATGCTTTTGGCGTATGAGATTACCGGGAATGTGTTTTCTGACCGTAATATGACGCGACTGTGGGTGAAAGGGGCATCCGCCTTAATGGGGTTGCAAGTATTCTTGTTTTTCCCGTTTGCACTTCTCTCCTTATGCTATCCGGAATGGAACCGAATCATATTGATTTTGGCGGGAATTGTATTCATAATAGGAAAAATCCAATTTATTTATAAAGGTTTTAGGATTTTTTTCAATCAAATTTCCTCTTGGTTGCTTTTTTTGTACTACCTTTGCAGTTTAGAAATTGTACCGTTGATTCTCGCATATTTTGCGGCTCTTCAAATTTGCGCTATGTTGCTTTGAAAAGTGTTGGAACTGACACTTGAAGAGACAGAAAATATGTTGCTTATATTAATAACTGAGAATGAATATTAAGAAAATATTAGTTTCCCAGCCTAAGCCCTCATCGGAGAAATCTCCATACTATGACATATGCAATAAATATGGAGTGGAGATGGAGTTTCGTCCGTTTATAAAGATCGAGGGGTTGACAGCCAAAGAGTTTCGTGCTGCCAAAGTGAATCTTGCCGACTATACTGGTGTTATATTCACCGCACGCACGGCAGTGGATCATTATTTCCGTCTTTGCGAAGAGAACCGGATAAAAGTGCCTGACACAATGCGCTATTTCTGCACCACCGAATCAATTGCGCTCTATCTGCAGAAATATATAGTGTATCGTAAACGAAAGATTTCATTTGGCAAGACCGGCAAGCTTGACGATCCGCAGCTTGTGGCGGCCTTGATCAAAAACAATAAGGAAAAATTCCTTTTCCCGATTTCCGATGTGCACAAGGAGAATGTGGAGGAACTTACAAATCTGGGTCTTGATGTCACCAAAGTCGTGATGTATCGCACGGTGAGCAATGATTTTCAGCCTGACGAGGATCTCGATTATGACATGTTGGTCTTCTTCAGTCCGGCGGGTATAGCCTCGCTAAAGAAGAATTTTCCTGATTTCAATCAGGATGAGCGCCCCACATATATCGCCACATTCGGCAGCACCACAGCCAAGGCTGTAGAGGATGCCGAACTGCGTCTTGATATCTCTGCTCCCTCTGTAGAGGCGCGCTCAATGCCTGAGGCGATAGACAAATTCCTTGCCAAGCATCAGGATGTCGGTGGAGACACACCGCAACAATGAGAAAATTAGAAGAATCAGGTTTGAGCCGTCTTTATCTTAAAGACACGGCATTTCAGAATCTTATGCAGAAGCGCATCTTCAATGTGCTTCTTATTGCCACGCCTTATGACGCATTTATGCTGGAGGAGGATGGTCGCGTCGATGAACAGATCTATTTCGAGTATGTGCACTTGAATCTGTCATCGCCGCCTCGTTTTACGAAGGTCGCCAATTATGCGGAGGCATATAAGGAATTGTCAGAAAAGACATTCGACCTGATTATCGCAATGCCCGGCGTTGATATAAGCGAGACGTTCCGGGAAGCGGTAGAGATCGACCGGCTTTATCCCGACATTCCGTTAGTGGTGCTGACTCCATTCTCCAAGGAGGTGAGACGCAGAATCGCCAATGAGGATTTGCGAGGGGTGGACTATGTGTTCTCGTGGCTTGGAAATGTCGACCTGATTCTTGCAATCATAAAACTTATTGAAGACAGAATGAATGCCGACACGGATATTGACGAGGTTGGCATTCAGGCTATTCTCCTGATCGAAGATTCCATCCGGTTTTATTCTTCGATTCTTCCCCATCTTTTCAAGTTCCTTCTCAAGCAGTCGATGCGTTTTGCCACTGAAGCGCTCAATGAGCATGAGCAGATGATGCGCATGCGCGGACGGTCGAAGGTGCTCCTTGCACGTGATTACGAGGAGGCGGAGGCGCTGCTGAATAAATATGGAGAAAACATACTTGGCATTATCACAGATGCTCGTTTCCCGGTGAATGGGGAGAAAGATCCCGATGCCGGAATGAAATTCGCTGCGATGGTGAGGAAGCGGAATCCGTATATGCCGATAATCATGGAGAGCCAGGAGAGTGCGAACCGCATGGGTGCCGAACGTTCCGGATATGTCTTCCTTGACAAGAATTCCAAGACCCTTCCTCTTGATCTGCGTGAGGCTGTGGCTAAAAAATTCGGCTTTGGTGACTTCATTGTGCGAGATCCGAAGAGTGGCAACGAGCTTATGAGGATTCGTAATCTTAAAGATCTCCAGAAAAGCATAAATTCGATTCCTGATGATGTCTTATATTTCTATTGCTCCACCAACAGTATCTCCCGTTGGCTCTATTCCCGGGCACTGTTCCCTCTCGCGGAGGCGTTGAAAGGAATTGAGTTGCGTAATATCGAGGATACGCCCCGGCTTAAAAAGCTTGTGTTTGACACTATTGTCAAATACAGGCGTATGAAGAACCGTGGAGTGGTGGCTGTCTTCCAGAAAGAGAATTATGACAAATGGAGCAACTTTGCTCGGATCGGGGAAGGATCCTTAGGAGGTAAAGGACGTGGTCTCGCCTTTATCGACCAGATTATAAAGCGTCATCCGGTGTGTGATGATTTCGAAGGCGTTCAGATCACGATTCCGCACACGGTGGTTGTCTGCACCGACATCTTCGATGAATTCATGGACAGTAATTGCCTTTACAAAATAGCGTTGTCGGATGCCCCCGACGAGGAAATACTCAAGGCTTTCTTGGCTGCGAAACTTCCGGAAGAGGTGATTGCCGATTTTGAAGCGTTTTTTGATGTGGTCAGACGTCCGCTCGCGGTGAGAAGCAGCTCGTTGCTCGAGGATTCCCATTATCAGCCGTTTGCCGGTATCTATTCCACCTATATGATCCCTTATATCGAAGACACTGCTGTTAGAATGCGGATGCTTACGGATGCCGTGAAGGCTGTGTATGCTTCGGTGTTCTTCTCCGACTCAAAGGCGTATATGAACGCCACAAGCAATGTCATCGATCAGGAGAAAATGGCGGTGATTCTCCAGGAAGTTGCAGGCGAAGATCATGGCGGATATTATTATCCAAGTTTCTCGGGAGTGGGAAGGTCGCTTAACTATTATCCAACGGGAGACGAGACTGCTGAGGAGGGAGTGGTAGAAGTCGCTACCGGATTAGGGAAATATATAGTTGACGGAGGAGTGGCGTTGCGCTTTTCTCCTGCGCATCCCGATAAGGTTTTACAGACATCTACTCTTGAGCTTGCACTCCGCGACACGCAGACATCGCTTTATGCTCTTCCCGACCATAAGGGGGAAGAAACGGAATTCCTTGTTGACGACAGTTTCAATATCAGCAAGATCAGCGTTGCCGATGCATTCAAGACGGGAGCATTGAAATACCTTGTATCGACATTCGATGTGAATGACCGTGTGATAAGGGACACCGAATTCGGGCGCGGACGCAAGGTCGTGACATTCGCGAATGTGTTGAAGCATAATGTTTTCCCGCTTGCAGAAATCACTGATTTCATGCTTAAGACAGGGCAATATGAGATGGGGCGACCTGTAGAGATTGAGTTTGCGGGAAACATCAATCCGACGCCAAGACCAGATGGAGAGAAAGGGACGGTATACTGGCTGCAGATACGTCCGATTGTCGACACCAAAGAGATGCTTGACGATTCGATAATGGATGTTGAGGATAAAGACCTGATACTTCGTAGCGAGACAGCTCTCGGACATGGCATCATGGATAATGTGAGATATATTGTCTATGTGAAGCCCGGCACATTTGACTCTGCGCGCAATCCTGAACTTGTGAAAGAGATAGAAGCTATCAATGCGCGTTTTGTGGAGGATGGCGAGCCTTATATTCTCGTTGGTCCCGGCAGATGGGGATCTTCCGATCCGGCTCTCGGCATTCCTGTGAAATGGTCGCAGATTGCCGGCGCGCGTCTTATTGCCGAGTCTGCGTTGCCAGGTTATCGTATAGAACCCTCACAGGGCACACACTTTTTCCAGAATCTGACATCCTTCGGAGTCGGTTACTTCACAATAGACCCTGACGGAGGTAATGGTTTCATAGATATGGATTATCTGGATTCCCTTCCGGCGGAGCATGAGAGCGACAGCATCCGCATCGTGCGTTTCGCCAATCCCCTGACCATCGCCATCAACGGCAGAAAATCGAAGGGCATCGTCCGCAAACCATAATAAACAGATTGTAACATGCATAGAATATACTTGTTTGTAGCTTGGGTAGTTGTTGCTATTCAGGTGCTGGTTTTGCCATCGTGTACGCCCAAGGATGTGCGAGATAAGCTTTCCGAAGCAGAGTCGATTATGGAGGAAGACCCGGATTCCGCCTTGCATATAATCAATGCAATCGACACTATTAATTTGAAAAGCAAAAAAGACTGGGCAAAATATGCTTTATTGAATGTCCAGGCTCGCACAAAGACCAATGAGATTATTACGTCAGATTCACTGATCAGCCGGGCAGTTACCTACTATCAGGAGAAAGGGGATTCTCCCGATCTGATGAAATCGCTATTCTATAATGCCGATATATTATATAATCAAGGTCGATACACATCGTCAATTTATAATTCGACACAGGCATATGATTTAGCAAAAGGATTTAAAGATGATTATTGGATTGCTAAGTCAGCTGAATAAATGGCTTTTATACATTCTGCATCATTTAATTCAATAGAATCTTTAAAATTTTTAAAGGAGGCTATTTATTATTATAAAAAGGCAGGTAAAAGGTTAAATCATTTGTATTCTATTTGCGATAAAGCACTTCATCTTAATAATATGCTTAAACATACTGAGGCATTGAATTTAGTTGACAGTGTTTTATCTGTTGTAAATAATGAGTTGAGCGATAGTGTATTAACTGCATATGCTCTGAGAGTTAAATTCCCTATTCTATTAGATTTATCAAAATTAGATGAAGCTACAAAAACTATAACCGAACTTAAGCGATTTTCAAAGTATTATAAATTAGAATCTAAATATTTAGCTCATGAGGCTGATTTAGAAATAAAAAAGCATAATCTTAATATAGCTGAATCGATTTTAGACAGTATAGCAAATAATCTAAGCGGAACAAGAGATCTGGTATCATATTATATTGCTCGTAGGAATTTATATTTAAACATTGGGGATTATAAAAATGCTTATTCTTATTTGGATAGCATTCAGAGATTGCAGAATGCAGAAGTCGAAAAGTTGTTCACTTATGATATAGCATTGTCTCAAAAAGACTACTATAACAATAAAGCTAAGAGCGAGGGTGAAAAAGCTAATGAATCAAAGCAAAAAAGCATATGGATTATTATCTTAGCCATAGTTCTTATTATGATTATTCTCCTTGTTTATAAAGTGTCCATCAAGAAAAAGAATGAAAAAATATATCAGCAAATAGAGAATATAGTTAGCCTAACGAACCAAATAGAGTGTAAGATTAAAGAGAATAATGACCTCATGTCATCATTATTCTCTAAACAATCTGACATAGATGATCTCAAAAATACAATTACAAATTTATTTAAGGACAAATGGGAGTCAATAAACATAATGTGCTATGAGTATTTTGAGAAAGGAGAATCTGAAAAAGAGAGAATATCTATTGCAAATACTATAAAGGACCACATAGAGCAGCTTAAAAGTCCTAAAAATCTAAAGAAAATAGAGGCGTCTGTGAATACCTATATGAATAATCTTATTATAAGATTGAGAGAACAATGTTCTTTTCTTAAGGAAGATGATATTGTTTTCATATCATTAGTTTGTGCCGGTTTGTCACCTCGCGCTGTCTGCTTTTTTACAGATATTAAATTAAAGAATTTCTATACGAAAAAAAGGCGATTAGTTGAAAGGATTGATAATTCCGGATGCAAAGATAAAGATAATTTTATAGCAAATCTTAAGTAATATACATATAATCAATAGAATATAAATGTATGCTTGCTGATGTAAATAACGCGCTAAAAATCAAAGAGATACAAAATGTAGAATTTTAAAATAATCTACGGTTTGTATCACTTTGATTATTAATGTGTTGTATGAATGCGTGTAGCCAATATTTTAGATTAAAATTTTGTTTTCAAGTTCTAATATCTATATATTTGCAGAAAATAAAAATAAGCAATATGAATAGAAAAATTGTATTTGTTTTAATGGCATTATTTATGCACATTCCAATTCTGAGTATGTCGCGATGAAAAATGCTAATAAATATATTTGTTAAAAATTCATTATATAATGTATATTAAGTATGACATCGAAATTATTTAATGCATTAACTGATTTCCGAGTCATAGCTTATAAGCTAACATCTCTTTTTTACCGCTATGAAATTTTTATCAGCAATAACAATTACCCTTTTCTGCGGAATGATTGCATACGCGGCTCCGCAGAATGTCGTAGACAGCATTGCATCAGACACAACTGTTATTTCTAAGGATCTTAATGAGCTTGTTGTGGAGGCAAGCAATATCTCAAGGCGCGGAAATGCAGAGTCGTATGTCATTACGAAAGATATGCGAAGGGGCTCACGGACTGCCGGCGAATTGCTCCGTAAAATCAATGGTATGCATTATCTTCCTTTTACGGAAGCCCTTACATATTTAGGCTCAAGTAATGTGGTGCTTCTTGTTGACAGCCTACAGAAAGATGCATCGTATATTAAGAGACAATCTCCCGACAGGTTTGACCGAATTGATGTGGTTCCGCAGCCGGGCGGTAAGTATACAGGTTTTGATGTGCTGATCAATTTTCACTCGAAACCTAATTATACAGGTTTTGAAACCAATATTCGTGAGACTATTGACATAATGCCTGACGGAAACAACGGTAAAGGTAATGACTTTGCAAAGAACTTTACCTATCTTGACGGAACTTACATGCTCAATAAATTGACTGTGACGGCATTGGCTAATTGGCAATGGTCGAAGAATGGCTCTAATGAATATACAAGTACCGATTATCCGATGAGTGATTACTCGGAAATTCAATTGGAGAGGGATAAGAAAGATCCTCAGACGCTTAATAGCTTGAATAATCTGAAAGTAAATTTAGCTGCCGATTATAAGTTCAATCCCAATCATAAACTTTCCTTTCAATGGCAGATAAACCCCTGGACAAGAAAAAATACTTACGACTACCTGATGAGAGTGCTCGACCACGGCAACGAGGAGCACGTGGGATTACATGCGCAATCCGAGAGCAGGAATAATCTGTCGAACACGTTCAGTCTTAATTATCTGGGAAGATTTGGACAATGGAATCTTGACTTGTCGGCGAATTATGCATTCAACGGATGGAGGTCTTATTATAATCTGGATCGTACGGACGATTACCATTTGCTTTATGACAGAAAAGATAAAACCGGCTATTTCTGGGGAGGAGTAGATGTTAACAGATGGTTTGGTGAATATAAATGGTATTTGGGATTCTCCAATTATGTTTATGTTACGGATTTCAATGAGAAGGATTATCATACGGGCGATTTGATTTCAGAAAATACTGTGGTCTACGATAATCTGTATGCGAGTATGCAGTATGTCCCATCGCGTCAGTTATCAGTTATGCTTAACGGTGGAATTTCGACATATTCCAATAAGACCGGAGATATTCATGTAACCAAGGTGATGCCCCGTTTACAGGGTATAATCAATTGGGTCCCAACTCAAAAATTTGCTCTTCGGGCTTCATATCTTATGCAGACAGGCACACCGACGATTTCCCAGCTGATGGATTATGGTCAGTTCTTGAACATGTATAAATATCAGGAAGGTAATCCGGATCTAAAGCCTAACACCACGCAATGGGCATCTTTGAGGCTTACATTCTGGCGGAAACTGATGTTGTATGCCGATTATCAGTTTACGAATACCGGTGTATTCAATATTTATTCGGCTGCCTCAATGGCGACAGAGGATCCCGGCAAGATGTTTTATTATGCGGCGGGAAAATACCAGAACGGGAAATCGAATGCTCTTTCAATCGGCTTGAATTTCCAGCAAGATTTGTCGAAATATTTCTCATTATATCTTGACGGAAAGATTACGCGCAATTATGCCTCTTATGAGAATTATAGCAATAAGGTCTGGACACCTTCCGCTTCATTATATTTATCATATAATCTGGAGAAACAGGATCTGAATGTTGCATTATCATATAGTGTTGATGGAAGCGGTTACGTTACTCCGCAGACTTATGAACGGGTAATTACCGACGACATTATGCTGGGCGTGCAGAAAAACTTCTTTAATAAGAAACTGACACTTGCTGTGAGCTATTTCCTACCCGTGCATATAACCAAAGGAGACTGGAAATATCGCATGCATTCGCCAAACATGATCCAGACCGGCTGGGGCAACGAGCAATTCCGCAAGAACAATATGCTGGAATTCACAGCTGTCTTCCGTTTCAGCACTGGCAAGCAAGTGCGTAAGGTATCCCTCCAGACCGAAAATGCTAATGTCGGTTCGCAATTTTAGACAGTTTCTTAATGGGCAAGGCATTCTTATCCTTATTCGGAAGGAGAATCTCTTATCGCGCACATCCTCGGCTATAGATAATAATACAGAAATCCCTCCATGAGGGATTTCTGTATTATTATCTACCTGAAAGGGATTGACGGCGGACGGGGCACCGAGGTGCCTTCACTCAACCGGCTGCGCCGGAGGGGAGGAAAAGTGCTTTCGCGCTCTTCCTGCGGGATTTGGAGGCTATTGCGGGGTGACGACTTCGGCGAGGAGGGTGGCGGAGGTGGCGGAGAGGATGCGGACGCGGACGAATTCGCCGGGACGATGACCGGAGGCTGCGAAGACGGCAACTTTGTTTTGGGAGGTTCTGCCGAAGAGCTCGTTGGCGTTGCGTTTGGAGGTGCCTTCTATCAGGACTTCGAATTCTTTACCGATGTCTTTGCGGTTGCTTTCCAGTGAAAGCTCGTTTTGCAGGGCGATCATGCGGTTGAGGCGTTCAATTTTCACGTCTTCGGGGATGTTGTCGGGCATTTCGCGGCTGGCGAGTGTGCCGGGTCGTTCGGAGTATTTGAACATGAATGCTGAGTCAAAGCCGGCTTCGCGCATGAGCGATAGTGTCTGTTGGAAATCTTCTTCACTTTCGTTGTGGAAGCCTGTGAACATGTCGGTGGATAAGCCTGCATCGGGTATGATGCGGCGTATCGCTGCCACGCGGTCGAGATACCATTCGCGGGTGTATTTGCGGTTCATCGCTTTCAGCACGGAGTTGCTGCCGCTCTGCACGGGGAGGTGGATGTGACGCGCGATGTTGGGATACTTCGCCACAACCTCAAGTGTGCGGTCGCTCATGTCTTTGGGGTGAGAGGTGGTGAAGCGTATGCGCATGTCGGGAGCCGCCAGGGCAACCATCTCCAGCAATGCGGGGAAATCAACCGGTGTCTCTCCTTCGGGGGCGAAGTTATAGCTGTTGACATTCTGACCGAGGAGTGTCACTTCTTTGAAACCTCTGGAGTGGAGGTCGGCGAGTTCGCGGAGGATGCTCTGCGGTTCGCGGGAGCGTTCGCGTCCTCGGGTGTAGGGAACAATGCAGTAGGAACAGAAATTGTTGCAGCCTCGCATAATCGAGATGAATCCTGACACACCATTGGAACCAATCCTGCGCGGCACAATGTCGCGATAGGTCTCAGTGGTGGAGAGCTCGATATTGATTGCAGGTGCACCGGTTTCGGCAGCTGCCACAAGGTTAGGGAGGTCAAGATAGGCATCCGGACCAGCTACGATGTCTACGCCGTGTTTCTCAATCAGTTCCTGCTTCAGACGTTCAGCCATGCAGCCAATCACGCCGATGATTATATTGCGTCCTAACTTGCGACGCATGGAATTCCAGTATGCGATTCGGGAGTATATCTTCTGTTCCGCGTTATCGCGGATCGAGCAAGTGTTCAGGAGCACAGCGGCTGCTTGCGTATCGTTTTCGGTGGTTTCATAACCAGCCATCTCCATCATAGCCGCCACTACCTCAGAATCAGCGACATTCATCTGGCAACCGTATGTCTCAATGCGCACTTTCTTTGAAAGCGTGCAATTTTTATCGTTATTTGGAATAAAAAATCTACTCTTTATAGTATTTTCTTGCATAAATTTATTACTTTTGTGCAAAATTACATAATTGCTCAAACTAAAGCAATTTTTTCAGAACAATTAAGAAAAAGAAAGAACCATAAATCTAATAACGTTACATCATGAGTATCCCATTTATTACGGCAGAAGAGGCCGCAAGTTATATCAAGAACGGTGATAACGTAGCTTTCTCGGGCTTCACCGCTTCCGGTACTCCCAAGGTAGTGACAGTAGCATTGGCTGAACGCGCCAAGAAACTTCATGAGGAGGGTAAGCCATTTAAAATCAATGTGTTCTCCGGTGCATCCACTAATGATCATGTTGATGGCGAGCTCGCACGTGCCAACGCAGTTGCAATCCGTACTCCCTATCAGAGTCATGGCGATATGCGTAAGTCACTCAACTCAGCGGAAACGAATTATTTCGATCTGCATCTGAGTCATCTGTCTCAGGATCTTCGTTATGGTTTTTACGGTGACATAGATGTAGCTATTATCGAGGCTACTGAGATGAGTCCTAACGGTGAGGTGATCCTCGGCGCAGGTCTTGGCATGAGCCCCACGATCGCACAGCTCGCCAAGAAGGTTATTATCGAGTATTCTTCATATTATCATAATTCTTTCCGTGGATTCCACGACAATTATGTTCCATTGGATCCGCCTCATCGTCGCGAGATTCCTATCTACAAGCCCTCTGACCGTATCGGCAGCACAGTGCTCAAGATAGATCCGAAAAAGATCATCGGCGTAGTGCCCTCCAATGCTTCAGAGAGCATCAAGCCTTTCACGGCTCCTGACGAAGTCAGCCAGCGTATCAGTGAGAACATCTGTCACTTCCTTGCCTCGCAGCTGCGTGAGGGAAGAATACCGAAGGAATTCCTTCCGATTCAGAGCGGTGTGGGCAATGTGGCTAATGCCGTGCTTTATGGTCTTGGAGAGAATCCGGAGATTCCCCAGTTTGAGATGTATACCGAGGTTATCCAGGATGCGGTGATGCATCTGATGGAGGAGGGAAGATGTAAGTTCGCATCAACCTGCGCCCTGACATTCTCTGACGATGCGATGCTTCATTTCATGGAGAATATTGATTTCTTCCGTGACAAGGTGCTTATGCGTCCGGGTGAGATCTCGAACAGCCCCGAGATTGTGCGTCGACTTGGTCTCATCGCCATGAACACTGCGCTTGAGGCTGATATCTTCGGCAATGTAAACTCAACCCACGTGCTCGGCACCAAGATGATGAACGGTATCGGCGGTTCTGCAGACTTCTGCCGCAACGCCTACCTCTCGATATTCTCTTGCCCGTCGATTCAGAAAGGCGGCAAGATCTCTACGATTGTTCCAATGGTGTCACACCTCGACCACAGCGAGCACTCTGTTAAGATTCTTGCTACAGAGCAGGGTGTGGCTGATCTTCGCGGCAAGGATCCGCGTCAGCGTGCCGAGACTATTATCGAGAATTGCGTTCACCCTATGTATAAGGAGCTTATGTGGGATTATCTCAAGCTATCCAAGGGAGGTCACACTCCTCATACGCTTGGCGCTGCATTCGCGCTGCATCAGGCATTCAGCGAGAAGGGCGACATGCTTGAGGCGGATTTTTCTAAATTCGCATAATAGATTCAGGATTCTCAATAAAACAATCGCTTATAAAACCTTTAAACGCCCGTCGGAGTATCCGTTGGGCGTTTTCTGTAAAAAAAGATCAGGAGATCTTCACAGACCTCCTGACCTTCACAATTTTCGATTTGTATTCATTTTTCAGAATCGGAGTGGGGGTTTTCGCAAATCCCCGCTTCGATTTCTTCGTTGTGCCCGCAAAACGGACACAACGAAGAGCATAGATCATTTTGCGAAATCTATGTTTATTTATCTTAGCTATTGCCTTGTTTGTTGGAGTTAAGTATGACAGGCGAGTCATACTCTAAAATCTTCCTTATTTATAATCGGCAGGAAGAATGGAGATATAACATAGCTCTATCTGAAATGATAGATGCCTTAATTTATATGGTTGCAGTATGAGTAAAGGGAAAAACATCTATTCCTGCATAATGATATATCTTGCTATATATTATGCAGTTATGGAATATTTGCGATGAATTTGACGAATTTATGCACATTGTGTGCAATCAATCTTTTAGGCAAAATGCCTAATTTTTATGCAAAGATACGAAAATTTTTGAGAAAAAAGAATTTTTTGCGGAAAATGGGGCGGAATGGGGCGAGATGAGGCTGGATGGGGATGAATGGGGATGGGGAGAGGAAGATGGGGAGAGGTGGGGATGGGTTTTAGCGGGGGGTGATGGTGAAGGTGATTGAGCCGCGGGTTTCGCCGGCGCCTTTCTTGGCGCTCCATTTCGCGCCGCGGGCAGCCTGCTCGCAGGCGCGGCGAATTGCGGCTGATGAGCCTCCGGATGCTTTGGCAGAGGTGACGTTGCCGTCGGCATCAATCACGACGGAGACGGTGACCGTGGTTTTGTTGCGGAGCGTTACATCCGGTTTCGGACAACCCTTGAAGGTGCGTCCCGATGCATTCCCGGTGATGCCCATGCCGGTGCCTCCGGCGCCGGCTGAGCCGCTTGTGCCTTCAGTGGAGCCGTTGCGCGAGGAGAAGCCCTTTGCCACTGACGAGGTTACTTTCTGTTTCTCCTCTTTGCTGATTGTGGGTTCTGTGGATTTTACGGGGCTCTCTTTTTTTGTGCTTACAAGTTTCTCAACGGGGGGAGCGGGTTTTGGATTCTCCCCTTTGACCACAAGTTTTGTGTTGTCTGTCTCGGCAGGTTCCGGTTCTCCCTTGAATGCTTCGGCGGGAGCGTCGTTATGGACAGCATCTTCCTCTCCGAGGTCTTTGAGGATCTCGGGTTCAAGGAATAGTTCTTCTTCATTCATTAGTTCCGGAGTGGACTGGACTGCGAGTTGCTCGCGGTCGAAAGTGACACCTCCCAGAAATAGCGAGAGAAGAATGATCAGCATTGCCACAAAGGTGATGACTGCGGCTGTTGCCTGGTCTTTTTGCTGTCTGTTCATGTTCCGTATATTGGTTTTGCAGCCGCTTGCGACTGCCTCTCTGGATTGATATCTTATTTTGCGGCAGCAGGAGCTTTAGCACGGGTGGCGAGCACCATTTTGAGGTTCTGACGTGCTGCCATGTCGAGAATGCCTACAACTTTGCCATAATCAACAAGACTGTCGGCATAAAGAGCGATAGAGCGCAGGGAATCTTTCTGCTGGATTGCGGTGAGTCTGCCTGCGAGTTCGTCGAGAGTGATGGCGACAGGAGATGAAAGGGTCTGGGTAGAATCGTTGCGGTCTTCGACAAGATATATCGTCTTGTCTGCGTCAATATAGACTTCTGTTACCGGTTTGAGAGATGTCTGTTCGCTGCTTTGCGGGAGATTGACATCGATGGCGGCAGGGAATATGATGGTGGAGGTGACCATGAAGAATATGAGCAGAAGGAAGATCACGTCTGTCATAGACGACATGGAGAACGTCTCCAATGATTGAAAATTGCGTTTGAGTGCCATATCTGTTATGCTACAGGCTCATTGAGGAGGTCCATAAATTCCATCGTTTTGGTCTCAAGAGAGTTCATGACCCGGTTGACTCGGGCTACGAGGTAGTTGTATGCGAAAAGGGCGATGATGCCGACCACGAGACCTGCGACAGTAGTGACCAACGCCTGGTAGATGCCGCTGGAAAGGACAGTGATGTTGGCGGAAGTGCCTGCGCTTGCGAGGGAGAAGAATGCCTGGATCATGCCGACCACAGTTCCGAGGAATCCGAGCATCGGGGCTCCTGCTGCGGTTGTGGAGAGCCAGGGGAAGCCTTTGCCGAGCTGGGCTACTTCGATATTGCCTGTATTTTCGATTGCTACGAGCACGTCGTTCATAGGACGCCCAATGCGTGTGAGTCCTTTCTGGATAAGTCTGGCATATGGAGTGTCGGTCTTCTTGCAAAGATTGAAAGCGGAATCAATGTCGCCTTCGTGAACATAGTCGCGGATACGGTTCATGAAGGTGCTGTCTTCTTTGGAAGCTCGGTTTATAGCAATGCAACGCTCTGTGAAGACGTAGATTGTGACGATGAGTAGGATAGCGAGCGGAATCATGATGTAACCGCCATCCATTACAAGCGACCAGAATGAAAGTGTTGACTGGGTCATAGCTTATTCTTTATTTTTAATTAATTTTTTATTCAATTCGCGCTTGCTTGCGATCTTTAGCGCAGGCAGGAGAGATATTCGCGGATGGTGCGTTCAATGCCGAGATAAAGGGCATCGGAGATGATCGCATGACCGATGCTTACTTCATCGAGCAGAGGAAGGTGCTTCTGGAAGAATGAGAGGTTCTGGAGGTTGAGGTCGTGACCTGCGTTGAGACCGATGCCGCGTTTGAGGGCTTCGGATGAAGCCTCAGCGAATGCCGCAACGGCTTCTTCCGGATTTTCAGGATATAAGTCGGCGTAGGGCTTTGTGTAAAGTTCCACTCTGTCTGCACCTATGCGGGCGGCTTCTTTAACTTGAATAGGATCGGCATCAACAAAGATCGAACTGCGGATTCCGGCTTGGCGCAAGCGGGTTACGATACCGGTGAGAAATTCTGAGTTGGCAAGAACATCCCATCCTGCGTTTGAAGTCAGCACGCCGGGAGCGTCGGGAACAAGCGTGACTTGTTCCGGAGCCACTTCGATGACCATACGCATGAAGTCGTCGGAGGGGTAGCCTTCGATATTGAATTCAGTTGTGACAACTTTGCGGAGGTCATACACATCCTTATGCGTTATATGACGTTCATCCGGGCGCGGATGGACGGTTATGCCCTGCGCTCCGAAGCGTTCGCAGTCAATGGCGAATTTTACAACATCAGGTATGTTCTCGCCTCTGGCATTGCGCAGTGTCGCAACTTTATTTATATTTACACTAAGACGCGTCATTATTTAAGAAGCTTCTAAAATCATTTTATGAAATTGGCATATTATTTGTAACTTTGCATCATGAAGAGGAATAATGTTTCTTCTTTCGTTAAAATAATATAAAGGAGACCTTAAACCGGAATGGTTTATGCTTCTCTGCAATTCCGAATGCAAATTTAGGAAATTTTTTCGGAATAATTAAATAAAACAAGGGATATGATGAGAGCAAAAGATATAATGACAACGGGGTATGGAGCCCAACATATCAAGCCTTACAGGAATGTGAGCGAGGATATGCCGGTGGTGAATGTGTTGCCCCGTCTTCTTGATAGTCCTGACGGAAAGTTGGGAGTCAAGGCGGAGGACGATGTTGTTGGGGTCATTGATCGGAATTCTCTTCTTGAGGGAATAGGAAGGATGATTGCGGCGCGTGATGATTGCAGTGTGATCACGCTGGAATGCTCTCCGGCAGATTACAGTGCGTCGCGTATTGCTCATGCCGTAGAAGACACGGATGCCCATCTTGTGGATCTGTGGAGCGTTCCGGCGGATGGCGGACGTATGCGTGTCACGCTTCGTGTAAGACGCAATGACCCGTCGGCGACTGTGCATAGCCTTGAACGCTACGGATATGAAGTGGTGTCGGTTTATGGGAATGATTACGGGGATTCTGAGATGGCAGCGTTGCGGCTTCTTGAATTGAAGACATTAATGAATGTATGAAAAAGATAGCGATCTTCGGCAACCGTCACCAGGAAGGTTATTTCCCGTTGCTACAGCGTTTCTTCAAGTCTCTTTCAGAGAGAGACTTTGAAGTTTCTGTATGTGCCCGTTTTTATGAATATCTTTTAAAAAACGGGGTTGATGTGCCAGATGGAATGCCTCCCGAAGAGAATCTTCCTGCGAGTGTGGAGTGTGTGATAAGTATTGGAGGCGACGGGACGTTTCTGAAAGCAGCCCAATGGGTTAGCGACAGGGAGATCCCTATCTTGGGTATAAATACCGGTCATCTCGGTTTCCTTGCGAGCTATTCTCTGGAAGAGATGGATGAACTGATGGATGTGGTGGCTTATGACAAGGGGAAGATAGAGCGACGGTCGGTGCTTGAGGTTGAATGCTCTGCATTGCCGGAAAAATTCTGGCCGTATGCCCTCAATGAGGTGGCGGTGTTGAGAGGAGAGACGGCATCGATGGTTACAGTGCATGCCGAGGTTGATGGATATTTCCTTGCAGACTATATGGCGGATGGGCTTGTGGTGGCAACGCCGACAGGTTCTACGGCATATAACCTTTCAGCAGGCGGTCCGATATTGATGCCGACCCTTGAGTGTGCTGTGTTGTCGCCGATTGCTCCCCATTCGCTGACTATGCGTCCGTTGGTGGTAGATCGGGATTCTGAAATCAGATTGACCACAAGTTCGCGGGTCGAGTATTCGCGTGTGAGCCTTGACGGGCGGTATTTTATGATGGCATGTGATAAGGATGAGTTGCGTATTCGCAGGGCGAAGTTTTCAGTGATGGCGCTCAGGCGTCCGGATGCGAGCTTTGCGAGGTTGCTGCGCAATAAATTGCTATGGGGAAAGAGATAAATTGAGAATCGAGTTTCGGATACAAGATCAATTTTCGAAAATTAGATAAATGAGGATAAAAATAAAGGATTGCAGTTAACTGCAATCCTTTATTTTTATGGAATCCGACTTTTGTCGGCGCGAATCCGAATCTTATTTTACCGGAGCGGCGGGAGCTGCGGGAACATTCACTGGGGCGGGAGCGGCAGAATTTGGAGCCGGGGCTGCGTTCTGAATGTTTGACACGTTAACGGGAGTCTTCACTGCGAAAGAAGCGCAGATGCTGATAACGCAGATGAATATGGCAAGACCCCAGGTTGCTTTTTCGATAAAGTCTGTGGTTTTGCGATATCCGAGATATTGGTTACCGCTTGAATAGTCGGAGGCGAGACCGCCGCCTTTCGATTTCTGGATAAGCACTGCTCCGATGAGGAGAAGAGATGCGATTACGATAAGAATGCTAAGAAAGATATACATATCTTTAATGTTAAATGTTTAATTTTTAATGTTTAATGGGGGTGGATTCCCGAGGAATCCGTAAACAACACAAATACCTCAAGAATTTGATGTATATGATATCAATTTCTTGAGAAATCGTATTTGGTCTGCAAAGTAAATACTTTTTTTCGGATTATTCAAACTTATTTCAGTAATTATTTCCAATGCTTTCTGATAGTTGCCGTTTTTTATCATTATTTTGGCTAAAGATTCTGAAAGATTGGAATCTCGTTTTTCAATATTCGATTGTTCGGATGTCGGGATTTTATTGGATTCGACAAGGACTGTATCTTGTTTTACCCCTGCCGCGGGTTTTATTGTCTCATTGGTAACTGATGCTGCCGCCATCGAAGGCATTGAAGGAATATTGAGATCCGCACCTTCGATTTCGGGAAGGGCTTCGAGAGAAGATAGGTCGTAAGGGACAGCGACAGGAGTGATGATATCCTCTATCTCTGTGGCTTGAGGTCGGTTCGTGCCACCGAATCTGTCAAGAAACGAGTCGATTGTGTCTTCAGTGGAAAGCTCGGGAGAGTGGAGGTCCGGATAAAATTCAATGAATTCTTCCGGATCTATACCGATGATGGCGCGTAATGCAACCGGATCGCCGACGGCTGCGGCAATGCGGCGCACAAGTTGTAGGCGCTCCTCACCGGAAGCTGATGGCAATTCTTCAATTGCGGGCACTATGAAATAGGGATATTTATTCATTGTCAATGCTTATTTCGGATTAAAAAACTTTTGCGTTGCAAATGTTCGAATTCACCTACCAGTTTCCGAGGGTGGCGTTGAATATCAGATTTACAAGTTCTTCGCTGATCTGCATGCAGAGGTCATCCTGCACGTCGGTGAGCATAAGTGAGGAGGAGAACTGTCTGTAAGCGGAGAACGTCTGATCAACATTGTTTGCGGGATTCTTGTTGTCAACGTATTTTACCCGGACTGTGATGGTGAGGCGCGTTTCGGTTGCATAGGCATCTGTGCCGACAGCTTGTGGAGAGAGTGAATAACCGGTGATTTCGCCGCTCAGTTCGATATCTGCTGGTCCGTCGATCTCCTGAAGGCGCGTCTGGCGCGTGACGTAGTCGAGGAGCTTGTTTTCGAATGTTTGCTGGAGAGGGGGATAGACAAGGGCTGCCCGAATTGGGAATTCGGAAACATCGATTGTCTTGTATACATCATAATTGATGGCAGTGCCTTTGAGGCTGAAACTGGGGATGCAGCCGGAGAGCATGAAGGCTAAGGCTGTCATTATGATGGGAATAAATTTTTTCATTTATATTCGATTTGCTTGATTCAAAATGGGGCTCGAAAAGGATTTCGGGCTTGCGGAGGAGATGCTTTGGATTCGAAGGGACTTCGGGCTTGCGCCCTCAGCACGGTGGAGATTCAAAGATCGATGCCGGATTCCTTGATTCAAAAGATTGATGCCGAATTCCTTGATTCAAAAGATTGATGCCGGATTCCTTCCTTGATTCAAAAGTCGATGCCCAATTCCTTGATTTTGCGGTAGAGGGTGCGAAGCGATATGCCAAGCTCCTCTGCTGCAAGCTTCTTGTCGGAAGGATTGCGCTCGAGGGCGGCAATGATCGTCTCTTTCTCGGATTCTTCGAGTGAGAGGGACGTAGAATGGGACGATACCTCCTCACTGGAAATGGGAGCAAGCAGATCTTCTACCGGATATTTGATGAGAGATGTAGGAGAGTGCTTTCTGCCGGAAAAATCAGAATTGCAGGTGGTAAGGTCTGAGCTATGGCTGGCACGATCTGAATTGTGGTCGTGGGAGAGGTCGGTGTCGCGGTTGGAAAGGGCGGCTTTCAATTCGGCAATTTCAGCTTTCATGCCGAGCATAAGCTGCCATAACATTTCGCGCTCCGCTTCGTAATTGACGGGTTTGCCGGGCTTTACAAGTGAGGATGTAGCTGACCGGTCGAGAGGGAGAGCTTCCAGTACAAGTTGACGGGAAATTTCTTCTCCTGCTTCGAAAAGGGCGAACTGTTCGACAAAGTTTTTGAGCTGTCGAACGTTGCCGGGCCATCGGTAAACGAGCATTGCGCGGTAGGCATCTTCCGAGAAAGATATGGGTTTGGTCATATATTTCTCGGCAAAATCAGCCGCGAATTTGCGCGCGAGGAGCTTTATGTCGTCTCCGCGGTCGTGAAGATTGGGAACGTCTATGCGGATTGTGGATAAACGGTAATACAGGTCTTCACGAAATTTACCTTTCTCCACAGCCTTTATAAGATCTACGTTGGTTGCGGCGACAATGCGGATGTTGGTTTTCTGAACTGTCGATGAACCGACTTTTAGAAATTCTCCGGTTTCGAGCACGCGGAGAAGACGCGCCTGGGTTGTCAGAGGCAATTCGGCAACTTCATCAAGGAATATTGTGCCACCATCGGCTTCCTCGAAATAGCCTTTGCGTGCGGAGATGGCTCCGGTGAAAGAACCTTTTTCGTGTCCGAAAAGCTCGGAGTCGATGGTTCCTTCGGGTATGGCGCCGCAGTTTACTGCGATATATTTTTTATGTTTGCGCGCTCCGAACTGATGGATTATCTTGGGAAAGAATTCCTTTCCGGCACCGCTTTCGCCGGTGACGAGGACGGAGAGATCAATGGGAGCGACGCGAATCGCTCTGGCAATGGCGCGTATAAGCGCCGGCGAGTTTCCAATTATGGAGAATCGCTGCTTGGCAGAAGCAACTTCTGCGGGTATGTCTTGGGCTTGAATAGCCATAATCAAATTAATTTTAGGGGGCTACGGGAGGCGGGAGAGGCTGTAGGTTTGCTCGCGGAGGTATTTGCCGAGGGAGTCGGCATCGGGGAATTCCTGCTGCTTCTCTACCGATATCGGTTCACCTATCGATACGTGGACTTCCTTGTTGCGCTTGTTGAATATCTCTTTGGGGAGACGGGCGCTGCGAAGACGCCAGTCGATGAGACCGAGTATGTTGAAGAATGTGGAGTTGTGTCCGTGGAAATAAATGGGAATCACAGGCACTTTCAGCTGCTGGATAAGCCGTGTGATTGTGGGCTGCCATTCGCGGTCGCGGATGTGGAGGGACTTGTCGATCTTGGAAACGGCTCCTGCGGGGAAGAAGCCAAGGGGGTGTCCGGAGCGGACATGGGCTATGGCGCGACGTATGCCTTGCATGGTCACGGCTTTTTTCTCGGGGTCGTCTGTCTTAATAGGATCGACGGCTATAAATGACGGGCGCATGGCGGATATGTTGTTGAGGAACATATTTACCATTACCTGATAGTCTTTGCGGTATTTCCCCACAATATGCAGAAGCAGTATCCCATCCATACCGCCGTAGGGATGGTTGGAGACCGTGATGAACGCACCATCCGGAAAACGGGAAAGGATCTCTTCGTTGTCAATACGAAGTTTGAATTTGAATTCATCTTCTACGAGATGATGTGAAAATTCCACACCTGTGGAATAACAATATCTCCCATGGATGGCGTTGACCTCGTCGATGCCCACCATATGGAGCACGCTTTCAACAAATTTGCGGTGGCTGGCAAGAGCCGGCACCATCTTAACAATATCATCATAATTGAGCACGTCAGGACGCACCCCCGGTGCGCAGGGACGATTTTCAAGAGAGGAGGAAGAGATATTAGTGTTTTCTGACATAATCAATTTCGGACAAGTTCTTTTCAACTTACAAAGATACTAAAAAAATCAATAGATATAACAAACGAGCTTTGCGAGGAAGATAAATTTGCGCCATAATTGCTATAAAAAAGGAGAAATGATAAGAAAAGAATTTCCAAAGAATGTGGAGCTGTTGGCGCGTGCGATGAGCTGTTGGGAGGGTTTTGCCGATTTCAGGAAGGAACGAGAAAGAAGCAAAAGGTTTACGTATGGAGATCAATGGGGCGATATGATTGAGGTTGACGGCGAGCGGATGCGGGAGGAGGATTTCATACGCAGCCAGGGGAATGTACCTTTGAAGAATAATCTGATACGCCGTCTGGTGAGGAATGTGCTCGGCGTTTTCAGAGCCAGATATTCTCCGCCACAATATGAGGCTAATGATTTTATGGAGGACCCCTGGGCACCAACCATGCAACGGCTTTTAGATTACAATATGGAGCTTAACAGAATGGAGGAGATGTATGCCCGCACGATGGAGGAATTTCTTATCGGGGGATTGGCAGTGCATAGGAAATGGTATGGAAAAAAGGGAGGGAGGGTTGATTGCTGGACGGATTTTGTGAGTCCGGATGATTTCTTTTGTGATACTGATTCTCGTGATTTCAGGAATTGGGATGTGGATATCATCGGTGAGATTCATGATATGGATTTCAATTCGCTGTGCGCGGCATTTGTCGGAAAAGCTGAGGATTACTTGCGTCTAAGCAGTATCTATGGCGATAGGGAAGGGAGAGGCAATCGCGTGATTGAGGTGTGGAGTCGGGAATACAGGCGGTATTACCGCTGCCATGATATGCGCACGGGACGCTATTATGTGATTCCTTGTGAAGATGCGCCTGATGCGAAAGAGAATGAAAAGCGAGAGTGGGTTGTGGAGGAGGAATGGTATTGTCATTTTCTTTCGCCCTGGGGAGATGTGTTGAAGAGCGGACGATCTCCTTACAAGCATGGAAAGCATCCGTTTGTGTTTAAGGCGTATCCATTCATAGATGGCGAGATACATTCTTTTGTGAGCGATATAATAGACCAACAGAAATTTACCAACCGACTTATCTCGATGTATGACTGGATTCTGCGGGCATCAGCCAAAGGTGGGCTGCTTTTCCCGGAGGGCGCGCTTCCCGAGGGCGCGGATATCAATGACATCGCAGAGGAATGGAGCCGGTTCAATGGAGTTATAATGTTTCGTCCGAAAGCGGGAATGCCATTGCCACAGCAGGTGAGCTCTAACTGCACCAACATAGGGATAACGGAGTTGCTGGATATCCAGATGAAGATGATGGAGGATATTTCGGGAGTGAATGGCGCTTTGCAAGGTAGACTTGACAACATGAACATGAGCGGAACGCTTTATAACCAGCAGACTCAAAACTCAATGACGGCTCTTTCTGATTTACTGAAAAGTTTTGATTGCTTCATTGCCGATGCTGCCGCGATGGATGTGTCGAATATCAGGCAGTATTAT
This sequence comes from uncultured Porphyromonadaceae bacterium, assembly GCA_902495075.1. Classification (GTDB taxonomy): domain Bacteria; phylum Bacteroidota; class Bacteroidia; order Bacteroidales; family Muribaculaceae; genus Lepagella. Next base: position 28,776 of record CABUVO010000007.1, read on the forward strand.
AGCCGCGACAAGGTGCGGCAGATAACGGGAAGGAATCCCAATGACCATATCGGGTGTTCAAATTGATAAATATTATTAAAAAAGCAAGCCTATGTGTAAAAGGTTTGCTTTTTTTGTGAGATATTAGTATCTTTGTAGGAAGAATGTGATCTGCAGGCATTCTGATTGATACAATAGAATAAAATAAAGATATATAACCATAAAACTCGATGATTAAAAAATCCTTGATCTTGCCATTGATGGCATTCTCTCTTGCCGCTTCCGCGCAGAGAAACAGCTCTGAATTAAAACAATGGGAGTTCTCACATGACGAAACAAACTGGAAACCGGTGGCGGTTCCTCATGACTGGGCTATATATGGTCCGTTTGACCGCGCCAATGACCTTCAGAAGGTGACGGTGGAACAGAATGGTGAGACCGAGGCTACCTGGAAAACGGGAAGAACCGGCGGCCTCCCTTATGTCGGGAAGGGGTATTACAAGACTACGATAGATGTGCCTGATACCGTGGGGAAGGTATTCACTTTTGAGTTTGACGGCGCGATGTCGAATCCGAATGTTTTTGTGAACGGCAAGAAGATCGGAAACTGGGCGTATGGTTATAATTCATTCTATATAAATGTGCCAGCGGGTGTCATGGTGCCCGGCAAGAATACGGTGGAGGTGTCTCTTGAAAACAAGGAGAAATCGAGCCGTTGGTATCCAGGAGCCGGACTTTACCGGAATGTAAGACTTGTCGCTACATCTCCGATACATGTTCCCACATGGGGCACTTATGTCATCACCCCTTATGTCTCCGCCAAGGAGGCATCGGTGAGGCTTTCCACAGAAATTGCCGGGGCTGCAAAGGCTCAGAAGGTAATGGTTAAGACCGACATCATCGCTCCCGACGGGAGCGTGGCGGCTACGAACAATTCAGTGTATCATGCCCAGGGACAACCTTTCGTCCAGGATTTTCTTGTGAAGTCTCCCAAACTATGGTCTACGGATACTCCCAATCTTTATCTTGCACGCACAACTCTGAGCGTTGATGGTAAGGATGTGGATACATATACCACCCGGTTCGGCATCCGCTCTCTCGAGTATATTCCGGAGAAGGGGTTCTTCCTGAATGGGAATTATACGAAATTCAAGGGTGTGTGCCAGCATCATGACCTAGGTCCCCTCGGGTCTGCGGTAAACAGAGCCGCCCTTGCCCATCAGATCGAGATGCTGAAGGAGATGGGAGCGAATGCGATCCGCACGTCGCACAACATGCCAGCCCCGGAGCTTGTGGAGCTTTGCGACGAGATGGGCATGATGCTGATGGTCGAGCCATTTGACGACTGGGGATTCCGTCCGAAGAGTGAGAACGGCTATGGCTCGATTTTCGGAGAATGGGCTAAGAAAGATATGGAGAACATGTTGCGCCATTACCGCAACAATGCCTCCGTGGTGATGTGGTCGGTGGGCAATGAGGTTCCGAGCCAGTGGGGACCCGATGGCGTGAGCGAGCTTGTGATGCTGCAGGACATATGCCACCGTCTGGATCCGACGCGTCCTGTGACATGCGGTATGGATCAGTATGGCGCTGTTGTAGACAATGGTTTTGCCGCTACTCTTGATATCCCCGGTTTCAACTATAAACCGCAGTATTATACGCAAGCCTATGAAATATTGCCTCAGAAGCTTATCTTAGGCTCGGAAACCGCTTCCACAGTCTCTTCTCGCGGTGTTTATATGTTCCCGATGGAGCTGAAGGCGCAGGCTAAGTATGCCAATCATCAGAATTCAGCTTATGATACTGAATTCTGTTCATGGTCCAACATCCCGGATGTGGATTTCTCAATGGACGATGACTATCCCTGGATGATCGGTCAGTTCGTGTGGACAGGCTTTGACTATCTCGGCGAGCCGTCGCCTTACGATACAGATGGCTGGCCCAACCATTCGAGCATGTTCGGAATCATTGACCTTGCCTCACTCCCGAAAGACAGGTATTATCTCTACCGCTCTCAATGGAATGACAAGGCTTCGACTCTCCATATCCTTCCTCACTGGAACTGGAAGGGACGTGAGGGAGAGAAGACACCGGTGGTGGCATATACCTCTTATCCTTCAGCTGAATTGTTTGTGAATGGAAAATCTTATGGTAAACGCAGCAAGGCGGATGCCAAGCCTCTCGACTATAGCAAACGTCTTTCCCTCTCTTTCTGGGATCGTGACAAAGCCTGGAATGAGGATCGTGTGGAGGACAGGAATGCGATGGAACGCTATCGCCTGATATGGGATGAGGTGGTGTATGAACCGGGAGAGGTGAAGGTTGTGGCTTATGATGCCAATGGTAACAAGGCAGAAGAGAAGATTGTCCGCACAGCCGGCAAGCCGGATCATATAGTGCTTATTCCTAATCGCAGACAGCTTGCCGCGGATGGCGAGGATCTGGTGTATGTCACGGTGCAGGTTGCCGACAAGGATGGCAATATCGTGCCGACCGACAGTCGCGCGGTGAAATTCACGACCAAAGGCGCCGGCTCTTTCAGAGCAACGGCTAATGGCGATCCTACAAGCCTTCGCCCGTTCCAGCTGCCGGAAATGGATCTTTTCAGCGGAGCGGCGACGGTGATTGTGCAGGCAGGCAAGACCCCGGGAATCATAACTTTCGAGGCTAAGGCGAAAGGGGTGAAGCCTGCAAAAATCGAGATAGAGGTGAAATAGGAGCTTCGTGCTTGCGCCCTCAGCACGGTGAGGCTGAAAGGGGGCTGGATGGGGCTGAGATGGGGCTGGATGGGGCGAGATGGGGATTTATGGGGCTGGATGGGGAGGGATATGAAAGGAAATTAAATATAACTTAAATAATAACTTAAAATCAGAATTGTCATGGAATCCATGAAAGCAGAGATTCAGAAAGTATTCAAAGAGAGATTCGGAGAGGCTGGTGCCCTCTATGCATCAGCTGGTCGTATCAACCTTATCGGCGAACATACCGACTATAACGGAGGTTTTGTTTTCCCGGGCGCTATTGATAAGGTTATCATGGCTGAGATCAAACCTAATGGTCTGGAGAAAGTGCGCGTGTTCTCTATCGATATTGATGAGTATGCGGAGTTCGGTCTGAAGGAGGAGGATGCTCCCAAACAGAGCTGGGCACGCTATATATTCGGTATCTGCCGCGAGATTCAGAAGCGTGGCGGCGAGGTGAAAGGATTTGATGCCGTATTTGCAGGTAATGTTCCTCTGGGCGCCGGTCTTTCTTCTTCTGCCGCTCTTGAGAGCTGCTTCGCATTCGCGCTAAATGATCTTTTCAACAACAACAAAATCGATAAATTCGAGCTTGCAAAGATCGGTCAGAGCACAGAACACAACTATTGCGGTGTGAACTGTGGAATTATGGACCAGTTCGCTTCTGTGTTCGGTCGCAAGGGCAACCTCATGCGTCTTGACTGCCGTTCGATGGAGTATGAGTATTTCCCCTTCAATCCTCAGGATTACAAACTCGTGCTCGTTGACTCTCGTGTGAAACATGAGCTTAAGGATTCTCCCTATAACAAACGTCGTGAGTCTTGCGAGCGTGTTGCCAAACGTCTGGGCATAGATACCCTTCGTGATGCTACGATGGAACAACTTGATGCTATCAAGGGTGACATCACTGCGGAGGATTATTTCCGCGCCAAATTCGTTATCGAGGAGAAACAGCGTGTGCTTGATGTCTGCGATGCCCTCAATGCAGGTGACTACGAGACTGTGGGAAAGAAGATGTATGAGACACATGCCGGTCTTTCAAAGGATTATGAGGTAAGCTGCGAGGAGCTGGATTTCCTCAATGATGTTGCAAAGACTCTTGGAGTTACAGGTTCGCGTATCATGGGCGGCGGTTTCGGCGGCTGCACAATTAACCTCGTGAAGAATGATCTGCATGATGATTTCATCAAGATCGCAGTTGAAAAATTCAATGAGAAATATGGTCACGAGCCCAAAATTTATGATGTCGTGATCTCTGACGGCGCACGTAAAATCGAAGAGTGATCATGAAAATCACAAAAAAGACATTTCCCTCACCAAAGGGAGAAATCACCTGGTATGAGCTCACCAACGCGCAAGGCGCGTCGGTGGTGCTCTCCACCATGGGTGCCGGTATTGTAGAGGTGCGTGTGCCCGACAAGGACGGCAAGATTGAGAATGTGGCTCTCAGTTATGAGAATGCTGCAGATTATATCGCCGACGGTCCGTGTCTGGGCAAATGTCCCGGACGTTATGCCAACCGTATTGCCAAAGGTCATATTGAAGTTGACGGCAAGGAATATCACCTGGCAATCAACAATGGTCCGAATGCTTTGCATGGTGGTCCGGAGGGTTTCCAGAACCAGAACTGGGCAGCAGAGGAGATTGCAGATGGCGTTAAATTCACATATAACGCTAAAGACGGGGAGGAGAACTATCCCGGAAATCTGACAGTGACAGCCACGTATCACTGGAGCGACAGCAATAAGCTTGAACTTGATTTTCATGCGGAATCAGATGCTGATACGGTGGTCAATATGACAAATCATGCATATTGGAATCTCGACGGTGCTGATGCAGGAAGCATTTTCAATCATGAGATGAAACTCAAGGCTGCCAACTGGCTTCCGACTGATGAAACTCAGATACCTACCGGTGAAATAGCTGCTGTGGCTTCGACACCAATGGATTTCACAGAGTTCAAGAAAATCGGCAAGGATATAAAAGAGGATTTCGAGGCTTTGAGAATCGGCAAGGGTTATGACCATTGCTGGGTGATCGATGGCTGGAAACCGGGGCTGATGGTTGAGAATGCCGTTGAGCTCAGGGCTGAGAATTCAGGAAGAAAGCTCACTGTCAGCAGCGACCAGCCCGGCGTGCAGGTATATACCGGCAACTGGCTTGCCGGCTGTCCGAAAAACAAAAGCGGGAAATCTTATGAGGATTATGAGGGAGTGGCAATAGAGATGCAAGGATTCCCGGATGCTCCCAATAAGGAGGGATTCCCTTCTCAGCTTCTGAAAGCAGGTGAGAGCTATGACCGCAAAATAATCTTCGCCTTCTCAGCTGAATAATCACTTATAATGGGGATGATGCTCGAGGAGTTCGGAGCGCAGGCGCGAGCGATCGAGATGGATGTAAATTTCGGTGGTTGATATCGATTCATGACCGAGCATTTCCTGGATGGCGCGCAGATTGGCGCCTCCTTCGAGCAGATGAGTGGCAAAAGAGTGTCGCAACGTATGTGGCGACACTTTTTTTATTATTCCTGCTTCTTTAGCGAGGTCGCGGATGATATAAAACACCATTACACGTGTCATCATGCCGCCACGGCGGTTGAGGAAGAGAATGTCTTTTGAGTCTGATTTGATCTTCAGTTTTTCACGGATTGGAAGATAATCTTTAATCAGTCTGATTGCTTCCGGAGAAAGTGGCACGAGGCGCTGCTTGTTTCCTTTTCCTATGATAATTACATATCCCTCATCAAGATTTGTGCGAGACATACGCAATTCAACCAGCTCTGAGACGCGGAGTCCGCTGCCGTATAATGTTTCTATTATGGCATGATTGCGGGGGGTCTCCTCCTTGTCGGGATCAAGAGCGAGGATCATGGCATCGATATCTTCGACCGACAGAACATCCGGAAGGACACGTCCGAAACGTGGAGCCTCAAGAAGCTCGCATGGATCAGATTCCATATACCCCTCAAGGCGGAGAAACCTGAAGAAAGCTCGGATACCGGATAAAATCCGGGCTTGAGAGCGGGGGGATATGCCAAGGTCATGGAGTGTACAGAGAAACTGATGCAGCGTGTCAGTTTCGGTATCTGTGAGAGGGATGTTTCGCTCTTGAAGGAACTCAAACAGATGAATGGCGTCTGTGCGGTAGCTTTCAAGGGTATGCGAGGATAGTCCCCGCTCCAGCAGGAGGAAATTCTCAAAATCTGCCAAAAGTTTGTCGGGGGGATTCAGAGGACGCATACAAACCGGTTTATATATACATCTGATAGGAAATCTTCTGCATCTCCGGGCGCGAAATCAGAATCGTGTTTTTTTTGCCACGTATCATTATCCCTTCTTTCATCGTTTCGAAAAGGGATTCACTCCAGCTCTCAGGGACATCCTTGAGTAAGATTGATTTTCCGGGACAGGAGATATAGTCTTTTAGAGTGTCAATAGGGATATCATTGCCACATGTGGCAATGATATCACAAGAATCGGCTTTTGCAGGATTCCTGACTATCCGCAGATTTGAGTTAGATTTCTTAAGGGCAAGTTGAAACATCTTTCCGGAATCCGGAGGGAGATAGAATGATTGTGGCTTCAGGAAGCATACAAGGCGTAAAAGCATCTTTGCTTCAGACGCTATGCTTTGGGGATAATGTTCGCGTCGGCAACATCTGTCAATATCCGCGTAGGCGTAGTATGCATAATCTTTCGGGCATTTGATTACCCTTTCGACCAACTGGTAGCCGAAAGGGGAATGCACACCGAAACCATGTGAGTTACGCCATCTTTTAAACATATCCTAACCTGATGCCGTGATTACTGCTTCCTGAGATTCTTCCGTTTTTTTATTACCGGGAGAATCAGAATTATGAGGGCAAGAGCACAGAGGATATATATTCCCGTGACAGATGCGACAGAGATGTTGTTTGTGACGCGCACCGACTGAGGATCGAAGCGGAATTTGATTTCATGCTGACCTGCTGGGATGCGGAGCGCGCGAAGCACATAATTGACTCTGCTTATCGGAGCTTCCTTGCCGTCGATTGTTGCCGTCCATCCCCATGGAAAATAGATCTCACTGAAGACCGCAATCCCTCCTTTTCCTGTCTTTGCCTTGTATGTAAGAGCATTCGGGGCGTATGAGGTTTCGTAGATTGTATCACCGGATACCTTTGGTAGAGCATTCCCGAGAGAGGAACGGAATTTCTCATCGGCAACTGCTACGGTGGCTGTATTGAGCGAATCAAGAGCCGCCATCTCCTTGTCGGCATTTGCTACATAGAAAATACCATCGACAAACCATGCGTTGCCAAGAGCATCCGGATTCACCTCATACTGGTCGCCGGAAAGGAAATACTTGGTGTTAAGCATATTCAAGACGCCCATATTCCCTTTGGATATCTGACGGTCGAGGAGGTCATTGTATCTGGTGAGCTTGGCGGCATGATAGCCTCCGATTGTCTTGTGGAAATATGAAGAACGGGCGGAATAAAGCCCCGGAACATCATAAACGCGATAATTGGAGGTATCCTTGAGGATCGCCTCGTCGGCTGCGGTTTTATTGAAGGTTACTTCGTCAAGGGCAGGACGTGTGAAGTTCTCGGAATTTACATAGCGTTTGCCCACGGAGAAGAGGTCTATGAGCATTACTGCTGAAAGCATGCATACGAACACTGCGCGGTTGGTTACGGCACGCTTCAGATAGAGATATATTACAATCCCCCCGAGGAGAATGAATATCAAAGAGCGCAATGAATCCGCACTCACAAGAGAGAGGCGAGTGTCGCGAATGGCATTGAGGATGTTGTAATATTGAGGATTAGAGAAAGCTCCCGCTTCCTGTAGTTGCTGGAGTTCGGTAGCGCTGTAGGGCTCTCCGAAAATCGACGGTGAAACCCATCCGAGGAAACAGACAACGATTCCGAGACCGAAGACTCCATAAAGCACCATTCCGAATCGTTCGAGATAATTCTCGGTTTCCATCATCTTCTTGATAGCCATTATGGCAAGCAACGGGATGGTGAATTCCACGATCACAAGAATGCTCGCAACAGCTCGGAATTTGTTATAACCAGGGAAATTATCTATGAAGAAATCTGTGAATGCTTCAAAGTTGTGACCCCACGATAGTAGAATTGCCAGAACGGAGACACCGAACAGAGCCCATTTCATAGGAGAATTTACTGTGAACAGGGCCAGGATGGCGAGTAAGAGCACGAATGCTCCGACATAGACCGGTCCGTTTGTCATAGGTTGGTCGCCGAAATATTGAGGGAATTGGGCGAGAAACTGCAGCTCTTCAGGAGAGAGGGACAGATCATCGGCTTTATCGGTGTCAGCAAGAGACAGGAGCTGGGTCTCACCAGCTACAGGTTTTATGGTAGCTCCACCTTTTACATTTGGAATGAGGAGGGAAAGTGTTTCGTCAATGCCATAGCTCCATGCCGTAATGGCACTCCGGCTCATGCCTCCGGTTTCAGCACCGGGAGCAGGAGTGAGGTCGGTGGCGCGCCCGCGTACGGTCTCTTTGGAGTATTCGTACGAATTGTAAAGACTCGCCGAGTTTGCACCCACCGCAAGAATGCCCGCCGCAATGATGCATGCGGTTGCTATGCCCCATTGTTTCATCTTGTGATTACGGATGGCGGTGCAAAGCCAGCCAATAACCATTGCAAGGATTACGAAGAGAAAATAGTAAGACATCTGAGGATGGTTGCTCTGGAGCTGGAGGGCTCCAAACAAGGCGGCAAGGGCGACACCTTGAAGATACTTTCCTCTATAGCATAAGGCAATTCCTCCGATTGTGGGCGGAATGTAAGCGAGTGTAACGAATTTCCAGATATGTCCCGCACCGATTATTATGATGAAATAAGAAGAGAATCCCCATGCAATGGCTGCAAAAAGGGCATTATACCATTTGAATCTCAAGCACAGGCACATTATAAAGAAGCCCACCATCATCGCAAACAGCAGGTTTGCCGGCGATGGCAGACCGAGCGTGTAGATATTCCATATCCAGCCTATGGCTTTTCCGGCAGGATATGAAGGCGCAATCTGGAAATTAGGCATTCCTCCAAATAGCGAATTGGTCCAGCGCGTTGTCTCGCCAGTGGCTTCATGAAAGGCTTTCCCTTCCTGGCCATTTGCTATTCCCTGCTGAATGTCGTGCTGCTGGAGCACGTTGCCCTCAATGTCGTCGGGACAGAAAAAAAGAAAGGCCGTGAGGGCAAGGAATGCCACGGCCAGTATAGAATAGAGGGTCTTTTTAGATATCTTGAGATTCATAAAAATGAATTAAGTTATTACGGGATAGTCGTGATTACTGCACGTCCGCATGGGTATGGACCGGATTGTCAACACCTACATGAATCTGACGGTTCATGCTCTGTTCAAGAGATATCAGTGTCTCTGTTTCGGTTACGCCCTGAATATGCTGGATACGGTCGTTCAGGAGCTCCATCAAGTGCTGGTTGTCCTGCGCATAAACCTTTATGAGCATAGAGTATGGACCGGTGGTGAAATGGCATTCCACCACTTCCGGAATATTGTTAAGTTCCTTTACAACTTCCCGATACATTGAACCTTTCTCGAGACGAACACCAATGTATGTGCAGGTGTTGAAACCGAGAGAACGGGGATTTACGATATATCCAGAACCTGTGATCACTTTCATGTCGATCAGGCGCTGAATGCGCTGATGGATAGCTGCTCTTGAAACTCCACACTGGATAGCCACATCCTTAGAGGGAATGCGGGCGTTCTGCATGATAATATTAAGAATCTTTCTGTCGAGATTATCAATTTTCTCCATGTTGCCGATTAGATTTTAGAATACTGGGTCTAAATTTATATACAAATTTTATTAATATTTTGCAAATTTATATATAAATTATGAAATTTACAAGTCGCTAAAGATTAAATTGTGACAAATTGACAGAATTTAACGCAAATTTGCTATTAAACTGATTCAGATGATCGAGAACGTGCGCGGGCATAAGTTGCTGTAATTAATGCCGTGGCGAATCCAATTATTACTATAGGCATCATTGTGATCAGAATGTCGGCGGGGTCAAGGTGAACGGGATATGAGGCAACGGTCAATGTGCCCGGATCGCCCTGGAGTTTGATGAGTCCCCAATGTTCCTGCATGAGTGTAAGGATGATTCCGATTGCGATTCCGGATATACCTCCTATGATGGTTACAAAAATGCTTTCCCAGAAAAATATTGAACCGATGCCTCGCCGGCTGAAGCCTATGGCGCGGAGAGTGGAAATTGAATTTTCCTTTTCAATTACGAGCATGGAAAGAGACGAGATGATATTGAATGAAGCTATGACAAGAATGAAGAACAGAAGAAGGAATGTAACCCATTTCTCGATTGAAATCATGCGGAAATTCATTTCTTGCTGTCTCAGCCTGTCTTTTACGGCGAAACCGGGTCCGATCATTTTTGAAATCTCTGAAGTCAATCTGTCGATGTCGGTGCTTGGAGAAGCGAGGATTTCTATTGCGGAGGCTTCGGAGTCGTATTGAAGGAGCTCCCTTGCAAGGTCGATATCCACAATCACAAGATTCTCGTCAAATTGTGATTGATCAGATCGAAAGACCCCTGTCACTCTTACTGAATCGGTAAGAAAAGATGAGGCGGGATTCGAGAGATTCACTCTCCCTTCTCTTATTGGAGCGAACAGAAGCACCTCATCTTCGGGAACGGCTGATATTCCGGCTGCCGCTCCTATCGAAAATATTGCATCCGATGATTTGGAATCTGGAATGCTGGCTACTTGGGCGCTTCGGTCAATAATAAGGGAATCAAGAGCCGTTATTTTTCTAAAGTTGTTGAGGTCCACACCCTTGAGAGTTACGGGCATTTCACGCGATTTGCACAAAGCCAGGGCATTATCGGTAAGCGTGGGAGATGCTATCTCAACGCCATCGATGTTTTCGATGCGTTTTGCAATGGAATCTGCATCTTCAAAAACTTTCCCCTTCAGGGGCACGGCGATGATGTCGGGCGAGAGCGTGTCGAGCCTGTCAGCGATAATTCCCTTGAAGCCGTTGAAAACGGAAAGGACACAAATTATCGCTGCGGTAGCAACTGCCATGCCGCAGATCGATACCACCGAGATGGCTCCAACTGCACTGTGAGATTTTTTTGACACGAGATAACGCCATGCTATCCCTGCCGCCGGGGTTTTCTTCATCGAAAAGACGCGATTACTCTGGAGATTCTTTAAGATCTCTGTCTTGACTTTTGGGCTAAAAGGATTTAAGCCTCTTCTTTCTTATGGTCAGATGCCAAGAGACGATCAATATTGTCGATGTAGTCTAATGAATCGTCAAGATAGAACTGCAGATCCGGGCATTTGCGGAGCACGCTTTTCACAGCCTGTGCGAGCTCGTAACGCACAGTCTTTGACTGGTGTTTGATGTTTTCAATTATTTCCTGCGATTTTTCGGGTGGAAATATGCTCAGATAGGCTTTTGCTATGCTGAGGTCGGGGGATACACGCACTGCGCTTACCGATACGAGAACGTTTCCCATCGCCGCCGTCTGGCGGCGGAAGATCTCACTCATTTCTTTCTGGATGAGACGTGATATTTTTGCTTGACGTTTGCCTTCCATTTTATATGTAATTGGGATTGCCTTTGCAATCTGGTTTGAATTAATCGAGGATTTGCTTCTTCTCTTAGATTAGAACGAGCGAAACGGTGAAATCGTTTATCCCGGAACCTTCTTATTTCTTGCGTATGAGTGAAAGCCCATCGCGAATCGGAAGTATTACCGTTTCTATGTCGGTGCGATTGCGCACTATATCGTTGAATTCCTTGATGCCCCGCGTCTGAGGATCTCGGTCTTTTGCCGGATCGGTAACGTGTCCGTCCCAAAGGGTATTGTCGGCAAGAATGAAGCCACCTCTGCGGAGAAGGGGGAGGCAGAGGTCGAAATCCTGGTAGTAACGGCGTTTGTCGGCATCGATGAATATAAGATCGAATGTTTCACTGGACCATTGTTTCATCACGTTCTCGGCGCTGCCTATGTGCAGTCTCACCTTGTTGCCGCATGGGGCTAAGGAAAGACTATGGCGGATGAAGTCTTCCAGCTCGTCATCAATCTCTATGGTGTCGATGGTGGCGTTTTCTTCAAGGGCTTCGGCGATGCTGAGGGCAGAGAATCCCGAGAATGTGCCGAGCTCCAGGACGCGCGTGGGTCGGATCATTGCGGTGAGCATCTTCAGCAGCCTTCCCTGTATGAGCCCCGAGCACATGCGACCGTTGAGAAGCCGGAGATAGGTCTGGCGCTCTATGGTGTCGAGGTATTCTGGCTGGGAAGATGTGTGATCCTCCACGTATTTCATGAGTTCAGGTGTCATACGGCTGAAGATGTGAGATAGTCTATTGCGAGAGAATAGCCTTTCCTTCCACACCCCGCAATGACTGCTGCTGCTGCTCTGGCTGTTACCGAGGTGGCTCTGAATTCTTCACGCGCATGGATGTTCGATATATGGACTTCAACCACCGGTTTGTCGGAATCTTCTATGGCGTCTGCAATGGCATAGGAATAATGGGCATATGCGCCAGGATTGAGAATTATGCCTGCTACGGAGCTGTCAAGACTTTCGCGCTGTATGATATCTATGATTTCTCCTTCGGAATTGGATTGGAAATAACGGATATTAATTTTTGGAAATCCTTCCCGAATGGCTTCCAATGTCTCTTCAAATGTTTCAGAACCGTAAAGCTCAGGATTGCGCTTCCCGAGACGATTCAGATTGGGTCCATTTATTATTGATACGGTCATAAAGGCATATTTATAAATGACTTTTTTCGGGCTGCAAGTGCTAACACTCAATCTGCTTAGGGCGGGATTCTTAGGGAGTATGCCTTGCGTGGGAATATGAAAAAAGAGCAGCAGGAAACCTAAGTTTACGCTGCTGCTCTTCCTCTCTCCTCAGCGGTGCGGACGGGACTCGAACCCGCGACCCCATGCGTGACAGGCATGTATTCTAACCAGCTGAACTACCGCACCAATTGAGTATTTAAGCATCTCGGGGTTGTTGTTTCCCGTTTGCGAGTGCAAAGTTACAACCAATTTTTTATCCCACCAAATTTTTTGAGAACTTTTTTTGAAAAATGTGTAATTTTTTTTGCCGAGAGGATGTGGGTCTTTGCGAAATAAATAGATAAACTTCGTATTTAGCGGTATTTAATTTAATTTGTGAAGAAAAAGGAAGAAGTGTAAATTTTTTTTAGAAATATGGAACATGAGAAGAATGGATAACGGAAGGTTGCAATTGATGGTGGCGAGCGTGATGGTGATTGCAGGGTGTGGGTTGCTGGGGTTCGGGTTTGCTTTCCCTCCACAAGGGGAGATTCATTCTTCGGTCTTGGTGGCATTCGGGGAAATACTTACTTTCGCTGGAGCGCTCTTCGGGATAGACTATCATTATAAGCATTAAGGAAGCGGCGATGGCAAGGATTTCGGGCTCGCGCCCTTCTGGCTTGCAGACTTCGGGCTCGCGCCCTTCTGGCTTGCAGATTTCGGGCTCGCGCCTTTCGGATTTGCAGACTTCGGGCTCGCGCCCTCAGCACAGTGAGGACAAAAGGGATTTTAAGCGCAAAGAGGCTGAAAAGAAATTTAATTAAAGATTTATATAATATAAGAGAATTATGGAGAAGAGAGGAATTACGGATGCGATTATTGTGCATTGCTCGGCAACGCCGGAGGGCAGGGAGCATTGCGCTGCGGATATCAGGGCTTGGCATATTGCACGCGGCTTTTCGGATATCGGGTATCACTACATAATAAGAATCGATGGCATGGTAGAAGCCGGAAGGCGAGAAGACCTTATAGGCGCGCATTGTGTGGAGGGCGGCATGAATAGGCGATCGATCGGGATATGTTATGTGGGAGGAATGGACAGTGAGATGAGAAATGCGAAAGACACACGAACCCCGGAGCAACGCCGCGCTCTGATGGATTTGATCAGGAAGATGCAAAGAAAATACGGGATTCCTGATGCGCGGGTGTTCGGGCATCGCGATTTTGCCCGGAAGGCTTGCCCGTCGTTTGATGTTAGGTCTATGCTTGCCGGGAGATAATAAAGAAAAGCCGACAGTTGAAAAACTGTCGGCTTTTAATCAGTCGGGGTGACAAGAACAAAACCCGGATTCCTCATAGGCACAAGTACTTGATAAAAGTATATTTCAAAGTTCTTTATTTGTCGTAGTTGTCCCGATTTTGTCCCGGTACAACTAACCCCGATTGAGCCATCAAGATTTGGATGGTTCTCTCTTTTTCTGCTATCACGCGATCCTTTTCTGCCAAGAGTTCGCGGATACTGTCATTCTCATTTATCTGAACCTGGGCTTTGCCGATAAGGGTCTTTGCCCAGATATCCTTAAATTTCGAGTTCAGTTCTTCCGGCACGTCGAACATCACCGCTGGATGTATGCCGGCTGCAAGACACAATCTTTCGAGTAATGCCGCATCGACTGTCTTCTGCTTGAAGATTGTCGATAGGTAATTGACGCTAATACCCGCTTGTTCAGCAATATGCTTCTTCACAAGCTGATTTTGCTCAATGTAGTCCTTTAGGGTTTTCCCTATATCTTTCATTTCTGAAAATGTTAAATAACTTTAATTATCTCAGAAATTATTCTGAAATCGTTAAAGTCTCAGTTTTTTTTAGTTACTTTGCTGTCGTAAAATTACGACATTATTAGCAAAGTAACAAATTTATGACCACAAATCAGAGCCTCGACCGCTACCTTACCTCGCTCCCAAACCGGGTGAGATTGGCAAAATCAAGAGATATCCGCAAGGTGCTGAAGATCTCTCGTGCCAAACTCTCCGATTGGAGGCGCGGCAGGTCGCAACTGCAGCCCATCTACTTGCGCGAAATTAGTGAAATCGTCGGCGTCGACCTACTGGCTGATGTCGAAAATTGAAAAATTACCATGAACAGGTTATTGACAAACACAGAATTCTTCACCTACGGAAACGAGGTGATGGTTCGTACCGCCGACGGATCCGTTAGCACGTTGTCGCCCCAGGACTACGACCTGATCAGCGCCTTGTGCGACTATCTGGCTACCTTCTACTCGAAGGCTTACGCCGCTCTGTGCGACGAGTACAAACAGAGCGCACGAAATCAGTCATACTTCCGCTATCGCATTGTATGCCGTTTCGTGCGCTGCAATTTCGGCAGTCTCGACGATGTCCCGGATATCGCGCCATCCATGCACTGCAATTTTGAATATGTGCCGTGCCCTTTGCGCGGGGAATGTCCTCTCGACCAGATTGTTTGTCATCCGGAGTTCAACCATCAGTTGAGCCCTGCCGAGTTGCAGGTGCTCCGGCTGGTCTACGAGGGACTCACGGAAGACGTTATCGGCGACCGCCTGCGGCTCTCGCCTCACACAATTCACACCCACGTGCGCAATGCTTATGCCCGGCTCGACATCCATTCTAAAGCCGAGTTTATCAGATACGCCGCCGATAACAATCTCTTCTCATGAACAAATACAGCGAATTTGAAGTTCAGAAAGTCCGGGAGGCTGATATCCGGCTTTTTGTCCGTGGAGCGAATGAGAGCAAGGGCAAAACCGAAATGGATTGCCCGTTCTGCGGCGCCAAGAAGAAATTTACCGTACTGCACAGGGGCAGATATAACTATGCGAAGTGCTGGGTCTGCAACGAAGGCTTCTCCGGCCCACTCGAGGCATACGCATATTTGCAGGGTCTCGACATCAAGCGCGACTATGTGCGGTGCATCGAAGGTGTCGCGTCGATGGCGGGAATACCTATCACTCCCGAGGAAACTGTCCGCAAGAAAAAGGTAAAGGAAGAAAAGGCTAAAGTCCAGAAGACTTTCACCCATCAGCAGCTCGAAGGTTCCGGTCTCGCTGTCGAAGACTTGATGGCGACTGTAACGGAAAAAGGTCAGGAACTGACCATGTGTCCGTTCCAACCCGGAACCATAAAGAACGGTCAGCCTGTCAGGCAGGGTGATGACATGCTGATTTATTACTATGACCTTTACGGCAACCCGGTCCAATACACTGCAAAAGGTTCGCGGGCCCTCCGGAATTACGTCCGAATTCGATTCTCAAATCCGGATCTTCATACGGACGAGAACGGAGACCCCGTGAAATACATGTCTCCGGCAGGATCAACTTCACCGGTCTATGTTCCGGAAATCATGCGTAAACTCTTCAAGAACAAAACGCATGTCGAGACTCTCTTCCTCCAGGAGGGAGAGAAGAAAGCCGAGAAGGCTTGTAAGCACGGTATGCTGTCTCTTGGTCTGCAGGGCATATCAAATATCGGCAATAAAGAAAACGGGCTGATTCAGGATATTCAGAATTTTGTCATCCGATGTCAGGTGCATAATGTCGTTCTCGTCATGGATTCTGACTGGAACGACCTCTCGCGCAATCTCCGCATCGGGGAACGTGCCGACATGCGCCCGCACACTTTCGCAAGTGCCGTTATAAAATTCAAACAATACATCAGCACGTTCCACAATCGCGGAATCGATGTTGATATATGGTGGGGTCATGTCAACGAGAACGAGAACGGTGATAAAGGTGTTGACGACCTCCTTGTTGGTTCTCTGAAGGGACAGGAAGACGAACTCATGAAGGATATCGACTTCGCCATGCACACCCACGACGGCAAAGGGAAATGGCTCGATATTCATAAAATCACAACTCTCTCCGACGCTAAAATCAGGGATTTCTGGAGTCTAAACGACTGGCAGAACTTCTTTGAGATACACAAGTCTCGACTTGTGGACGTGCCTACATTCCGTCTCGGATCAATACGCTATAAGGTCGAGGACGATAAGCTCGTCCGCAACGGAAGCTATTCCTCCGATGGCGATATCTACTCCATCGAGAAGGACTCCAAGGAAAATGACAAGGTGCAGCTCAGTTACACGGAAACATTCCGGTTCCTCGCCGCTTCCGGATTCTTCCGCCTCGCCAATAACGATGAAGGTGCCTCCGGCTACGACTTCATTCGCATCGATGACGGCATCATCGACCGCTCGGCTCCTTACGAGGTGCGCGATTTCATTCTGACATACATCATGACCAACTGCAAAAATCCGTTGGTGCATGAGTATTTCAACAGTAAACTCGACGTCCTCCTTCCCGATAAGAAGTTGGAACGTCTCGAAATGCGCCGCGACAATTTCAATAATTTCGAGCCGGACGTACAGCGCAGCTACTACAACAACGGTCAGGTGGAGATTACTTCGCGCTCCATTACGCCGGAGCAGCCGATCTCCAACGTGTGGCGCAGCCGTATAGTGCCGCGCAATTTCAAGCGTATCCCTATTATTCAATTTATCGACACCACAGGCGACTACTTCGCAATCAGATTCACGGAAGAAGGGCTGAAATGCGAGTTCGTTCAATACATCATCAATACTTCAAACAACTACTTTTCTCCGGAGGCGCCCCGTGAGGTCACCATGGATGAACAATACGAATGGGACCAACATATCGTGAACAAAGTCACAGCCATCGGATATCTTCTCACCGACTGGAAATATCCGTCGGACCGCAAGGCGGTCGTGATCCAGGATCACCGCATATCCGAGGTCGGTCAGGCATGGGGCGGCGCCGGTAAGTCCGTCCTTGGCAACGCCCTCAGTCACGTCATCGCTCAAGCGGGATTTGACGGCAAGACCTTCAATCCCTCCGATGACTTCGCCCTCGATGGCGTTACCAAGGCAACCCGCAACATCTTCATCGATGACGTCCGGACAAATTTCAATTTCAAGTCAATCTTCAACTGGGTCACCGGCGACCTCCCTGTGAATCCTAAGGGCAAGACCCGATTCACGATCAAGGCAGAGGATTCACCGAAAATCCTGCTCACAACCAACCACGCCATAAAGGACGCCGACCAAGGCTCAGTGAAACGACGTATCGCCTACATGGAGTTTTCATCCTGGTATAATCAGGATCACACCATTGTCGATGACTTCGGGCATCAGTTCTTTTTCGACTGGGACGATTACCAGTGGCAGCTCTTCGATAATTTCATGGCGGAATGCGTCATGTATTATCTCCGCTCCTTTGAACTCGCATGGAATAAGAAAGGCGAGGGCGTTGTACCGCCGCCAATGAAGAATATAGAGCTGCGCACACTGCGTCAGTCGATGTCTGAAACACTTCTGCAGTGGGCTGAGGAATACTTCGATCCAACAGGCTCCCACATCAACAACCGCATCCCGCGCAAGGAACTCTTCGATTCCTTCCGCGAGTATGCCGGCGGTCTTCAGGGACACGGCGTTACAAGCTCGAACTTCAAGAACAAGATGAAGGATTTCTGCAAGTATAAGGGCTACGACTTCAACCGGGACAAACCTATCGACAAGCCAAACGGAGGCAAAATCTACTATTCAGACTGGAAACCACAGCATGAGGATGAGTCGTTCCTTGGAGGCGACGACAAATCCAACAGCTGCGAATATTTCACAATCTCGATTTACTCCTACGGTCCAATCCCGCAGAATACCGAGGAAGACCCATTCTAAACCTTAAGCAAAATGGATAAAAAACCAATCATCATCAAGGGAGTCGGCTCGTCCGATACCTTTTTCGATGCAGTTACCAAGGTAACGGGCATCAGTCATACTCGTCTCCTCTCCGATTCTCGTCTGTGGCCCGTCGTGGAAGCCCGGATGCTTTCTGCCATCGCCCTCAATCGTCTCGGACTCGTCGACGATAAGATTGCATCGATGCTCAACAGAGGACGCTCCACGATGTGCAAGAGCCGCCATGCCGGAGAGGATCTCCTGCAGGTCTCCAAGACATTCCAAGATAAATACCAAAAATTACAAACCATATTAAACCCTCAAAAAGATGAAAAATAAAACCATCTCCGCGGTCACATCCGTGATGGCCATTATCGCTCTGGCCGCTCCCGTCACCTTCTGCACGTTCGCAGTCCTGCGACTCTGCCACGTCATCGACTGGTCATGGTGGCTCGTCACCGCGCCTCTCTGGGGCGGTGCATTGCTCCTCGCCTCTATCTTCGTTGTGGCTCTGATTGTCATATCGGCCGCCACCTTCATCATCCGTGATAAAGCCGTAGCGGAATTCAAAGCTAAGAAAGGAACCGGACTATGATGGACTACATGGAAGTTGGCCCCTTCGGTCTAAAGGTGGACTGCCGCGTTTTGAACATCTTGCAGGATCGATTCCTCCAGTCCTACATGGCTGTCTCCACCATACACAATAATCAAATCGTGGATGTCGAGTATGAGGAACTCGAGCCGGATCCGAACGACGGCCCCGCTCCCATGGCAACTCTCGTCTACAATCCCAAAAAATAAATTACCATGGCAACTGACAAACTCATTCTGCACCGCTTCATGAGTCGCGAGGAATACATCATGTATCAGTCCGGAGAAGTGCTGCACAACGACACCGACCATTACCAAGGCGGCAAGGGAGGCTCAGTCTCCAAAGGATTCTGCTTCTTCATGGGCAACATCCACGAATGGGCGCACCGCCTCAATGGTCTCGTTTCATTCGATGTCCTGCTCACTGTCGAGCTGGATCTGGAGAACACGGATGCCGACGTCTACATTTCCTCCGGAGTGTACGCCGACGACCCTTCCGCCGAATTCCCGAAGCGCAGGCTCTACCGCGAAGTATGCACCACGGCATACTCAAAGCAATCCATGCGCTTCATCAGCGCCGATTTTTCCTGGGCCTCCGATCCTCGGTTCTACTCCAAGGATCAACGTCTGGCGATGGTCCTCCGTCGCATCCCGCCAATCGTAAAGCCTACAACCTGTCAATATCCAAATATATGAAACAGTGTCAAGAAATACTCTACCGTAACGGTACGGTATATATCACCCCTGACGGTATCAAGTTCGTCAAGGGCGACAATCCACAATGCAAGAACAACATTCGTCTTGATTTCAAGAGAATCAAAGTCATCGATTCCATCCGTTTAGAGGAGAATTGTTTTAAAGTCATTTTTACTCCCAAAGGGCTTAAAGCGGATTTCGTCGAATTCATCCTGCATACTTCGGATGATTTGTTAGACGATTTCGATATTGATGCCCACCACCAACTTATTCTCAATAAAATCACCGCTCTTGGGTATCTGCTCACAGGCTGGAAGACTCCGACCGAGTCTAAGGCGGTCGTGATACGTAACCGCCACCTCGGTCAATTCCAAAACGGGAAGTCTCTGCTTGCAAAGGCAGTCGGCATGATCTGTGATCTTGATTCATCCAACAACTGGGATGAATATGGATTTCAGGATGTGAATCCCAATGCAGATGTCATCTTAATAGACGATATCGATCGCAACTTCAAATTCCAAGGTTTATTCACAGCAATAACTGACGATTTGGTGATTTGTAGGAAAAATCAACCCGAAGTAGTTGTCCCTTGGGTTGATTCTCCTAAGTTCGTGCTGACGACAAACGACTACATCAAGGGCGCCAATGAGGGGTCCGCGAAACGCAGAATCGCCTATGTTGATGTTTCCGGACACTACAGCCTGGCACACACACCCCTTGATGAATTCGGACATCTGATGTTCAAAGACTGGGACAAATACCAGTGGCAGCTCTTCGACAACTTCATGATGGAATGCATCATGTGGTATTTCCGCTCATACAACAACAACTGGGGAGGACCGGGACTTGGTATCGTTCCTCCTCCAGTGAAATTCTAACCGATAACACCGAGATTATGTTTACCCATTTCTCACCCGAACAGAAAGTGTTGATAATATCAATTATCAACAAGGTCGAGCATTCCGGATGCACCGTTGACGAGATTATCGAAGTACTCTCAGAGACCGCAGGATCAGTGCTCGCATGTAAGACCACATCGAAGGCAGAACTTGCCGAATACATCGACAAAGATCTGCTCCCATATATTCGGCGCACAGCACTTGGCTGGCACGATGTAAAACACCAAATCATCTGAATCATGGAAAGTAAATTGAAAATTGGAGATCCTGTCATCGTTCCCGCATGGATCCGAGGACTGGGCGAGTCCATCAAGGCTGTCGTGACAGAAATCGATCCGGGAATCTTAGGCTCGGCACGATTGGTAACGTGCAGATATGTCGAGCCGACAGTCAATGCCATGGGAGAGCATGGAATCATCTGTTGGGAAGATCAGCTCCAGCTGATTGAATCGACTGAGGAAGGAGGTGCCAAATGATAAATCTAAAATCACGTCTGGCGCGACTGTTCCGAGAATGGGCGCATCGCCTCGATCCGGAATTCAAGATGCCGCCGATACAGTACACCATCAACAGAGTACATCGAATTGATGTATCGCACGAGGTCATAAATTCCGTCATACCAAAATCAATGATTGTCGATTTCTTGAATGCGAAGTTACTCACCGCACTCAAAATGTATGGTGCTATCAAGCTAACGGAAGAGTCTGGTCTTTTCGGAACGAGAAAATACACCCTCTCAATGTATGCAATGATTGCAGGTGACGAGGAAGGAGGTGTGTCATGAACTCTCTATCAATCTCCGCACCGCTTCCGCATTACGATAAAGAATATGCTAAGGCTCTGCAAGAGTATCTCCATCCGCGAAGCCGTCCGCGCCACATATCGCCCATGAGGCGCGTTAAGTGGCGTCTCGTAAAGAAGTGGTTCAACCGATACGAAAAGAACTATTATTACGGAGCAATCGTATTCTTCTATCATGCCGACGGCAGCAGCATACCATGCCAGATTACCAATGTCAAAATCGAAAAAGCAGGGAAACATCGATTGAATTATATCATATCGGCTGAACCTGTCACTCTATGTGATTTATTTTAACAATCAAGATTTCATGCAAACACCTCTTCTCCCGACAGTAGAGCTTCTGAAGGAACTGGCTCGCCGACAAGCAGCCGAGCGCGATCGGGAACGCGTGACCATCGGCTTTATATACGATATCCCTCCGGCACAGCTCTCTGATAAACAGCTCCACAAGTATCGGCAGGAAATATTAATGCGGCAATATGCCGCATTAATACCTGTCTTGCAAAAACCAATATCAATTCTAAGCATCAAGTAAATATGATTTTCAAAGTATTTTTCAGAGCCGACAAGGCTTCTCGTCAAGATAAAGACCGCTACGACCGCAATATCATCTGCAAAGTTATCGCGGTTGAAAATGGGCAGCAGCTCGAGAAACGCATCGACAACGTTATCAACAATCTCAAAGCCGACGGTTATGACGTTGCCGAAGTTGACAACTGTTTCAACATCTCCGAAGCCACAAATCAACAGATCTGAGCATGGATCCATTCGGAAACATTACAATCATCAATGACGATTGCATGAACGTCCTTCGGGAATTGCCAGACGATGCTTTCGATCTTGCTATCGTAGATCCACCGTATTATTCCGGTCCGGAACGACGGAGTTTCTACGGATCCGAGGTCAGCACCGTGGGTGTTACCCGACGGTTTTACCCCAAATCCCGAAAATGGACCGTTCCCGGAAATGAATATTTCAAGGAACTTGAAAGGGTAGCCAAGCATTACATCGTCTGGGGTTGCAACTACTACAACCACCAGTTTGCTCCCGGGCGCATCGTCTGGGACAAATGCAATCAAGCATCCACCTTCTCGGACTGCGAGCTGGCCGCAACTGACCTGTTCACGTCCGTCAGGATCTTCCGCTACATGTGGAACGGAATGATGCAGGGTAAATCCATGACCGAAGGCTGGATCATGCAAGGAAATAAGAAACTCAATGAGAAACGGATTCATCCTACCCAGAAACCTGTCATCCTCTACACCTGGTTGCTTAACAACTATGCCTCCCCGGGCGACCGAATCCTTGACACCCACCTCGGATCCGGAAGCAGCATGATCGCGGCGTGGAACCTCGGTTTTGAGTTCACAGGTATCGAGATTGATCCGGTTTATTATGAAGCGGCGGTGGCCCGATTCCATCAGCACGCTGCCCAAGGAAAACTGTTCTAAAAAATTTTAAAAATTTTTCTGCCAAATTATTTTGCTAAATCAAAATTTAGCATTAACTTTGCAGTGTAATCAAACGAGAGAACAATGAAGTACAACGAACTGCACAGGAAACTCCGGAAAGCCGGATGTTATCCTACCGGAGAATCCAGAGCCGGTCATCCAGAGTGGTACTCGCCGATAACAGGCAGGAGATTCACCACAAGCAATCATGAAGCTCAGGAAGTCAAGAACGGAACTCTGAGATCCATTCTCCGGGACGCCGGAATCAAGTAAGGGACGGGGCTTGGCCCCTCCCTTTCCAACCCCGGCTATGATAAGTTTGTTAAACAATAATAAAGCATCACGACAATGAAAACAGTCAGAGTATTTATCGAACGCGGTAAGGACGGTTCCTATGGAGCCTATATGCCGGATGAAAACAATCTCTCTTATGGAGTGATTGGTGACGGTGATACAGCAGCAGCCGCTATCGCTGATTTCAAGGCGGTGTACGAGGATATGAAGGAGTCTTATAAGAAAGAAGGCCTTCCTTTCGAGGAAGTCGATTTCGCCTTCTCTTACGATCTTCCGTCATTCCTGGTCTATTACGCCGACTTGATTTCATACAAAGGTTTATCGAAGCTCACGGGGATTGCTCCGGCCCAGTTGTCGCAGTATATCTCCGGATATCGTAATCCATCGCCCAAGACCACCCGCAAGATCCAGACCGCTCTGAACTCTTTCGGTAACGAATTAAGTCAGCTGCAACTCGTTTGATTTACACTTTAACATTGTTCTCGCTGACTTTACGCCTCCGCCATTTCCGGCGGGGGCGTTTTTTGTCTATGTTCCGTTTTTGTCGTATATTTGCAACTGAAACAACAAATATAACAATGAAACCGACATTCGCATTAATACATGCTGAGAACGTCAATATGGATCAGGACTCAGTTTGTCACCTGATAATCGTCCCGGTCGTTGATGGACTCCGCCAGCCTCCTAAGGAGTTTTTCCTAAACCCGGAGGCACCATTCTATTTCGTCATGTCCGGAATCAAGGAATCGGATGTAAATTCTTTCCCGACGTATAGCGACAAATGGACCGAAGTTCAGTCCATTCTCGACCAATACGGCATGTGCATGTCATCCGCTGAGGGATATGCGGCCAGAAGCCTACATGGAACGCTTACACGCTTGGGAGTCGATTTCAAACCTATCCGATACTGTAACGCGAAGGCAATTTGTCGAAAGACTATGAACGAGGTGTCATACAGCCTCGACTATCTGAGTTATCTGTTGTATAACGACTGCATCACAACAGATGAACCGATCGCCATCGCGGAACGATGGGCAGACCTCGCATTGAAAGGTCTGGAGTCTGTCGCCGAGGAATCTCTTGAATCATTCCTCTCGGCCGCCAAGATTCAGGAAGGATTACTGTCTCCGGAAACATTCACTCCTTCATTGTGCAAGAGAGACTATTCAAAGCGCAAGGATGGTCCGGAATTCGACCCGTCATCCATTCCAGTAGATGCACAGCCAGACAATGATCTCTACGGAATGAATGTTGTTTTCACCGGCAAGATGGAATCCATGAAACGTGATGACGCACGTGCTGCCGTCGTTCGTATTGGTGGTTTCGCCCCGGAACGTCTAACCATGGAAACAGACTATCTCGTTGTCGGAGTCCAGGATCTTCGTGTCGTGGGCGAAAAAGGTCTCAGTGGAAAGATGAAGACTGCCGCCAAGTATAAGGAAAAAGGTTGCGACATTGAGATCATCGATGAACAGGACTTTCTTGAGATGCTCAATGCCGGGAAATAAAATTTTCCAATTTCTTTTGGCACTGTTAATAATTTGTACTACCTTTGCAGTGCTATAAACCACGGTCGTTTGTCGACTACCAGGAGCGGAGGTTCAGACGCTCGACATAATCGGGCTTTTTTTATGCCCGGTGACATATACGCAACCGTCAAAGGCTGCCATTCCGAAATCAGATACCTCCCCTATGGGGTCGACTATCGTGGTTTATAGCAACGGAATGGCAGCCGTTTTTTAGTCTGCCTATTGCTATAAACCACGATAGTCAAGATTATGAATCAGACAATCACAATGGGCCATGCGCCCGCAGTCCGCGCCTCCCGCGCCCTCCGTGCCGTCAATGTACGGAAAATGTGCGTCCGTGCTATCTCACTCGCACGTCGCAAGTCAGTAACCCTCGCCGTCATCAGCGCCGCCGTCTGCTATACAGGTGCGCTTCTCGGCTATGATCCGCTAACCTACACCGCCGCATTCGTCGCCCTCGGCTTCGTCCGCCTTGCCGACAGCGGCCAGAAAGGAGGTGAGCTATGATGAAGTTCTTACATCCGGTCACAACCTTCTCCACCACCGGGAAATCCGCAAAGGGCAAAGCTCTTCAGGAAATGGCTCTCAAGTTTGACCGTTGCCTGATCCATGGTGACAGTCTGACAATCTCCAACATTGTATGCAGGATGCGCGAAATCGCAGAAGTCCTCGATGCGCGTTATCCGCGCACACGTCCAACACTCATCGATTGGGTCATCGATGACGAAGGAACTGGACAGATCACAGCAAAACCATCAAATGATGGTGTCGGCATAATCGATAAAGATTACTTCCGGATTGCATTCACTACAGTGGCTCATTCAGCCACCATCGACGAGGTAATCGACAGATTCAACCTTAACAGTATTGAGAAAGGAGGTGACGCATGAGCCGCAACATCCCATCAATCACCATCGGGCAGGTGATGAACTTCAACTCTGCCGGAATGCCCGACAACGTGCAGTATGAGATTGCCGCCATCATCGACACACCAGACGAGATTACACCGCTCGGTCGCATCCGATTCGAAGACGCTTCCGACCTGGTATCTCTCTACAACATCATCGGCAACTATATCCGGGTCTATGACCTCGATAAAGCCGACCAGGAGCAGGAAGGAGGTGACAAATGAGCATGTCGCAACACAAGATCAAGAAAGCCCTCGGACTTATTCCGCAGGTCAGCAAGGACGAGGATTCTCCCGCACAGGACACCAACACAATCATCGTCGAGGAATACATCAAACTATATGCTCCCGCCGATTCATTCGGTACTGGAGTAATCATCCAGACCACCGCCGACATCATCAACGAACTCGCCGACATGGCGGATCTCGACCCGGACGAGGTCAATGCCGTTCTGATCCGAGAGGGATATCGCCCGGGACGCAACAATTCCGGCTCCTTTGGATGGTTGATGCGTCAACGTGGGCCACGTGCCGAATAAGGTAATCTCAAGTGCCGACTGAGGTATTTATTAAGAGCCGCCTCTGCATCTCGCAGGGGCGGCTCTTTTGGCTTGATGCGGCTTGTGTGGCACTGTCAGAAGTATTTCTGAAATAGTCCGCATCAAGTACATTTCTATGTGGTCATTTATGGAATCCCTATATATAATGGTTTTTCTCACGTACGTACACGCACATAGATAACCATTATAACTGCAAAGTTAGCGTTTGTCAACGGTATGAGCAAACTATTTATGGACAAGTTATTCACACTTTGCCGGAGCCTCTGCGCCGCTCCCCGCGCCCCTGAAAGTATGGTTTCGGAGGTTGGGTGCTTTAGGACTCCAGCACCACAGCACAACTCCGAATCTTGCCATCGGGAGGGGGCGCGGGGGTTCCACGCCATTTTGCACTCGTTATTCGGAGGTATGTAGTTGTTATTCAAATAATTATGTTCCACGTGGAACAATTCTATAATTATTCTTTTTTTCTCGCGCCTATAAGTAGAAAATAAAAGAACTATTGTACTGAAAGCCGATTTACATTTGTAAATCAAGTAATTAAGAGAGTACAATAATAGCACTTTCAAGCACGAAAGCACCGCAGCACAGATTTATTTTGGGAAAGCACTGTTTCAGTACAATTTTCAAAGGCTGTTTGTACTGATATAATATGCTGAATGATTGTTTATTACGTGCCATCAGTTCAACCGCATTCAAAAAAACGTGGGGTTAGTCCGGAGTTTGCTTCTGCAATCGTTAAATTATTTCTGAATTTGTTAAATGTTATTGCACAAATTCGCCGATTTTGTGCTATCTTTGCATTATAATTCAGAACGTGTTTTTTATGTCGCTTTACAACATCTACATCAAGGTTCCGGACTACCTCGACCAGTGGCTCCGTCACGACTTCTGGAACCCCGGTCTCGGTCGTGTCGAGTTCGAGCGAGGCTCTAACTGCCACTCCATCTTGTCGCGATTCCTGCGCCGCCGGCCCGCCGATTACGTCGAGGGCGACGTCTCCGGTCTGCTTCCCGTAGAAGTCCCCACCTTCAAGGGCATGAACCCCGACCAACACAATTACCTTATTGCCGAAGGCGAGAAGGCGCTGGTCTCCGCTATCAAGAGAAACTTCAAGGCTCTCGTCGACCGTGAGCTCTCCTGCTTCTTCATCCGCGATGTCGTCATCACGGATATCATTTACGCCTTCATGGCATCGCATGGCATCGACTCCACAGAGAAAAACTGGGAGACGATCCGCCAGATGTTCAAGAGGCTCCGCGACAAGTCAATTAGATGCAGTGTTAATAAATGTTAATTCTAATTGACTTGAACTGAGAAAATTACCAAACCGACCAAACAACCCAAACCGACCAAAACGCCCGTAAATCAAATTTCCGCTATGAACACTCTCCCCGGCATCGTTTCCATCCGTTACACGGACTGCGACAATCTTCAAGCACACGTCATGCAGCAGTCGATTTCCGGCGCGACAATCGATGTCGCTGTGCCTTCCGTAAAAATCAATTTCTTCGGCGTCCCCAAATGTCAGTGGAGTGGAACCTTCTCTGCGGGCTGCCGTCAGGAGAAGGCAACCCTTGAGTTCTCCACCACCGACATTCTCCCTGAGGGCCGTCGAATCGCCTTCATCGTCACCGTCGCATCAGGCAGGCAGTTCCTCATCGGCTCACGGGAGCCGAAATATCCACAGATCGAATACACCGAAACCACCGGTTCTCCATCGGGCGACGCCGCCCTCCGGACCTATAAAATCACCCATGTAGCCCTGAAATCAGTGCTCCCCTGTGTTTTATAATGAGTTTTATAGTCTTTTCGACCCTCCCTTGAGTAAATTATTTTTGTGGCATAATTCTTTACCGAACTATGCCCAAGAATTTTCATATCTTTCTCAAGGGTGAAGTCGGTTCCCGATATCTGGGAAACTTCACCTCGGACATGGTCAACTTCATCCTTGATAAGTACAAGGATACCGAAGTCCACGTTCTGATCAATTCCCTCGGCGGATATACGCACGAGGGTCTCGCCATATCCTCGCTGTTCAAGATTCACGGCAACGTTCACGTCCACTTCATCGGTGAGTCTGCATCAGCGGCTACCATCGCCGCGATGGGTGCCAAGAAAATCACCATCGACGCCGATGCCGCATTCCTCGTTCACCGTTGTTCGAGCATCGTCTTCGCGTGGGATTACATGAACGCCGACCAACTTGACGAGCACATCAAGCAGCTGGAGAAGCAGAAGGAGGACCAGCAGACTCTTGACACGATTGTTGCCGGACTCTATGCCCGTCGCTGCAAGAAGTCCAAGGAGGAACTTCTGCAGCTCATGAGCAAAGACACGTGGCTTACCGCCCGTGAGGCTCTCGAATGGGGCTTTGTCGACGAGATCACTGACGATGACGAAGACAAGGAACCTCTCACAGAGTCTACGGTAGCCGCCATGTCATCCGCCGGTATGCCGCTCCCTCCAGGCTACAAGGGCAAGAAAGGTTCTCTCTTTAACCGCTTGCTCGAATTTCTCAGATCAAATCATCAGGATTCGGAAGACGAAACCGCTGCAGGAGAGCCGGTGTCGTCTTCCGAACCCGAAATTTCTCAGTCTATGAATACAGAAACCACCCAGACGCAGGAGCCGCAGTCCGCCGCTCCCGCTCAGCCCGAGCCGCAGCCCGCCGCTCCGGCTCAGGCCCCCGCTCAGTCCGACAAGGACGCGGAAATCGCCTCGCTCAAGGCTCAGCTTGCCGAGCGCGATCAGACAATCTCCGAATTGCGTAAGATGCCCGCCGCTCCCACATCGGCTGTGGTCGAGTCCAAGAAGGAAGAGCCGGATCCTTACGCTCCTGTTTCCGATGCTCAGGGAATCGCCGCCTCCAAGGAATTCCTCGAAAAATTCAGCTAACCTCTAAATTCACTCTCTCCAATGTCTCAGATTCTTATTGACGAAGCTACCCTTGCGGACTACAAGAAAACCGCCGTCAAGTGGAACCCCACTCTGATGGATCTTCCTATTCGTGCCGCTAAGGACGTGCTCGGCTACATGCACGGCATCACCGGTCTGCGCGGTGAAATGCAGCTCGGCGAGATTGGTGCTGACTCCCAGTTCGCACCTTTCAAGAAAACCCGTAAGGGCGACGCCAAAGTAAACATCAAGTATCGCGTTATCAAGGATTACCTTGGCAACGCCATCGAAGAGTTCGCTCCGGTCGACTACGTCCACCTCACGATGGGCTACGACGACCCCATCGTAGGCGAGGCTATCAAGGGCGCTTCCACTACCGCTCTCGTGCTCTTCCACATAGCGAAGGCCCGCGGTCAGCACATCGCCCAGGCTGTGCTCACCGGCGTCCGCAAGGACGACGGCGACACTACGCAGGACCTCTGCGACGGTCTGCTTACCATCGCCGGGAAGGAGATCGCCGCCGGTGCCATCTCCAAGGAGGAAGGCAACTACATCAAGCTGCAGGACGCCTTCACCTTCCAGAACGCCTGCGACCTTCTGAAGGAGGAGATCATCTTCAAGCTCAATCCCTTCATGCGCCGTGAGAACAACCTGCTTCTCTGCGATCCGGAACTCGTCGACATGTACAACGAGTCCTACCAGGCTACCCACACCGGTCTGAACTACAACACCGCATACAACCAGCCCTACGTCGAGGGTTCGCACAACAAGGTCACCATCCTCGGTCTCCCTGAGATGGCTGGTCAGAAGCGCATGATCCTTACCCAGAAGGACAATATGTGGTGGGCTACCTACAACAAGTCGGACGAGACTGCCGTCGACATCATGCGCAAGGACCACTACACCCTCTCCTTCGCCGCCAACATGTGGCTCGGCACCCAGTTCCGCACCATCGACAAGCGCCGTCTCACCATCATCGACCTCGCCGATGAGAAGAAACCTGCCGTAATACCCGGTCAGGGCGATGACTCCAACAATTAATCTCTCCTCATCATGAAGTGTACATCTATTCTAAAATCCATGCCCTGGTGCGAGGGCAAGCCTGTAAAGCCAGGCATCCGCCGTAGGCTTTTCATCGTAGCCAAAGCGGACGTCGCCACTTATCCCACTCTGGAGCGTGACGAACTCGGACGCCCTACCACCGCCACCTATAAGGGCAATTTCGTCCTCGTCGAGGGAAAGAAGTGGCTCGTCATCGACCATCTTCCCGATAAGGCTGAGCCGAAATCCGACCCGCAGGGAGAATTTCCATCCCAGACCTTCAACAACCAGCTCACCGTCGTGCATCCCGACGTAGGCCCTGAGGCTACCGCCGCTATATCTCCGTTCCTCAATACGGAGGTCATCGCGCTCGCCGAGGACATGTACGGTCGTTTCCGCGTCTTCGGCAATGAAGACTGGGGCGCCCGTATCGCTCCTTCCCAGGCGCTGGGTCAGGGTGCCACCGGCACTTCCGCCACCACGCTCGCCATAACCGCCTCCGACGAATGTTCCATGCCGTTCTACGAGGGAGAGATCCCTACCGACGATGGAACAATCAACGAAGCCACCGGTGCCTGATTCCGGGAGCCTGACCGATGCCCTTGACTCCATCCTGACAGACGTGCGTCCTTTGGACATCGATCCGGCTCTCGGCGAGATTTCGCCCGTGCGCGATATCTTCGCAGTCGAGCAGCGCAAGGCGTGGGATAAGTCAACGGAAGCACGCTGTAACTTCGACTACCGTCCGAGGATTACACACCGCGCCGGTGTCTGGTTCCTCTCCGTTTGGCAAAAATCCCTCAT
Source organism: uncultured Porphyromonadaceae bacterium (assembly GCA_902495075.1). Taxonomy (GTDB): domain Bacteria; phylum Bacteroidota; class Bacteroidia; order Bacteroidales; family Muribaculaceae; genus Lepagella. Next base: position 59,506 of record CABUVO010000007.1, read on the forward strand.
GGGGCGCACGCTGACAGAAATAAAGTCCGACCCAGCTGAAATACCGCATTTCGCGGAAGCCGTGTCGGACTTTTTAATTCAGATCCTCGGCAATTCCCTCGCATCCGGTCATTGGTGTGTCTGCACTTCGCCAAAACGCCGCCACAAGATCCGAAACTTCGCCACGCTCATAAGCATGGATATCGCGGCGAAGCTCGGAATACCGTTCTACGAGGATGTCGCGTTCTGCCACTCCAAACAGCGTATAAACGCAGTTTTTACGCTCAATACGCTCCCTGAAGAACCTAACGTTATAGTCTTCGACGATTTCGTTACTACAGGCTCCACTCTCAAGGCGATGAAGGAGCTGCTCCTTCCTCTCGGTAAAAATTTATTGTTCATCTCCGGAATCAACAACAAACTATGATCAATCTCGAACTGACTCCAAAAATCAAGGAATGGCTTGACACCGCGCCTGAAAATCGCGATATCGCCGCCGGTGCGGAGCTGCTGCTGCGGATCAACCGCAACCGCATCCTCTACAACAACATCTTGCGCAATCCCGCCAAACATGCGCCGACGCTCGAATATCATCTCCGGAAGATACTCAAGCAACGCCTCATCGACACCACTCACGAGGAAGTGGCGCGGATGATGACGCATGTGGACGCCATTGCCGAACAGCATGGTTTCTCACGTCCGACGCGCTCGGAATTCCAGCGCGGCAAACGTGCGGACCATGACCAGTTGCCCCCGGAGGTGCAGCAGCTATATGTCGACAATGCCGACATCATGCGCCGGATGCGCGACGCGCATACCCGTCTCCGAATGATCAATTCCACAAATTCGACGTGTCCGGACTCGGACCGCTATCCTTTGGCAAAGGATATCATCCGTTTGGATCTCCAGTACCGCGACAACTGGAACCTTTACGACCACTACGTTAAGGGCACTCCGCTTGCCGCCACCGTCCGCGCCGTTGATTCCCGTACTGCATCGAAGAATGCAGTCAAGACAATCAACCTGCAGCTCGGCAAATATGCCAAGCTGCCATCGGACGCTCTGGCGGACAGGATCCGCAATCTGTACAATCAGATTGACAATCCTTCCGCGAAGCTCAAGGCTAAGATGTCGGAAGCAGGTCTGTTATGAAGCACTCGGAAATTATTTCCTCGGTGCTGTCACCGCTCGCTGACAAGCCGCAGCAGGCTTACATGTCGAATCTCCTGCAGGTCGCCGACATTCTGCAGTGGATTCTCGACCAGACCGGCCCGGCTTCCATCAAGATGGCGTCGTTCTCGATTTCAGAGGAGTTCCTCCGTCGGCTCTTCTTCATCGAGAAGTCGGGGCTAATCAAGGATATTGACATAATCCTTGATTTCAAAGCCACCAACAAGACGCTAATCCTCTGGCCCTTCATCGAGCAGACAGTCGAGAACTGCTATCTCGCGTCGAGCCACGCCAAGATCCTGCTGGTCGGCAACGACCGTTGGACCGTTTCCGTGGTCATGTCGCAGAACCTGACACGAGGCAACCGCTTCGAGTCCGGTTTCATCTCCACCTCGCCCGAAGTGTTCTCAACACTTTCCGGTCAGGTCGAATATGTAATCAAAAATCAATCGGTTCCTTTCCATGAAGTATTCGAAAGAACAGTTGGAAAAAATTGAGCAGTTCGCCCAGCTCTATACGAAACCCTCCGAAATCGCCATCTATCTCGACATTCCGGAGGAAGAATTCAAGGCGGATATCAATTCCGAAGGGCATCCGGCGCGTAAGGCGTACATCAAGGGCAAACTCTCACAGAAACTCGAGATCCGTAAACAGATGGCTACCCTTGCCCGCGTAGGCTCTCCGGCGGCTATCGAAATGTCTGAAAAGGCGCTCCTCGATATGGAGGACGACGAATAACCTTTTACCTCGTCACTCTGACCTAATACTTAAACAATGCCTCTCCCCTCAGCTCTTGACGCATGTAAGGTCGACCTCTTTTCCTCCGATGAGGAACTGAGGGCTAAATATCCCGTCGCTTTTGCCGAGCGCGTCATGAGGATTCGCGACATGTATAACTACTGGCTTGCGAATCCTTCCATGAAGGACCGGCAGCTCCGCGATCAGATCATGTCGCGCTACGACGTCTCACAGTCGTGCGCTTACTCCGACATATCCATCATTCATCAGCTGGCCCCGCTCGTTCAGCAGAACTCGCGTGACTTCCATCGTGTCCGCTACAATGAAATGATCCTCGAGACTTACGCCATGGCGAAGGCTCGTAAGGATACGAAGACTATGGAACGTGCCGCGACATCGTACGCCAAGAATAACCGCGTCGACCTGGAGGACGAAGTGGCTATGCCCTACGATGAAATCGTCGTGCAGCCATTCTGCGCTACCCTCGATGTCACCGTCCTCGGTCTCCCGGCTATTCCCGATGTCTACAATCACATCGACAAACTCACGAAGGAGTTGTCGCGCGATTTTGCAGACATTACCGATGTCGATTTTGAGGAAGTCGACCTCGAGGAAGATAAGATCTTCCCCGACAAGGCTCCTGATTTACCTGATAACTCTGCCCTATGACTTCTAACTTATTGGTAAATCCGAAGGCCCGTCTGGTCTACTTCAACCGCCCGCAGCTGCTCACGCAGCTGATTGCGGCGCGTACAACCGTCGTTGTCGCTGGGCGTCGTACCGGCAAGACGGACTCCATCGCCGCACCTTTCATCCTGAAGATGATCCAGCGCATGCCCGGCTCCACCGGCGGTATTGTGGTCCCCACCTTCAAGCACGGCTTGACGAACACCCTGCCGGGATTGTTCGCCGCCTGGGCCCGATGGGGATTCAAGAAGGGAATCCACTACGTTGTCGGCAGGCGACCGCCTAAGTCGTTCGCCCAGCCTATCACCGAGCCTCTCCAGTGGGAAAACGTCATCGCCTTCTACAATGGCTCCGTGGCGGTCATACTTTCGCAAGACCGCCCCGGTGCCGCGAACTCGCTGACGCTGTCGTGGATTCTCGTCGACGAGGCGAAGTTCATTGATCCGGTGAAACTAACCAACGAGACGCTCCCTGCCAACGGTGGTATCAAGACCCATTTTTGCCGTCACTCCTTCAATCACGCTATGCTTGTGCTCTCGGATATGCCGCAGAGTAAAAAAGGATCCTGGTTCCTGGAGTACGAGAAAAAGATGGATAAGCGGGTCATCGACGCTATCGGCGGCGGTGTCTATGAAATCTGGCGACTCAAACAAAAGGTGCTTGAGATGCGGAAGAAAGGGATTGTGCCGCCCGATTATCTCAAGGGACACCTCCGGAGGCTCGACCGGAACATCAACCGTCTCCGCTCCGTCGCAACATACTACCGCGAATATTCGTCCGTCGAAAATGTGGAGCTGCTGGGTGAGCAATATCTGCGCGACATGAAGCGCGACCTCACTCCGCTTACCTTCCAGACCTCCATTATGTGCCGGAAAATAGGCATCGCCCGCGATGGCTTCTATTCATCCATGAAGGAGGATCATAAATACAACGCCTCTGATTTCGAGTACCTCGATTCCTTCGGCTATGAGTATATTCCGGAAGCGATGGACTCGCGTGCGGACCGCGACCTCGATCCTTTCGCGCCCATCTGCATCGGCATGGACTACAATGCCAACATCAACTGGATCGTCGCCGGTCAACCGGACGAACGTCTCGGCCGCCTGAACGTCCTCAAATCATTCTATGTGAAATTCGAGCGAAAGATCCCTGCTCTTGTCGCCGAATTTTGCCAGTATTATTCGCATCACCAGGAGAAGACCGTGGTGTTCTACTACGACACCACCGCCCTCGGCTCCAACTATGCCGTCAACAACATCGACTTCCGGTATTCTATCATATCCGAATTCGAGCGTCATGGATGGCGCGTGGTGCCGGTTCCGCTCGGCAACCCTATGCGCCATGACGAGAAGTATAACCTCATAAACCGTGGTTTCGCCGGAAAGAACCGACTCACCCCTTATTTCAACCGACAGAATAACGATGACCTGATCCTCGCCATTCAGTCTGCCGGAGTGGAACGAGGGCGCAACGGTTTCCGCAAAAACAAGTCCGGTGAGAAACTCGCCGAGTCAGAGGAAGACCTTCTCGAACACCGCACGGACGGCACCGATGCTTTCGATACTCTCTACATCGGTTGCGAGCGCCGCCCATATTCGGGCGTCTCTCTGGTCGACACCGGCGGCATCATGTAGCCTTCCGCATGTCTTTTGCCGTGCGCGTGAACTATCGTACTTTTGTGTCAAATCTTAAACCTCTCCTCATGTCTCATGTAGCTTTTCGACGCAAGATCACCACACAGTCGGTGCTTGCATTCATCCTCATCATCTTCGGCATGGCGCTCGTCATGCTCGCTCTGTTCATGCCGCCTCGCGGTGAGATTCACCCCTCGGTGATTACCGTGTTCGGTATGCTTCTCGTTGCCGCCGGTGCCTTCCTCGGCATCGACCTCAACTTCCAGTTTAAATCATACCTCAACTCCCTCCAGGCATCGGCGGGCAACGGATCCGGCGGCCATCACCGCACATCCCTTTCTGACCGTGCCGAGACGGAAGCCGAGGAAAATAACCCAGACAACAATGAAACCGTTTGAACTTCGTCTCGCCCAGGAGCATCTCCAATCCTCCCGGCGTTTGAAAAACTTGGACGCTTTTATCGGTGATAAAAGCCGTTTCGAGCGTCTTCCGGTCGAGCATCAGAATCTCATGCTCGAACAGGCGGAACACCTTGCCCGCTATGTGAGAGTCCTTGAAAAACGTCTCAAAATCCTCGGCATACCTGTATGAAGACTCTCAAAATCGGAAGTCGCGGTGAGGACGTGAAGACTCTCCAGCGCAAACTCGGACTCCCTGCCGACGGCATTTTCGGCAAGAATACCGATGCCGCCGTCCGCTATTATCAGCGGGCCCACGGTCTGACCTCCGACGGTATCGTCGGTCCTCACACGTGGGAGTCGCTCGGTTTCGCTCCGGCTTCACGCCTCATCGACGAGATTATAATTCACTGCTCGGCTACAAAGGAAGGCAAGCCCTTCTCCGCCGACCAGATCAACGCCGCTCACAAACCCCGCCGCTTCTCTACCTATGTGGACGCTAAGGGACGCACCAGATACATCGGATATCACTTCCTGATCCACCTTGACGGCTCCATCGAGGCTTGCCGACCTATTCCCCGAATCGGCTGCCACGCCTCCGGACACAACACCCGCTCTCTCGGTATATGCTACATCGGTGGTCTCGACGCCCGCGACACCGACGGACGCATGATCAAGGACACAAGGACTCCGGCCCAGAAAGCAGCTCTCATCCGTCTGATCAAGCAGCTCAAAGCCGAATATCCCACAATCAAGCGCGTCATCGGACACCGCGACACATCGCCGGACCTCAACGGCAACGGCATAATCGACCCATACGAATTCATCAAGGGATGCCCGTGTTTCGACGCTATCCCCGAATACAAAAACCTCTGACAAATGAAAAGAATCTGTTTCCTCATTTCGCTGCTGGCACTGCTCCTGCTGAGCGCGTGCCGCACGGCTAAACCTTCGGAGCCGTCGCCTCCCGTAATCCTCGCCAACTCGGACAGCATCCGAATCGAGTATATCGAGACGGTCAGAATCGACACTGTGACGGTTGAAATCCCCGTCCCCGTCGAATCTTCAAGGCAGGTCGTAAAGGACAGCACAAGCCATCTGGAGACCTCCCTGGCATTCTCTGACGCATGGATCAATGCCGACGGCTCTCTGGGTCACTCCATCAAAAACAAGGATTCTCCCTTCAAAGCCGACGTTCCGGTTCCGGTCAAGGACACGCAGACCAATAAATATTCCGATAGTATCAAGGAAGTGCCTGTTCCTGTTCCGGTCGAGAAAAAAGTTTATATTGAAACGCCGCTCTCGGCATGGCAGAAATTCCGGATGCACTCCTTCTGGTTCCTTACCGTGGCTCTCGCTGCATCACTGGTCTACATATTCCGTAAGCCGTTGCTCCGACTTATGTGCCGTCTCAAGCTGTAGCTCTTCCTCTCTCCAAATCCTCTCTCCAGACATCTCTCCTCACTTCATGCCGTTCCTTTCCGGGGACGGCTTTTTTCTTTTGGGCGTCCCCTTTGGGTCGGGCTATCATGCTGCGCACAGAGCCAATGCTTCATTCTTCCGCATGGGTCTCTGCCGTTCGGTTTCTATCCCTGACGCGGGTTTTCTCATTCTATTTGTTGATTTCTGCAAGCACCGGCTCTTGGGCCCCTCCGGGATATGCTTCCATTTTGATTTTTCAAATTCATTTTTTTGCCGCTTTCGCATCGAGGAATGATTTTACCGCATTTTCCATCGCAAATTTAGAGGGGGCGAGTCCCTGCGCAAATTAGGCTTCGCTTCTCCCGAAAAATCATCCTCACAGGCTCCGGTATTTTTCACTCGAAAATTTGCTCCCGCTCCTCTATGCCCCCTCTCTTATTGCAATGTAAAAGCTAAATCATACTCGATAACAAAAACGAAAAATGAATCAAAAAATCATGAATATGGAATATCCCTACAGCTCCCAGGAGCCTGAAATCAACAAAGAGAATGAGAGTAAAGCTTCTCACCTCTCCTCCAATCCGAAAAATGAGTGCTTCGATGATGCCGCTTATGAGGCAGAAGTAAAAATCGCGTTCTTCCGTGTGTTCTTCGGATTCTAAGTTTAACATCTAACACGTTACAGATATGACACAGACAGCCCAATCAGTTCGCGCCATGTGCGTCACAGCGTTCATCGCGCCGCAGTCGTTAATCTCCTTCCCCGTTTACTCGGACGGCTCAGCCGCCCCCGAGTATCAGCCGCCGGTCATCGCGGTCGGCACATATCTCTCTAATCGTGCCATCGTCAACATATCATATTTCCACAATGCCGAAAAGGCTATGAAATATGCTTTCGTGCTCAAAGCCGAGAATTGCCCCATCTCTAAAAATGCTTTTGCCCTCCTGCAAGCCGAGGTCAAAAGAGCCAAGGAAGCCGCAGAGAAAGAGCAGGAGAAAAAGGCTTGCGAGATAATCAAGGAATCTCCGCTCCCCGTAGCACCGTGCAAAATCCTCACGGAGCAGTACGAAGCCATGAAAGCCAAGCATCCCGATGCCGTGCTATTGTTTCGTTGTGGTGATTTCTATGAGTGTTTTGGCGAGGATGCCGTCACGTGTGCGGACATCCTGCAAATCACCCTCACGCGCCGCATGAATGGTCCCGAGAAGAGCATCGAACTCGCAGGCTTCCCGCATCACGCACTTGACACATATCTCCCCAAATTGGTGAGAGCAGGGAAAAGAGTCGCTATCTGCGAGCAGTTGGAGGAGCCGAAAGCCAAGAAAGCCACAGTCAAGAAAGCCGCCAAGAGCGCAAAAAAAGCCAAGGAGGATTAAGCCGCGGACTCCCCTCCAAAAGAGGGGAGTCACCCTTCGGGGCAACCGCGTTTGTCTTTTTTCGGGCTACTGATACTCACTATTTTTGTAGCATGGCAACCGCGTTTATACAGACATCCATTTTTAGCCGCTCGTACGTCCTCACGTCCGAGGCTCGTTCCATCGCTGCCACCACGGATGACGCCAAGCTCACCGTATCACTCACGTGCTCCGGAGATACTTTCTTCACCGTGGATCTGTACGCATACGATGGAAAGGTCGAATTGTTCGACCCCGGTTCCATCATCGAGGACTATTTCATCGCCCATCAGATGATTTGTGAATCGATTACCGTTCAGTTCGGCACCGCTTCCAAAAGTTTGCTTTTCCTCTATTGCGAGAATGCAATGCCGGAGTCATTCAACCCAGCTGGCATTCTCCTGCTCTCCTCTCAGGCGCGACGCGTACATAAGGATTCGTCGTTTACTGTCGCCGCCATCCCGTCAGGACCGTCGACTCCATTTGTCATCAAGGCTGTCGGGCATGATCGTCTCGGCAACATCGCAAGTGTGCTGTATCATTTATCTGTCAATATCGTCAATACATTATATACTACCTTTTCAGTCTCTCAGATTGTTCGCCTTGCTACCGGTCGCGTCGGTCCTACCGAGGCTCCGATGCCGGATACACTCGCTGATGTCATGTACTTCTCCGTTGAGCATGACGGGCGGCAACTGATGTGCTACATCACGCCGGCCCCCGCTTACCTCACATTCCGCTTCCGTAACATCTTCAATGTTCCGGAGCTGGTGGATGTCGAAGGCTCCATGGTAACGAAATCGGAAACATCCCGCCAGACCGCCAAATGCTCCGGCGATATCGTTCAGTATGACCGTCGCACTGACCGGACATATCAGTTCACCTCCGGTCCTCTCCCTGCCGATGAAGTGGAATCCTTGACACAACTCGTGTCCTCGCACTCCGTGCAGATTTTGGCTGACGGCTCATATCATGACATCGTCATAGAGGAGCATACGTGCGAGAATTCCACCGAGGATGATTCGCTTTTGGTGGTGAAGTTCACGTGGCGCTTTAAAGGCAGACGTCCCGTTATGTTCAACTCCGCGCTCTTCGGCATCAAGCCCACGCACCGCGAAATATTCTCCGGCGAATACTCTCCCGAATATGAGTAAGGCAATCCACATATCTCAGGCAAGGGCCATGCTCGATTCCGGTAATCCGGTCTCGCTGACCTACTGCAAGCGCAAGGATGGCTCAATCATCGCCGCGCAGGATGTCGTGTCGCTTCGATACGATTTCTATACCGGGATGCGCACTATAAAATTTCTCCGTAACGGGCAGATCCGTTCCATTCACGACTGCCTGATTATCGGTATCAATGATCTTGATGTTTTCTTATGAAAAAGTCATTACAAAAAATCAACTCTACTCCTCCGGCTCCGCCCACGAAGGCGAAGCGTCCGTTTTATGACTGCACATCGGTCGAATTGATGCCGATGGGTAACGCCCGTGTCCTCTTCGTCAACAAGACCACGGAGATGTTCCGCGATTCCGGTATCTACGACACCCGCAAGACTCCTGACGGTTACGAGTACAAGACCTGGGGAGCAGACGACCAGATGCCCTACAACATCATCGGTCTTATCGAGAAGGATGAGACCGTCTCCACATGTCAGGTGTTCAATGCCGAAGTCTGCTATGGTGCCGGTCTGACATACGATACCTCCGGAGCATCGGAAGATGTCGCCCGCAAGGTCGAGGACTTTATCCTTGACAACCCGCTTCCGGATTACTTCCTCGGCGTGTGTCAGGATATGATGCACTTCAATTTCGCGGTGTCGGTCATAATTCTGAATGCCGACGGCACTCAGATTGTAGAACTCCACCGCAAACCGGCATGTTATTGCCGCTTCGCTCCTGCGGATCCGAAGACCGGGAAGCTGACGAAGGTCATCTTCGGCCCGTTCCGCGATTCACAGCCCGACGACAAGTTTGAGGAAATCGAATTGCTCGACCCTCGCTCCCCATGGCGCGACCTCGAGCAGCGCATGGGGCGCCGGGCTTCGCTCAACTACAAGCCCACGGACTGCCGGAAGTTTGCAGTCCTCTCCCGATTCCCCGGAGTCGATTCCCCGTATTATCCCATTCCGCATTATGCCGCTCTGTTCAAGGGTGAATGGTACAACATCAAGCAACTGATCGGTCAGGCTAAGATGTCGAAACTCGAGAACACCGCGCCCATCAAGTACGTCATCGAGATTTCTCAGCGCTATTGGGACAATCTCTTCCTGCAGGAGAAGATCTCCAGTCCGGAAGAGCAGCGTAAGCGCATGAATGAGAAGAAGCGCGAGATGATGGAGTTCCTGACCGACCATAAGAACTCCGGCTCCGCGCTATTTACGGGCAAATCCATTTCCATCGACGGAAAAGGGGAGAGCCCTGATGTCACCGTGGTTCCTATCGACTCTAAGACCAAGGAGGGCGGCGACTGGGAATCCGATATCGCCGAAGCCGTCAATATGGTTTGCTTTACTTTGCGCGTTCACTCGAACCTCGTGGGTTCCGTGCCCGGCAAGTCGCAGACCAATAATTCCGGCTCAGACAAGCGCGAGCTCTACACCATAGCACAGGCACTGAAGAAACCCTATCGGGATCTTCTGTTCCTGCCGCATCAAATCATAATCCGATACAACGGATGGAAGGGTGTAAAGCCCGACTGCCCCTTCATTCAGCTCACCACTCTCGACGAGCATCAGGACGCTAAACAAGTAACCACAAATCCAGACAACGATGATAACTGATTTAATAGATTCAGAATACATCCGGTGGTGTATTCAAAATGTGCAGTTTGAAGTAGAAGGCGAGCAGACCATCGAAGACAAACTCGCGCCGTTCATCAAGAACACCGAAAACCAACTCATATCGGAGTACCTCATGCCAGGTGATTTCCTGAAGAAGGATGATATTGACGTCGCCATGCAGTACATAGTCGTTACCGCTTTCGCTGATGCCGTCCCATCACTGGATCTTGTAGTCACTCCCACCGGTTTCGGCGTAGTCAACACCGAAACCATTGCTCCTGCATCCAAGGAACGGGTCGAGCGTCTCATCGATCATCTGCAGCAACGTTCCGGAGTCCTTCTCAATGATCTCCTGTCACGTGTCCGCACATATTCGGAATGGAGAGCCTCGGAACGTGGACAATATTTCTGCTCCACATTCCTCCCTAATCCTAAGGATGTCGCGCTTACCGGTGCCCCTTCTTACGACATCATGCGCACCTACGCGATACAGGCGGAAGAATTCATCGCCCGCCATTTCATCGGTCCGAAGCTAATGAAACAGCTCCGTGAGGAATATAATGCCCGCGACCCGTGGACATTCATGGAGCTTCATTCCGTAGTGCGCTCAGTAGTCCTTGAATGTGTCAGGGCAAAAGTCGACAATAAACCGTTAATCCCTAATGCCGTATGGCATCTATGCCAACCGGTTTTCCAATATATTCGCTACCAATCGGAGTATTACGATCTTTGGCAGAAGGAGATGGGCAACCTTTTCAACCACTTGAAATTCAAGAACGACATCAAGGGTTCTTATTACTTCTAACTTCATAACTATGACCTTAGACCTAAAAGCACCGACATCCTGGAGTGAACTGACGCAGGAGCAGCTCGCATATCTGTTGAAGGTCATCGCGGTTGTCAACCGCTCTTCCCTCGGACATGCTTACCGCTCCCGCGAGGATTTCAGCGCCCAGGTCGCCGCAAATGTGACAATCCGCTGTCTGTTCCATTGGAACGATATCCGCGTTGTCACTCCATACGCGGATGCATGGCTGCTCGCCCATGGTGGAGACGAGTTCCTCGTTTCCACCGGTGATCTCGCCGCCGCCACCGCAATGTTGCCGTGGATGTCGCGCCTCCCGGAGGATCCTGTCAGGCTCGACACCATCGACAGTGCCACCGCTATCTCTGCCGACATCGAGGATGACCTGTCCTTCGATGATTACCTCGCGTGTGAGGCCCTCTGGCAAGTGTGGCAGACCACACAGGCCGACAGCCTGCTCCGCGACATGGCTGCTGTCCTCTACCGCAAGGAGGACATCAAGCTTCAGGAGCATGAGCTGCTCTCGATCTTCTACTGGTGGGCTGGGCTGAAAGCGATGCTTTCCCGGAGATATCCCAATTTCTTCCGAGTCTCGCCCGTAGAGGCCGCCGTCGATCATGTCGACGAGCTGACGCTGCGCCGCAGTATGGACTCTCAGATTCGCGCTCTCACCAAGGGCGACATTACCAAGGAAACGACTATCCTCTCGCTCCCTGCCGTCCGTGCCCTTACCGAGCTGGACGCTCTGGCCCGGGAGTACGAGGAATTAAATAGAAAATACCCGTCAAAATGAATGGTTTCAATTGGAATGCAGCCGCATTCTTCGAGCTGCTGACAAAAAATAACAAACTCGCCACCGCGAAAAAATTTCAGTTTCAAAGCGTCTCCTCCCTGGAGGGATTCCATACGCTCATTGCAAAGACTCTTTCCTTGAAGGCGTGTGTCGCTGTCTCCGACACCTCCGAGGGTGGTACGGAGATGAACAATTCACCCCACACACGACGGGTCAAGACTGTCTTCCTCTTCATGCGTCATGCCGCCGACCGGCAGGACCTGCGTCAGAACTGCATCGACACCATGAACGAGCTGTTCCGGCAGTTCCTCACAGTCCTGATCCAGGAGAAGACGCGCCTCGCCGAGGATTGCATCTACATGGATCCTTACGTCAAGTTCCATGAGATTGACAAATATTTCTACTCCGGTGGTGCCTGTGCGTTCTTTCAGATCGCTATCGACACATTCCCAGACCTAAGATATAATCCGGACGAATGGAACCAGTGACCGCCACGATGGAGGCCCGCCGGAAATTTGTCGAAGCATGGAACAAGACCATGATCGACATCTGGCAGGAAAAAATCTTTAAATACAAAATTTACGATACGGGCAATCTATACCGTTCGCCGCTGGCTCTCCCCATCCGCGCCGACGGCAGATTCTATGATATCACCCTCTCGCAGACATTCATCGAGTATGGTATCTGGCAGGACCTCGGCACCGGACGCGAGGTGCCTATCGGCAACCCCGGCGATCTCGGTCATGACAAGGTGCGCCAGCGCCGCCCCTGGTTCTCGCCGAAATACTACGCTTCCGTCATGAATCTCCGTGATTTCTATGCCGAGTCGCTCGGTCAGGAGTTCGTTGGCATGTTTGCCAATCTCGACTCCGACGACCTGCGCCGATCCTCGGAATACTACCGCCGGAAAGGACTCTCCTGATGTCTTTTTTCAGCGGGTCTCCTCTCATTATCTTCGCATAAAAATTTCTAACGAAATGGCTGATTTCTCCTCACTTCAATCAAAAGTCAACGCACTCAAGGCGAAAGTCGAGCAGTCCTCGATTACGCCTAAGTACCTTGGCTCTATCCTCGATGACTTCATCACGCAGATGAAGTCAATCGACATGACCGGCATGTCTGAGGATGTGCAGACTGCCGTCGCTAATGCTACGTCAGCTCTGCTGAAGGCTAACCAGGCTCTCACGGCATCACAGAACGCCACCAACACCGCAAGTTCTGCAGCCGCAACAGCAGTAGCGGCAAACAACATGGCTTCAGAGGCACTCACGAAAGCCTCGCAGGCTCTTTCTGCCGCGAACTCGGCTAAAACTTCCGTCACCAATCTGCAAGACAAAATCGGTGCCTATGGTGGCATCGCCCCGCTCGATGAATACGGAAAGATTCCTTCCCGATTCATGCCCGGGGCTGTGGACGATGTCAAGGAGTTTGCCGGGAAGGTTGCTAACGCATTATTTATTTCGGCATCGGTGTCGAACCTATCCACCGATGCAGGGTGTGCCGTAGTCTATGACACCGTCACAAAGCGGTTCTTATTGCGCACTGCTTCCACATCCGGCGATCTGGTCCTGAATCGCAGCTATTACAACAACTGGGGTGATGGCGATGCATTCGGTGAAAGTGTCGCTGACGGTCGCAAGCCCTTTAAAGATAAGATTTATGTCGATGTCACGACAAATAAATCTTATCGCTGGAGCGGATCTGACCTTGTCGCCATCGGTTCTGACCTCGCGCTCGGACACACCAGCACCACCGCTTTCCCCGGCGACGAAGGTGAGCAACTTCGGTCGGAGTTTGACAACTTTATGGAGAATGTCCTCCCCGATCTTGCCTTGTCTGAGAGTCTGGATGACGTCCGCGATGTGTGCTTTGAGGAGCTTGACAAACTCAAAGGTATCTCGATTGTCCCTTTCAGCGGCACTTTCAACCCCGATAGCGCCGTACATGTGACGCCGCCTCGTGCCGGAGTCTGGTTTATGCCGGATCGTGGTTATTTCTACTTTGTATCATCTTCTTATGGTCTTGTGGACACGGATTATAACCTTTTCGACTCTGACCATAATCCTATCGGGGCACGCCAGGATAGAATCTTCCGCTATGCAAACAATCTCTATAAGGTCGATAATGGCAAACTCAAGGAAATGGGCGGTTCCCAGGATGGCAACTGCACAAATGTCTCGGTGGAGTTCCCCAAGTCGGACACCACCGACCCTTATTATACCCTTGAGACTGCCATTGCCCGCATCTATGAGGAAAACCGTGCAAAGCTCGGTCAGCAGATCACCTTCGCACTCACCGCTAAATCGTGGAAACAGTATCAGTACATCGGCCCCACCGTGGAGCACGATGACTTCTGCAATGTCGAGAACTGGAACGATCTGGCGGGCATGTCCGCCGGTAAGGAACCGTTCATCAACATTGATGATCTCTGCGGAAAGCCTACCGCTTCCGATTACTACTCTTTCGAGTCGGCAATCGACGCTCTCGCAAGGCTTGAGGCTTCTTCCGGAGTCACTTACCGCAAGGCTGGTATGGTCATAACATACCGCATCTCGGAGTCCGAAATGGAGACCTTGCAGCTGAAGCGCAAGGTTACCGATTTCGGTACCCGCGCCGCATGGGGCGAGTTCGGTGGCGGTGGCAACAAGGTTGTCACCAAGGATGATCCTGCCGAAGGTGGCAAGGACGCATTCTCCACCGGTGGAGCGTTCAACGCTCTCCCCGTGGATTCCGAGGTCAGGCAGGAGGATGGCGTGGTCAACATTCAACTCCTGAATGCTGCCGGCGACGCCATCATGCCGCCTATCTCCTTCGCTGCCGCCACCGGAGGCGGCACCACCTCGGGAACCGTGGTCTCCATGAAGTTCAAGCAGTCGCCGCTGTCGGGCGCCCTCGGTCAGACAATCGTGGCTCAGGCGGCTATCCGTTCTATCACGATGGCGGGCAACAACGAGGTTGACAACGCCATCGCGAAGATTGAGCTCTTTGACCGCGACACCAACCTCCTGCTCTGGTCCTCCAATGTCAACAAGGCTTCCTCCGTCTCCATGGAGGACTTCTCTTTCGACATTGACTTCACTCCTTACTTCGAGGCTGCCGGTAAGCGCAACTTTACCGTCGTGGCCACCGACGAGGGCGGCAACACCGGTCAGAAATACATCACCGTCACCGCCGAGGATCTTACCGTCTCCGTCGATACGGTTCAGGTGCTAAACGTGCGTGAGGACGCTATGCTCCTCACTACTTCCGGACGCACCTCAATCGACATGTTCAAGTTCGAGAACAATCAGAGCGACAAAGGAATCGAGGCTCTCGTGGAGATCTTCCGCAACAACAAGTGGGAAGAGCTCCAGAAGACCATCGTTACAGACACCTTCACGAAGGCTGTCACGCTCGATCCCTCGGCCCTGAAGCTCTCGCACGGTGCTTACCCTATCCGAATCTCGGGAACGTCCCTCAATTCCGGAGTCAAGGGCAACACTGTCTATACAGCCATTTTCGTAGTGGATCCTACGGCTACCACTCCGCTCGTGGCTGTCCGCTACAACGACAACACCGGCGGCAAGGTCAAGCTCTATGAATCCATAGGATTCGATGTCGCTGTATATAACCCGGCGGCTAACCAGACCATCATCAACACCCGAATCGGTAACACGCTTATCTCACAGCTGTTGTGCGACAACTCGCACACCTACCATGTGGATAAGCAGATCCAGAACGGCACGGAGGGCGAAACTCTCAAACTTTATGCAAAGGTTGTGAGTGCCTCCGACCTGCGCGATTTCCGGAGCTACGAGGTGCCGATCACCATCTCCGGCTCCGTCATCGACGCCACCCTCAAGGAGGGTGCCCTGTATTGCCATGACTTCGCCACTCGTTCAAACACCGAGGCTGACCACTCTATCACAGATGGCGGCTATTCGCTTACCCTGAAGGGCGCGAATTTTACCACTAACGGTTTTGTGGATTTCCTCGGATGTCGATGTCTCCGCATTGCTGAGAATGTCAAAGGCTCTCACAGTCACATGCCATTCGCTTCTGCGTCGCTGGAGGCGGCCGGCATGGCGTTCCAGATGCGCATTGCCACAAACAACATCAAGGATCCGAACGCCAAACTGTTCGAATGCTATGACCCGGATTCCGGCGCAGGATTCTATGTCAAGGGCAACAAGGTAGGCATCGCATGTAAGAATGGCGTGAAGTCCGTAGAGGAACGTGCCTTCCCCTGCAAACAATTCGTCACCGTCGGTGTCGTAGTCGAACCCGCGAGCATCTATGTCGAGCGTTCCGGTGTCCGTTACTCTGCCTTCCGTCTGTATCTCGACGGCGAGCTTGTCGGACACATCGGTTACACGCCCGGACGTGGTGACCTGTTCAACGGTAAGAACATTACCATGGACGGAACCAACGGAGACCTTTACATCAGTTACATGATGGCATACCAGACCCATTATGAATGGGCCCAGGCATGGAAAAACTATCTGGTAAAGCTCTCCGACACTTCGGCTATGATCGAGGAATACAATGCCGAGAACGTCCTGGTGTCGCAGACAGCCGAAGGAACGACTGCCATGCGACCCAGCGCCGCCGCCCTATGGGACCGCGGCATGCCTTATGTCGTCTTCGTGGCTGATGACGATGTCTTCACCCAGTTCGACAACGGCACGTCCACCTCGGACAATTTCTCGATGACGGTCTTCTACTATGACCCTGTGCATCCGTGGCGCTCCTTCAAGGCTACCAATTGCCGCATCCGTCGGCAGGGTACCACGTCCGCCAAGAGATGCAAGAAAAATGTCCGCATCTACCTCTCCAAGGCTTCCGAAATCACGCCGCTATTCCCGGATTACACCAACCAGGATGCAATCCGTACTTATGCGCTGTTCCGCATGAAGAAGGTGCGCGTGGGCGAGAACACTATGCCAGTGGACCTCATTACAATCAAGGTCGACTTCTCCGATGCCGGAGGCGCCAACGACTGCGGTGTGTGCGACATGGCGAATGCCACTTATCGCGCACTCGGCCCGGACTACATGACACCGGCACAGCGTTTCTTCGATGGCACGTGGAACGGTGGAGACATCCACCTCGAAAATCTCGAGATGAACCACTCCACCGCAAACCATCCCGTCGCTGTGTTCCGCTCCAATTCGGAGACACTGCAGAACGTATGGTTCGAGGCTAAGGGCAACTGGAAGGAAGACAAGGGCGAGCAGACCGCACTCGGTTTCATGAACACCCCCGGTTACAACCTCGGATGTCTCAACTATCAGGATGGATCATTCGTCGAGTATTACGGTCTCAAGACCGAAGACTCCCTCTCGCAGACGGAGGCCCGCTTCAAGGCGGATCCTACCGTCGACACTACCAAGGTCTACCTCTTGACTGAGTATTGCGGCAACCGCTACCGCTTCATGCGCTATCAGGATGGAGCGTGGAAGAATACCACCGGCTCCATGAAACAGACCGGAGGCAAGGGCACCAGGTCATGGAAGATTAAGGGTGATGTGCTTAACCCCGTCGATGGCTACGAGCTGCTCAACTATCAGGGCTTCTGCTGGTGGCGTGGTGTCGTTTCACTTGATGAGATGATGAAGACGGGTACCGGTTTCATCTCCTCATGGGTGCAGAAACTCATCGATAAGGGTCAGGTCACCGCTGACCTCGTTCCGCAGTGGACTTATTATTTCGAGTGCATGGTCAATAACGATGACCTTGCCATCGCCTATGCGTCCGGAAAGAAAGTCCCGTTCGAGCTTTACCGCCGTCTCCGTTTCTTCGACCGATGCGACAACAAGAAGCATCCGGACACTTATGCTGCCCGCTGGAAACAGAACCTTTACAAGTATGTAAATGTCCGTTCCCAGATGGTCTACTATGGTCTGACCGATTACAATTCTCTCTATGACCAGCAGGCTAAGAACATGCAGCCCATGTTCTTCCTGGAGGATGGCTGTTGGGTTGAGAATGGTGTCTATTATGACGCTTTCGACACTGCCGACACCTGCGATGTCGAAAGCGAACCGTCAAAGATGCTCCCGATGCGGATGTACTTCAACAAGGTATATGACGCCGACGGTGCCAACGGTAAGGATAACGACGGCGGTTGCACCGGAGATCCCGAATGTGACCCAGGCAAACCCACCAATGAGGCTACGGGTTATACAAACCCATACGCCGGATGGAACTCCGTCCTATGGGCTGTCCTGCGTCTCGTGCAGGAGCTTATTATCGACGATTCCGGTACGAAGACCGACCTTCATACCGTCATCGCCGCCATGCGCTCCGTGGAAGCGAATGTGGACGGCTCTCTGATGAAACCGTTCTCGCCGGAGGGCGCCACATATTTCTTCCTCACGAAACGCCTGCTCCGCTGGCCCAAACTCGTGAGCTCCTATGACGGAATCCGGAAATATGTGCAGTACACCGCCACCGCGGACTCCATCTATTTCTATGCGCTGCAGGGTCTGGGCCTCACCTCGCTCCCTGACTTCATCGACAAGCGATGGCGCATCCGCGACGGTTACTATCAGGTGGCAAGTTTCTATCTCAACTGCTTCACCTTCCGTATAGCCTGTGCGGCAAGTGCGAAGATTCACATTACCGCTGGTGCCACCGGTTACTTCGGTATCGGCAACGACGCGCCGACTGCCGCCTCCGAGGTCGTGTACCTCGAAGCCGGGCAGAGCCACTCATTCACGAACTTCTCTCACGAGACAGGCGCGCAGATCAACATCTTCCAGCCTGACCGCCTGAGCAAGCTCGACCTCTCTGAGGTCT
Organism: uncultured Porphyromonadaceae bacterium; assembly: GCA_902495075.1. Taxonomy (GTDB): domain Bacteria; phylum Bacteroidota; class Bacteroidia; order Bacteroidales; family Muribaculaceae; genus Lepagella. The sequence continues at coordinate 78,090 of CABUVO010000007.1, forward strand.
CGGTCAGCTCCAGTGGCGGTGCCCTGTCATTCTCCTCCATGGTGCTTCTCGTCACGCTCCTGCTTGGCTCTGATACCCACCGTGAGATTGCATCGAACTATGAGGCGCTCACGCAGCCTACGCTCGGTAATCTTCCATTCCTGGAGACTCTGGATATCCGTCGCACGGGCATTACCTCGCTCGACGGCTCCGGATGTCCCCGTCTCGCTCACCTTGATGCTCGTGGCTCTGCGCTGACGTCATTCTCTGTCGCTGAAACTTCGCCCATCAACGACATCGCAATGCCGGCTTCGCTCACCGATATCCGTCTTGTAGGTCTGCCGGATCTGACCTACACCGGTCTCGATGCCGCTTCCGGTCTTCGTGTCCCCTCGCTCGCAAAGGTGCTCACGATGCGCGTGGAGACTTCTCCTAAGCTCGACGCCCGGAGAATGCTCCTCGATATCCTCGCCGGTCAGCAGAGCGTGAAGGTCCTTACCGCTGTTCGCATCAAGGACATGGATCTCAAAGGCGACGCCTCCGAGCTCCACACGCTCCTCGATAGAAAGGTCGCCGGTCTTGACTCTGACGGCAACCGTCAGGCTAAGCCCGTGGTCAGCACGGTCTATAAGCTGACCACCATACGCGATCAGAGCGACATCGACGAGCTGGAGGATAACATCGACGGTCTTACCATATTCACCGCGCTCGATGCCTTCATCGAGCTTGTTGACAAGGTTAACGGTGAATATTACTCCGGAGATTCAGAAGTCGAGACAGTCACCTTGGACTCCATCGGCGGGCATCTGGTCTACTACAATGGAGAAACCTACGATGAATACATCGCCAGGGCCTCCGAAGAAAATAGGTCTATTCACTCCATCATCACTGAATAATCATGGCTTCAAACGAACAATCCGTTACTCTCCTGCGCCGTAATAAACGTGCGCAGGTCGAAGCTCTCAACGCTCTCGGTTTCAACCTCACCGAGAGCGCGAGAGCCGCCGATTTCCCCATGTATGTCAAGTGGGCTTCCGGTCTACTTGACCTCGCCGTGGCTGCCAACCGCATCAGCGATAACAAGAAATTCTTCTTCTCGCTCGATGAATGGCAGTCGCTATCTGCCACCGAACAGAGCAAGTTCCTGCTCCGTGGCATCCGTGTCCGTGCCTATGCCAAATCGTTCATAGTCGCTCCGGATTCGCTCATGAATAAGCAGTTTGGCGCAAGGGACGTAAGCTGTCCCGATATCCACTCTTATTCGCTCATGAGGGACCTCTATACCTATGATGACGCCTACACCGAGACAACGCTTATCTCCGAAGGATATGCCGCCGCCGGTAAGACCGATGTCATTGGCGCTCCTGCCGCTGACGCGGCTCTCGCTTACAAGGCGTTCACTCTCGACCGTGACGGGCTGGAGGATGATTCCCAATGGTGTCTGCCTACTCCGGCTCACCTAATGATCATCTTCAGATGCATCAACGAGATTGATGCAATCTTCACCGCCGTCTGGTCGAGCGATTTCAAGATTAATCGATCTTCTCATTGGTCGTGCGGAAGATGGAGCAATAATGAGGTCTATCGCCTGGGTGTACAGTACGGCGGCTCGATATGGGTGGAATCGCCCACTACTGCTAACTGTGTGCGTCCGATTTGTCTATCCTAATACCTGCGAGTCATGAACAATATCAAAGAAGCACAACTCTTAAGAGAGAACCGTGAGGCCCTTGTGCAGAGCCTCAATGACCTTGGTATCGCCGCCGATGAGAACACTCCGATGTCAGAACTCATCGGACTCATGAAGTGGTCTGCAGGACTGCGTGACCTCCGTCTCGCATGTCTCAATAAGTCCACCGGTGCCTATTCTGACTATTCCTTGGATGAATTCAACGCCCTCTCGGCTTCCGGAAAGGCCCAGCTCGTGAAGCTCGGACTCCGGATCCGCGCCGAGCGCCTTGACTTCATTATCTCCAAGGATAACATCTACCGCTCGAATGGTAATACATCCATGCCTTGGGCTTCAAGTTATGTGGATGTCCGCAACCTCACCAACTATGGCGCTGGCTCCACCGGGCATCTCCTTGATGTCGATGGCGAAGCCAACACAGATGCCATTCTCGCCTTCGGTGAGACAGCAAACGTGACGTTTGAGGCGGCTCAACAGGCGCGGGCTTATAAGGCTTCCACCGTTGCCGATGGCGGCTTCGATGACCCCACAAAGTGGTCGTTGCCGGCCATCGGACAGCTCTGGCTGCTCTATAAGTACAAGAAGGAAATCAATGCCGCGCTTACGTCATTTTTTTGGCACAACTCAGTTGATAACTGACGAGTGGTACTGGTCTTCAACGGAATACGACGCTTCCGTCGCCTGGGTCGTCAACGTGAATAGCGGAGTCGTGGGCAACTTCAATAAGGGCAATGCAGGCAGGGTCAGGGCAGTGGCCCCGGTTCCGGTGGTTTCGGTTTCTGCGGCGATATGAAACACTTCAGCACTTTCCCACTTGGCCTCTCGGAATCCCCGACGATAGGAGGGGTGGAGAGGGGCTAAGTGCCCCTTACCGCGAAGCGGTCGAAAAATTTTTTGATTTTTCGACCGCCGCTTTTTTCACCCATCCCGATAAAATATTACACTCCGATTCGGCGTTATTGCCGTGTATGGCACTAACAGAAGATCTTCCCGTTTATCATTCGATGTACAATCTGCTCATGCTTGTCATGGATGCCCGTGGCACCTTCGACAAGTCATGCAAGTACATCGTTGGCGACAACATGGTCGAGCGTTGTCTGCAATGCCTGACACTCGTCCATTACGCCAATGAGGACCGTCGCAAAGGTGCCCGAGAGGAACACCTTTCAAAGTTCCTCATTGAATTCGATATTTTCAAAACTCTTTTAATGGTATGTCGAGACAGGCGTCAGTTCAAAAAGTCCACTGTCCTCGCGGACATTTTCTCCCTCACTGCCGATGTGGAGAATCAGATTACCGCTTGGCGTAGGTCTTCCCGCGCAGCTGCCAAAAGCAGTGAGGCGGCTGGCGTCTGAAAGCCGGAGTCTTAGTAAGGGTAAGAGGAAACTCGGTGCACCGTGCATTCGGTGCCGTCTTGATTAAGAGAGAGCAACTGCGAAGTGATATCGGGTGACTCACCATTCCTCCCGGAGTGGTAAAATCAATAGTGGTCACAGTACGCTTCCAACGCCTGGAACGTCAACATGAATAACGGAAACGTGAACAACAACAATAAGAACAATACAAACAGGGTCAGGGCAGTGGCCCCGGTTCCGGTGGTTTCGGTTTCTGCGGCGACATCTTCAGCAGTCTATGACATACCATTTTCTTCCATCATTGAGGCATGGCTTGACTACGAGGTTAACAAACGCTCGAGCAATTCATGCCTCAAATTTCGTTGGCACGTCCAGCGCGACCTCAAGAGCCTATGGCTCCAGATGATTTCCGGCGAGTACACGCCCGGCAAGTCCATGGTGTTCATGGCTACCTATCCCGTTATGCGTGAGATTTGGGCTGGTGCATCCCGCGACCGCGTGGTGCACCATTGGGAGGCTCTCCGCTATAACGGACCCCTCGAAAATTATTTCGTATGGGTCGGCGACAAGTCCATGAACTGCCGGAAGGGCTATGGCTCTCTCCGGGCCGTCGAGACATTTCAGGAATCCATCCGCGAGTTCACCGAGAACTACACCCGTGATGATTGCTACATCGTGGGCGGTGACTTTAAGCAGTTCTTCCCGAGCATCAACAAGCCTCTGGCTTATGCCCTGATGGAAGATCTGCTCGTGTTCACATATCAGGGCAAGGATCTACAGCAGCTCCTCGCCCATCTCCGCGTTACCATTCATCATCGACCGCAGGACAATTATTTCAATATCTCGGATGAATCGCTCTGGAAGGATTATCCCAAGACCAAGAGCCTGTTTCATGCCGAGGGCTTCGCCCCGGGAAATCTGATATCCCAACACGTCGCCAATCTATTGGGCGCCGTGTTCACGCTTTACATGGTCTTCGCCAAGAAAGCGCAGGGATTCATCATTTTCGTGGATGACTGGAAATGTCTTGTCCGCACTCCAGAAGAGGGACGTCAGTTGATTGCTGACGCCCGTGAGTTCCTCAAGTCCGAACTCGGCATCACCCTGCATCCGGATAAGATCTACCTTCAGCACTACTCTAAGGGCACTCCTTTCGTCGGCTCCTTCATCAAGCCCGGACGTTGCTACATCTCCAATCGCACACGCGGTCATTTCATCACCGCTATGCGCAAGTTCAACGCCATGCCGGAGGCTCAGACTCATGCCGGACGTATGGCCCTGCTCGAAAAGCTACGCGCCTCGATCAATTCCTATCTCGGCATGATGGTTCACTACAAGAGCTACAAGATCCGCCGCAAGATCTGCGAGCAATACATCCTGCCATTCTGGGGAGAATACCTGTACTTTGTCGAGGATTTCTCCAAATGTGTCATCAAGGTCAAGTATGACCGCCGACATGTCATCAAGCACCGTCTCCGCTCGCACAAGTATGCCAGAAAGTTCATCCGTCCGAAATGGACACCCCAGGACTAAGGAATGAGAGCGTTGCTGTGGGAGGACACCTCCGGTTGCCCGGTGCCCGGAGGTCACTGACATCATGCCGAGTGGGGCTGCGCCGCGTTCCCTTACGATGCCCGCTTGTCACGGAGAGTCTCCCTAATTCCTCACTAAGCCTCAGGGAAACTCCGCTGCGCTCCGTTTCCCACTTCGGCACGTTCGTCTCACGGGCGGCTCACCGTTCTCGGCGCTCCTGCATTGTAGGGTCTCTCCACTCCGCCTGATTGTCATTGCCCTTTCCGTTCCCTCGGTCTGCCCTCCGGTGCCCTCCCACGGCAACGCCCTCCCGTGTTCCCGCCCGCAAACCCAAGGGTCCATTTCCTACTGATTCCTTCGGCACCGGTGCCCGCCATAGCCCTGACGCCTACGACAGACCCCCGACCCCGCGCCACGGTCGAGTGGGGCTGCGCCGCGTGTCCGTTACGATGCCCGCTTGTCACGGAGAGCATCCCTAATCCTCCCTTAGCATGATGGGCAACGTTCCGTTGCCCATCACGCACGCTCGTCTTACGGGCCGCTCACCGTTCCGGCGCTCCTGCATTGTAGGGACACTCCACTCCACCTTTGTCGCAAGGTCGTCGGCTATCTCCGGCTCTGCTGCTATGGCACTGCACCGGAAGCCCACCCCAGGCCCCTCGGGGCGAAGCCTGCCTGCACTGCCGGTCGGTGCCGAAGTGTCGGGCCATGGGGGGGTCAAGAAGATTTGGTCGTAACGGCTGATACGGACTGCCTCCTGCGTCGTTGTCTGTGTCATCCATACGCCCACGAAGCCTGTGCCTGCCTTTACGCCTACGACATCCGTCCACGGCGGCTTAGTATCTTACGCCGATACGCCCTGCGGTCGGATCCGCGCAAGCTCCTCAGCTCTCTCGCCGTGTACGGAAGTCTCCGGCTTCAGGCGTGTCCTCTCCGCTTCTCTACGAGGACACACGGCAAAGGCATCGACATCTACTTGCCCCCGTGTGGCTCGCCCCTTCATGCACCTCCCTCCACGCAGCCAGTCTCCGCCCCGAGCCGTAACAAGGATGGTTCCGTGTCTATGTGCTCTCCGCTCCGCTCTAAGCACAGCCCGTCTACCGCACGAGTCTATAAGGAGCAAGCCGATACCGCCCTGCGTTGCGGTATCGGCTTGCACGTTGGTCGCAATACCGCACGCGGTCGTGTCTGCCGAGTGCCGAGTCGTAACCAAAAGGGGGCATCATCGCGCATCCAACCGCATATTCCGCAAAATCAAAGAGGGGCAAGGGAACTCGCTCCATAGGGCGGACGGGGGGTCTTCCGACGGGAAAAGGGGAAAATTTCCCCTTTAATCCTCTTTAGTCGATTTTAAATCAGTGTTTTACATTTTCGATGTCTGGAAAATCGTAAAAAACTCTAAAAATCGGCTGTATTTCTGTAAGAAGCGGCTGCTGAATCCCAGTATTTTAGCCAACTCAAAATCTACATCATTTTTTTTGGGTAGATTTTTGCGTAAGTCGCGGAAATTTGTTATATTTGTACATCTAAAAGAATTGATTATGTTGATGTTTTTCCTCATACTCGCGATTATCGTCATTTTCTTTGTTCCCGTAGGAGGCAAGCCCCAGGCTACAAGGAAAACAAGGTCGTACAGGCACAGGAAAACACGCAGGCTTCCGTGGTTCGAGCCACATCGCCGGCATTGATGATATGATATAATGGCGCCCCTCCATTTTCGGAGGGGCGTTTTTCGTCTTTTATGCCCTTCTCGGCAGTCTCTAAATTTGCTCAAAATCATCATCTCTCCGATTTTATGAATGGAATTAGAGACACCGCTACTGTTACCCTGAACGTCAATGGCGCTCAGGCTAAACAGATGATGTCTGAACTTGAACAGAAAGTTTCTGACACCAAGAAAAAAATATCCGACCTCAAAGCATCTATGGCTGACGCCAAGGAGATTGAGAATGCTCGCAAGGAACTCAAATCCTATGAGAAGCAACTTGATGAAGTTAGGTCTGCGACTCAAGGAGTGGAATCTGCGCTCAGCAATCTTGATTCAGCTACTCCTCGTCAGCTTGAAAAGGCTCTGAGGACTCTCAATAGGCAATTGAAGGACATGCCTCCCGGCTCTGATACTTGGGACTCGCATATTGAGAAGATTAAGGAACTCAAGGCTCGTCTTGAAGAAATCAAGGATGAGACCAATGAGCAGGAAACCCTATGGGATAAATTCAAGAATTGGTCTGCCGATGCATGGCCCGCCATCGACTTGCTTAATCAGTGGGGCGGTAGTTTTGTAGACTTGGCTCGGTCTGCCGTGGATGCCTTTGCGGAGATGGACCAGGAAATGGCGAACGTCCGCAAATTCACGGGCATGACCGAGGAGCAAGTTAATGAACTCAATGAGGCTTTCAAGAACATCGACACTCGCACGGGACGTGAGGACCTCAATAAACTCGCGCAGGAGGCTGGACGCCTCGGAAAGACTTCATCCGAGGATATCCTTGGATTCGTCCGAGCCGCCGACAAGATTAATGTCGCTCTCGATGACCTCGGTGAGGGTGCGACCCTCACGCTCTCCAAGCTGACCGGCATCTTCGGTGACGAGAAAATCTATGGTACGGAACAATCCCTCCTGAAGGTCGGATCCGTGATAAACGAGTTATCACAGAATTGTTCGGCATCAGCTCCATACCTCGCTGAATTTGCCTCGCGCATGGGAGGCGTAGGCGCACAGGCTGGCATGACCATTCAGCAGATTATGGGTTTTGCTGCCGTGCTTGACAGCAACGAGCAGAAAGTCGAGGCTTCATCAACGGCTCTCTCGCAGGTTCTCGTTCGCATGATGCAAGACCCGGCTAAATATGCAAGGGTCGCAGGGTTGGACGTGCAGAAATTCTCCACGATGCTTAAGGAAGACGCCAATGGCGCCCTCCTTATGTTCCTCGACACATTGCAGAAGGCAGGAGGCATGGACGTTCTTTCTCCGATGTTCAAGGACATGGGAGAGAACGGTTCTCGCGCCATTGCTGCGCTCTCCACCCTCGCTACTCACATCGACGAAGTGAAGGCTCAGCAGGAGGCGGCAAATGTCGCGTTCAAGGAAGGAACCTCCATCGACAAGGAGTTTAACGTACAGAACACTACAGTTCAGGCGGGTCTTGACAAGTGTGCCAAGGCTGCGCAGGAAATTCGTGTCGAGTTGGGTGAAAGACTGGCTCCACTGATGGGGCACATGCTTTCATCGACATCTGCAATCATGCGAGCCCTGCTCATTACAGTCAATTTCCTTATCGACAATAAAACAGCAGTCTTATCACTGACCGCCGCCATCGCGGCTTATAATATTGCGCTGAATATAGCCGCGATTAGAACCAAAATTGCAACCGTGGCTCATAAGGCATGGAATATCGCTGTAGTTGCAGGGAGAACCATTCTCGGACCTTTCAGATTAGCTGTAGCAGCTGTTACAAATGCTGTTCAGTACTTCACAAATGGGCTTCAAGTCAATTTCGCCATGCAACAGAGGTGGCGGACTGCCTTGGCAGCTACCAATTGGACAGCTTTGATAGCAGCTTTAGTCGCTGCTGGAGCCGCTCTCTTGATTTTCAGAAATCGCACGAACGAAGCTACTGAGGCACAAAAGGCTTTAAATGAGGTAAAATCTGAGGCAGCAAAAAGACTTGCCGAGGAGAAAACAAAAATTGATCTCCTTTTGGCAGCTGCTCGTAATGAACGCTTGTCGCTCGAGGAACGTCAAAAGGCTATTGTTGCTCTTAACAAGATTATTCCTAATTATAATGGTCAGCTCGATGCCACAACGGGCAAATATAGAGAAAATAAAAAGGCTCTCGATGATTATCTGGAATCATTGGCAAAAAAATATGAACTTGAGGGTGCCAGAGAAAAACTTGCTGCTATAGGAAAAGAAAAAGCAGAAGCAACTATTAAACAGCGAGAGGCACAGCAGGCTTATGACCGCAATCAAAAAGAAATGGCGAATGCCAATTATCTAAATGGTCAATACACAACCTCATTTGGTATGGCGGGGAACTCATACTTTGATGCATCTGACCATTTAAGAAGTAATCTTGATGCGGCTAATAATAAGCTTAACATCGTAAAGGCAAAGGAAAAAGCAGTCTTGAAAGTTTATGGAGTAGACCTTCAGAAACAGGAGGCAAATTCTGATGCAACTCCAGAAGAAAATCCTACACCTACACCTACTCCGACCCCGACAGGTCATGGAGGTGGCGATGGGTCTGCTCCTGACCGCTTCGCCGCTGAGAAGGCATGGCGAGAGAAAGAAGAAGCTCTCGCCCGTATCTCCTACGCCAAGGGCGAATCAGACTATGAGGAATACACGGTCAAGATGAGTCAGATCCAGGTTGACTACAATCAGAAACTTTTGGATCGTGATGATGTTTCCGGAAACGAACGTTTGAAAATTCAGGCTGATTATTGGGAGGCAACCAATAAATATACTCAAGCCCAGCATACTCAATTCGTCAGCATCGAGAATGCTTCCTATGAAGAATCTGTCCGGGCCCTCAATGAGGCGTATGCCATGAAGCTTGAAGCCGGGAATATGTCTGCCGAGGAAAGTGAAGCAGCCGAGAAATCCCATCAGGAGGCTCTGGAACTCGCCGAGCTTGAACACCTCAAAAGGCTTACCGTATTCACTAAGGAAGGCTCCGAGGAACGCAACAAGGCGGAGCAACAGTATCTTGACGCTCGGCTCCGTGCCGCTCAACGACATCAGCAGGAGTATGAGAAGGCCCAGCAGGAGCACGAGAAGCGACTGGCATCCTTCAAGGATAAATATTTCGGCTTGAATGCCACCGAAAAACAGGCGGCATACGATGCCGATATCGCTACGCTGACCGAGGTCTATAATGCGGAGATCCTCGCTGCCGGCAATAATGCCGACGAGAAACTCCGCATCGAGGAAGCATTTCAGGCGGCGAAACTCGCCCTCCAGAAACAATACGGTCTGCTCGCCGAAGAAGACAACCGAAACGCCATGCAGAGAGCCATTGATTCTTCTGTCGAGTGGCTCAATGGCGATGGCGGCAAAGCGTTGACCGGGTCGCTCAACACTTTGGTTTCCGGCATGTCCTCGGTATTCTCCGGATTATCCTCGATGATGCAAGCCGAGCTTGAAATTCAGACGGCGGCAATCAAAAAACGTTATGACGCTGAGATTGACCGTGCCCAAGGGAATTCTTATCGGATTCGTAAACTGGAGAAACAGCGCGACGCTGAGCAAGCCAAGGCTAAGAAAGAGGCAAACCGTAAGATGTTTGCCCTTCAGGTGATTCAAGCCGTGGCTCAGACAGCCACCAATGCCTTGAATGCCTATGGCTCTGCGGCTGCAGTCCCCGTTGTCGGCTACATCCTGGCACCTATCGCCGCCGCTATGGCGGTCGCTGCCGGTGCCATACAGATTGCCGCCATCAAGAAACAGCAACAGGCATCAGAGTCGCAGGGATTCTCCAAGGGTGGTTTCACGAAACCCGGAGCCGTCGATGAACCTGCCGGCATCGTCCATGCGGGCGAGTGGGTCGCTTCGCAGAAACTTCTCGCTAACCCTGTGGCCCGTCCGATGATCGAGGCTCTTGACTATGCGCAGCGCACAAATACCATCGGATCACTCAAAGATGAGGATGTGTCGCGCTCCATCCGCGCCACTGACTCGATGGTTCGCATGGCTGAGTCCGACGGATCATCCGCGCTCATGGTGGCTGCCGTCGTTCAGAATGCCGAGGCTATGGCGGCTCTTAACGAGCGCCTCAAACATCCTATCGATGCAGCTGTTTCCATCGCCGGAGAACATGGATTCGTTCAGGCAGAAGATGAGTACAACCGATATCTGAAAAATAAATCTCCTAAAGATTTCTGACATGAATCTATATATCGACGGCAAGAAAGCCGTCATCAAATCAGGATCATCATTTGAGTATATCTCGGAAAACCGTGCATTCACGGATTCCGATGCATATACTCTGTCGATTACGCTCCCTATGGCGGGATGCCAGCAGAATCGGGACATCTTCGGCAATATGGAGCGTATGGACTTCAATTCACGGATTGTCGTCCTCGATGCAACTATCGTTGACGGCGATTTCTCCAAAACCGGTGTCATTTCAGTTGTCGAGGCAACCGAATCCGAACTTAAGGTTCAGTTCCTTGAGGGGCGTTCTGTTCAGAACTTCTCTGTAGATTACGATGCAATCTACATCAATGAACTGAATCTCGGCTCATATCCAACTACATTGCCATCCTCCCCGTCATACCCTACATGTGATGCAGGAGCGGATTATGTGCCGTTCCAATGGGTCAACGATGCCGCGGAAGGATTCCTTAACAATGAAATCGACGGAGTAAGTTCGCCAGTCTGGTCCGACAATACCAAGGAGGAAGGAAAACTGTCATATATGCCTTATCTTCTTTTCATCGCAAAGAAGATTTGTCAGGCAACCGGGTTCTCCTATGACTTCTCCCCATGGGAAGCCTCGGATGACAGGTTCCTTCTCGTCTGCAACGCAATTCCCGCAGCTTGGGACACACCGGCGATTGCCCGTGCTCTCCCTCACTGGTCATTCCCGGAGTTCTTCACGCAGCTCGAAAGGTTCCTGGTATGTGAGTTCGACATAGATTATAAGAAGAAATCTATCTCGATGCGATACTCAAAGGATGTGGATTCCCTTGAAAATTCTGTCAAGATTGACAGAATTATAGATGAGTTCAGCTCCGATATTTCCTACAAAGACCCACTTTGTAAATATCGTGCTGCTTCCAGAATCCATTTCACTGATCGCGGCGACTCTCAGTGGAAATTCGATAGTTGCAGTTGGTTCATCGAGTTTATGATGAAGGATCCTTCACGTGTCATGATCTTCAATACTTCCGCAGAATACAACGAATGGTATAATACGAACCGTAGCCATTTCGGAGGAACTACAAAGGATGGTGTGAGAGGCTCTATCCGCGGGAAACTGTTTCACATCAAGGAAACCAATAGTTATTTCATCTGGAAGGTAGTTCCTACGGATTCCCGTTATGTGAATCGCGGCCAGCCGGTCGCTGAATGCCGGTGGCGCTCTGTATATTTGAACAGATTCGGAGATTACGTCTATGACCCCGATTCCGATGAGACTGTCGAGTTGAAAATCGTTCCTGCCAGAATCGATTATCTTTCCTGGTCTCGTGGGTATGCCGTATTCCTCGAACCCGCAGGATATAACGAAACGGAAGACGTGGATGAAAACGAGATCCGGCAACCGTACGGATACAGCATCCTCAACAAGGATAATGAAGGTGACAAGGCTCCGGAATATTATGACAAGCTCCTCATAGCTATATGGGACGGCACTGGTCATTATTCCTATCAGCCGTGTCCCTCAGTGGATGGACGTCTTTCAATCGTTCAGCGTTATAAATCTTATCAGAACGGAATCCTGATAAAGCCTAAGGAAAAAATCAAACTTAAATTCCTTTCTGATAAGATTCCGGATGTTCGCTCCGTGTTCCATATCAGAGGGCGCCGTTATTTGTGCGAAAAAATAACTGCGACATTCAACGATGATGGAATGTCGCAGTTGATGAAGGGCGAGTTCTTTCCGATTGCGGACTAAAGCGCACCTTCCATGTTGTAGATATCCGGATTCATCTGCTCGGAATGATCCGTGTAGATGTCGGTAATCGACAGCGACGAGTGCCGCGCCTGGTCTCTTACCTCTATTGTCTGCACCTTGTTCGATTTCAGCATCTCGGTGATGCCGGTGTCCTTCAGTGAGTAAAACTTCCACTCCTTAAGCAACCCTAAAGGAGTGCGGAGTTTCCCCCAGTGGTCCCGGAATATTTTCGGATCAATTTCATTTCTCCCGGGGCGCAACCCGTCGGAGAATATGAAATATTGCATCGGCTCCGAAAATATGCCGAGCTCCAGAGCATATTTCAGCACCTTCTTCGGTACCGTCACGGTCTGTTTCTTCTTGTTCTTTGAACACTCGGCAGGAATCGTGACTGTGCCCGCTTTCAGATTGAAGTCCTCGATTCTCAGACGCACCATCTCAACCGGACGGATGAAACAGTAATATAGCAGGTAGCAAGCCAAGAGGAAGTGCTTGTCATGCTCCTTGCAGTAACCGGTGATCTTCGCCACCTTCTCAACCGGAATCACCGTCCTTTCCTTCTTGTAAAGTCGCTTGCTGATGGGCGATATCCCATCCGACGGGCGCGACTTCACATAGCCCTTCTCCACCATGAAGCTTGAGAAGAGCCGAAGGAAATGGAGGTAGTTGTTACGGGTCTGCGCTCCGTTGTCGCGCTCGATGAACACGTGATCCAGAAACTCCACGCAATAAGTTCTGTCGAACTGGTAGACGTAATAGATGGGTTTGACCTTCTGCGCATACTCCCGCAGGATCTTAAGGTAGGACTTGTAACCGTTGTAGGTCTCCTTGCGGTAGTAACCGCTCTCCAGCATCTTGCTGATGTGCGTGTCAAACCTGTCGAGCACATCGGGGAAGACATACAGCTCGGCTGTGTCTTTGGCAATCCAAGGATTCCATCCTCGTGTTAATTGTTCTGTGATTCGCTTGATGACATCGCGCACGTATTGCCGACGCTTCACGATGCCCTTGATCCGGTTCGTCTTGATGCGTTTTCTCCGGAGTCGACCCGCGTTTGGGTCGAAGGCATAAAACTCGATGTAATTGCAGCCTTCCGTCTCCCGGTAGACCGGCAATGTGTACTGGATGGCGGATGCTATGCCGCTAATCTCGTCTCTTTTTGGTTCCACCCTGATCTCCTCAGGTGTGGGGCTTTCGTTCGGACACATTTTTTTAACATTATTTAGCAGTCGTGCGCCGCTGAATAATGCAGGTTTTTGACTCGAAACAAAAACGACGTGTCCCGTTTTTGTCCCGTTTAAAAAATTGAAACGCCCGTAAGTGCTTGACTTACAGGCGTTTACGTTGTTCTCAGTCGGGGTGACAAGATTCGAACTTGCGACCTCACGCCCCCCAGACGCGTACTCTAAACCTACTGAGCTACACCCCGAAAGATTTGAGCTTTGTCTTGGATGCACACGCTCCTTGACTAAAGCGAGTGCAAAGTTATAATGAAATTTTTATTCGACCAAATTTTTTTGAAAATATTTTTTCAATATGATTCTGCCGGTGACGGGAAATCGCCTGATTTTACGTCGTCAATGTAACGCTGCACTGCGTCAGTCATGACTCCAGCCACATCGGCATATCTGCGAAGGAATCTTGGCGAGAATCCTTGATTGATTCCGAGCATGTCGTGCATTACGAGCACCTGTCCGTCAACTCCTCCGCCGGCTCCGATGCCGATTACTGGAATGGATATTTCTTTTGCTACACGGGCGGCAAGCTCGGCGGGTATTTTTTCAAGAACCAAGGCGAAGCATCCAATCTCGTCGAGCATTTTTGCGTCTTCAATCAATTTTGCGGCTTCTTCCTCCTGACGCGCCCTGACGCTATAGGTGCCGAATTTGTTGATGCTTTGTGGGGTCAGCCCGAGATGTCCCATCACCGGGATGCCAGCACATAGGATCCTTTCGATTGATTCACGGATTTCGGAGCCTCCTTCCATCTTTACGGCTTCCGCATGGCTCTCCTTCATGATTCTGATTGCAGAAGCGAGTGCCTCTTTTGAATTGCCCTGGTATGTGCCGAACGGGAGGTCTACCACCACAAGGGCGCGGGATGTGCCTTTCATCACTGATTTTGCGTGATATATCATCTGGTCGAGAGTGATGGGAAGGGTAGTTACGTTACCTGCCATGACGTTGGAGGCTGAATCTCCTACAAGGATCACGTCTATTCCGGCAGCGTCGATAATTTTAGCAGAGGAGAAATCATAGGCGGTGAGCATGGAAATCTTTTCACCGCGTTGCTTCATTTCCACGAGGCGACGGGTTGTCACCTTGCGTGTATTGTCAGTAGTGTTTGTTGACATTGTTTTGCGATTGTCTGAATTAGGCTGCAAAGTTAATATTTAGCATTGAACAGACAAAATAAAGAATCGTAAAATAGAATACAAATCGGTTGCAGGAATCTTGATTTTTTGCAATTAGATAAAAAATAACTAAATTTGCACAAGAATTATTAAAAATAGATAAAAATTAGAATATAAATCATACTTGACATATTACTATGGCTTATTGGATTCAAAATTATGTTTTGACTTTGGCAATCGCGGTGCTGCTGACCGGATTGATCATCCCCAAGATTTTGGTTATTGCATTCAGCAAAAAATTATTTGATTCCGTTGACGAGCGTAAGATTCACAGAGGTATTGTGCCCAGATTAGGAGGAGTCTCTTTCCTCCCGGGACTCGCGTTTGCCTTCAGTCTGGTTGTGGGGTTTAACCTGCGTTTCCATTGCTCTGAGATAATTCCGGTGCTTGCAGATGCGATGATACCGATCTTTTTCCTTATCTGCGCATTGATGCTTATTTATCTTGTGGGTCTTGCGGATGATCTTGTGGGCGTGAGATACAGGGCTAAATTTGTGCTTCAAATTGCAGCAGGTGTGCTGATTATTGCATCTGGAATTTGGGTCTCGAATTTGTATGGATTCCTATGGATCCATGAACTTCCGGAATGGATTGGATGGATTCTTACTGTGTTTTGTATAATATATGTGGTAAATGCCGTTAATTTAATAGACGGTATAGATGGTCTGGCATCCGGTCTCAGTGCGGTTGCATTGATTTGGTATTCGTATGTGTTCTATTTGTCGGGACAATACGCATGTATGATGCTTGCCGGAGCGACATTGGGGACGTTGATACCATTTTTTTATTTCAATGTATTCGGTGCTGCCACCAAGCATAAGAAGATTTTTATGGGCGATACCGGATCTTTGACCATAGGGCTTATGCTTGTGTTTCTTACGATAGAGGTCTTCAATATTCCGGTGGACGCACTCCCGGTTGGCGATAACCTCTTCATCATGGCGGTGTCTCCCTTGGTGTTGCCGTGTTTTGATGTGGTAAGAGTGTTTTTCCATAGGGTAAGGCGCGGGCACAATCCATTCCTGCCGGATAAATGCCATATTCACCATAAGCTTCTTGCATTGGGTATGTTGCAATGGCAGGCACTTGTGGCAATCGTGTTTACCGACATGGTGTTTGTGTTGGTAAATGTCGCTTTTTCGTCGCTGGTGCAACCGACGTGGATAATTCTCGGAGATGTTGTGCTCTGGGTGGCATTGAACATGTTGTTGACACGTCTTATCCGTGCAAGAGAACATAGACTGAATACAATGTTGTATGAATAAAAAAAGATAAACTATATATGAAAAGGAACCGCCTCGTATTTCGTGGCTTAATTGCCGGCATGATTTCTATTGTCATGACCGGCTGTGGTGTGCCTAAAGATGTGGCATATTTCCAGGATATAGACTCTACGACTATTCTGGAAACTGCCCAGAGTGCACCAATAAAAGTAAAACCAGGAGACAAGCTCTCCATAGTGGTAAAATCAAAGGATCCGCAGTTATCAGCGCTGTTTAATCTTCCGGTGTATTCGTCAAGAATCGGACAGGGAGGATCAACAAACGGCAACACGAGTGAACTTCGCGCATACACAGGGGCTCAGTCAGAGAGTGTGGCTTCATATACCGTAACCCCTGAAGGCGAAATCGATTTCCCGGTATTGGGTTATATTAAAGTGGCAGGAATGACTCGTGCTGAGCTTGCGGGATATATTAAAGGAGAACTTATGGGTCGTGAGCTTGTAAAGGATCCTACGGTTGTAGTTGAATTCCTCAGTTCAGGTATCAGCGTGATGGGCGAGGTTAACCGTCCGGGTCGTTATGATCTCAATCGTGATCAACTCAATATTCTCGAGGCTCTTACGCTCGCAGGAGACCTTACCATCAACGGGCAGCGTCAGAATGTGCGCGTGGTTCGCAGTGAGAATGGAAAGGTTAATACATATGTTTTGGATCTTACGGATGCCGCATCTTTAATGCAGAATCCAGCTTTCTATCTGCAGCAGGATGATGTGGTCTATGTTGAACCAAACAAACAGAGAAAACGTTCAAGTACGGTTAACGGTAACAACGCCCTTAGCGTAAGCTTCTGGGTATCTGTGGCATCGTTGCTCACTTCGGTTGTAACCACAATCGCAGTGTTCATCAATAAATAATACGAAAAGGGAAAATGGAGGAAAATATAATCAGAGCACAGGTTCCGGAAGAGGAAGAGGTGTTCTCTTTAAAAGACTTTCTTACGCAATGCCTTGCCAAGTGGCAATGGTTTATGGCATCTGTTGTGATCTTTTGCTGTATTGGCGTTTTCTATATTCTTCGCCAGCAGCCGGTTTATTCACGTAGCATGGCTGTGTTGATTAAGGATCAGGATGGCGGAGGTGGAGTTGGCGACATAAGCAACGCGTTCTCATCGATGGGTCTTGTAGCATCGAACACTAATGTCAACAACGAGTTGATCTCCTTGACATCTCCCGCCGTGATATATGAGGTGATCCAGCGTCTTGGGCTTGATGTGAATTATAATTCTCCCGGGAGATTCCATAAAACCACCCTTTATGGAACGACCCTTCCAATTAACGTTAAATTCCATGATCTTGAAGAGCAACAGGCTGCGGGTTTCTCAGCCGAGCTTGGAGAGAACGGAACTGTGAAGCTGAGTAAATTCTATATCGCTACTCCAGATGGAAAAGAAGAGA
Organism: uncultured Porphyromonadaceae bacterium; assembly: GCA_902495075.1. Lineage (GTDB taxonomy): Bacteria > Bacteroidota > Bacteroidia > Bacteroidales > Muribaculaceae > Lepagella. Next base: position 95,359 of record CABUVO010000007.1, read on the forward strand.
TAGAAAAAGAAATCACAGTGAAACTTGGTTTTGATCCGGTCAAGACACCTGTCGGCAATGTTACCATTAGTCCCAACGGCAGTTATATCGCGCCTAAAGGAAAGAAGGCTAAGAAGGTGTCGGAGATTCTTGTCAGCCGTATGGGCATGCAGAACAGTGTAGAGCTTTACGGTGCGATGGTCAAGGGGGATCTTGCCGATAAAGACGCCGATGTCATAGACCTTAGCATGAAGGATGTTTCCGCTCAGCGGGCTGTTGACGTATTGAATGCCATAGTGGATGTCTATAATGAGAATTGGGTTCAGGACAAGAATAAGGTTGCTGTGGCTACTTCCAGTTTTATTGATGAGCGTTTGCGTCTGATTGAGGGTGAGCTTGGCAACGTGGATAACGAAATATTTGATTTCAAACGTGATCATCGAGTGCCGGATCTTGAGGAGGCTGCAAAGACACAGATGAAGCAATCTGTTGAGATGTCAAACAAGATGCTTGAGGTTACAAACCAGATGTCGATGTCGATTTATTTGCGCGATTATCTTAATAACCCGACCAATGCAAAGAGCGTTATTCCTGTGAATACCGGAATCGGCTCTCCGACTCTTGAAGCCCAGATAAACAACTACAATAATCTTCTTCTCACCCGCAACACTTTGGCTGCAAGTTCTTCTGACAGCAACCCTCTTGTGGTGGATTATGACGGACAGATCAAAGGTCTGAGAGAGGCAATTGTGAATGCTATCAATGGTCAGATTGTTGCGCTTAACAAGACTCTTAGAAATATGGAAGGAGCCAAGGGTGTCGCCGAGGGGCAGTTGGCATCGGGTCCTACTCAGGCTAAATATCTTCTCAGTGTGGAGCGTCAGCAGAAAGTGAAGGAATCGCTTTATCTTTATCTCCTTCAGAAACGTGAAGAAAATGAGCTCACACAGAAATTTACAGCCGACAATACACGGATCATCACTCCTCCAACCGGCTCACTTCAGCCTGTGGCTCCGAAGAAGGGCATGATTCTTATGGTATGTTTCCTATTGGGTCTATGTGTACCTGGCGTAGCTCTTTATATTTCCGAGGCAACGAATACGAAAGTGCGCAACCGCAAGGATCTCGACAAAATGTCAACGCCGTTTGCCGGTGAGATACCGTTCGTTGGTAAGAAATCACTTATGGATGTTGTGCGCAAGGTCTTCCCGAAGAAAAAGAGTTCAAGAGAGCTTGAGAAGGTACTCGTTGCTGTTAAGGATGGCAGTCGCGATGTGGTTAGTGAGTCATTCCGGATAGTCAGAGGCAATCTGGATTTCATGATTCGCGATCAAGGATCATGTAATGTGATTATGATTACTTCGTTCAATCCGGGATCCGGAAAATCATTCATCTCATTCAACCTTGCGTCTTCTTTTGCGTTGAAAGGGAAGAAAGTATTGGTTGTAGACGGAGACCTTCGTCATGGATCTGTGTCTCAGTTTGTGAATATGCCTTCCAAGGGTATAAGTAGTTATCTGACAGGCAATACCAATGACTGGAAAAATCTGGTGGTTCCTGTGACCAGCCATGATGGAATGTATGTTATGCCTATCGGACATCGTCCGCCTAACCCTGCAGAACTTATGGACAATGGGCGTCTTGGCGAGTTTATTGCTGAAGCGCGTAAAGATTATGACTATATATTTATTGATTGTCCACCTACAGATGTAGTCGTTGATACGCAGATCGTTGAGAAATATGTGGATCGCACAATATTTGTGGTTCGCGCCGGTCTGCTTGACCGTAAGGCAGTTGCAGATATAGATGCCATATACCGCAATAAACGCTTCAAACAGATGTGCATTGTGTTGAATGGTATTGAACGAACCAGCAAATCAAGGGCATACGGAGTGTATGGATATTATTCAGACAAAGACAAGGAATAATAAAGCAGGCATATAGCCCGCGTAATAAATTTCATACTCATTCCGGCCAAAAGAAGAGGTCGGAATGAGTGTTTTTTAATAATCATAAAGATGTGGCCATTTAAATCTACAGATAAATTAATCGAAACTGGAATGTTTCAGGGTTTCATCGATTGGCATTCGCATATACTGCCGGGTGTTGACGATGGAATCAAGACTATAGAGGATTCTCTTGCAGTCTTGAAAAGATATGAGGAAGTAGGAGTCAGGAAAGTGTGGCTTACACCTCATGTGATGGAGGATTACCCCAACACCCCGGAATCTCTGCAGGAGCGTTATTCCGAACTTAAAAAAGCCTATGAAGGATCTATAGACTTAAGGCTTGCTTCAGAGAATATGCTTGATTCTCTTTTTGAGGAAAGATTGCAGAAAAATGAATTTCTTCCGATTGGTGATTCAGGGAAGCATCTCTTGGTTGAGACAAGCTATATGAATCCCCCTTACGGCATGGAGGAAATGATAGAGGGTGTAATCAGTCTTGGCTATACCCCTGTTCTTGCACATCCGGAGCGTTATCGTTATATGGAAGAGGAGGATTATTATAAATGGAAAGACCGCGGTCTGTTGTTTCAGACCAATTTCATGTCGCTTGTTGACGGATATGGCGAGACGGCGCGTAAGAAATGCGAATGGCTGCTTAAGGAGGGGATGATAGATATTTGTGGCAGCGATGTGCACCGTCTCTCTTTCTTTGATCACTGCGTGGCGCAGCGGCCGAAGAAGTCAAGTTCGCTTGAACAGCTTGTGGAGATAGCCAAAAATCCGCGACTCGGCTGAATGCATATGGAGTAATGTTATTTCACTTGGCAAATATATTTCAAGATAAATCAAGAAGTGGCAGATTAAAAATTGATATTATAGGATCTGTTGCGCTGAAGGGCATAAGTGTTGTTTTATCATTGCTTATTGTGCCTCTAACCATTGATTATGTTAATCCAACACAATATGGAATATGGCTTACGCTTAGTTCATTGGTGTCATGGATAGTGTTTTTTGATGCAGGTCTTACTCTCGGTTTTAGGAATAAATTTGGAGAAGCAATAGCGAAAGATAAACATTTGCTGGCAAAGGTTTATGTATCAAATACGTATTATGTGCTGGGCTTAATATGCGCCATAATATTGATAACGGTTTTTGTAGGTGGTGGTTACGTAAATTGGGCTTCAATGCTCGGTGTGGAATCCTCGTATCAAAATGAATTGAGTAAAGTCTTCTCATTGCTTGTAATTTTTTTTAGCTTTCAATTGGTATTCCAGACCATGTCTACTATACTTGTGGCTGATCAAAAAGTGATGTGGAGCTCGCTGATTAATGTTATCGGTCAAATGCTGACACTGATTGTAATATTTATTTTGTCAAGAATGAGGCAGCATGGCGACTTGATAGATTTGGTATGGGTTGTTTCAGGTATGCCTGTAATTGTTCTGTTTTTGGCATCGTTGCTGCTTTTTACCAAAAGATACAGAGCGTATCGCCCAACTTTCAGATATTTTAGATTCAGATACGTGAAGGATGTGTTGGGAACAGGATATAAGTTTTTTATTATTACCACCGCAATGTTGTTTATATTCCAGCTTATGAATGTAATCATTTCTAAATCTTTAGGTCCGGAAGCCGTTACGGAATATAACATTGCATATAAATACTATAATGTATTTTTTATGTTTCTTACATTAGTGCTCAATCCTATATGGACAGCTTTTACAAATGCATTTTCGAATAAGGATTATAACTGGATGAGATCCACCCTGCGGAGAATAGACAGATTTGCATGGGGTATTTGGGGAGGATTGGGTATAATGTTTGTTATTTCTAAGTTATTTTATAAGATCTGGATAGGGGATAGCGTATCGGTTCCCGTTGGTGTGAATATATCAGTCGCTATATATATGATGATTATGTCGGTGGCTAATGTGTATATGTATCTTGTCAATGGAATTGGGAAAGTTAGTCTTCAATTATATATTTATTTAGTTTTCGCTATTATTGCTTATCCTTCTATGAATTATTTGTGTGGAAAATATGGGATATCCGGATTGTTGATTGTTCCGTCGATCGTATATGTGATTCAGGCTTGTTTGCTGAAGATACAGGTGAATAGAATCATCAGAGGTAAAGCATCTGGAATCTGGAATCATTGAACTAAGACTCTAAGCAAATGGGAGCGACCATTCACATTTATAGTTGAGATTTTGGTTTCTGGTTCCTATCTTTTTTGCCGGCACCCCTGCCACGATTGTATAGGGCTCGACATCTGAGGTTACAACAGCACCTGCGCATACGACAGCACCTTTGCCAATTGTTACTCCCTGGAGAATTGTTGCGCAGGCACCGATCCATACATAGTCATGAATGATTATGGGATAAAATCTTCCTGCGAAAGACGGTGAATTATGGTCATGACTACCCGTCAGGATAGTTGAATTATAAGATATGGAGACATTATTTCCAATTATTAACGTGCCCCTCGCATCAAGAATGCAACCTCTGTTGATATGAGATGAATTTCCTATTCGTAATCCGGTGGGATGATAAAAGAACTGTTTCATATTTATGATGGTGCCCTTGCCAATTCTTGCCCCTAAGAACTTTAGCCATGTCTTTCTTAAACGGTAACAAGGAAAGTTGCCGATGGGTCCGTTTGCAAGGAAAAGACAGAAATCATAGATGTAATGAATGGCTTTTGACATGTATCTGTTAAGAAACGCTTTTGTTCTTAATACGCTAAGATGATGCCTGATTTTTTTTAACAGTGATGGAGACTTGTCGGCATGAGTTATTTTGAAAACATATTTTAAAGAGCGTACAGGATTGTTCGACATTCCTTCCTGTTCGTAAATCATTATAGGGAGATCAATTTTTGCAAAGGTAGCTCCGGCTTTATACATTGAAAAGATCTGGTTGAAATCAAGCGAATATCCCAGATCTGTTGATTTGGACAGGTCAAATTTGATTCTCTTATGGAGTTTTGCATCGACAAATGAAGCACCATGTCTGTAGATTGGGAAACGGCTAAGATTTGCAGAATTGCTATCGGCTATACGGTAATGGGAGTTTCCGCATGGCTCTATTTCTATGCTGTCACCAAAGAACACATCAGCATTGACATTAGACATAAGGAAGACTGCCTTTTCAATGGTTGTGGACTCAACAAAGGTATCTCCGGCATTCATCATAATAATTGAATCGCCGGTTGATAATTCAACTCCCTTGTTCATCGCGTCGTAAACACCATTGTCTTTTTCAGATACAAAAATATTGATGCGATCCTTGTATTTGTTTATTATATCAATTGTTCCATCAGAAGATTTGCCATCGATGATAATGTATTCGATATTGCTGTAAGTCTGATTCACAACCGAAAGAATAGTCTTCTCAATCGATTGAAAGGCATTATAACACACTGTTATGATGGAAATTTTTCTATGCATGTCTTATGAAATCAAATGGATCACAAAGGTAATTATAAAAAACGGGTGATGCAAATATAATCATCGGCAAAATAAAAGGTTAAATGACTCGTTAAAAAATAGGGGTGTCAGAGTAATTCGTGCCCGCTTAGGAAGGAATAGGTGATGAGGATATATGAATATGTTGTATTCCATGGAACACAGAATGCCAGGCTCTGAATAATGCAGCCTATATATAGCTACATATATGGCATACCATATGTATTGGTTGTCCTTGTTCTTTTATATTTTTCATATCATGAAAAACGTGAAAGGACGAGGAAAATCGCTATATATGCAATGGGTGGCATTCTAATTCTCTTTTTCGGATTGCGCGGGTTTGTCCAAACCGACTGGTATCTATATTATTGGTTGTATTACAGGGTTCCTTCATTTCTTGACAGTGGAATTTATTTCGAGCGTCGGATAGAGCCCGGATTCATGTTTGTGACCCAGATTTTCAAGACTATTACGGATGATTACCACGTATGGGTTTTGTTGAATACCATAGTGGATATTGTAGCGTTTACATTTATATTCAAAAGGTATAGCCGTTCGATAGCCTGGTCGTGGATTATGTTTATATGTTTCTCAGGAATCATACTGGAATTTAACCTGATGAGGAATGTCAAAGCTGTGATATTATTCCTATTGGCACTCCCATATCTGGAGAAACGGCAGTTCTGGAAATTCTTACTTATATGGATTGTTGCAATGTTAATGCATACGTCCGCTATATTTTATTTACCCGCATATTTTGTATTGACAAAAAATTGGGGCAGAGTGTGGCCTATAGTACTGTTTCTTTCCGTAAATGTTATTTTCTTTTTTAAGGCGTATCCCACAACGTTGATATTAAGTAACTTCTATGGTATGGATAGTGCTTTTGTCGGGAAGGCTTTAGGATATCTTGCCAATGCGGAGGCGGAACAGGGTTTGACCTTTGGCTACTTTGAAAGGTTACTTATGTTTATACTAGTGTATTTCCTGTATGCTAAACTTTATCAACAACGGAAATCAAATAGAATATTCTGTAATAGTTTCTATATATATTACGCATTGTGGTATGTCTTTTCGGATGTGCCGGTTTTTGTTGAGCGTATGCCAGTGTTGTTTGCCTTTTCGTACTGGATAATAATTCCTAACATGATGGGGCTTGCAAAAGGGCAGCTACGACGCATTGTAAATGTATTGGCAATTGCTTTTGCAGTCATGAAAGTTCTGATATTGACTGATCATATACTTTATGATTACGACAATCAGGCATGGGGGATAAAGTCTAAGGAAGAGAGGATGGTTGATATGCGTCGTTATGAAAATTCAAGTAGGTGATGAAAAAAAGAGTTCTTTTTTCGGGGTTCAGAGATCCGGCGCATTCTAAGAGCGGAGGTTACGATTGGATCACAGGATATGGGGATGCATCCGATATTCTCTTGCTCTCTGAGGTTCCATTCGGCAACATACCAATGAAATCGGGATGGATACGATTGCCGTTGGCAATTCTTGACCTCCTCACAAGATTCCGACGAAAGAGGTATGATATAGTGCATCTGTTTTATGGAGATGTGACTATGCTGCGGTTTTTGCCATATCGAAAGTCGAGAACACATAAAGTTGTAGCCACAGTGCATCTGGATATAGAGACACGTAGATTCAAGAAAGCATTAATAAAACAACTAAGAGCTCTCGACCGGATTATTGTGCTTAGTAGTGGTCAGGAACGTGAATTAAAGGAGAAATATGATCTTGATGCAGTTTTCATACCACATGGCTTTAACCGACCGGTATTTGAAAAGGTGAATGTTGCCGATAGGAACGGTAGGTATCTTGATAGGGATAAGATCAACATTCTTACGATAGGAAAGACGTACAGGGATTTTGACCTTTATGACAGGATCGTATCCAGGCTTTGCTCAAGACCCGAAATCCAATTTCATCTTGTCGGAGCACCCGAAGATGTGAAGAGCAGATATGAGAATGCAAAGAATGTAAGGGTATATAACCGGCTTGAAGACAATGAATTCTATTCGTTGATATCTATTGCTGACTATTGTTTCTTACCTCTTTCTTTCGCAACTGCCAATAACTCGCTACTGGAATCGCAGAGTTTGGATCTTCCTTTAATTCTACCCAGTATTACAGGAGTAGAGGATTATGCCGCCCCGGCACCTATGAATATTTTCTATACTTCAGAAAAAGATTTATGTGAGAAGTTATGTGAATTAAAAAAGTCGAAGAAGGATGGGCAGTTGTCGGAATTTGTAGAGAGATTTGAATGGTCTAATATTTACCGGTTATTGGATTCGCTATATGATAACCTTGCATAAATTGATTTAAAGTATGGTATCAGTTTGTCTGGCAAGTTATAATGGAGAGAAATATATACGTGATCAAATCAGTTCTATTTTGTCTGAAATCAGGGATGACGATGAATTGATAATATCAGACGATGGTTCTGTTGATAATACGTGTGCAATCATAGAATCGTTTAATGACAGAAGGGTTTCATTGGTTCATAATGTAAAAAAGCATGGGATAAACGGAAATTTTGAGAATGCCTTGAAACATGCGAAAGGGGAAATCGTTTTCTTGTCAGACCAAGACGACATATGGCTGCCAGGGAAACTAAATGCATGCATGGAAGCTTTGAAAAATAGTTTCTGTGTGGTTCATGATGCTTATATCACTGATGCGGATTTGAATATACTGGAGGACAGTTTTTTTAAATCCTTTAATTGTAAGACTGGTTTTGTGCACAATTGGATCAAGAACGGGTACCTTGGTTGTGCCATGGCTTTTCATAGGAAAATACTTGATTTGGCATTGCCTATACCCAATAATCTGCCTGTTTGGCAGGACATTTGGATTGGGTCTTTATGTCAGCTTACCAAGGGAGTGACGTTTATACCTTTTAAAGGAATAAAATTCAGACGACATTCTGCGACTTCTTCCACAACATACAAGAATAGTTTTACGTTAAGTAAAAAGATTAGCTATAGAATATTGTTGCTATGGCATTTGTTCAAGCGACTCTACCTGCATAAATGAAACTATCTATCATCACAACTGCATATAATAGCGGAAAGACCATAAGGGATACCATGAACAGTGTCCTCTCTCAGTCATATCCTGATTTTGAACATATAATAATAGACGGTGGCTCTACAGATAATACCATGGATATTGTAAAGGAACTCGAGCCGCAGTATTCAGGAAGACTGAAATATATTAGTGAGCCGGATCATGGTATATATGATGCCATGAATAAGGGGTTGGCTTTGGTTACAGGGGAAGTCGTTGGTATTTTGAATTCGGATGATTTTTTTAGTGCTCCCGACATTTTGCAGTTAGTTGTTGAGAATATAAGTGATGTTGATGCCGTTTATGCAGATGTGCACTATATCAAAGGAAATAATGTTAATTGTGGCGTAAGGTATTATTCTTCTCGAAGATTTCGCAGATGGAAAATGTGTATGGGCTTTATGCCTGCACATCCATCTTTTTATTGTAGAAAAAGTATCTATGATCGTTTTGGCAAGTTTGATCTTGATTTCAGAATAGCATCTGATTTTGAATTATTATTGAGGTTTATATATCTTCATAACATTAGGACAACATATATTCGTAGGAATTTTGTAACTATGCGTATCGGTGGAGTTTCCACTTCCGGTTTGCAAAGTCATAGACAAATACTGAAGGATCATATGAAAGCCTACAGGAAGAATAATGTATACTCCAATTATTTCCTTGAAGGATGTCGATATTTGTATAAATTATTGGAGATTAGCTATTATAAATTAAGATTGCCATTTGATAGGAAATCAACCGATGATAGCATGAAGAAGAGATTGACTCCAGCGGAATATATAATTTCCTGGAAAATATAATGTAAGTATAATTAGCTTATTATGTAGCTTATTTCATATCTCTTTTTTATTTGTTGACGTGCCGGAATTTGGGCTCCGAAGAAGCTTTGCCCATTTTCTTTACCGGTTTCTTGAGTGTGTCAGGTTTGGCGAGATTGAATCCTCCGAAACCGGAAGTGGTCTCAGAATAAGTAGATGTCCCAATACTTGCTGCCACATCGTTTGTTGAGGCAGCCGAAGATGCTGCAGTAGTAGCTGTGGCCGTTTCTACGTATGTTTTGTTTACAGGAGTATGTCCGCTTTTATTGTGTGCAAGTTCGCGAAGACGTGCACTGGCGTCATGGGTTGAGACTCTAACTTTGTAGCTTCCGGATAATGAAGTGGTAGTTTCGGATGCGAACGCCGGAGGCGGGGTTATGCCGTTATAGGGTGTGGATAATACTATATATTGCCAAGGCTGGAGCATGGTGGGGAGTGCCGCTTCCTCTCCGGAGAATATATCTCTGAGTCCTACAAGATATGGTTCACGGCGACCGAATTGCAGAGGGGATGGGGTATCGGAAAGATTAACGGCGACAAAAATTTTGTCTTTGCCATTCTGGCGTGTAAATGTTAAAACATCAGGATCATATGTGGATATGAAATTGGTGTTTTCAATAGGCTCATATGTTCCGATAGACGTATTGTGATGTTTGAGTGCATTAAGGATGCGATAGAATGCTGTGAATTCATTTTCTATGTAATCAGGTTGGACTGAATCACGTTCGAAGAATTCAAACGGATGATTGAAACCGGTTTCCTGTCCGGTGTAAAGCATCGGGATGCCGGGAAGTGTGTAGCTTAACACGGCGAAAGCTCCTACTGCCGGTCCGAAGCGGTCGAATTCTGTTCCCTCCCATGAATTCAGGTCGTGGTTCGTGATCATGTTCATATGTATGCTGGCTCGCGGGTATTCAGATTTCTGGCGCTGTATGAGTGCCGGGATATCCTGGGCTGTCATTGATGGGAGATTAAGTTTCTTCTCTTGTGCATACTTGTTGACTCCTTTTGAAGCGGCTATAGCATTGAACACATCTTTCATAGGCCATGCGTAGTCAATATCAAAAGCATTCTTGAGCAGTTCAGGTTTGGAAGCCTCTGCAAGCATGACTACTGGTTTTATAGCCTGAAGTTGCGGTCGCATTTCTTCCCAAAAATCCGTAGGAACTTCCCCTGCGACATCGCATCGGTAGCCATCGATGTCGGCTTCTTTAATCCAAAATTTAAGTACATCCGCCATTGCCGCGCGGGTGGCAGGATTCGAATAGTCGAGTTTATATGTATCGGTCCAGTCAAACGGTCCGAACATCTCTCCTTTCTCATTGCGGGCATAATATTCGGGATGTTCCGCAACCCACGCGTTGTCGCAGCCGGTATGGTTACACACTTCGTCAAGGATCACTTTTATGCCGAGTGTATGTGCTGTCCGCACGAATTCCTTGAGATCTTCCATTGTGCCGAATTCGGGATTGACAGCTTTGTAATCTTTTACGGCATAATAAGATCCGAGTGTGCCTTTGCGGTTCTTTTCGCTGATTGGATGAATGGGCATCAACCATACGATATCAACACCGAGATCCTTGAGACGAGGAAGCTGGAGCTGCATGCCTTTAAGGTCGCGGGTCGGAGTGCCTTGACGAAGGTTTGCTTCATAAATAACCGCATTGTTTATCCATTGTGGTCTGGGGCTGTTGGCACTCATGACAGTGCCTTTAGCCATTGCACCTGCAGCGGCAGCCAAAGCTGCCGCTGCAGACAATATTATATTTAAATATTTCATTTCTTTCAAACTGCTTTTATTTTCAATCCATTCAAACCGCTTTTTTATAACGATTCTTAAGATCTTGAATTTAATGGTTTGAGGGAGTCAAGATCCGTGGTTTAGAGGACAATATTGACTATTTTGCCGGGGACTACTATGACTTTGCGGGGTGTTTTGCCATCGAGCCAGCGGGAGGCATTGCTGTCGGAGAGCGCCAGTTTCTCCACCTCCTCTTTTGAGGCTCCCGCGGGCGCTTCAACCATGAAGCGCGTCTTGCCGTTGAAGCTTACCGGATATTTTACTGTGTCTTCTACAAGTGCTTTTTCATCATAAGCAGGCCACTCCGAATCCACGACACTTCCGTTATGTCCGAGACGATGCCAGAACTCTTCTGCAATGTGTGGTGCAAACGGCGCAATGAGACGTGTGATGACATCCATTGCCTCTTTATTGGTGGATTTCAACGATGTCAGTTCGTTGACAGCGATCATGAAGGCTGCCACCGAGGTGTTGTAAGAGAAGTTCTCTATGTCTTCAGTGATTTTCTTTATGAGCTTATGAACCGCTTTCTTTTCCTCTTTGGTCATTTCTTTGGCTTCTGTAAGATCTGCTTTTTCAAATAGACCCCAAAGTTTTTTGAGGAAGCGGTTGACTCCGTCTATACCGTTGGTATCCCAAGGTTTCGACTGCTCAACCGGACCAAGGAACATCTCATAAAGACGCAGCGTGTCAGCACCATAACGGTCAACGATGTCATCGGGATTAACAACGTTGAACATTGATTTAGACATTTTCTCCACTGCGTAGCCGCAAATATATTTACCGTCTTCAAGCACAAACTCAGCATCTGCGTATTCCGGACGCCATTTGCGGAAAGCCTCTGTGTCGAGGATATCGTTTGATACAATATTCACATCCACACGGATGGGCGTGGTCTCGTAATCTTTACGGAGACCATGGCTTACGAAAGTATTTGTATTTTTGATCCTGTATACGAAATTGGAGCGACCTTGAATCATACCCTGGTTTACCAGTTTCTTGAAGGGCTCCGGTTCTACCACAAGTCCGAGGTCAAAGAGGAATTTGTTCCAGAACCTGGAGTAGATAAGGTGTCCTGTTGCATGTTCGGCTCCTCCGACATAGAGATCAACATTTCTCCAATATTCGTCAGCTTCTTTGCTAACGAGAGCTTTGTCGTTGTGCGGATCCATATAGCGCAGGTAATATGCAGAGGATCCTGCGAAACCGGGCATGGTGCAAAGTTCGATGGGATATCCTTCCGGTGTTGTCCAGTTTTCGGCGCGTCCTAACGGGGGCTGTCCATCTTCTGTTGGCAGATAGCTTGACACTGCAGGCAACTGCAAAGGCAATGCATCTTCATCCATGAGATATGCCACCCCATCCTTGTAATAGACGGGGAATGGCTCTCCCCAGTAACGCTGACGAGAGAAAATGGCATCCCGCAGGCGGTAGTTAACCTTTACTTTCCCGAGTCCTTCTGCCTCGATGAATTTCTTGGTTTTGGCTATCGCATCTTTCACGTCAAGACCATTAAGGTCGAGTTTCGGACCACAGGAGTTTATCATTTTGCCTTCCTTTGCGTCAAAACTCTGTTCCGATACATCCGCGCCCTCGATAAGCGGAATGATTGGGAGCGAAAAATGACGTGCGAAAGCATAGTCGCGAGAATCGTGAGCAGGAACCGCCATGATTGCTCCTGTGCCATAACCGGCGAGTACATAGTCACTGACCCAGACCGGAATCTCTTTGCCAGTAAGAGGATTGACTGCATATGAACCGGTGAATACACCTGAAACTTTCTTTTCAATCTGACGCTCACGCTCTGTCTTATGCTTTACCTCATTAAGATATGTCTCAACAGCCTCTTTTTGGTCGGGAGTTGTGAGCATCGGAACATATGCGGATTCGGGGGCAAGCACCATGAATGTCACTCCGAAAATTGTGTCGGCGCGGGTGGTGAAAATTTCGAGTTCTATGTCTTTCCCTGCTACCGGGAAGCGCATTTCTGCACCCTCCGAACGTCCTATCCAGTTGCGCTGAGTCTCTTTCAATGAATCGGACCATTCCACGGTCTCAAGGTCGTCTAAGAGACGTGGAGCATAAGCCGATACACGGAGACACCATTGATTCATCATTTTCTGTTCCACCGGGAAGCCGCCGCGAACGCTCAATCCTTCGCTAACCTCATCGTTGGCAAGCACAGTACCGAGCTGGGGGCACCAGTTGACCATTGTCTCTCCCTGATATGCTATTCGATAGTTCATCAGGCGTTCTCGCTGTTCTTTTTCTGACAATGCATTCCATTCGTTGGCAGTGAAAGAGAGCTCTTTTGTGGCAGCCGGGTGAATGCCTTCGCTCCCTTTTGCTTCAAAATGTGCTATAAGTTTGGAGATGGGCTGTGCCTTATGCAGATCAAGATCGTAGTAAGAATTGAACATCTGCATGAATGCCCATTGTGTCCATTTATAATATTCCGGATCACATGTGCGGATTTCACGACTCCAGTCAAAAGAGAAACCGATTTTGTCGAGCTGTGACCGATAGCGGGCGATGTTGTCAACTGTCGTTTTTTCAGGATGCTGCCCGGTCTGGATGGCATATTGCTCTGCCGGCAGACCATATGCGTCATAACCCATGGGATGGAGCACATTGAATCCCTGCTGGCGTTTATAGCGGGCATAGATATCACTGGCGATATATCCCAACGGATGTCCAACATGGAGACCGGCACCCGAGGGATAAGGGAACATGTCAAGAACATAGAATTTCTTCTTGTCCGGGTTTTCGACTGTTTTGTAAGTCTGGTTCTCGCGCCAATAGTTCTGCCATCGGCTTTCGATTTCTTTATGATTGTAGTCCATAATCGGTTTAATAGTTTCTTTGTGTAAGTATGACTCGATGTCAGACTTAAAGTGCAAAATTAATAAAAATAAGGAGATTTGGCAAGATGAAATGAGATAATAAGAGGGGGCATGGTTTCGTTATTAAATAGATATGGAAAATAAAGAATTAAAGAAACTGGTGTTTGCCACCAACAATCAGCATAAACTTGAAGAGGCTCGTGCTATCCTTGCGGGTCAGTTTGAGGTTGTATCTCTTGCAGAGATAGGATGTCATGACGAAATCCCCGAGACCGCAGATACGCTTGAAGGCAATAGCCTGATCAAAGCCAGATGGGTGAAGGAAAAGTATGGATATGACTGCTTTGCCGATGACACAGGCCTTATGGTTGAAGCTCTTGATGGAGCACCTGGTGTCTATAGTGCCCGCTATGCCGGAGAACATTGCACATTTGCCGATAATGTGAACAAGATGCTTTTTGAAATGACCGGTAAGCAGAACCGTAAGGCATATTTTGCAACTGTCATATCTTTGATTCTGAATGGGGAAACAAAGACATTCGAGGGTAGGGTAGACGGAACTATAGCAACGGAAGCTCACGGCAACGGAGGCTTCGGATATGATCCGATCTTTATTGCAGAGGAAACCGGACGCTGTTTTGCAGAAATGACCCCTGAAGAGAAAAATGCAATATCGCATCGCGGACGTGCAATGCGCAAACTTGCTGAATATCTTGCAAACTTATAAACTCTTAAACTTTAAGTTGAAGCTTGCGAAACTTAAATAAATAATTTATTACTGACTGATTTGAAACGAATAATATCCTATATATTATTGATGATGGTGCCGTTGCTCGTTTTTGCAGAGCAATGGCGTTTGCATCCAACTTTTGATGGGAAAATAGAGCGGATCATCGATACTCCGGAATATACTTATTTCCTTAGTCGATGCCAGCCATTTATAGAGAATGCTGGTGACAATACGAATACATATTTCCATCTGTTCCGTACAGATAAAGACGCAGAAGAAATTGAGTTTCTATGCCGTCAAAATCTATTGTCGGAAAACATCATTCATTGTGCCGAATATAATTTTGATAAGAATTATCTATTAATTGTTTACGATAATGGGAATATCGATCTGGTCTATGATGATGGGAAGGTTGTAAACATACCAGGTCTTAAACTCGCTAATTCCGGATACGAAAAGAAAGTCAACGGAATCTCTTTTTATGCGGATGCAAATGAAATTTATCTTGCCACGGAATTTGGCTATATATTGATTGATGATGCGGCAGGAGAGATTGTGCGAACTTATAATTTTGGAGTTCCTCTTGTGAGTGCCTTCAGAATAGATGACCATGTGGTTCTTGGAAATTCGGAAGGTTTGCGTTATGCCGATAGATCGGCAATGACATTTGATGAATACCAACCATTAGGTGAATTCTCAAATATAAAACGTTCTGCTCGTCTTGCCACAGATAAAATGTTGGTATGGATGAACTCAGGATGGGATGGTCTGGTTTATTGTGTTCAGACGGATTCTACAGGTAGTCTGTCAACCCAATGGATTTATAATACTTTTATAAAGAGTCTTGAACCATGTAGGGAAGGAGTGTTGCTAACCGGGTATTTTGATATATTCAAGATAAAGGAGGATTTGAGTACCCTGCATTTTGGCAAAGCGGAAGAAGATTATAACGATATAATCGGAGGATGGAGTGGAAACTCCTTCTGGATTAATAAAGATCGATATGGACTGGTGAGAAAGACTTTCAGTGCAGATAGGGGATGGATTGTTGAGATGGAAAAACTATATCCTAATGCAGCTAATGCTTTCAAGAGTGACAATATGGTGTATCATCCTGTTTATGGTATGCTTGTCAGGAATCATGGAATCAACCATAATTTTACCACTCAATGGGAATATACCACTGATTTGATTGCCTCTCTCAAAGGTTTGACATGGACACCAATGTCGGCTGCTTATCGAGCTCCAAATGCCGCCTTTGAGCAATGGAATCCAAATGGAATTGCTGTAGATCCGGCAAATACAAATCATATTTATAGCGGTAGCTATACTCATGGTATAATGCGGCTTGATCTTGAGGATCCATCGAAATCTTTGCGATTTGGCAGGGTTGGTGATAGTGCAAACGGTTTGGCAGGCTTTATCCCGGTTGTCAAAGATCAATCATATGCACTGTCATGTTCTTTTTCGTCCCCTCTTTTTGATAACAATGGAACCATGTGGATTGCATGGTTTGATTATGATGTCAATAAAGAAGCCAGAGAGAAGGAGCAGACTCCGACCGGGGATGACGTGGAGTTTTGGTATTGGGCAAAAGATAATCGATTGGCTTCTAATAATGCAGCCTCATTCAAGCCTATGACAAAATGGAGGATAAAGAATCTTGTAGGTTCTGCTTCACAAAAGATTATTCCTTTGCATAGCCCGTCTTATCGTAATATTCTTATGTATTATTCTGGTTCATGGGGTGGAGCACTTGTCTTTATTGATCATAAGGGAACACTTGATAACCAGAATGATGATGGGCGAGTGGATATAAAGGAATTTACAGATCAAGATGGTTTAAAAGTTGAATTTGCTTATATAATGTCAGTTTATGAAGATACTGCCAATGGTCTTATCTGGCTGGGACTCGAC
The DNA here is from genome assembly GCA_902495075.1 of uncultured Porphyromonadaceae bacterium. Lineage (GTDB taxonomy): Bacteria > Bacteroidota > Bacteroidia > Bacteroidales > Muribaculaceae > Lepagella. The sequence goes on from CABUVO010000007.1 coordinate 111,950, forward strand.
AATGGAGTCCTCAATTTCCGACCGTCAGAGATAATGAAGACAGGGGGACGGGTGAATCGTATCAAGGTTTCGAGAAACGACGGTACGAATCTGGCGGATTACCTTCTTGATGGGGTAAGTGTGAACTGTATCATTCCGGATAATTCAGGGCGTAAATGGTTTGGAACCGGAGGAGGTGGCATTGTTGTCACATCCGGTGATGGCACCGAAGTGTTGCGCACGTATACAACCGATAATTCTGAACTTCCAGACAATACGGTTTACAGTATCTGCTATAATCCGGAAAACAATTCCATGATGATTTCTACTGACAAGGGTCTTGCTGAGCTTTTTCTGTCAACCTCAGCAGGCGGTGATTCAGATAATAAGGCTTTGATATATCCCAATCCTGTACGCCCTGATTATTTCGGTTATGTGACGATTGAAGGTGTTGCTGACAATGCCCTTGTAAAGATTGTTGATGCAGGAGGCAATTTGATCAAGGAAGTAGGATTCGCAGCCGGTGGCGAAGCTCGATGGGATGTGACCAACCTTAATTCCAAACGTGTTCCAGGAGGGGTGTATTATGTTCTGGTATCCGGTGCTCCGGATGGCGAGAGTTTTTCAACGGCTGGAAAAGTATTAGTCGTAAATTAATATAACATTGCGTTACATCATATGAGAGTTCTAAGAAATATTGTTGCGGTTTTAGCAGTTATGTGCACGGCATTCTGTGTTGACGCCGAAACTGTGGTTCTTAAGCAGGGTATGTTGCCTTCGTTGATAAAGAAATGGAGCAAATCGCATCCAGTGGCATTGGTGCTTCAAGGAGAGGTCACTTCGATTGATCTTGTCTCTTTAAAATATCTACCAGAGTCGGTGACGGATATTGATATGTCCGGATTGGCGATAAAGGGTGTAACATTAAAGAATTCGAGATATATGGAACGCTCGGAATTTTACGATGGCGAGATACCTCCCTATGCTCTTTTTTCTACTCATGTGAAAAACGTGAAACTGCCGGCATCTGTTTCAATAATTGGCGAGGCTGCCTTTGCCGAGACTCCATTGGTATCGATTGAATTCCCGGCAACGGTATCTTCTATTGAACCAAGAGCTTTCTACCTGTGCTCTTCACTGCAATCGGCAGATCTGTCTGCAACATCCGTGAAAACTATCCCTGAACAGTGTTTTTACGGATGCTCCGAGATGAAGCGTCTATCTATCCCGACAACTGTGACAACAATAGAAAACCGTGCCTTCATGAAAAGCGGAGTTGAAAAACTCAATATCCCCTCAGTGTCGCAGGTTGGAGACTATGCTTTTGCTGAAATGCCTTCACTGTTGGAGGTCGTGATACGCAATGGCGCTAAATTGGGTGATGGGGCTTTTTTTAATGACGGGGTACTCGGACATATAACCGGAACACCTTCGAATAGCGCAGCCTTGGCAATGGCTAATACAGGCGTGATGACGATTCTTGGGGGCGTGACCGGTGATATTATTGAAGAAGGAGCATACGCCAATCTTAAAGCGGATACAATAGTGATTCATCCGGCTGTGAAGGAAATCAAGGATTATGCCTTTCGGAATGCAGCGAATCTGAAATCTGTGGATGTGTCGGAAAGAGGTAAGGATGTGCCTGTTTGTTCTCCGGAAGCTTTTTCGGGAGTGGATGTAAGTAAGGTTTCACTTGTCATGGCTAAGGAGGATGAGGAGCTGTGGCGCACAGCCCCGGTCTGGAAGGATTTTAAGATCGGTGCGGATGTTACCGACATCAATGACATTACAAATGAAGCGGTAAGAATTGATATAGCTCGTGTTGGAGACGACATCAAAGTGAATTCAAACCAGCCGATTAATCACATTGAGGTGTTTTCACTTGCCGGCGTACTCCTTGCGGATGCTATGCCTGGCGTTGAAGAATACGCGATCGGTCCGTTTGCCGATGATATCGTGTTGGTGCGTATAAATGCCGGTGGAATAGTAAAGTTTGTGAAAATGATGAAATAAGTCCGGCAAGATATAGAACTTGTTATTGGTTACGATATGGGAAAGAATAAATTGAAGAAATTCGCAGAGATGCGGGAGTTTGCATGTGTGCTTCAATATCCTCGTGAGGAACTCATCAAAAACGGTTTTCCTCACCGTGGATTATGGAATGCGGGATTCTTTAAGCGCGAAGCTCCGATAGTAGTCGAGCTTGGATGTGGCAAAGGTGAATATACCGTTGGGCTTGCAAAGAGTGATTCCGAACGAAACTACATAGGTGTTGATATCAAGGGGGCTCGTATGTGGCGTGGTGCTAAGACAGTAGAGGAAGAAGCGATTTCAAATGCCGCTTTCCTTAGGGCAGAGATAGAGAATATTGATAAATTCTTTGTCCCCGGTGAAGTTGAAGAGCTTTGGATCACTTTCCCTGACCCACAAATGCAGAAAACGCGCAAACGATTGACATCTACGCGCTTCCTGAATCTTTATCGTTGTTTGCTCCGTGATAACGGTATTGTGAATCTGAAGACAGATTCTCCTTTCCTTTATGAATACACACGCCGTCTTGTAGAACTCAATGGTCTTGAAGTGTTGATGAACACTGATGATCTTTATGGCTCCGGCAATGCAGATCCCGTATCATCTATCAAGACATTCTACGAGCAGCAATGGCTTTCGCGGGGTAAGAAGATAAAACTCCTGTCGTTCCGACTTCCTGCTGAAGGTGAATTGCATGAGCCTGACTCGGAGGATATCCCTCGCGATGATTACCATGCAATGGCGCGGTTTAATGCATAGCCACCTTTGCTGTCGGAGGTAATGTGGCGTTGCGTTCATCCACTGCAGCAATCACATTGTTGGCGAGTGTGCCGAATGCCTGGGCTTCGATACTTGCTGTAGCCGGATTCGTTTCCAATTCAAGGGCAACCGGCGCTCCCTCATCGGCGTGACTCCTGATATCCATTACGAGTGGTATCTGTGCAAGCAGTTTGACGCCTTGCTCCTCCGCTAATCTGACCGCACCACCTTCTCCGAATATATAGTAGCGTTCGTCGGGATGTTGCGCAGGTGTGAACCAAGCCATGTTTTCTACAAGTCCAAGAATAGGAACGTTCACGGCATCTCCTGTAAACATTGCAATACCTTTACGTGCGTCAGCGAGAGCTACTTCCTGCGGTGTACTTACAACTACCACTCCGGTAATTGGCAACGTCTGCACGAGGGTGAGATGTATGTCGCTTGTTCCGGGAGGCATGTCGATAAGGAAATAGTCAAGATCGCCCCACCATGCATCAGAGATAAGCTGTTTTAGAGCGTTACTTGCCATGCCACCGCGCCAAAGCACCGGTTTCTCTTTGTCAACAAGGAATCCGATTGAAAGCATTTTTACTCCATATCTTTCGATGGGTTCGATCCAGTCGCGACCTTCCTTTTTTACCATGTAGAGCTGCTCGTCTTCCACGCCAAACATTTTAGGCATGGAAGGTCCGAAAATATCGGCATCCAGCAATCCAACCTTATAGCCTTTTGCTGCTAATGCTACGGCGAGGTTTGCTGCGACAGTTGATTTCCCGACACCACCTTTGCCGGAACTTACACCCACAATGTTTTTCACCCCCGGAAGCACTTCCGGTTTTGCCGCAGCCGCAGTCGTGCGAGTCTTCACAGCTATGGTTACCTCTACATCCGGAGAAATTGCAGATGCTATGGCTGCCTCGGAGGCACGCACAACAGACCGGATAAATGGGTCTGTCTGTTTGTCAAAGATCAGGGAGAACGAGACTTTGTTGCCGTCAATGCGGATGTCGTCCTCAATCATATGGTTCTCGGCAAGGCTTTTGCCGTTGCCAGGATACCTGACGGTCTTGAGCGCGTCTAAAATAAGATTTGGATATAAAGTCATGAGTAATGTTTAATGTGTAATTTTCAATGTGTAATGTCTTAGGCTTTAGGCTTTAGGTTTTAGGCTTTAGAAAGCTTCGCCTAATTGTCTAAGGCCTAATCTAAAGCCTAATCGCCTCACCTCTTCCAGGTGTAATTCCAGCGGCGAGTATGACGATGTCTGAAATCGAAGAGCTTATTTAGCAAGGGCTTCAGAAGCCAAAATATAGGCAATGCCCACCATAACCTTGTGGCATCCATTTTCTCCGCCGCTCTTCTGTAAATTAAAATTTGCGCAAGCTGGAAAAGCAGGAGTAAGACACATGAAACGATGGCAGGAATATATGACGAAATGTCATACATGGCGCCAACCTGTATGTATCCTAAAATGCCGGTTGCTATATATAGCAACAATATGAGCCATTGCATTGTTGAGACAGCTCCGGCTCTGCGGAATGGTTCCCGAGGTAGCCAATGGGATGTGAAGTCATATTGTTCTTTAAGTGCACGCCACATACGTTTGGAGGCTTCTCCCCATCCGATAGAAAGGATCGATTCCCGGTCGAGCACCATAGCCGTGTTCTCTGGAGTTGCGATCTCATGGATGAAAATATCGTCGTCGCCCGAATGGAGATACATACTTTGGGAATAACCCTTATGATCGAAGAAAAGTTTACGTCGGAATGCGAGATTATATCCATCGCCGCGATAGGGTTTTCTGGCGAGAGCATACCCTATCCATTCGGCGTCAGTCAGTAACGCCACGAATTCGCGATACCATTTCCCAAAGCCTTTCATCTGGGAATAATCAAAATGGGAATATCCTAACGACACTTCGATGCTTTCGGCGTTTTCTCTGCGGAATGGGGAAATAAGTTTTGAAAGCCAACGTTGGGAATGGATCTCGGCATTGGCGGTTGTGGTTACAACGATTTCACCTTTTGCTGCCTTCATGCCGAGAGTCAGAGCGAGTTTGCGGCGACTGAGGTTGTGGGAGCCGGGTGGAATGAAAGTGACGTAGACATTGTTGAATCTGCGGGTGCAGCATTCTGAAAGCACCTCATTACTCTCAGCTGTTGCCTCGCACACCACAATCACTTCGAAATCGGGATAATCCTGCTCGCTGATAGTTGTGAGATAATCCATCAGTTCCTCTTCGGAAACTTGTGAATATACTATTACCGATACTTTGGGTGTGCCGAATGCCGGGTCTTGCTCTTCTTGAGGCTTGTATGTGCCTACACGAAAAAGCGGACGTTCGAGCCATATAAGTGTCAAGATAGAGAGGATGAGGGCAAAGCCCGCTAATATCCATATTAATTCGTAGTTCATAATACTCATGATTAAACTGACTGTAGGAGAAAATTCATGCCTGTCAGAATTCTGAGAAGAAAGTGGGTTTTATAACGATGCCTACCCGTAGCCGGGAATGGAATTGGTTGTAGTCAAGAAGGTTCTCTCCATACCCGTTGTAGTATTGCACGAATATATATTGGTTCGATTTTTTATGTATGCGCCAATTGAATTCAAAGATGGTGTTGAAATTAAAGTTCCAGCCCATGCGCTTCACGAGGGTAAGAGCCCATCCGAATTTTTTGTCGGGGGTAGTGACTTGCACGCCCCCCTGGCAGATTCCGCAATACCGGAGGATATCGCGGTTGTTCTCGCCATCGATTATCGGTATCCAGAATTTGGCATGCACCATTAGCCAGCGGTCGATTATCGTTGAGCCGGAAAATGTAATCCTGTTCCAGCTACGCGACTGTATGCTGTCGCGTCCGTTGCTTTCATGCTCGATAAGGAGTGTGAATTTCCCGGCATATCTCCCTTTTGAAAAAAACGGTATCGACCATCCGATTCCCGGATTGAAATTGATATCGCGCATGGGAAGGGATTTTTCGAAAATGTTCCAGAATGTTTTCTGAGTGTACATCAAAAACACGAATGAATTGCCCGGCAAAGTTGTCTTTGTAAGGCGTTGGGCTATTGAGATCTGGAATTTTACATCCGAATTGGTGCGCGTCGGTTTTGGTCCAATTGATGTTCCGACTGTGAAATAATTATCCTTGAATAATCCGAAATAAGGAGCGTTTATCAGCTCTTGACGAAGGGAATCCGTGAAACCTCGCTGATCACTCACCTTGATCAGCTGGGCTTCGCATTTGATTCCCAGCACAAGCGAAATTAGGAATATAATTAAAGGTAATGTCTTTTGTATATTGGTGGTTGCCATTAAACAGATTTTTTTCAGTATTTGAATACAAAATTATTAAAAATTGATGATAAATGAAATTAAACTTGAAGATAATGGAATATGTTATTAATTTTGTAGCGAAAATGGAAATTTTTATCCAAAACGCACACACTATTTGAAGCTATAAACGATGGATCTGACTCCGCTGATGCGGCCATATTTCGAAATGATTGCACGACGCACTGATAAATGGAGCGTTGCGAGCAAGGATGAGCAGCTGCGGCAGCTGCGCTCCCTGCTTCGTAGGGCGTCAGATTGTGAGGTTGGAAAGAAATATGATTTTGCCGGTTTGGCGAAGCTTGAAAATCCCTATGGAGAGTTCTCCCGTCGCGTTCCGTTATGTGATTATGAGTCGATACGCTCTGAAGTGATGCGTATGATTCGGGGTGAAAGCAACGTGTTATGGCGAGGTAAATGTGTGAATTTCGCCCAATCTTCCGGCACCTCTGGAGGCAAATCCAAGTACATACCGATCACCGACGATAGCCTGCGCCGCTGCCATTACAAAGGAGCTGCCGACAGTGTGGCTCATTATCTGCGTTCAAATTCTTCGAGTCGTCTTTTCAGCGGGAAAGGAATGATCCTCGGCGGATCTTTTGCCAATGAGCTCAACCTTGATCCGGCAAAGGTAAGAGTCGGGGATCTTAGTGCGACTTTAATCAATAAGATAAATCCGTTTATTAATTTCTATCGTGTGCCGGATAAACACACGGCTCTTCTTCCAGACTGGAAGGTAAAACTTCCGGCTCTTGTAAATGCGGCTAAAGATGCGCATATCACCAATATATCCGGAGTGCCGTCTTGGTTTCTGACTGTTGCTAAAGAAATTGTGAAGGCGCGGGGAGTGGAGACTTTGTCGGAGGCGTGGAGTGATCTGGAGGTCTTCTTCCACGGTGGCATTTCGTTCGAACCTTATCGCGAGGAGTACAACCGTCTTACTGACCCTGCGAAGATGCATTATGTTGAGAATTATAATGCCTCTGAAGGTTTCTTTGCCGTGCAGAATGATCCCGATGACAAATCGATGCTTCTGACCATAGACAATGATATTTTCTATGAATTTGTACCGGTATCAGATCTAGAGAATGATCCGGTTCCCGTATGGGATCTTGAGAGGGGGCGTGTATATGAATTGTTGATAACATCGAGCAACGGATTATGGCGTTATCACACGGGTGATACAGTGCGCGTTTACGAGACTGCGCCTGTGAAGATCAGGATATCAGGACGCACCAAGTGTTTCATCAACGCTTTTGGCGAGGAACTGATGGAAGAGAATGCCGAACGAGCCATAGCGGAGGTATGTCGTCAGACTGGTGCTTCGATTGTGAACTATACTGTCGCTCCGGTATTCGCTGAAGGCAATCACCGCGGGCGGCATCAATGGCTGATAGAATGGGGGAGACGTCCTGCAGACGAGAAAGATTTCGCCATGCGTCTTGACGCTGAATTGCGCAAACTCAATTCTGATTACGATGCCAAAAGAGCCAACACCATATTCCTTGATCCTCCGGAAATCATAACTGTTCCCCAGGGTATCTTCGACCGCTGGCTACATTCCGTAGGCAACGGCAAACTTGGCGGCCAGCGCAAAGTCCCCCGCCTCTCCAACACTCGCAAGATTGCCGATGTGGTGCTCGAAATGATCCCTTACCTCGAATTCCCTTAAGTCAGAATAATTCAGAGTGGGTGCCAAAACGGACGAGTTTGATAAAACTTTCCTCTTTATCCCACCAAATCAGTAAAGTGTCATTTTCTACATGACACTCCATGTAGCCTCGATAATTGCCGGTCAATACATGCGGACGGTTTTCTTGAGGAATTGGTAATCCGTTGACGAGTAATTTAAGAATCTCCTCCAGTTTGTCGATTACATCAGTTTTGTGCTTATAGCGTTTAAGGTCTTTCTTAAACTGTGAGGTAAGCTTCAGTGTATTCATAAGGAGTCGACGAAACTGCGGAAATTGTTCAGGTCAAGAGTTTCAAGATTCTCTGAAGTTTCCGCCTCTTTCATGGCAGCAAGAGTGGTCTTGTTGGGTCGGTCAGCAACGAACGCCATCAGCACGCTCTCAACAAGATTGTTTAGACTGCGGTTATGGCGTTTCGCCTCTTCCTGAAGTCGCTTGAGAAGATCCTCGCTCAGACGGAAAGAAGTCTGTTTTCTTGTTACTAATGCTGTATTCATATTCAACGAATCTATTTGTAGTGCAAAGATAATACAATTGTATAACACATGCAACTCTAATTCGTTTTAACAATATCAAAGATTGTTATTTGGGCTGATGTGGGGAGTTGGATCCTTTTTCTTGATTTTTCGAATCTGGAAGAAGAGGAGGAGGGCTGTGACTACCGTGGCGGCTGTGTCGCTGACGGGGAAGGCTGCCCAAACTCCGTTGAGACCCATATGCGGTGGAAGAATGAACAGTAGCGGAATCATGAATATTATCTGGCGTGTCAGAGAGAGGAAGATTGCTTTTCCTGCCATTCCGAGAGCCTGGAAGAAGTTGGTTGCTACAATCTGGAATCCAACCATCCAGAACATTATTGTTGTGTAGTGCAGACAATTGACGGCACATTCGATCTGCGCCTCATCCTGCATGAACATTGATGCTATCTGGCGCGGGAACAAAGCACCTATGACACTTCCAAGAGTAGAGATCACCACGGCAGTCGCGGCTGCGAGCCATAACGTCTTGAACAAACGCGGATAACGCCCTGATCCATAATTATATCCCACGATTGGTTGCATGCCCTGGCAAATACCTATGATTATAAACACAAATATTGTTACAAACCGGTTGAATACAACAACTGCTGCGATGGCGTTGTCGCCGCCATAGCTATACAGGGTGTTATTAATGATTGCGTTGATCACTGAGCCCGCCACATTGATCAGAAACGGAGCCATGCCGATATATAGGACGCTGCTTATCACTCTCCATTGCAATTTGAAGGTGCCCTTTACAAAATGCAATGTATTCTTCTTGTTGAAGAAGTGTCCCATCACGAAGAATGCAGTGATGAGCATTGCCAGGTCTGTGGCGATGGCTGCGCCGCGTATTCCCCAATGGAATCCGAAGAGGAACAATGGCGCAAGGATGGCGTTGACACCTGCGCCAATCATATTGGTGTACATTGCTTTCCCGGGATAACCGGAGGCGCGCATTACGTTGTTGTAGGAGAAAGTGAGATTTTGAAGTACGCATCCCGGGAGCACCCAAAGCATGAACTCCCGTGCATAAGGAAGGGAGTTGGGAGAAGCTCCGAACATCTTGAGAATTGGGTCAATGAAAATAGAGAATACTCCCACATATGCCAGCCCGATAAAGATGGTGAGTTGAACGCAGTTGCCAAGTATTGTTTCGGCTTGCCGTTTATCGTTCTGTCCTAAGACAATGCTGACACGCGTTGCGGCACCGGCTCCGATGAGCATACCGAGAGCCGTCACGAGATTCATCACCGGAAATGTGACCGCGATTCCGCTCACTACGTTCGGGTCATCAATCGCGTGACCGATTACTATGGAGTCGATTATATTGTATATGGCACTGACTACGGTGCCGACAACTGCGGGAAGACTATATTTCAATAGTATCCTCCAGATTGGGGCGGTGCCCAGTTCTCGCAGTCTGTCATTGTTGTTCAGTGTTGCTGTTGCCATATTCAAATCTCTCCTTTCAAACTGCAAATTTACTCAATTTCGGCTATGAATAAAAATGTTTAAGGAAAATTATGGAGCCGGATGGTGGCAATGGTGCGAGATTGGGCTCTATAAGGAGAGAAGCATTAGGAGAGGGAGGAGAGGGCAATTCTGAGTGTATTCATTGCGTCAGAAACATTGTTGAAGGAATGGGATGCACCATTCTTTATAAGGTTGATGAAATATCTCAGTTGTGAGGTGTAAGTGTCGAGAATTGTATGTGGGGACTCAAATATTATGCGGTCTTCACACGTGATGCGATTCTTTTGCAAATCTACGAGCCATGTCTCATCTTCCCAAACAATTTCCAGGGTGCGTTTGTAATCGCGCCTGTAATAATTCAGTATTACGGATGCGCAGAAATCCGGATAGGTGAGACAATAGTTAGCATAATCAATTGCTTCTATATCCAATGATGAATTGTTGCGCAGGGTTGCAGAGGAGGATGAGGGCAGTCCGAATATCCAGTATATGTAATCGATTTCATGAATGAGGTCGATATGGACACCTCCTCCCATTTCAGGGTGAGCACTATAGATATTGCGGAAATCGGTGCCCGGTCGCCAGCCCGGAAGCCACGAACCGCAATAGCTGTTGACTTCGTTGATTCTCGCGCGCCTTGTTTCTGTAGCTTTTTTCACAAAATCGAGACAGTCCAGAAACCTGAGATTGCAAGCCACGTAATTAAGCATCCCGGAGCCTTCTATCTCTGACACGATGGAAAGATTCTCTAATGAATGGATTAGGGGCTTTTCGATAAAAAGCGGCACATTAAGCTCCAATGCCGTCCGGATGCTTTCCGTATGGTTTGCCGTTGGGGTGGATATTATCGCAAAATCGGGGGCAAACGCCTTGGCTTCCTCAACCGAGAAGAGGTCAAGGACATGTGGCTCCGGGTGTGAATTATGCGAGGAGCGAAGAGCAGCTATCTCCACTTCGGGATCAATCGTCCGAAGAGCAGCGATGTGTTTGCGGGCAATGGAACCGAGCCCAATGACAAGTGCCTTCATCAGAGTCTTATTTTCCCGGTTTCGATAAGATAGGAAAGATAATCATAATCTGCAGGTTCATCAAGGTCAAAGCATATGTGATCCATCACATAGATGATAGAGCGCGGAGTGACGGCGCGTGGATTCTCACAGTCGAGCGCCTCGCGCCTGTAGACATAGATAGAAGCGTTCATGTCATACACTTTCGGTGCGCTCTGGCGGGTGGTGTAACGTCCTCCCAACACTACGTGGCAGAAACCGTCTTTGCTCTCTTCCACTTGATTGAAATATGGGTTGCGCGCGCAGGGATTCACTGAAAATATTGTCAGAGCCTCCTTATTCTTCTCAATCATCTCTACGCATTTCTCAATATCCTCAAGAGTGCGGATAGGGGATGTGACATCAAGGTCGATCACGAAATCATATTTCCTGTCATAATATTTTTCGGCATAGAGCAGGGCATCCTTAATTGCATCAGGTTTCCCGCAGGTATCGTTGGCGAGAAAGTCAGGACGCTCATAGTCGGTGGGTACACCGGCTTCGGCACCAACGCGCCTGATTTCTTCGGAATCTGTGGAGAGAACGATATCCGCTCCGTGTATGCGTGCAAATTCGAGAGCGACTTTTGCAGTGTATGTCAATAGTGGTTTTCCCCCTACAGGCTTTATGTTTTTGCCCGGTATTCCCTTAGAGCCTCCGCGGCCACAGATAGTTATCAGGTAGTTCATATTTTTAGGCTTTAGGCTTTAGGTTTTAGGCTTTAGGTCCATAAGGCGAAGCTTCTAATGCCTAACGCCTAAAACCTAAAACCTCATTTCACATCTTTTGATCCAGGTTCTTCCCTTTTTCGTCGTGTTCGAAGTTGGGAAGGAAATCTTTCAGTGCCGACACGACATCGGCTTTGGTGAAATCATCATCGCTGAAAATTTGCTGAAGACGGGATATGAATCCGTTGACATCCTCCTGCGGTCTGCGCGAAGACTCCTTGATCACTCCTAAAGCGGAGAATCTGTCCATGTCAAGTTTCTCACCCTCTACGAAAAATTCTTCAAAATCTTTTTCGCCGGTGGTGTCGCTGCGGAAGTAGACCACAGGCCATTCCTTCGTATCTTCAGGCATTTCCGCTGCAAACCGTTTCGCTTCCTCATCGGATGAGCAGAGGTGTGGCTCATAACCGAGGGTGCGGAGGAATCTGTCGGCGATGGTGGAGAAACGCATCATCTTCTCTTCTGCAAGTTTGGGGAAGAACACCTCGCCATTTTGCCCGAGCACGCATGCCAGCATGCAGATCTGTCCGCTCTCTTCAGGCGATACGAAATAGCGGCGCACATCTTCCGGGGCGGCTATGGGCTGGCGTTTCATGATGCGCTCGATGAATCCTGCCGGCAGCGATCCGTTGGAGAATGCCACGTTTGCAAACCGTGCTGTCGTCACCTTGAATTTATCGGAGTATGCCATGATGAGGTCTTCCATCACACGTTTGCTCGCGCCCATAATGTTCACCGGGTTTGCAGCCTTGTCGGTGGATACGCAGAAGAAATGTTTAGGGGGCATTTCAGCAAGTAGGTCGAGCAGGCGTTGTGCCTTTATCACATTGTTTTCGAGCAATGCCTGCACCGAATTGCGATCCTTCTCCGAACGCACATGCTTATGCGCGGAGAAATTCGCCACGATGTCGAATCCTCCCGTCTGCCGGAATATGCGCCGGAATATGGGAGAGTCGAAATCAAGAGTGTAGTTGACGTAATTTTCCGGCACAAAAAGTTCGAACGATGAACGCAGGTCGCGTGTCAGTTCGGCGAGTCCGTTCTCATTCAGGTCTATGACCGTGAGCGCGCCCGGACGGAAAGGAAGAATTGCCTTGATAAAGGACGAGCCGATTGAACCGGCTCCGCCGATTACGAGCACTTTCCTCCCCTCGATCTCCCGACGGAGATTCTCGCGATTGGCAGAGATATCCTTAAGAAAGAGGGATTCTTCGCGTCCGGTTACATTTTCCGCTATAAAATTATCTATATTCAGCATAACTTTCAATTGATTCACAAAAATACGAAAAAAAACGATGTCATGTCATCTCCTGTCCGAATAAAATAGGTTTATGGTGCTAAAATTCCGATTTATCGGGCGCAGCCCGATAAGGTTAAAGGTTATAGGTAACAGGGTAAAGGTGAATTGGCGCGCCTCAACAAACCGAGTCAACTTAATTATTGGGACGCAAAGGCGCGAAGGGTGAAGCTTGATTCAAATTGTCACGAAAATATTAACACGGAGGCACAGAGGAACAGAGGTTTAAAGTAATGTGAAATTTTTGAATGTATAATGTTAATTTTCAGGCGCGGAGGGTCTTAAA
>CABUVO010000008.1 GCA_902495075.1 uncultured Porphyromonadaceae bacterium
ACATCAGTCTCTTGCGGAGAATCTTATCCCGGCGGGAGAGTGGATGTGCCCGGATTTTCCATTATTGTTGCGGTGTCATCAGCGACATTATGTTTTTGTTGGCGTTGTCTACCGCGGAGGAGTCGAGCGAGGAGAGGTAGATGAGGGTGGTTCTGTCGGAGTCATGTCCCATAGCTTTGCTTATTGTGGAGAGTGGCACATTGTTGCTGTAGGCAATGCTTGCCCATGCATGGCGCGCTACATAAAGCGTCAGTTTCGTTTCCAGTCCTAACATTATCCCTATTTTCTTAAGGCTTTCGTTTATCCGGTGATAGGCGTTGCGGTATTGCCGTTCGCTGTCGGTGTTGTCGTCCGTTATCAGCGGAAGAAGATATGCCGACGTGCATTCGCCGAGTTTGCCGATCACGGTAAATATCTGTGGCTCTATCCTGACGCGTATGCGCTGATGCGTCTTTCGTCGGAGGTATGTGATGACTCCGTCGATAACATCGCTTTTCTTGAGGTAGGCGATGTCGACAAACGACATTCCGCGCGTATAGAATGCGAACATGAAGACGTTGCGGGCAAAATCAAGATGCGGACTCCGGCTCAGGTCCATGTCTCTGATCCGGCACATGGTCTTAAGTGTCACAGCCCTTTTTTCCGTATGGTCGATACCCGTGTAGACGTATTTGAACGGAGCCGGAGGCAGCTTGACACCGTATTCCTTTGCCCGGTTGGATATCGACCGGAGGTTGCGCATATGGAATGATGTGGAGTTGCGGCAAAGACCGCGATTGCGTAAAAACTTCTCATAACCAGAAAGAAGGGTGGAGTTGAAGTCTGCCCACGCCACTTCCGTGCCTCCCGTGAAGCGCAGAAAGCTGTTAAGCACTATTCCGTAGCGTCTGGAAGAGGGATTGAGTCCCGCTGCTGACATGTCTGAGATAAGTTTACGGGTGAACGCCACTATCCCCTTTGTTTTCGCTGTTGCCATAAATGAATTGTTTTGTGTTGTGCAATCTGAATTAAAATGTGTATATTTGCAAACGAAACAAATCTTTTGTGAATATGAATGGAAAACCTGTTCTTGTTGTCTCCACGGGCGCGGGAATCAGCGCCGAGAGCGGAATCTCTACATTCCGCGATGCCGGAGGGCTGTGGGAGAACTATCCGGTGATGCAGGTGGCGTCGGCTGACGGCTTCGCACGGGATCCGGAGCTTGTGCATCATTTTTATAACGAACGGCGCAAGCAACTGATAAAGGCGCTACCCAATGATGCCCACAAGGCGCTGGCTGCGCTCGAGAAGGATTTCGATGTCTATGTAATCACACAGAATGTGGATGATCTCCATGAGCGTGCCGGATCGCACAATGTGCTCCATCTTCATGGCGAATTGATGAAGATACGCTCGGTGATCGATCCGGATTATATCGAGAGTCTTGATCTCGAGCATCTGGAGACCACTCCTGCAACGCGAGGAAAAAACGGAGACCCGATGCGTCCGCATATCGTGTTTTTTCAGGAGCCGGTGCCAAATATAGAAAAGGCGGTTGAGATCGTGCGTCATGCGGATGTGTTTGTAGTTATCGGCACTTCTCTGGTTGTTTATCCGGCTGCCGGGCTTATCCAGTTTGTGCGCCCGGGCGTGCCTATCTATTATATCGATCCGAATCCTGCATCAACAGTCGGCATTCCGAATGTGACCGTTATTAAGGAGAAGGCAACGGCGGGAATGCGTGATCTTGAGAAAATTCTTGCAGGTTATGCTGAACAACATAAGAAATAATCTGCCTCGGATTTGAAAAAACACTATCTTTGCGACAGATGCGATATGCAACATCTGACCTGAATCGAATTAGACCCCTTCCCGCAAAAAATGTAAAGGCAGGGGTCGCAGATTTGGAGCATATTTGCCCTTGAAACGAAGGAGCATAGCGGGCTATGTGACTGAGGTGAAAAGGTAAAGATGCCCAAATATGCGAGACAAAAGAAATTTTATAAACACTGCAAACTACAAATATTAACAAAATGTACCTTGTCATAAGAAACGGAAAGCATTGACCGGTCTCTTTCCGGCTAATTTGCCCAATTCCATCGGTCACATAGCCCGCTATGCTTCCTCTGGAGTTGAACAAATTAGCTCGAAAATAGACCGCCCGTGCCTTTTACATTTTTTGTGGGAAGGGGTCTACCAAAAAACACTATAAAAACTATGGCAAAAATCAGAGGAGCGGTCACCGTCAACATCGAAAGATGCAAGGGATGCAACCTGTGTGTCGTGGCTTGTCCTACGCATACGTTGGCGCTGCAGCCTAACGAGGTGAACGACCGTGGCTATCATTATGCCTTCATGGCGAATCCGGAGAGCTGCACAGGCTGCTGCTCTTGCGCCTGGGTGTGTCCCGACGCATGTATTGAAGTTTATCGCAAGCGTATCGACTGATGCGAGGGCGTAACAACGTTCTAACCATTCCAACCAAGAAAACACAACGACAAGGAATATGAAAGAAGAAGTGAGACTAATGAAAGGGAACGAGGCGATAGCCCATGCCGCGATCCGCTATGGTTGCGACGGATATTTCGGCTATCCCATCACTCCGCAGTCGGAGGTGCTCGAAACCCTTGAGGAGCTTATGCCGTGGGAGACTACGGGCATGGTTGTGCTCCAAGCCGAATCGGAAGTTGCCGCCATCAACATGGTTTATGGAGGCGCTGCCTGCGGCAAAGCAGTGATGACCTCATCATCCTCTCCGGGTGTCAGCCTGAAGCAGGAGGGTATCTCATATATAGCGGCGGCTTCGCTGCCGGCGTTGATTCTGAACGTAATGCGCGGAGGTCCCGGACTGGGCACCATCCAGCCCTCGCAGGCTGACTATTTCCAGGCTGTGAAGGGTGGCGGTCACGGCGACTACCATCTGATCGTGCTTGCACCTTCCACAGTGCAGGAGATGGTGGATTTCGTGGGTCTTGGCTTTGACCTCGCATTCAAATATACCAATCCAGCCATGATTCTGGCTGACGGCATCGTGGGTCAGATGATGGAGAAGGTGGTGCTTCCCGAGCAGCGTCCGCGCCGCACTGAGGAGGAGATCCGCCGTCAGTGCCCCTGGGCTGCCGATGGCAGAAAGGATGGCAGAAAGCGCAATGTGGTGACATCGCTTGAACTCGAGTCTGCCAAGATGGAGGTCATCAACCATCAGCTGCAGGCACGCTATCGCGAGATAGAGAAAAACGAGACCCGCTGGGAAGAGATCGGTGTGGAAGATGCCGATTATCTGATTGTGGCGTTCGGCTCTATCGCACGCATCTGCGACAAAGCGCGCGAAATAGCTGCCGAGAAAGGCATAAAGATTGGTATCGTGCGTCCCATCACGCTCTGGCCCTTCCCCACAGAAGCCATCAATAAGGCTGCAGAGGGGAAGAAAGGTGTGCTCGTGGTTGAGCTCAACGCCGGTCAGATGATCGAGGATGTGCGTCTTGCGGTTCACGACCGTCTCCCCGTGGAGCATTTCGGAAGAATGGGAGGAATCATCCCAAGCCCCGAAGAGGTTGTGACAGCAATGGAAGAGAAAATCATCAACAGAAAATAAATCCTCTAAAAGAAAGCGAAAATGGAAATCGAAGATATCATTTGCGAAGAAAACAAGGTTTACAGCAAACCGGAGCTTCTTGAAGAGGTTCACATGCATTATTGCCCCGGCTGCAGCCACGGCGTGATCCATAAGCTTCTTGCGGAAGTGATCCAGGAGATGGGTCTGACCGAGAAGACGGTGGGTGTTTCGCCTGTAGGTTGCGCGGTGTTCGCATACAATTATATAGATGTCGACTGGGTTGAGGCTGCTCATGGTCGCGCACCGGCGGTTGCAACAGCCATGTCGCGTCTCTGGCCCGAGAATGTCATATTTACCTATCAGGGCGACGGAGACATGTCGGCAATCGGTACGGCTGAGTCGATCCATGCCGCCAACCGCGGTGAGAACATTGTGATGATATTCGTCAACAATGCGATCTACGGTATGACCGGCGGACAGATGGCTCCCACCACGCTCGTAGGTCAGAAGACAGCCACCACGCCTTACGGTCGCCGTGTTGACCTCAACGGTCATCCCTTAGAGATTACCAATCTCATGGCTATCCTCGACGGCACTTGCTACGTCACACGTCAGGCTGTGCACACGCCGGCGGCTGTGCGCAAGACCAAGGCTTGCCTAAAGAAAGCTTTTGAGAACGCCATTGCCAAGAAAGGCACATCCGTGGTAGAGGTTGTGGCAACCTGCAACTCAGGCTGGAAGATGTCGCCGGAGAAGGCTAACAAGTGGATGGAGGAGAACATGTTCCCGAAATATCCGCTCGGAGATCTTAAAAACGTTTAAACTGGAAAAGATGAAAGAAGAAATTATTATAGCCGGATTCGGAGGACAGGGTGTGCTCTCCATGGGTAAGATTCTTGCCTATTCCGGTCTTATGGACGACAAGGAAGTTACCTGGATGCCTTCTTACGGTCCGGAGCAGCGCGGTGGCACAGCCAACGTTACCGTGATTCTCTCCGACGACAAGATATCCTCCCCCGTGCTCGACCGTTATGACATCGTGATTGCGCTCAACCAGCAGAGTCTCGATAAGTTTGGCGTGAAAGTGAAGCCGGGCGGCATACTCATCTATGACACCAACGGCATCCACAAGCATCCCACGCGCGACGACATCAAGATCTATCCGATCGATGCGATGGAGGCAACCTTGGAGATCGGTAATTCGAAGGCGTATAACATGGTTGTGATGGGTGCGCTGCTTGAGGCTATGGATTATAAGCTCCCCATGGAGAATGTGATCAAGGGTCTTAAGAAATCACTGCCGGAGCGCCACCACAAGCTCATCCCGCTCAACGAGCAGGCGATAGAGAAAGGACGTTCTTTGGTGAATGTTTAATGTGTAATGTGTAATGTTTAATATTAGACTCGGATTTAGAGTCGAAAGTGGGTCTCAAATTAATTAAACATTAAACATTCAAAATTATACATTATAAAAAAGGCGGGAGCTCCGGCGGAAAATTGCCGACGCTCCCGCAACATCAAGGTTACGAAAAGGTGATTTCTTACTTCAGTTTCCGCGGAGATCCGAATCTCTGCGGATTTTTTTTCGTAGTCTTCTTAGAGTAATATATCGCCTGACATATCTCGGAAAGCGAGGTCGGCGTTATCACCAGGGCGCGTAACCACGATTGCTGTTTACTTTTGTAAATATAACTCCCCTTTACCGTGAATAGTTTTGTAAATCGCATGTTTTAACTTTTAGCGAGATAAAAATTAACAATTTATTTGTACTTTTGCGGAATGGAAGAAGATTTTGACATAAGGGAGCGACTGAACCGTCCGGAGGGGAGCGACCGCGACATCGAGAAGGCGTTGCGTCCGTTGGCTTTCGACGACTTCAGTGGCCAAGAGAAAATTATTGATAATCTGCGTGTGTTTGTGGAGGCTGCCCGCATGAGGGGAGAAGCTCTTGACCATACGCTTCTTCATGGTCCTCCGGGATTGGGGAAGACCACGCTCTCGAATATCGTGGCGAATGAACTTGGCGTGGGTTTCAAGGTCACATCAGGCCCGGTGCTCGACAAGCCGGGCGACCTCGCCGGTATTCTTATGAGTCTTGAAGAGCATGATGTGCTTTTCATTGATGAGATCCATAGGTTGCACCCTGTAGTGGAGGAATATCTTTATTCCGCTATGGAGGATTTCCGCATTGACATTCTTCTTGACAAAGGTCCGGGAGCAAAGAGCGTGCAGCTCACCATCTCTCCCTTTACCCTGATCGGTGCAACTACACGAAGCGGTAGCCTCACGGCTCCATTGCGTGCGCGTTTCGGGATCAACTGCCATCTTGAATATTACGACCATAAGACCCTAAAGGGGATTGTGAAGCGTTCCGCGCGGCTTCTTAATATCGGCATTGATGAGGAGGCTGCCCTGGAGATCGCGTTGCGCAGCCGCGGCACGCCACGCGTGGCAAACTCGCTGCTTCGTCGCGTGCGCGATTTTGCTATGGTCAGGGGATCCGGCAGAATCGACCTTGCCATTGCACGTCATGCGCTCGAGGCGCTGAATATCGATCGTTACGGTCTTGACGAGATTGATAACCGCATATTGTTAAACATAATAGACAAATTCAAGGGTGGTCCGGTGGGGCTGACAACGATAGCCACGGCTATTGGAGAGGATGCCGGCACCATTGAGGAGGTATATGAACCCTTCCTCATCAAAGAGGGTTTCCTGAAACGCACTCCTCGTGGCAGGGAGGTGACGGAGCTGGCTTACCGTCACCTCGGCAGAACGCAGGGACCTGTGCAAACCACCCTTTTTGATTGATATTGCTGATATGGCTGGAATAAAATCATTGGCGAAGGAGACCGCGGTGTATGGTCTCAGCAGCATCGTGGGGCGATTCCTGAATTGGTGTCTCGTGCCCCTCTACGTGTATCTTTTCCCTACGGAAGAATACGGTATCGTGAGCTATTTATACAGCTTTACAGCCGTGGCTCTCGTGATACTTAATTACGGCATGGAAACAGGTTTCTTCCGATTTGTCAACAAAGAACCGGATCCGGGCAAGGTATATGCGACATCGCTCTCTTCTGTCGGCACCACGTCGCTGCTCTTCATCGTATTGCTCACGGTGTTTATCTCTCCCGTGTCGCGATTGCTGTTGCTGCCTCATCATAGCCTCTATGTCTGGCTGTTAGGTGTGACCGTGGCGATAGATGCGTTTTCCAACATCCCTTTCGCATATCTCAGATATAAAAAGAGAGCATACCGTTTCGCCGGCATCAAGCTTCTCAATATCGCTGTCAATATCTCTCTTAATCTCTTCTTTCTGCTTGCATGCCCCGCGCTGATGCGTCATGTCCCTGTGCTGGTAAGCTGGTTCTATGAGCCGGCAGGAGGGGAGGCGTTCGGTATCGGATGGATATTTGTTGCCAACCTCATCTCCACCTTGACCGTGCTGGCATGTCTATTGCCTGAGCTGCGCGGGCATCGTTTCGGAATCGATGGCACATTGCTCCGGAAAATGCTTGGCTACAGCTGGCCATTACTTATTTTAGGGGTGGCGGGTATCATGAGTCAGAACATGGGTCAGATGCTTATTCCCTATATATTCAAGGGAAGCGAGGAGGCGGCGCGATCGATGGTTGGAATCTATGGCGCCAACATAAAGATAGCGATAGTGATGGTGATGTTCGCCCAGGCATTCCGTTATGCATATGAGCCTTTCATCTTTGCGCAGGCAAAAGGAGATGGAAAGGATGGCGACGGGAAGAAGCGCGCATATTGCGACGCGATGAAATTCTTCGTGATTTTCGGTCTTTTCATATTCCTCGGGGTGATGTTTTATCTCCCTGTGCTTAAGCATTTCGTCTCTCCCGCTTATTGGGAAGGACTCGCTGTAGTGCCGGTGATGATGCTTGCCGAACTCTGCTTCGGAGTCTTCTTCAATCTTTCCTTATGGTATAAGCTTACCGACCGCACGCAGTGGGGGATGTATCTGTCGCTGCTCTGTTTCGCCCTTATGCTTGGACTGAACCTCTGGCTTGTGCCCGCAATCGGTATTCCTGACGGCTATATGGGGTCAGCATGGGCAGCCCTGATAAGTTACTTCACTGTGATGGTGGTGTCTTATTTTCTCGGTCGCCGGTATTATCCTCTTCCTTATCAGATAGGACGCATGACGCTTTATCTCTTTCTGGCTGGCATTCTCTATTATGCCGGAACCTGTATTGACACTGTGTTTGCTCCCTGGCTACTATATACCGTGCGCACCCTCTTCCTTGCAATCTATATAGGCGCGGTTGTAATTGCCGAGAAGGTTCCGATGCCCGGGTTCAGGCGCAGATAATCCGCGTAGCAATAAAATAGCATAATTTTGCCAAAGACTATGTAAAAACGCGGATTGAAAATTTTAAATGTTAAAATTTTGCATAAAATCTTGAAAAATGCTCCGTTAAGGGGCATTTTTAATTGGAATATGTACAAATAATGGCAAAATTAACATTTAATAACATTTAAAAGTGCAGAATAAATAAAAATATTCAAAATAATTACATTATTTTTGCAATAGATTAAATAGATATAAATTGATAACTGCTTAAAAAGAGCAATTGCGTCAGAAAAAAAGTTGCGAAACTATAGAAGAATTGCTTACCCGATCGGCAACTGTTTCGCGAGGATCGGTTGCTGACTTCAGTCGGGGATGTCCGGAGCTGATTTGTTTGTTCCCGGAACACAGCATTCACCGTATGAAGAAAATTTTGGTTATAAGGAGGATGACGCTTTTGGGAAAAAGCGTCATTTTTTGTGGAATGGAGGCTGATGCGTCAAATAATGGCGATATTCAATATGTCGCCCAGCGAGCTGATTCGTCTTGTCAAACTTAAGAAAGCGGCAGAGCTTATTCAGGGCGGACGTTATCGTATCGGCGAAATCTGCGAGATGATCGGTATGTCATCGCCATCTTATTTCAGCAAACTTTTCTTCAAACAGTTCGATATTACGCCCAAAGCATTTGAGAAGCAATGCCAGGAGCGCAGACGCGAGAATGGGTAGGTTGTTAGGCGTTAGGCTTTAGGCGTTAGGTTTTTGGAATTAGGTCGGGCGGACCGTAAGTGATTAGTCTGATTATAACAACCCCATTGATTTGGCTATGCGGCAGGCTTCGTGTGAGTTCCTTACCTGAAGCTTGCCGATTATTTCCTGACGGTGACGGCTGACAGTGTGGATACTGATGTTCAATTGACTTGCGATTTCCGCACTTTTCATTCCTGTGTCTATCATAGCCAGAACCTGACATTCCCGGCTACTTAAGATAGTGTCGTTGCCTGAGGCTGTAAGTTCCTCTTTTATCCCTGTAATCGAATTTACCGCAAAGCTCTTTCCCTTGAAATCAAAAGATAACGGACCATAAATACAGATAGCATACTTCACATTCTCCATGTTTTCATCCAGTATGTAATACATACGATGCAACACATCGTGAATGTTACCATCAGAGAAACGGAAACGCAACTTGGAGACAAGATAATATTCAGACTTTTTGCTTTTAGGCATGTGTCTCAGGTAATGGAAGAAACGAAGTTCGGTGATGTATTTATCTTCCTGTTCATCCTCAGACATCAATGATAGTATTCTGTTCTCCCATATTGAGTTCTCATGCTGATAATCACCAATGTCAAGATTGCGAGCGAAACCACCATCAATGATGTGGCTTTTGTTATCGACCATATCGCTGACCACTATCAGAGTTTTTTCGATATTAGCCCAGAAACGCACATAAGCCAGTATATCCGACAACGGGATGCATTCTTCGGATTGGTTTTCAGAAAGGAGCAGATTGTCGAGTGCCTTTCTATTCTCCACAAAATGGTTATTTTTGACCATTGTGTATTATTATTTAGCTTGTTAACTTTGCAAAATTAATCAATCAAATGGTTATATCAAAAATGAAGATTAAATTGGTTCTTATTTTGAGTCTATACATTTCAGCTAGATCGGTGAGCGGACAGACACTTGAGAAGATGAACTGGTTCAACGAACCAGACAACTGGCAGATTAATGGTGGTACGCTGACAATGGATGTCACCCCCAACAGTGACTACTGGCGCATATCTCACTATGGTTTTACAGTGGATGATGCACCATTCTATTACGCCGAATACGGCGGCGAATTCGAGGCAAAGGTGAAAATTTCAGGTGACTATAAGGTCCGATTCGATCAGGCTGGAATGATGCTACGCCTTGACCATGAAAACTATATCAAGACCGGTATTGAGTTTGTGGATGGGAAATACAATCTTAGCACCGTGGTCACTCACAAGACTTCCGACTGGAGCGTCATAGCCCTCGACCGTCCCGTTGATTTTATATGGATAAAGGCTGTGCGTCGTCTCGATGCTATCGAGATATTCTATTCTTTCGATGATAAGGAATATCATATGATGCGTAACGCATGGGTCGAAGCCAATCACCCAGTGAAAATCGGTATGTTCGCGGCGTGTCCTGACGGCAACGGGTTCAAGGCATCATTCTCAGATTTCAAAGTGACGCATCTGCCCGACAAAGTCCGCAGTGAATGGCTGAAAAAGAACACTGCAAACGATAAATAATTCAACTCACGTGGTATTATGAAGATAGACCATATAGCTATTTGGGCAGAGGATATAGAATTGCTTCGCGAATTCTACATGAAGTATTTCAATATGTCTTGTAATGAGAAGTATGTCAACACTAAGAAGAATTTCAGCTCCTATTTTCTGTCTTTTGAAGATGGAGGAACATGCATTGAGATAATGAATATACCTGGCAAGGACGCTCCGGCGAGCAGAGGCGACCTAAAGGGTTTGGCTCATTTTGCAATCTCTGTCGGGAGCAAGGAAAATGTTGACAGCATGGCAAAACGCTTCAAAGAAGACTGCTTCACAGTCTTGAGTGCACCGCGCACTACCGGCGACGGCTATTATGAATGTGCTATCGCCGATCCCGAGGGGAATTACGTGGAAATTCAATCATGAACGACTGCAGCAAAGGTAATAAGACTCTATAATAGCTTATTGTTTCTTTTTGTACAGCCAGTGATTTTTGAGCCATTCGCGGACGGGTTCGTCGTAGAGTTTCAGACAGGCATAAGCCACCGCTATTGAAGCCACCAACAGAGAACAGAACACCCAGACATGAGCTCCTTCCGGTGCATTCGGATGTGCAGCTACCCACTGCATTTGCATATATACCAAGGGATAGTGGGTAATGTATAGCGGATAAGAAATCGCTCCGAGAAGCTTACATACTTTTATTGTCTTCTTTCCTTCAAGAGGACTGCCGGCACCTGCTGCAACAATCATCGGGAAGAGCAATAAAATAGCGATAATACAGTATGAACCGTTTATAATATTCGGCGTGTCACCTCCGAGATGTGGCATTACGAGTATTGCGGCGAGTGCGATAGAACACCAGAGGAATCCACAGCTCTTAATCTTGATGCTGATGCCAAGTCGGTACATCAGTAATCCTCCAAAGAAAGGATAAAGCAAGCGTGTTAATCCGATATACAGTTGATCGGGTGTCAGTCCGAAACCACCAATCATTGTGTGCGCGGCGTAAGCTCGTGATTCCAACAGTCCGAGCCAGTCGATGTTCAGACCTAAACTTATTGTCAATATCGCTGATAATCCGACAAATACAGCGAGAACTACTTTTGAAAAACGGCGTATTATTGTGGCATAAAGTATATTGCCGATATATTCCCACATCAGTGACCATGTGACGCCATTTAACGAATTGACTTCAGACCATCCGCGGATATCCATTGAGGGAGGTGTCGGGAACATAAGACAGCCTAAAATGACTATGATCAGAAGCTTCCACCACGGAGTCTCCATTACATAAGTGAAGAATGGCGCGTCACCAAAATAGAACCAGATGGCTCCGATGAGCGTGCCCATTATTACCATCGGCTGAAGACGAATGAGACGGCGCTTATAGAAATTCCATTGCGTCATTCCCTTGCGCCAGCGGTCATCGTAGGCATAGCCGATAACAAAACCGGATAGAATGAAAAAGAAATCAACTGCTAAGTAACCATGATTGAGTATTTGGAAACAAGGTCCTTTGGAATAGGTCTCAAAAAGATGGAACATTACGACAAGTATTGCTGCAACGCCACGCAACCCGTCTAATATCTCAAAACGCGGTTTAGAAGCAAGAAGATTTGTATTCATTATTCAAAATGGTTGGTTCATATAGGTTGCAAAATTAGATTATTTTTATTGTCGTATAATTACCAATTTTTCCAAAATATTATACTATATTTGCAATTCGTATGGAAGGGGCATTTATATACGATGATGTCAGGCTTACACCCAAGCAGCAGATTTCCATTCATACTCAAAATGAATGGGAATTGTCGTATGTCATACGTGGTCAGGGCATAAGATTCTTAGGTGAAGAAAAACAACCGTTTTATGAAGGGGAGGTAATTCTGATTCCTCCGAAATTTCCCCATGGCTGGTTTTTTGATGATGAGTCTACTGATGAGAATGGTTACATACATAACATTACGCTTCTGTTTACTGCTGAATTGCCTACAAGACTTTCACTGGTTTTGCCGGAATTAACTCGCGTTGCAGATATTTTTAGTGCTATCAGGTTGCCGAGACGGTATGTTGGGAAAACTTCTGTCGAAATTGCACGATTGCTTGAGGAAATGCGCGTTTTGGATTCAGCAAAGCGTTTGCCGTTAACATTGCAGTTACTCATTCTTATAGCAGAAAATGCGGAGTCGGAAGAGATAGGTTGTAAGCCGGTAAACAGGTCTAAACAAAACGCTGAGAAATTACGCATATATTGCGAATGTAATTTTTATGAGAATATCACCTTGGATGAAACTGCCGCTTATATGAAAATGAATAAGTCCGCTTTGTGTAAATTCGTCAAAAAACACACCGGAAAAACATTCACCGAATACATCAACTCTTTAAGACTTAAAAAAGCAGCATACTTGCTCGCCTCTACAACAGATCCAGCATGTGATATTGCTTACGATTGCGGATTCACCAGCGTCCCATATTTCCATCGCCTGTTTTCTCGCAATTATGGCATGTCACCATGCAAATATCGGAGGGAAGCGCTGGGGGGAGATAGGCTTTAGGCGTTAGGTTTTAGGTTTTATGTTTTAGGGTTTAGGTGCGGGTGCGATGCCTGAAACGGAGGGGAGACATACCCATGATCTTTGTAAAGAGCCGCGAGAAATAATAGGGATCGGGGATGCCAACCTTGAAGCAAATCTGATTCAGCTTTAATGTCGTGTTGTCGAGCAGTTCGCATGCCCGACGAATTTTCAGCAGATTGAAATAATTCAGGATGGAATGTCCCGTGCGTTCGCGGAAAAGTGCGGATAGCCGGGATTCCGACAGACGACAGTTGGAGGCTATCTCTTTAAGCGATACATGCCGTTCAAGATTTTCAGACATATAATGTATTGCCAGTTGAACGGCATCGTTATCCGCATCTTTGCGTACACCTCGGTATTGCTGGATAAAACGCAGCGATCCGAGATAGTGGTGAAAAAGGGAACCGGAATACCGGAGATTCTCTATGGTTAGCCCGGCATCAAGAATATTATATAATTCCTCGAACAGATCATGCCGATGGCGTATGCGTGAAGTGGCGCTTGTCTCAATAGATTTCGGGATGGCGGCATCCGCGGCATATTGCGGAGCAAGCGTGCCTCCGAAGTGTATCCAATAGATTGTCCAGGGATTCTGGAGGTCAGAACCATAGGAATGAACAGTTTTAGGAGGAATGATGAAATATTGACCGGCTTCTATAGTCCATTTCTTGCCATTAAGGTTATAGAATCCTTTCCCATCCACACAATATATGAGTACAAACTGACTTATAGGCTCCCTCCGTTCGCAGTAATGGTGGCGCGCTTTCGGGTAATATCCGATGTCGGTGATATGCAGAGATGAAAGAAGAGGATCCTTCCGCATCATATCAACAATAAATTCCGGTATCACCAGATATCTCTCCCCCGCAAACCCTTCTTTTACTTTCATGGCGCTCTTCAAAAATTGGTCGGTAGAAATGATTGTTGGCTGTTCATTTGCAAAGATATGCAAAATAGTTGGATTGTCCATCTTTTTTGAGGGAAATTGCATTTTACGGGGCGGCGGAAGGTATTAACTTTGCAAGCGTTAACATCAACAAGTTGTTTAAACAACTTCATTAAAGAACTTCTAATATCATTATGGAAAAAATCAACAAAGGATTTGTGGGATTTATCTGCCTGGTGTCGGCATTGGGTGGATTGCTTTTCGGTTATGACTGGGTAGTGATCGGAGGTGCAAAACCATTTTATGAAGTCTATTTCGGAATTACCGATAATCCTTCGCTTCAGGGACTCGCAATGAGTATCGCTATTGCCGGTTGCCTTATCGGCGCAATGACGGCAGGCTGGCTTGCAGATCGCTACGGACGCAAGAAACTTCTAATAATATCTGCCGTGATATTTCTTCTGTCGGCGTATGCCACAGGTGCTTTCAATACATTCGATCTTTTCCTTGCCGCGCGCTTCTTGGGCGGTATTGCAATAGGTATAGCGTCCGGACTTTCGCCAATGTATATTGCGGAAATATCTCCGGCATCGATGCGCGGACGACTCGTATCTGTGAATCAGCTTACGATAGTGCTCGGTATCTTAGGCGCACAGATCGCGAATATGCTTATTGCCGAACCTATGCCAGCCGGAATGACGGAGCCTCTGTTTGATTCCTGGAACTGTCAATGGGGGTGGCGCTGGATGTTCTGGGGAGAGGCTTTCCCTGCGGCGGCTTTCATGATTCTTGTGTTCTTCATTCCGGAGAGTCCGAGGTGGCTTGCATTTACGGGCAAGACTTCCGCAGCTCTTGATATCCTTAAGAAAATCGGAGGAGCGGATTATGCCATGACGGAAATGGCGGCTGCCGAATATTACGAAGGTGAGAAACCTGAGAAGGGTGAACTTAAGGCTCTTTTCAGCCGGAATTATGCTAAGATACTTATTCTTGGAATTTTCATAGCTGTGTTCCAGCAATGGTGCGGCACGAACGTGATTTTCAACTATGCGCAGGAAATCTTTGCCGATGCCGGATATGATCTTGGCGATATGCTCTTCAATATCGTGCTCACCGGTATCACCAACGTTATCTTCACATTTGTGGCGATCTTTACGGTAGACAGGATTGGGCGCCGTCCGCTAATGCTCTGGGGTGCCGGCGGTCTGGCTGTCATCTATCTTGTGTTGGGTTCCTGCTACATGATGGAGGTGAAAGGGATGTTCATGATAATTCTTGTGGTGGCTGCGATTGCCTGCTATGCCATGACGTTGGGACCCGTGACCTGGGTGCTGATCGCGGAGCTTTTCCCTGACAGAGTGCGTGCAGTTGCCGTGTCGGTATGTACGTTCGCTTTGTGGACAGGATGCCTCACGCTTACATATACTTTTCCCCTGCTCAATGCCTCTCTTGGCAGCTACGGCACCTTCTGGATATATTCTGCAATATGCTTCGGAGGTCTGATATATTTCATGAGGGGATTACCGGAGACGAAAGGGAAACGAATCTAATTCGAATTGAAGGTAAGAGGTAAAAGGTAATAGGTTAAAGGGAAAGGTAAGAGGTAATAAGTAAGAGGTAAAAGAAGAAATGTGAGGTTGATGCAATTAATTTAACATTAAACATTGCACATTAAACATTAAATAAACATTACACATTACACATTTAACATTAAAAATTAAATAAAGTGGTAAACGCTTGGGAAGAAAAGGTTGTGATCCCGACATATGAGGCGGGAGCACCCGAGAAGAATCCGATATTTTTAGAGAAACGTGTTTATCAGGGATCGAGCGGAGTCGTGTATCCCTATCCCGTGATCGAATCGATTTCCGATGAGAAGACTGATGTGGAATATAATGCAGTCTTCATCGAGAATGAGTATATAAAAGTGATGATCCTTCCGGAACTTGGTGGACGCGTGCAGATGGCATACGACAAGATCCGTCAGCGTCATTTCGTATATTACAACCATGTTATCAAGCCGGCTCTTGTAGGTCTGGCCGGTCCGTGGATATCCGGAGGTATAGAATTCAACTGGCCTCAGCATCACCGCCCGAGCACATTCATGCCCGTTGACTGGAAAATTGAGAAAAATGAGGACGGTTCGGTGACAGTATGGGTTAGCGAGATGGAGCGCATGTTCCATCAAAAGGGGATGGCAGGCTTCACGTTGCGTCCCGGTTGTGCATTCCTCGAAATCAAGGGAGTGCTCTATAACCGCACTGACGTGCCCCAGACATTCCTCTGGTGGGCAAATCCGGCGGTTGCCGTCAACGACTATTATCAAAGCGTGTTCCCGCCGGATATAAACGCTGTCTTTGACCACGGCAAACGAGCTGTAAGTTCTTTCCCGATTGCAACCGGAACTTACTACAAGATGGATTATTCTGCCGGTGTGGATATATCCAATTATAAGAATATCAAGGTTCCGACATCATATATGGGTGTCAATTCCAGATTTGATTTCGAAGGGGGATATGAGAATGATACCAAAGCCGGTATGCTCCATGTATGTTCGCATCATGTTTCGCCGGGCAAGAAGCAGTGGACCTGGGGTAACGGAGATTTCGGTCGAGCATGGGATAGAAACCTCACTGATGAGGATGGTCCCTACATTGAGCTGATGGCGGGTGTCTACACGGAAAATCAGCCCGACTTCACATGGCTACAGCCATATGAAGAGAAATCATTTACGCAGTATTTCCTTCCGTATCGTGAACTCGGAGTCGTGAAAAACGCCAACAAGGACATCCTTCTCAATATAGATCCAGCCGGAGAGAATGAAGTGATAATCAAATTGTTTGCCACTTCACGTCAGGAGGTGGAGATTTCGCTTCTTTCTGATGACGGAGAAGTGTTCTTCAGCGAGAAGATGGTAATAACTCCGGAAGAAGTTATTGACTTTAATGTCGACACTAAGGGCACTGCTTTTGACAATCTGTATCTTTCAATAAAGAAGGGTGGCAGGGAAGTGCTCAACTGGCATGCCGAGGAGGATGAGGTGCGTCCCATCCCTGACGCTGCCGAGGCAGCTCTGCGTCCTGAGGAAATCAAGACTTGTGAACAGCTTTTCCTTACAGGTCAGCATCTTGAGCAATATCGTCACGCCACATATAACCCGGTTGATTATTATGAGGAGGCATTGCGTCGAGACCCCCTTGACGTGCGTAATAACAATGCTCTCGGCTTGTGGTATATCCGCAAATGCCGTTTCGAGCTTGCCGAGAAATATCTCAGAACGGCGGTTAAAGTTATTACCCGCAGAAATCCGAACCCCTATGATGGTGAGCCGATTTATAATCTCGGATTGGCATTGAAATATCAGGGTCGTTTCGATGAAGCATATGATCGTTTCTATAAGGCGACATGGAATGGTGCATGGCAGGAAGCCGGATATTTCGAATGCGCGAGAATATCAGCGATGCAGGGACGCTATGAAGATGCGCTCTATGAGGTTGAACGCGCGTTGATACGCAACACGCACAATCATAAGGCTCGTGCGCTCAAATCAGCAATCCTTCGCAGAATGGACAAGAATGAGGAGGCTTTAGGTTTCATCGCAGAGTCTCTGGCAATCGATCCTTTCAACTATGGCGCACTTTACGACAAATATCTTATTACCGGTGATGAGGAAGATCTGAATGAGATGACCACGCTGATGCGTAGCGACGCTCATAATTATGATGAAATAGCACTCGATTATTGCGCTGCCGGAATGACTGACGAGGCTCGCGGAATGTGGAAAGTTGCCGTGGATGAAAACGCTGTCACTCCGATGACATATTATTATCTTGGAAGCGCATTGCTGAATGCAGGTCGCGAAAACGAGGCTCACGAGGCATTCGCAAAAGGATACTCCATGTCGCCTGATTTCTGCTTCCCCAACCGCCAGGAGGCTGTGATAGCATTGTGTGCCGCCATGGCTGAGAACGATAAAGATCCGCATGCGCCGTTCTTCCTTGGAAACCTTTATTACGACAAACGCCAGTATGATCTTGCTATCGGTTATTGGGAGAAATCTCTGCAACTTGATCCCTCGTTCCCGACAGTGTGGCGCAATCTTGCGCTTGCTCTTTTCAACAAGCGTGGAGACGAGGCAAAGGCTGTAGAGTATATGGAGAAAGCGTTCTCTCTTGACACTACCGACGGCAGAATCCTCATGGAGCTTGATCAGCTCTACAAACGCATGGGTAAGGATCACGCTTCGCGTCTTGAACTTCTTGAGAAATATCCTCATCTTGTTAATGCCCGCGAGGATCTGAAACTTGAGAAAATCACGTTACTCAATCTGCTTGGCAGACATGGCGAAGCAAAAGAATTCCTTGATGCCAACACGTTCCATCCCTGGGAAGGAGGCGAAGGAAAAGTTCCGGCTCAATATCAGATTGCCCGAGTGGAGCTCGCAAAAGAGGCTATAGCCGCCGGCAAACTTGATGATGCCGAGACTTTGCTCCTCGAATGTCTTGAATATCCCGAACATCTTGGCGAGGGCAAGCTTCACGGGGCGCAGGAGAATGATTTCTATTATCTTCTCGGAAAGGTGTATGAGATGAAGGGAGATGCCGAGAAAGCTCGTGAATGCTGGCTGAAAGGCACAGAGGGTCCCGAAGAGCCTGCTGATTCCCTCTATTACAATGATGCCAAACCGGATAAGATTTTCTATGCCGGTCTGTGTTGGCGTGCTCTCGGCGAGGAGAACAATGCTTTGCGTCTTTTCAACCGCCTTGTGGCTTACGGCAAACAGCATCTCCATGATGACGTTAAGATGGATTATTTCGCAGTGTCGCTTCCCGATCTTCTTATCTGGGAAGAAAATCTCAACACCCGCAATCAGATTCATTGCAAGTATATGCTCGCCTTGGGCTATGCCGGTTTGGGAGACACGAAACATTCCGACCGTTATCGCAATGATGCCAAAGCTCTGAATGTTAACCATCTGGGGGTTCGGGCATTGGAGACGGTTTGGGGTGTTAGGCTTTAGGTATTAGGTTTTAGGCGTTAGGCATTAGGCGTTAGATATTAGTTAGATGGATAATAAAGCTAGAGAGAGAGGTGAAGCCAACTGATGTGGTGTTGGGATATGAAAATATTTAAGACTGTTTTTATGATTTACCGTGTTCCGGGAAAATTCCCGAAGGTGAACCGCAAGCCTATGTTAAGGTTGAAATCGAATGGTCGGTCTTTATATATTGTCTGCAGTTCGGAGTGGTCCTTGAAATGGTAAATAGCGCCAGGTTCGATATATATTCCTATCAATGACGTGGCATTGAATTGGATGCCGGCTGAAATATCGGCGGAAAACTGCAGCGGTTTTTCGCCGATATTTTCAGTTTCGGATTTTTCGATCCGATTGTCGAAAATATAATCTGTTTTTTGTTTTGCAACGATGCATTGCTCTGCCATTACACCTGCGCTGCCATAGAAATCGAGTCTGTTCCACCTCAGGAAATTATATCTTACATTCACGGGTATGCCTAAATAATGAAGTGACTGCCGTGAGCTTATAAGGTTTTTGTCGGACCCTTCTGAGAAATCAGAAGTCAGGAGTGAATATGACAGCCCGCTTTCAATGCTTAAATTTTTGCTGATTCTGTAAGCAAAAGTTATGCCGGCACGGAAGGGGAGATTATGATGCACATTGCGCCTTGTGTGCTTCCCTTTGTTGAAAAGCATTATACCGAGTTTGGGGTCGTCTACCCAATTGGCATTGTTCGCTCCGAGACTGGCTGCAAAAGGTGTGGTAGTGACTGATGATGATGAATGATCGGGCATGCCCGCTGCGAAGATTCCAAATGAGAAACGCTTGCCGGCGGTATTGGATCGGGATGTATTTGGATATGCTTTTTCTGCAACATTGTTGTGATACCTTTCCGAGTATTCGTGAGGTGTGAGGGGTGTTGTTTTATTTGTTGCGGAATTTTCTTGCTGAGGGATCTCTGTGGATGGAGAGGTGGGAGTTTCGCTGACTGTGTCTGTTGCGGCTTCGGAGATAACAGGTTTAATTGCAGTCGCTACAGGGTGAGATGTATTGTGCGTGGCGATAAAGGGTTGCTTTTTCGCCTTATTGTTTTTGATGTCGGATGGTTCTTCTTCTTTGTTGAGGGAGAATTCAGCCTCATTTACAACAGATGAGTTGGCAAGACCGGATGATTTATTTTGCAGATTCAGATCGTCGTCGTTGATGAAATAGGTCACAAAGACAGTGGCAAGCAACAGCAATATGGCTGCCGCTGTCTGTATCTTCCATAGACGGAATCCATTACGCTCCTTCTTCGCCGGGGCGTTCTGAATCAGTTTGCTCTCGATGCTTTCCCATAGCATATCGGGGGCTTCCTCTTCATAGTCTGCCATCTTGTCGTGTAAATCCTTAAGCCATTTGTCTTTCATCTTGCGAAGTCGGTTAGAAGTTGAAATTTTCTGATTTTATCAGCTAAAATAGCCTTTGCTCTGTGAAGCTGTGAAGCAGAAGTGCTTTCTTTTATGTTGAGGATAGAGGCTATCTCCTTATGCGATTTATCTTCGAAAACATAGAGATTGAAAATTGTGCGGTATCCCGGTGGGAGTTCGCGTATCATGTTTTGGATTGCAGAGAGTGGAATATTGTCGATTTCCGGCTCTTCGTTTTCAACATCGAGATTTTCGTTATCGATAGGTACGAACTCGAGTCTTCCGTTACGTTTTATGAATCCGAGGGTTTCGTTAACGGTGATTTTAGCAAGCCAACTCTTCAGAGAACCGTTTCCCCGGTAAACAAAATTTCCAATTGATGAGAATATCTTCATGAACGTGTCTTGCAAGACATCTCTCACGTCATCCTCATTATCCAGATAGCGGGAACAGACGGCGGTAAGGTACCGGATATATTTGTTATATAGCGTTTTCATTGCAGCGTGATTATTCTGCCGTATCAATTCGGCAAAATCCTCTTCGCGTATTTCTTCGCTATATGTATTCATGAATATATGAAGATGGTGTAGTGTAAGCTGATGGTCCTGTCTCTTATACAACGGCAATGTGCCGGAATTATTAATCCCGGCGCATTGCAATTGATACTAAAGATATGTCAGGTTAAGTTTTGGTTAGCCGGAACAAGATTATTTGACGCTGCCCGAGAATCGGATGGCTTGGGCGTCATCGATGGTGCTATTGCGCGTTGTCAGGTCAAATTCTGCGCTTTTGGGTCCGCTGAATGATTCCCAGTTTATTTTGATCTTGACAACTGGATCATTGGTATCAAGTAGGTGATTGAGGTTGAAAGCAATGAGGGCATCGCCCATTTCTCCAAAAGTATCCCCATGGGCATTGTGGCGAAGTTCGAGCTCAAAAGGATTTCCTGGATTTACTCTGGAGAGGAGGTTTATTTCATGTTTGACACTGGGTGAGCCCCATTTTGTCCGTACTCTCAGCGTCAGGTATCCATCTTCAGCGATAGTGACCCAGTCTTTCACAATCTCAATGCAGTCTTTTCCGTAGAGGGCATCGTTTTCAGCACCCTTGTCGAAGACAGGCATTTTTGTGCGGATACTGTCTATCCAGTTGACGGTGACATTGCGTACATAAGAAGATACGTTGTTATTGCCTTCGGTATAGATTACATCATAAGTATAGTTAACGAGAGCTCTTACCTCCTTATCCTTGAAAGGGGATGCCTTCAGGTTGGTGGGGATCAGCTTGTCTGTATTGGTAAGATTCATCTCAAAACTATTATCCGAAACTGGCACGACTGTCACGAGGGCAGTGTAAGAATCCAAAGAGGAATCATCGTCATCGGAACAGGACTGAAGCATAGGCACAGCCGCCATTGCGAGTCCGAGTAAATACAAGAATTTAAATTTCATTATTTATAGTTTTATGTTAGTGTTCACTTATTATAATCACGAACTATCGAAAACCTTGCATCACCCCAGCAAAAAAATTTCATTTATCGGCTAAGTTCGATAAGGTGAAAGGTTATAGGTAATAGGGGAAAGGAGAATTGGCACGCCTCAACAATTAGAGTCAACTTAATCATTCTGACGCCAAGGCGCGAAGTATGATTTGAATTTTCGGATAGTCGCTACGCTCCTGCAAAGTCGCCAAGCATTGTGACAGAAACATTGCGACAAGTTGTGGGCGCATGTGGTTGCCTTTTTATTTTTGCTGTCGTGTCACATTTTTGTG
Organism: uncultured Porphyromonadaceae bacterium; assembly: GCA_902495075.1. Lineage (GTDB taxonomy): Bacteria > Bacteroidota > Bacteroidia > Bacteroidales > Muribaculaceae > Lepagella. Next base: position 21,778 of record CABUVO010000008.1, read on the forward strand.
TTACATTTGTCTTATTGGTAAAACCGAGAAAATGATGGATGTAACTCCGAGAAAATATTTCACTGACAACATTCTTCCCTGCAATGCGAGAATGTATGCGGCGGCTATGGCAATCACCGGTTCGCCGGAGGATGCCGCCGATGCAGTGCAGACCGCGATGCTACGCATCTGGGAGAATATATGCAAGGGTGTATTTCCGGAGGCTCCAATGGCTTACTGTCTCTCGGCGATACGCAATATATGTATCACGGAAACTACAAGATCTTCCAGAAAAGTCTCTCTTGATTCAACGCGAGAGATTTCTTCCGAAAAGAGCGGAGTGGAAGAGGCTTTGGAACTAAATGAGGTGACGGCAACGCTCCAATGCCTGCCGGAGAAAGAACGAAAGGCAGTTGAAATGAGTGCTTATGCAGGCAGTTCGGCTGACGACATAGCGGAAGTGTTGGGAGTCACACCCGCAAATGCGCGACAGATCCTCAGTCGCGGCAGACGCAGACTCCGTTCATTTTTTACTAAATAATTATTGCAATGGATATGGATGTAAAATATATAAAGGACCTTCTTGAAAAATTCTATGAAGGCACTTCTTCTCAGGAAGAAGATGATATCCTCTCTGAATTTTTCAATTCCGGAGAAAATATTCCGCAAGCTATGGAGGCTGACCGCCGGATGTTTGCAGCCTTGAGCGATCCTTCGAAATATGCTATGCCTCCTGCAGATCTTCAGGAAAAGATCATGGAGGCGGTTGATAATGCGCCGATTACAAGGACCGTTGCCGGCGCCTCTTTACGCCGCAAACGCTTTTCCTGGATCTCAATTGCCTCTTTTGCGGCAGCCGCGGCGGTTATTGCGTTTGTTGTGCTTGCTCCTTTCTCTACCGGTGTCAAGACAGATACTGTCCACGCTCCGAATAAATTGGCTTCTTCCTTCTATAGCCATACTGTTGACACGAATATAGACTTATCGGAGCCCGTTGCTGAGCTGGAGGGTAAAGAAGTTGCGGAGGATGTTGATAGTTCCACTCGGAAAAATAATTCAATCGGGAAAGGCATAAAATCTCAGCCGCGTCGGGCGGTTGCCAAGGCTGCGATCTCTTCCGAAACCATCCCCGAACTGACAGAGGAGGAACAGTTGGCATTTGAAGCGGGAATGAAGGCTCTTGCCCGTGCCGGAGAACAGATGGCGTATGCTTCCGATCGCCTCGAATCAACCGATGAGAGTCTGAGAAACATCTATTCAACAATTCAGGATAAATTAAAATAAAATATTATGAAAGCTTTAAGATTTATGGTTTGTGCCATTATGGCATTCTCGATATCGCTGACAGCGATGTCTCAGAGCCGGGTATTCAATAACTATCCCGACAACAAGGATATTTCAACAGTGTATATCTCCAAGGCGGCGATGCGTCTCGGTCTTTCAATGGGAGGAGATGATTCCGACATGAAAGAGATTCAGAAATGTGTAAAAAATCCAGAAGGAATGGAGATTGTAAGTGCAACATCTCCACGGGCAATCGCTATTGTCAAAAAGGATGTTGCCGAGAAAATGAAAAAACTTAATATGGAGTTATTCCTCAACGCGCAGGATAGCGGGGATGATGTTAACATCTATGCCGGTAAGGTATTAAGCGGGAATGTGATGCGCGATATCCTTATCGAAGCCAGCGAGCCCAATGAATATACGATAGTCTACATCCGAGGAGAGATCGATGTTCAGGCGCTTACGAACCAATATAAGAAATAAGGATATGAAAACAGGTGTATATTCAGTCCTCATATCCTTATTGTGGATGATGGTGTGCGCTTCCTGCGGAAGCTCGAGAGAATTCTCAGCCCTCGACGATTACGATAATATCGATGTGCTGCACATTCCGCAGGGTGTAGGATGGATGCTCGGTCCTATTGCCTCAATGGGCGACAAGGATGCCGGAAAGATACTGAAGGGTTTCAAAAGCATGACCATTGTCGACTGCGAAGGAAACCGTGGAAGAAAAGAAGTGATGAGCTGTGTGAAAGATGCCATCGACAGCGACCGCAGTGAGCTTATTCTGGAAGTGCATGAGGGAAAGGAAGCTACATTCATCTATGGTCGCGTAGATGAAAAGAGTAACAAACTCAAAGACATAATGATTGTCGCTGATGAGCCGGGAGATCTAAGCGTTATACGCGCCAAAGGCACTTTCGATATCAGTTCATTACTTAACGAGCAGACGAAGCGGCTTCCTTAAAGGCGTCCATTATGATGGTAGGTATGTTGCGGGAAAATGCTCCGAGACGATAGTCATCTTCAGCGTTCCATTCGGGTGCCCAGTAGAACACTCCGGTGCAAGCTCCGTCGGTAAAGTCTTTGGAAGCCTTGATCAAAGCTGAGATGAACTCCTTTCCGGATTCTGGATTGCGACCGTCGACACCCGTTTCAACAATCATCACATCTGTGCCATATTTCTTTTTGAGATGGCGAATGTTGGCGATGGTATCCACTAAGGTCATGATGTCGCTCTTCTCCAGTCCGGCTTCCATTGCCCAGTAAGGATAAACACTCATTCCTATTGTGTCCCATTCCACACCGTTTGCTTTTAATGAATCAAACACGCGATCATATAGCGCCTGATCAAATCCGTTGTCAAGATGTATGATGACCTCGGCATCTGGATAAACTTCGCGCACAGCCTTCACGCCAGCCTTTGTCAACGCGGCATAATTCTCAGGATTTTCCTCAAAACGACCCATAGGCCACAAGAAGCCGTGGGTTGTTTCGTTACCAACCTGTACCCATTTCACATCTATGCCGTTCTTTTTAAGGAGTTCAAGAGTCGTTCGGGTATGGTCGGCAAGAGCCTTTTCAGTCTGTTCGAGGGTCATTCCAAGCCATTCTTTGGGAGGATTCTGCTTCCCGGGATCTGCCCACCAGTCGGAATAATGGAAATCAATCATCACCGCCATACCTAAATCTTGCGAACGTTTTGCCATCTTCAGCACATCTTCGGGGGAGCAGAAACCGTCTTTCGGGTTCACCCACACGCGAAGACGTGTGGCATTCATTCCGTAGTCTTTCATTAGTTGGGTGGTTTCCACACGAACGCTGTCGCGATTCATCACGAATCTGCCGCGTGCCTCATCGGCAGTCATTCCGGAAATGTCACCTCCGAGCCAGAAAGGCTCGTTGTTTTTGGCAGCACCTGAGAAAGCTACTGTTACAATAAGAGCCAAAGCGCAGGCTCTTACTCCGAATTTCTTCATGGTCATAATCTTATAAACTGCGCATTGCGCAAATAAACTTATAAACGTCAACATTTCGTAAACGATAAGTTGAATAATCTAATTACAAAGTAACATAAAACTTGCCACTCTATAAAATTATTTCTATATCTTTTTTACTTTTAAAATTATTTGTCTTATCTTTGTTTAAAATTGTAAACCATTATGACCATGAGCGGACAAGTGACATACCCGCTGGGCGAATCATCGTTCGCAAAAATAAGGAAAGCCGGTAAATTATACGTAGATAAGACCGGCTTCATCCCTGACTTGCTCAAAGGTTCGTATTATTTTCTCAGCAGACCGAGACGGTTTGGCAAGAGTCTGTTGATTTCTACACTCGAAGAGTTTTTTCTTGGCAATAGAGAACTATTCAAAGGTCTGGCAGTAGATCATCTGATTCCCGAGCCATGGGATACATACCCTGTTATGCATCTTGATTTCATGTCGATGTCATATGATTCGGAGGGTATGCTTGAAGAAAAGCTTGATACAGTGCTCAATGAGTGGGAAAGATTGTATGGCATTTCGGGCGTGCGTATGGCACCGTCTAATAGGTTTGACAACGTCATCCGACAAGCATATAGTGCCACGGGTAAACGTGTGGTAATATTAATTGACGAATACGACAAACCTGTTTTGGATGGGATCGGAAACAAAGAACTTGAAGAACAGAACCGCTCGCTTTTACGTGCCTTCTATGGAGCGATGAAGGCTAATGATGCAAATATTCGTTTCGTACTTTTGACGGGGGTTGGACATATCGGTCAAATTAATGTATTTAGCGGACTGAATAATATCAGTGACATAACATACTCCGATAAGTATGCATCGATATGTGGCATCACTGAAATGGAACTGACAAAATATTTCTTGCCGTCGGTTAGAGAATGGAGCCAACATAAAGATATCTCTGAAGATAGACTGCTGGAAGAACTGAAAAAACGCTATGATGGTTATCACTTTGCTGAAGAGGGTGAGAACATTTATAACCCCTTCAGCCTGATGAACGCATTTGAGAGTCGTAGGCTGGGTTCTTTCTGGTACACATCCGGTACGCCCACATCCCTGATGCGCCGCATAGCCACTTCGCGTATCAGTCCTGAGCAACTTGCCGATTCGTTTATCACACCACGACAGCTTGAGAGCCTTGATGTGGTACGCTCGGATAGCCTGACAGGCTTCCTTCTCCAAACAGGATACCTGACAATAAAAAAATATGACCATCAGTTGTCGAGATTCACTGTCGGTATACCAAACCAGGAAGTGGCAGAAGGGATATATCAAGGCATTCTCCCTTACTATATAGGACTCTCCTCTGAGAACGGAGACGATACAGTAGCCAGATCTGTTAGCGAACTTCAGGCATCTCTTATTTTGGGCAAACCCGAGGCTTTCGTTGATTTCCTCATACAGTTCTTCGATGAGGCTCAGTATGATTTTTTTGATACTAAGCGTATTGAAAAATCGGTTCGCGATGTAATATATTGTATCTCAAGATTAATGGGAATGAATACACGCATTGAAGACCATACTCCACGCGGAAGCATTGATATGATGGCAGAAACTGATCAGTATGTCTACATTTTCGAATATAAAGTCAATAAGACTGCTCTTGTTGCGATGACCCAAATCAACGAGCGAGGCTATGCCCTGAAATATCGGCATTCAGACAAGCGTGTTATCAAGATTGCTGTCAACTTCAGTACCCAGACGCGCAACATTGATGACTTCCTAATTGAGGAGTGCCGATGAGCTCAGACACGTTGTAAGTTTTAAGTGAATATAAAATAAAAAGAGTCGGAAATTTTCCGGCTCTTTTTATTTAGTATGATAACGTTTATTAACCGTTAACTTTCTTCATGTGTGCGATGAGGTCGAGAACCTTGTTAGAGTAACCGATCTCGTTGTCATACCAGGAGATTACTTTAACGAAGTTGTCAGTCAAGTAAACGCCGGCGTTAGCATCGAAGATAGAAGTGAGCGGGCAGCCGAGGAAGTCAGAGCTTACAACAGCATCCTCTGTGTAACCGAGAACACCTTTGAGCTCGCCCTCTGCAGCCTCTTTCATAGCAGCGCAGATAGCCTCTTTTGTAGCGGGTTTCTCAAGATTAACTGTAAGGTCAACTACAGAAACATCAAGAGTGGGGACACGCATGGAGATACCTGTAAGCTTGCCGTTGAGCTCGGGGATAACTTTACCTACAGCTTTAGCAGCACCTGTTGAAGAGGGGATGATGTTGCCTGAAGCGGCACGACCACCACGCCAGTCTTTCATTGAAGGACCGTCAACAGTCTTCTGAGTAGCTGTTGTAGAGTGAACGGTTGTCATAAGACCTTCCTTGATACCAAATTTCTCGTGGAGAACTTTGGCGATAGGAGCAAGACAGTTGGTTGTGCAAGAAGCGTTGGAAACGAACTTCTGACCAGCGTAAGTGTTCTCGTTAACACCTACAACGAACATAGGAGTAGCGTCTTTTGAAGGAGCTGACATTACAACATATTTTGCACCAGCCTCGATGTGAGCCTGAGCTTTCTCCTCTGTGAGGAAGAGACCTGTTGACTCAACAACGTATTCAGCCTCAACTGCACCCCAGTTGATCTCTTTCGGGTCGCGGCATGCTGTAACGCGGATCTCTTTGCCGTTTACGATGAGAAGGCTCTTCTCGAGATCGTAATCTACAGTGCCGTCGAAACGACCGTGCATTGTGTCATACTTCAACATGTATGCCATGTAATCTACAGGAAGAAGGTCGTTGATGGCAACAACCTCGATGTCACTTCTCTTGGTGGAAGCACGGAATACGAAACGTCCGATACGGCCAAAGCCGTTGATACCAATCTTTGTCATTTTTTAATTTTGTTTATTTTGGGTAAATTTATTTGGTTTTTAATATTTATTACCTTAAGCTGTATATAAATCCGCAACTTATTCAAAATTGCTTCATTTAGAGCGCTCTCGCTCTATTTCACCATTTATAGTTGCAAAATTAACAAAAAATTCGCATTTTTGCGATGTATTTTAACACTTTTTTGAACCTTTGACACTTTAATGTTGTCTAAAATTCAGATTTATGCCAACAGCAAACGTCCGTTCTTTTTCAAAGGGACGTTGCCAGCGAGAATTATTTCTCACTTGTTATAACAACATTTGCAAGTTAAAAACTTGATTAATAATTATTTTTAATATTAATATACAAATTTAAATTAAAATGGGAAAGTTTATTCACGACTTTAAGGAGTTTGCCATGAAGGGCAACATAATAGACATGGCTGTCGGTGTTATCGTCGGTGGCGCGTTTGGTAAGATCGTTTCCTCTTTGGTTAACGATATAATCATGCCTGTGATGTCACTCGTAACCGGTGGAGACGGTTATAAGAATCTCAAGTATGTGATCACAGAGGGGCGTGACGCAGCCGATGGTGTGGCAGCTGTGGAGGAAGTTGCGATCAACTATGGTCTTTTTATCCAGAACATCGTTGATTTCCTAATCATCGCTCTCAGTATTTTCGTTGCGCTCCGCGTGGTGATGAAATTCATGAAAAAAGAGAAAGAGGCAGAAGCAGCGCCTGCTCCCGCCCCTGAACCTACTGCTGAAGAAAAACTCCTCACCGAAATCCGCGATCTCCTCAAAGACCAGGAAAAGAAATAATTCTTCTTATTTCCTTATGGAGCGGAGCCAACGTTCGAGTTCGCCGCTCCATTGGGCTTTGTAGGGGTTGGTGTCGCGGAAACCGAAGCCATGACCTCCATCCGGATAGATGTGGAGGGAGTAGGGCACTTTGTTTTTCTGAAGAGCCTCAACGTAATGTAGTGAGTTGAGGGGATCCACAACTTTGTCATCCGTGGCAAGAACAATAAATGCCGGCGGAGTCTGTGGTGTAACCCTGTTTTCAAGACTATATTTTTCGATTTGTGCCTTGGTCGGTTTTTCGCCGATCAGATGCTCGCGTGTGCCTTTGTGGGTGATGTCGGTCATGGAAATCACAGGGTAGAGGAGGATTTCGAAATCGGGTCGATACTGATCTTCTCCATACATCGTGGCGAGCATTGCGGCGAAATGACCTCCTGCGGAACATCCCATGATGCCGACTTCATTCGGATTATAGCCGTACTCGGTTGCCTTTTCACGCATGATCTGCATCGCGCGACGACCATCTTCAAGTGGCACTTCCGAGTTAGTGTTAGGTACGCGGTATTTAAGTATGGCGAATGTTATTCCCTGCGTGTTCATCCAGTCGGCAAATAGTGTGCCTTCATTTTCGGTGGAAAGATACTTGTAACCGCCACCGGGGGCGCAAACTATAGCCTGTCCCGTGGGTTTCTTGGCAGGATAGATCCATAATTCAGGAACGGAAGTTTCGTAGACTTTGGGTCCCTTCCATGTTTCCTGTACGTTTTCATGCCCGTTCTTGGTGGGTGCGCCATTTTCCCAGAGAGGGATTTTGATAGGTTTTGCAGCGATTGCAGCTGCGGCACCTAATAATAATGCTGTAATAGCAAATGTCAGGATTCGTTTCATTAGATTTAGTTTTAGAAGTTATTAAAAATAAGTATGACATCGAAATTATTTAATGTATTGATTAGTCAACGCATCTTTTTGCGTCTTTCCGGTGATTTAAGCGATTTCGGTCAGTCACAATGCCCGCATTGCTCCTTCCTGAACTCACATAAATCCCTCGAAAATCCGCTAAAAATATGCATTAACTAATTTGCGAGTCATACTTAATACCTCAAAATTAATAAAAATAAACATGTAAGAAAAATAAATCCTACATATATTTTTCTTATTAAGGGAAGAAGCAACTTTGTGAAGGGAAAAAAAGGAAGAATTGGCATGACTCTAACGTTAGCATCGAGTCGTAGCTGCTTGTGGGTGCAGGGCTCCGGCTTGCAAGCAACTACAACTACGCCTGCAGTTCTCAACGGGAACGTTACCGTTAATTTTTTTCGCGACGGATGATGGAAAAGCATTAATGCAGGTGTATCTTTGTGGCAGAAAGTGAAAACATTATGAGAATAAAGATTAATACAATTGCGCTGTTGGTGGTCTTGCTATCGACTCTGGCGGCAAAGGGATCCGCTACGTCGGAAAGTGTGTACCCCGGGATATGGATAGAGGCGGAATCTTTCGGGGATAAAGGAGGCTGGGTGGTGGATCAGCAATATATGGATCTTATGGGATCTCCCTATATTATGGCTCACGGCATGGGCAAACCCGTGCAGGATGCTGTTGCGAAAGTAGCAGTTCCCGATGCCGGTAAAGATGCTTCCACATTTCCGGATAACCAGAATTTCAATCGAGCCAAACGATTGTTACCGGTTCCGAGAGCTTTCCTCAATTCCGAAACTGCGGGAGAAGCCGACATTGCGGAGTAAACCTTCGATTCCGGCGCGGTTCATGGGTGAAGATGGCAGCAGCGAGCGCAAATCTTCTTCATCCTTAAGTTTCAGGATGTCAGCGGCTGTGATTGAGAGCATTTTCTCGGAAGGACGGAATGCCTGAATTGGTGAGGGGGACACTCCGCGGTTGTGAGGGCACACCCGCAGACAGATGTCGCAGCCGTAGATGGTGTTGTAACCTTCGGGGGTATGCATTGTCGCTATTGATTCAGGAAGAGTCCACTCTCCACGATGTTCGATAGTGAGGTATGATATGCAACGGCGGCAATCTATCGCTCCGTTTTCCCCGATGGCATTGCCGGGGCACGCGCAGCGACATGCTCCGCAATGTCCGCAATCACCCGAGGCAGGGGCGTCAGGAGTGATTCCAAGGTCGGTGATTATTTCCACAAGAAAGATGAAGCTTCCGAATCCCGGGATTATCAACGCACCGTTGTCACCTTTTATGCCGATACCGGCTTTCTGAGCCCAGTATCGTTCGAGAATCGGTGCGGAATCCACGCAGATGCGGAAATGCGCTTCCGGGAATTTACCGGAAATCTCTCTGACAGCCGGTTTGAGGAGTCGCCGGAGTTCCTTATGATAGTCCTTGCCATAGGCATAAGCGGCAATGGTGCCCGAATCCTTGTGTCTCCACTTTGCCGGATTATAGGAGAATGCGAGGGAAATCACTGTTTTGGCGCCTTCAAGTAGAAGGCGAGGATCGCGGCGCAGCTCAGGATAATTGCGCATATATTCCATACCCGCATTGTCACCGCGCGAGAGCCAATCGCCGAATCTATCCCATTCCGAAGAATCCACGGGTCCGGCTTTTGCAAAGCCTACAGCGCAAGCTCCCGACGCAGTCAGTATGCTCCGAATTTCCTCCTTCAGCGTCCCGGTGATATATGCCTCTCCATCTTTCATATGGATGTAAAGTTAATAAATTCTTTTCAATCCGTATAAATCAATTTAAAGATTACAAATTATCAGGGTGCTCAGTTCCAGATCCCTCCCTCAGATCGTAGCTGCTGTTGCTCGCAACTGCAGCCTCGCAGCTTGTCTCCATCATTGCACTATCAAAAATTAAAACGCGAAGGCGCAAAGATTAAAAGCTTTAGATATGGCAGCTTAAAATACTTTGACACAATAATTTAAACACAGAGACTCAGAGGTGCAGAGGGTTTAATTAATGTTCAATGTGAAATGTTGAATGTTTAATTGGAAGGCGCAGAGGCATCTGGCGATGCTGACAGAGGCACAAAGTTAGAGTGCCACATATCATCAGCCTATTGCGAATTAATCATTTCACATTTCCGACTCAATCTCTGTGTCTCCGTCAGGTCGTTTACGACCCTCTGTGCCTGAAAATTTCAGCATGATTTTTAGCTAAACCTCTGTTACTCTGTGTCTCTGTGTTAATATTTTCGTGACAATTTGAATCAAACTTTGCCCTTGGTGCCTAAATATTAAGTTGACTCTAATTGTTGAGGCGTGCCAATTCTCCTTTAACCTATTCCCTATAACCTTTCACCTTGCCGAACTCTGTTCGGTAAATCGGAATTTAGAGTCTTGATTTGAAAATGAAACATGAAACTGAACACTCTATTGATTAAACCATATCGATATAGAATTTGTATATATGTATATCCCCTAATTATATTTATTATATTTTCACTATGATCTATCCTCAATTTTCAAAGTCGATATATACGAGAATAACTGTTGTGTTAATACTTGTGTCATTTGTTTTAAATAGAATAGTATATGGTAGCAATAATCCGGACGGATTTATTTGGCGATATATCAATTGCGGGGTTGCAATTTTGTTTTTGATTGTGTTGGGGGTGATGGGATTGATAAAAGGTTATAAGTCCTATGGAATATTGTGTTTGTCGGCAGGATTGGTAGGTATTTTACTTGCAGTTTTGTTCTTTGTCATACTTCCGAAAGAATCTTCATAATAAGATTTTCGGAATAAATTTAAACAGTTTCTAAGTAAGTATTGAAATTATTTTATCATAAGTAAATGCTGTGCTTATTTAAATTTTGAATACTTTCTTGCTTTCTCATCAGTCTTCAAATCCCTTTAGATTGGTATTGAAAAGTTGTTTGCCGTTATGCCACATAAAGACTTGTTCCTCTTTTCCTTTTGTTAGATTGCGAAGCCACAGCACTGCATTATCCGGCGCCTCGAATTCTATGGAAAATCCTTTCGATACCTTCCTTCCAAGCGATTGCCATCCTTCTTCATCGAAGCACATCAGCTCGTACTCCTCTCCCGGTACTACGAAGTTGTCGTCGTTCCTTGGTACGACAAACAGATTATCAGGTCTTTCCTCAGAATCAATCCGGAAGATCAATGGCTTGTGATATTTGTTGTATTTCACCCAACCGAGAATGTCACCGTCAATAAGAATGTTCCTGTCAATGGCAGGCTCGTCAGTCATGAGAGTCAGCTGCAGCCTGTTTATCGCAAGTGAATCCGTGGATGCGATTATCTCCGCCAGCTGGCATCTTTGCCGTCTTGACGCAAGGAACCTGAAATATTTCTCACCGTCATAATCGTTCAGTGGAATGCGGTAGTAATTGCTTGCGGGGGGAGTGCCGATGCTGTCGATGTCACGCCATGGGCCGGACTCAGAATGTCCCAGCTGCATCCTGCATCCCACCATATATGCGAACCTTTCTTTCTGGTGGAACCACACGGCGGTCTTTCTTTTCAGAACCATCTTGTTCAGCTTGTCACAACGCGGTATGAACGAATGCAGCCTGCCATCCCTTTTGACCATAAACGGCATTCCGCAGACAGTAAACCCTGGACTGTCATTCCCGTTCGGTATGATAGGAAAATATATCACCTCCGGTTCAATATCGCGGAATATAGCTTTCCTGCCCCTGCGCTCCGCAATATCAATAGGCTTGTAGCCTTCCGGCATGAATATCCCGAGATATATCGGACGCCCTGTTGCGTGTACGGGAACTGCCACCTCGTTATGTCCGAAATATTCTGCTGTCACATCCTTATGTCTCGGATTCATGAGTTCGGCTGGAGGATTGTCAATTCCCTTGAATCTATCAAGGCGGTCAGCGTTAATGGAGGATGTATAACGGTAAACCTTCCCCTTGCGGCGGAAATCGTCGTGGATGCTATCACGGGTGGGAGGGAAGCGGTTGTTGTCGAAGGTACGGTAGATTCCGTCGATATTGTCGTAAACCACATTCCATTGATGGGCAGTCCCGTTATCCGGAGATGCGATAAGTTCGTCTGTCGCGACAGGCACACCGAACGCCCTCATGGCATACATTGTGCGATCGCAGTCATCGCGGCAGGATCCCACGGGAGCTTCCAGAAGGCTCAAAGCCCGTCGGTGAGGGATGCCAAGGTCATTGTTGTAATGAACCTCACCTATTGCATTTGAAACGATGGCTGCTGCTTCCACGGAATTCCTTGCCTTGTTCACGCTGTTCGCTATGGAATCATAATGCGAGCGGTATGCCTGTCGCCAGTCTGAGAGAGCTTCATCACCAGATTTGTAGGGAAGCAACAGCTCGCAGAATTGCTCCATGCCAAGATCTTTGTTCCAATTTCGGACTTCCTTCATGCGCCACGCATCATCGATGTTCCCGATTAGGTATTCTGCGGAAACGGTTTCAAGATCGTTAATGCGATGTCGGGGCATGGATTCGTACATCTTTCCTCTGACAAGCCTTACGGAATCAAAATTCCAGATTCCGTTGACAGGCAATTCTTTGAAAAGACTTTCAATTGAATCCAGTCCCTCTCCCGAAATGCCATATCTTCCAATCATGGCTTTCACCAGATATTCGGCTGCTTCGTTTCGCCGATCATCATAATGCGTCAGAACTTTGCGAATCGCGGGAGCATTGTCTTTCGCTTGACTGATGGCAATTTCCGCTGAATCCTCGCGGGTGGGGACACATCCGAATGATATGGAAAGCAATAGAAGACAAAAAAATATACTTTTTCTGCAATATGCATTACTTGAAGACATGGCGCGATTAATGACTATTATGTTTTCTTAAGAAAAATAGTAAGAAGCTAACTGACAGATTAGGAAAACCTGTCAGTTAACTTCAGATAGCTGATCTTGTTAGGCGTGTTTTGTTGAATTATATTGATAAGACGTAGCCACTCCACATTTCAGGCACAAAGCAATTGAATAGAGCCCATACGATATATGAGAGAATGAACGAATAGGGTCTTTTGTCTTTCCAGCATATAACGGCAAGCAATATTGCGATTATACAAGATACGACTACCATTAAGGAACCCAACGAACCGTAGAAGTCAGTTGCCCGCATGGGAACATGGAGGAGCAACTGTCCGAGTATTGCTGCAAATCCTATTGACCATGGATTTAGATTTTGAATTCTTTTTGAAAATTCATCAATACATAGATATGTAAGGAGGAAAAATCCTGAACTTTCAACCCAATAAGGAGCTGAATTACCGAATGCAGCTGACCAACATGTGATCATGAATAACAATACTGAGAACACGCATGTTATCCAGAATGCTTTAGCTTTTGTTAAATTTCTCATAACAATTTTGTCTTTTATGGCTCCTCACATCTGCCGTTGCATTCATAGGCTAAGAAAAAGCCACATCCCGAACCCGTTTCTGAACAATTGGCATTGTCGCAGGCCACTTGGTGACTACATGTGAACCAGCTGTCTATGTTGCAGTTGCAATTCTCAGAACTCGTTAAAAGAACGCTACTTGAGATATTTGATCTCATAGGTTTTAAATTGCCATTTGTATCCAATACCTTCTCCCCGCAAGCGGCTAAAGCATATATTATTTGATCTGTCCATCCTAATTTTTCTATCGCAGCAGCTTTCCATTTATGCATGAAAATTTCAACCTCATCCAATTGATTGTCTGAAGGTTTATTTGTTTCAAACAAATCCAGATGCTTTTCGAAAAACGATTCAAGCTCATTGATGTGCACAAGTTCCGGTTCAGACCATGACAGTTCCTTTATTTCTTGGAACTTCCCGCGCCAAAAATTTATACGCTGTTCCGCAGTAAAAGCTCTGTACATGGGAATACTGAACTTTTCATCAGATTCAAGCCAACTTGAACGAGTCATCTTCCGTACTTCTGTGATGTGTTCTTTGACCCACGTATCCACAGATTCATCACAACTGTACTTTGGCTCTGAGTTTCCACAGGAAACCAATCCCGCCAATAGTACTGCCATTGAAATTAATTTAAATTTCATATTAACTGATTATTTATTAGCCTACTCTTTGAACGTTTTTCGGCATACACGTTTTGTATTGATCTTATAATAGATACTATCACCATCAAGCAAACAGACATCCAAGAGGTAATAAGTAAAATTCTTAAAATATATTTTGGAACATTATTGTTAAGTAAAGATTCTTGTATACCTAAATTATCTAATTGCCATTTGTTTACAATGATGTCGTCTTCCAAATCAATAATTCCAATATTGGATGAAATTAGCTTTGAAAGTGTCTGATTATCCACATATCCCATAATAGCCGTAGCACTTATATTGTCATTTACCTCGGCGGGTATGGAGGATGTAAGGATTAAAGGTTTGGATTTATCTTTAGATAATATTTCAACAAGTTTGAATAGATATGAAGAATCAATATTATTGAAATTTCGAACAATTCCAATCTTGTTTATATTGGTTGGCTTGTTTGGAATAAAATCAATATCTAAAGAATATGTCGAATTCTTATTTATGACTAAATCTGAGTTCAAGGAATAAAATGAAGTATCAATCAATGGTTGGTTAATTGTTATCAGTGTGCCAAATATAATTATTGTTATTATCTGGTTTCGGAGTCTCAAAGAATTAAAATGTTGCTCAACCTTTGATAGAGGGTATGCAGATAACGCTACAAGACACAATATCAGATTTTTAATTAAAGAAGTTTTAGGAGACATTAAGGCAAGATTGCCAAAGCACCCGCAATCAGTGATACTGTCATTAATAGTTACTATAAAGGTTAAGATTGTAAAAAACAAAATAACAATCACTGAAGCAAAATATGTATACTTACTAAATACTCCATTCAAGATAAAAATTCCGATAAATAACTCTAAACTTATAACCATGGCAGCTCCAATGCAACAGACTGATGGGGGAATGTTTAGTCCCAATGCGAGTGTATATTCTTCAATTTTTGCGGAGAATGCAAAAACATCAATGGCTTTAGACAGTGATGATATAATAAAAATTATACCCCATATCCGCCAAGTATATTTAGAAAGCTCCTTCATTTTCAATAAGTTTATTTTTTGATATCTGCAGTAATCTTCAATAATCGAAGAGAACTGTCATTATAAGTGACGAATATGCTCTTACGCAAATGTCCTGACTGATTCTTTAAATTAATTTCTCCTGTTATTTGTCCTGATTCCCCCGCTTTTAGAGTTTGAGGGAATTTAATAACTTTTACACAGTTGCATGAAACATCTATGGAATTGATAAACATTAGATTATTTGTATTGTTTGATATTGTGAAAATGAATGGTTCCACATGCGTATTTTCTGGATTGATAATACCAAGTGATAAATTTTCCGGTTCTACAGATAATGATGAGTCATTATTGCAACTGTACTCACTATTATTCAGTCGGGAATCAGAATTATTTGTTCTTTTCTGGTTACACGCCATTAATATTAGTGGTAAGAGCAGAAAGCAAAGTAAAAAATAAAACTTATTCATAATTATTGATTTGATCATTTTTTATAGTTTTTAATATTTCGTCAATTTGAGTAGATGGAATTTTAATGCTTTTTGATAATAATAGCGTTGCGTATCTTTTTTGCATCGGTTTATTATTGTTTCTTTTATGAATTTTATAAATCTCAAATAAGGGAATAAATCGATTGGGGCACATGTCATGTGCCAACTTGAATTGTTCTATCGCTTCAGAATCTGAACAGATGGCATCTTTGATTCTGCCCAATAGGATGGTTGTTTCGTAATCCCTCAAAGTCACTTTTTTGAGAAGTGCATCGGCATCTGCATACTCTCCTATGTTATAGAGGTATGATGCATAATTATAAGTAAATTCAGGAGATTGGACTTTCTGAGATATTTCTTTGTACATCTTTAAGGACAACACTTTGTTCCCTAATATAGTATTTTCATATGCTAATCTCCATTTTCTCATATTTGTATCTAAATCCAAAGCAAGATACAACAATGCAAAGCACGAGAACAATAATATTAAAGAAGAACCATAAATTTTGATTCTTTCCAAAATTTGGAATAATCTATTGTTTTTTGCTATAGTAATTTTATGTTTGTCATATGATGTTGCTGCCATTGCTATAATAATCCAAGTTATAGGATATTTAAATGGGTATGAGAAAAGAGAGAAAACAATTATTGATATAACTAATGCTTTGGAATATAAGTTATAATACTTACTTTTGAAAAAATATAATAGTGCAAATATTGATATAATAAATGAAATAATTCCATATTTAATAGTCAATAACAGAAATTCATTTAGTGGGTGTATAATATTCGATGCACGCTGTTGTGTTTCGACAGATTCTTCCATTAGTCTTTGGGCTTGCCGCATCATATAATTTTCTTTGAATCCGTCTTCACCATAACCAAATACTATTTTTGTGGGTGAGTCAAGTAATGACAATGAGGTGTTCAATATGAACCATCTGCCATGTGTTGAATCCTTTTTGGTGATATTAAATACAGAAATAGATACAATTAAGACAACAACACAAGAAATAATGACATTGATTCTTTTATGAATAAATGGGAAACCCTTGTTAATGAGTATGCAACTTCCAACACACAATGATAACAATCCTGTGCGGGATTTAGATGCTAAGAGCAATATGAGGAAAATTATTAATAATACTTTAAAAATTGTACGTGATACTGGATTTTTGCCATATTTAGATTTTAAAATATGAATTATAGACAACGATGCGAGCACAATAGTTAAAGTGAAGCCCACAACATTATCGTAGCATCCTGTAATTTCTTCTTTCTTTAAAATTTGAATGATTGCAAAAACAGATGAGACAAACCCACAAATAATCAATGAAAAGGCCACGAGGTTAAGTGTTGGTATATAGTTTTTGAAATAAAAACATGTCAAGCTGAATAAGCAAAAACATAAGAATACTTTAAAATCCTCTTGAGTTTGGGAATGTATATACAAATAAGTAAAGATTAGTAATCCGATAAGAGTTGCTGAGTAATAATTTAAATTGGTGGACTTCAGATGCCTTTTTTCTTTAATGCTAATTATACTAATAATAGAGGAAAATATTAGCATTAAACAAGTGCCATATGCAAACACAATCCATTTGGGGAATGTGTTTGCGTCTATATATGAGTATGATATGAAACATGTACTCGCAACCGTCATAAATGCCAATATAACAGATGGAATGTAGAATGTAATTATATTTCGAGTTATAAATGCCATTATTAAGGTTGGATTAGTTGGCTTTTAAGAGGGCGTTTGTTTACCCTCTCTATATATAAGTCGCATTTCAAAAGAAAATCTATAGGTCATTTTTACGTTTTTTTGTTAAAAATATTAACGGGATGCCTTGAGAGACAGAATGGTTAGTAGTAAATAATGTAATTGGAGAGCCGATCCGTATCCGGTTCTCGTGGGTTTGTACACTCAGATACAACATCTCTTCCTATTGGTGATACATGTCGTGATACATGTCGTTGGTCGCCTGCCTGATGTTTGTTGTATTATATTTTCAAAAACGAAAGTAATTTAGTATATTTGCGACACAAAACGAAATTGGTTTGATATAATACCAAAACCTATAAGTAAGTATTGAAAATTAGTTTATAATAATTAATTGTTTTGTTTATTTAAATTTTGAATCTTTTGGATGCTTTCTTGACTTCTTATCAGTCACATAACCCGTTATGCACCTTCTTCGAAATCAAGAAATCATCTCAAAATCTCCTAAAATTTAATATAAGCTAATTTCCAACACTTACTTATACAACTAACCTATACATCATGAAAAAAATTCTGTCAATCGGCATCCTGTTGCTTTGCTGCCTGCCGATGTTATCGAAAACAAGATCTGAAGAGATCCGTGAAAGACTTCTGTCACGCGACACCTCGAAGGTGTTTGTCGCCTCCCACCGCGCCGACTGGCGCAACTGGCCCGAAAATTCACTCCCTGCCATCAACAGCGTGATAGAAATGGGGGTTGATATTGTGGAGGTGGATCTCCAGCTGACCAAAGACAGCGTGCTGATAATCATGCACGACCCAAAACTTGACCGGACCACAACCGGCAAGGGAAAAATCTCGGAAACCAATTATGCCGATATAAAAGATCTGAGACTGAAAAACGGTGCCGGTATATATACGCGCCACAAAGTGCCGACTCTTGAAGAAGTGCTCAATCTCGCCAAGGGACGCGTGATGCTTAACCTTGATAAGGCGGACCGTTATTTTGACCTTGTGCATGAGCTTGCGAAAAAGACAGGCACGGAACGTCAGCTCATCATGAAGGGTCGCAAACCGGCTGCCGAAGTTAAAGAACTTTATGGCGATTATCTCAACGAGATACTGTATATGCCAATTGTGCATCTTGACGACCAGAAGGCATACAAAAGAATCCGCGATGGGAAATACACAGAACTTAAAGAAGTTTCGAAGAAAAAGATGAAGGCTGATCAGAAAGCAGCAAAGGAAGAAATCGCAGATCATCTTGCCGTTCTCAACCCTTGCGCATTTGAATTGCTTTACGCATCAGATAATAATAAACTGCCGTTCCAACTCAAGGACGATATGAAGGGTAAAGCCTTGATTTGGTACAACTGCCTGTGGGACACAATGGCAGGAGGTCATGACGATGATGCCGCCATGGTTGATATCAATGATGGATACGGTTTCCTGATTGATAAACTCGGTTGCAATATTATCCAGACCGATCGCCCCGCAATGGTGCTGGATTATTTGCGGAAACGTAATCTTCACGAGTAATTAATAATATAAGGCATTAGGTCTTAGGCTTTAGGCGTTAGAAGCTTCGCCGAATGGTTCTAAAGCCTAATGCCTAAAGCCTAAAGCCTAAAACCTCACATATATGGAAATGATTGAAACGGCAAAGCCGAAACGAAATATATTTCAGCGCGTTATTGATTTCTACAGTATCTCCGCGCCTGATTATGACAGTACCACTCCCAAGGACCGGTTCAACCGCATACGTCTCGCAACGTTCATCTCCGCCACCTGCGGATATGCGCTTTATTACGTATGTCGTCTTAGCATGAACATAGTGCGTAAGCCAATCGTGGAGAATGGTCTTTTCACCGAAACTGAACTCGGTATCATCGGATCGTGTCTCTTTTTTGTATATGCCGTCGGAAAGATGGCTAACGGTTTCCTTGCCGACCGGTGTAATGCCCGGAGGTTTATGGCTACCGGACTTCTGCTTACCGCTATCGTGAATCTTGTGCTCGGCTTTTCGAGTATGTTTATCGTGTTTGCGATTCTCTGGGGTCTTAACGGCTGGTTCCAGTCGATGGGTGCTCCTGCCGGAGTGGTCTCACTCAACAGATGGTATGACAACAAGGACCGCGGCACTTATTACGGTATCTGGAGTGCGAGCCATAACATCGGTGAGGCTGTGACCTTCATCACTGTTGCCGCTCTCGTGAGCTGGGCGGGATGGCGTTCCGGCATGATAGGAGCCGGCATTATCGGTATCTTGGGGTTCGGAATGTTGCTGCTCTTCATGCGTGACACGCCGCAGAGCCAGGGGTTCCTCCTGAATCAGGACACCGCCGCTGCCGAGAAATCAAAGAAGGTAGAGACCGAGGATTTCAATAAGGCGCAGAAAGCTGTGTTGAGAAATCCTGCGATCTGGCTTCTCGCCCTCGGCTCGGCATTCATGTATATCAGCCGTTATGCCGTCAATTCCTGGGGCGTCTTTTATTTAGAGGCTCAAAAAGGTTACACCACACTGGATGCGAGTCTTATCATTTCGATAAGTTCAGTGTGTGGCATAGTAGGCACCGTGGCATCGGGTTTTATTTCCGACAAGATTTTCAACGGTTCGCGAAATGTACCCGCGCTTGTGGCAGGATTGATGAATACTGTTGCTCTGTGTCTCTTCTTGTTGGTGCCGGGTGAGAACTTCTGGCTTGATGTCACTGCGATGGTTCTTTTCGGTTTAGGCATCGGTGTGCTGATCTGTTTCCTCGGCGGACTCATGGCTGTGGATATCGCGCCCAAAGCGGCTGCCGGAGCAGCCCTCGGTGTTGTGGGAATCGCCAGCTATCTGGGTGCCGGTCTGCAGGATGTGATGAACGGTATACTGATTGAAGGCAACAAGACAACGGTGAATGGGGTAGAGGTCTATGATTTCTCAATGGTAAACTGGTTCTGGATTGGTTCCGCATTTCTATCGGTTATTCTGACGGCTCTTGTCTGGAACGCCAAAAGAAGTGATGAATGATTGTTGATTGTCAGCAACAATAATGCAAATTAAAATGTTGAAGTAATATAACCCAAAATCCTTGCATGGGGACGTATGAAAGATGCGTCCCCACATAAATAAAATCTATTATGGAAGCTAAGAAAAGATTGTATATCGTAAGTTTCGGAGACTCTAAAAAATATCGTGTGGAATTTGAGGATGTGGCAAATGTTGATCCTTTCCACCATACCAATCCCCTGGAAGCCGTAGAGTCTGATATCAAGGGATATCTTGAGAATCTCTTTCCCGGAGAGGCACTCGCCTATTTTGAGACACCTAAGATTACCGAGGTTTATTGGAAAGATCGTGCTGAATATGAATCATACCCTGTGCTTGACGCTACAGCGATAAAGGCTATCGAGGCTGAACTCAAGGTTGAGGTCGAGAACCGAGACGATCAGAATAGGCTTGATTGCAATGCTCCCTATGCGGAAGTAAACCCCGACGCTAAATAATGAGTGGAATGCAGCTCCCCTTTGCTCGTCCGCTATACGTGATGACGAAGCCTGTAAGTTCGATGTGTAATCTGAACTGCAAGTATTGTTATTATCTGGAGAAGGCGAATCTTTACAGGAATGAAGATAAGGCGGGTCGTTTCACCATGAGTGATGACTTGCTGGAGCGTTTCATCCGCGATTACATAGAGTCGCAGACGATGCCCCAGGTGCTGTTCTCATGGCACGGAGGGGAAGCGTTGATGCGTCCTCTCTCGTTCTATAAGCGTGTTGTCGAACTGCAGAAACGCTATGCGCGTGGCATGCAGATCGACAATTCCATTCAAACCAACGGCACACTGCTTACGGATGAGTGGTGTGAGTTTTTCCGTGAGAACGGATGGCTCGTAGGTGTGTCGATTGATGGTCCACAGGAGTTTCACGATGAATATCGACGCAACAAGATGGGACAGCCTTCTTTCCGCAAGGTTATGCAGGGTGTCAATCTGCTCAACAAACACGGCGTGGAATGGAATGCCTTGGCTGTGGTGAACGATTTCAATGCGGATTATCCTCTTGATTTCTATAATTTCTTCAAAGAGATAGAATGCCGGTATATTCAGTTCACTCCGATTGTGGAGCGTCTTTATCCCCATAAGGATGGGCGTCATCTCGCTTCACCGATGGATGCCGGGAAAGTACCTTTGGCTGATTTCTCAGTGTCGCCTGAGCAATGGGGTGAATTCCTGGTCACCTTGTTCGATGAATGGGTGAAGGAGGATGTCGGGAAATATTTTATCCAGCTGTTTGACGCCACGCTTGCCAACTGGGTCGGCGAGCAACCGGGGGTGTGCTCGATGGCACGCACCTGTGGTCATGCCGGAGTTATGGAATATAACGGAGATGTTTACAGTTGCGACCATTTTGTGTTTCCGGAATATAAGTTAGGCAACATACGCACGCATACATTAGTGGAGATGATGTATAGTGACCGGCAGCAACAGTTTGGCATGGACAAATACGCCAAATTGCCCGGACAATGCAAGAGCTGCGAATATCTTTTCGCGTGCAACGGAGAGTGCCCGAAAAACCGTTTTGCCTTCACCGCTGACGGTGAGCCCGGTCTCAATTATCTTTGTGCAGGCTATAAACGCTATTTCCGCCATGTCGCCCCCTACATGGAATTCATGAAACGCGAGCTCGAAGCGGGCCGTCCGCCCGCCAACGTCAACGGCAAACGCTTCTAACCGGATAAATCTATTTGCGGTAAACAATAAATCGCCGCGCGGATGGAAATCTGCGCGGCGATTTATTTAGCGGAGTTTATGTTCGGAGGGGATTATTTCGCGGCGGTTTTGGAGAGGAGGTGCTTCACGGCGCCGGCGAGCTGGGCGTCATTGCCACGGAGCTCGTCGCCCGGGTTGTTGTATATGAGCACGTCCGGGTTGAGCTGATGATTCTCAAGCACGTTGCCTTTCATGTCAACACTCGTAACCTGAGGAATGCCGAAATAAAGACTCGGGTCAATCTGTGTCTCCCACCATACTGCTGTCATTGTGCCGGGTATCGGCGCACCTACAACATCACCTATGCCGAGGGTCTGATATACGAACGGTGTGCCGTGCGCGTCGCTGTAGTTGCTCTCGTTCACAAGCATCACCGATGGTTTCGTCCACTGCGAGAAGGGTTCGGAACCGATGTATTTGCCACGCGGCATGAAGCGTACATACTCTTTGCCACCAAGCAGAAGGGCGATGTCGTTGTGAAGCCAGCCACCACCATTGAAACGGGTGTCGACAATCACTGCATCACAATTGCGGTATTTACCTAAAAGCTGGTCGTAGACAGTCTGGAAACTGCTGCCGTCCATTCCTTCAACGTGAACATATCCAATCTTACCTCCGGAGAGAGAGTCAACAACAGCCTGATTGTGCTCTACCCAACGCTGGTAAAGGTGATCAGACATATACCATCTTTGCATCGGTTTGATTTCTGCGAAATCTGTCTTGCCGTTGGCGCGTTTGATTTCAAGGCGCGTTTTCTTACCTCCCTTTCCTTCAAGCAGAGGGTAATAATCTTTTCCAGCCTCAATGGTCTTGCCGTCGATAGAGAGGATTACATCACCGGGCTTCACGTCAACTTTCTTGGCGGCAAGAGGTCCACGGGGAAGAACTTCCGTCACCTTTAATCCATCACCCTCATATGCGGGATCGAAGAAGGCTCCGAGTTCTGCGGTCTGGAGTGACGCTCCACCTGCACGGTGACCAGAGCCCGTGTGCGATGCGTTAAGTTCACCGAGGATTTCGCTCATCAGGATTGAGAAATCAGTATTGTTGTTGATATAGGGGAGGAATTCGCGATAATGTTTCCCGTACCCTTCCCAATCAATGCCATGGATATTCTTGTCATAGAACTTATCGTTCACCTGACGCACCATGTGATCGAAGATGTATTCACGCTCAAGCGACGGTTTACGGTCGTAGGGAGCTTCGAATTCGATGCTTTCCGTAGAACCCTTTGCGAGGTCTATCTTCTTCATGCCGCTACCGGTGATGAGGAAGATGTTTTCACCCTTTGCATCGGTCTCTATACCGCCGCTGACACCCTTTATGAGCACTTTTGTGTCGCCTTTCTTGAGGTCACGCTCCATCAGGTTGTAGCCGCCTTCTGTGGCGCGTGCTATATAATAGAATTTAGTGCCTTTCGGGTTCATGAAATAGTCTCCTAAGGATGACGAACTGCCTGTCAGGCGCGTCATGCGGTGCTTGCGGTTGGCAAGATCGAATTCAAGATCCTTGCTCTTATCATCCTTGCTGTCTTTATCTGCTTTCTTGTCTTTCTTATCCTTTTTCCCCTTCTTGTTTTTCTTGTCGCCA
The DNA here is from genome assembly GCA_902495075.1 of uncultured Porphyromonadaceae bacterium. Taxonomy (GTDB): domain Bacteria; phylum Bacteroidota; class Bacteroidia; order Bacteroidales; family Muribaculaceae; genus Lepagella. The sequence continues at coordinate 45,247 of CABUVO010000008.1, forward strand.
TCCTTGGCTTTATCTTCCTTTTCCTTCTTCTCTTTTTCGGCTTTCTCCATCAGGGCGATTTCCTCTTCGGTGGCATTGAAATTATCCCAAGCCTCGCCGTCAAGCGCCATCATGATGATGTCGCCCTGATTGCCCCAGGAACCTTGACTCTTCATGCCATACTTGCCTGTATAGTATGTGATAGCCTTCCCTCCGAGCACCCATTTGGCATTGCCGTTGGAATAACCGCTTTCTGTAAGGTCGATCACCTCCGAACCGTCAGCCTTCACCAAAGCGATGTCGGTGTTGTTCCAACCTCCGATACCGATATAATCCGTAAGGAGCCACTTGCTGTCAGGGCTCCATGAGAAGGATACGTCGCCATCGCTGTATGAATAATTGTACTTGCCGTCGAGCGCGGTGGTGACTTTCTTAGTCTTGGGATCAATCACGCGAATCTCCGTACGGTCTTCAAGGAAAGCGATCTTGGTGCCGTCAGGACTGTAGACAGGTTGCTGGGCGGCAGTGGCGCATTTATAAAGGGGTTCCTCTGTGATTTCAGTTGCATAAGCAAACTGTTTCTCATCTGGATTCTTGATAGTGGCGGTGAAAAGCTGCCAGTAGCCATCGCGGTCAGAGTCATACACAAGAGTGCGACCATCTTTGGAGAAAGAGACGTTGCGCTCCTGTGCCGGAGTGTCTGTGATGCGTTTTGTTGTCTTGTATTTGGCATCAGTAACGTATACATCACCTCGGATTACGAAAGCGAGCTCGTTGCCCGAAGGTGAGACAGCCATTGTTGTTGCACCACGGTCGGTGAAATATTTTACGCGGTCACCGTCATACTGGTCAGCGATAACGTCGACTGTAAGTTTCTGGGGTTCGCTGCCCGGACGCATGGTGTATATGTCTCCGTCCCATGAGAATGCGAGAGTACCGTTGTTGGAAGCTGAGAGGTGACGCACCGGATGCTTCGCGAATTTGGTGAGCTGCTTTTTGCTCTTGCCATCGGCTGAGGCTTCATACACGTTGAGAGTGCCGTCTTCCTCGCTTATGAAGAAGAAGGAATCGCCATCAGCTTTCCACACCGGGTTCAGGTCGTGACCATTGAATTTTGTGAGCTGAGAGAAATTGCCGTTGTCGTAAAGCCATATGTCGGAAGTGCCCGAAGAGCGCTCATGCTTACGCCAAATGTTTTCGAAACCCTTCTTATCCTGATAAAGAACTTTTCCCGATTTGGAGACGCTTGCCGCTCCCATAGGGAGAGAGAGGTATAATTGCGGACGAAGTCCCGGCTCGGATATATCAAGACGCCAGGTCTGCGTCAGGAATGGAGCTCGTGAAGATTCCTTTGAAGGCATTCCGGATGTTGAGAAAAGAATTTCATGATCGTTGAGGAATGCGAGGGGAGTTTCGTTGGCACTGTTGGTTGTCAGGCGCACCGGTGTACCACCTTTTGCATCTACCGAGTAGATATCCATAGAGCCTTCACGGTTGCTCGCGAAAATAATTTTCGAGCCGTCAGGACTCCAGAGGGGAGCTGTGTCATAAGCCTGGTGAGATGTAAGCTGCAAAGCTTTCCCACCGGCGGCAGGCACGGTGAAGATGTCACCTTTGTAGGTGAAGGCAACTGTCGAGCCATCGGGAGAGATGGCGACATTACGGAGCCAGCGTGGCGACTCCGCAGAAGCTGACAGGGCGGCGCATCCTAAGAGTGCCGTTAAAAGCAGATTCTTCATAAGCTGTTATTGTTGATTATATTTTTTAATTCATTGTAAGGTTCGAGGAAGAACGCTCTGTCCTCAAGATGCGGGTGGGGTAGAGTCAGTTCCGGGGTGCTCATTTCCACTCCATCGGCAGCCATTATATCGATGTCAATAACACGGTCCTTGTATGATCCATCCGCATTGCGATGGGATGAAGGATTGATTGAGGCCTCCACCTCCTGAAGTATATGCAACACCTCCAACGGCTGAAGATCCGAGATGAAAGCCATACCTACATTGAGAAACTTGTTCTTGGAATTGAAACACCAAGGCTCCGATTCGATATGATGTGAAAGTTCGAACCATCCGAATCGTTTCTCAATTGCCGAAACAGCGCGAGTCAGGTTCATCAACCTATTGCCTAAGTTAGATCCGATATTTATATAGTAGACCATAGTTTATACGGTTTATACGCAGAATCAGAATTTTTGTGACACCGAAGTGCCGAAAATATACGATTAATATACAATTGTTGCAAATTTAACTAAAATCCTTGATTCCGCGAACACTTTTGTAGACAAAAGATGTCTGAAAAAGTAATAAGTAACAAGTAGAAAGCAATAAGTAACAGGTGAAAAGTAAAAGAATTGGCGCAGCCGGTTGAGTGAAGGCACCCACGGTGCCCCGTATGTCGTCATGAGCCGCACCCTATGGCAGAATCTGATTCTTGACCAATTGGGCTATAGAGATATGCTTAAACGACAGCTTACGGGGCACCGTGGGTGCCTTCACTCAACCGGCTGCGCCTACGTTTTGTCGGTTGTATATATATTAGAGGGTGATGGAGGCGGAGAGGGGGAGGGTGGCGGAGGAGTTGCCGACGGAGATGGTGAAGGAGCCGGGTTCTACAACGAAGTCGTGGAGGTCGGGGTTGTAGAAGGAGAATGCTTCTTTGTCGAGAGTGACGGTTACTCTCTGCGATTTGCCGGGCTGTAACCGGATTTTCTCGAAACCTTTGAGCTCTTTCAGCGGACGCGGATGCGAGCACTCGTTGTCTGTAACGTATATCTGAGCCACTTCGGATGCTTCCATCTTTCCGACATTGCGGATGGTGAAGGATACTTCTACCTCGTCTTTACCGACAGGTTTAAGGTTCAAGTCGCTGAATTCGAATTGCGAATAACCGAGACCGAATCCGAACGGATAAAGAGGTTTCACGCCATTGCGGTCATATCCACGGTAACCGGTAAATATGCCTTCTTTATATTCCACATGCTTGCATTCACGCGAGTCGTTGCTTCTCACCTTGTCATTATTGGCGTAATAGCTGTTGAAGCAAGGATTGTCTTTAGCTTTCGCCTCAATAGAGATAGGTAGTTTGCCACTTGGCGAGAGTTTGCCGGTGAGGATCTCAGCTATCGCTTGACCTCCTTCTTGTCCCGGATACCAAGCCATAAGTATTGCTTTTGCCACCTCGCTCCATCCTGAGAAATCCAGACCGCCTCCTGCATTGAGAACTACTGTCAGATTCGGGTTAACATCGGCTATACGGTTAATGATCTTTTTCTGAAAAGCGGGCAGTCCATAGCTGCGGTCAAAACCTTCGCCTTCTGTTCCGCTGTTGAAGCCCGTGCAGTAGATTACATTGTCGGCACGGCGCAGTTCTCGATTAAGCATCTCATCGTCAAGCATTCCGAATGAGCAGACAATATTTGCCGAAGAAATGTTATCGAAATAATCTACGCGGATATCATATGGTTGTCCTTTTGTAACTTCATATTCAACCTCACGCGAAGACAGCGAGTGGTTACCCCAGTCTCCCGTTACAGTCTTACCGTTAATTATGACTCTGTAGCCATCATCACCGCTAATGCGAATCTTGAGTACACCATCTTTTGCCGGACGGTAGAAACCGCTCCATGACGCAGAAAAATGATCTTCAGGAAAATCAGGGAAAGGACGTTCATATTCCCATAGGAAATGGATGGTTGCGTCGGTCTTTTCAACATCCGGGGTTCCCTCCATTTTCTGATTTTTGTAATACCTCCCTGTAAATCCGTGTTGACTGCATGTTGAGTCAGTAAATATTTCGCTATTGATGTCGTAGTAGAGTTTATTCTCAGGTATAACCACAGTGTTCTTTCTCATCTTTTTGAGAGCTCGCGACACGGGCTGCACGGAGAATGGAGACACCGATCCGCTGCCGCCTCCCGACATGATAGTGTCGCAATTTGGTCCTAACACCAAAGTGCGCCCTTTGAGAGGGAGAAGATTCCCCTCGTTTTTCAGAAGCACTATTCCTTCGCGTGCCACTTCGAGAGCTGTCTGACGCGATTTGTTATAGTCGAGAGGAATGTCCGATATTTTCTGAACGCGGTCAAGAAGTCCGAACGCGGCAAATGTGGAGAGGAGATGCTCAACCTTCTTGTCTATCAATTTTTCTGAAATCCTGCCATTGGCAAGAGCATCCTTGATCTTCTCTTTGGTGAAGAAAACAGGTTTGGGCATTTCCAGGTCAAGACCCGAAGATGCGGCATTTACTGTGGAATATACCGATGTCCAGTCGCTCATCAATATACCGTTGAATCCCCAGAGATCACGCAATATGTCGGTGTTGAGCCAACGGTTTTGCGTAGCATGCACGCCATTGAGGAGGTTGTAGCTGTTCATCACGGCACCGACTTCAGCCACCTGTATGGCTTTCCTGAAAGCCGGGAAATAGATCTCATGAAGCGTGCGCTCATCGATATCGCTGCTCACATGGTGACGGCTCCATTCCTGATTGTTGCCGGCAAAATGTTTTACAGTAGCGATAACGCCTTTCGATTGTACGCCCTTGATATAATTCACAGCCATTTCAGAAGCGAGATATGGATCTTCGCCCATATATTCATAGTTCCTTCCGCAAAGAGGGGAGCGGTAAATATTCACACCCGGACCGAGAAGTATTCCGACTCCGCGCGCACGGGCATCATCGCCCAGGCTTTCTCCATATCGGTTTACAATGTCGCGGTTCCAGGAGGCAGCCGCCAGTATTCCGGCAGGGAAGAGAGTGCTGTGAGGCGCATGGTGACGCAATCCCTGCGGACCGTCGGCAAGCCTGATTTCCGGAATTCCAAGACGTTCGATAGCCCATAGCGAGAAAGAGGTTTTTCCTGCAAGTGCTGCTATTTTTTCATCGAGCGTCATCTGCTCCACGAGTTTGCGGGCACGTTCGCGATGCTGGTCGGTAATTTCTACCGCGCTTGCCGTTATTGAGGCGATGGCAAGCAAAGACGCCATAAGAATCCTGAATTTCATTAGTCGGTAAGGTTAAGTGTCAATTTTTTTCCGTTGATGATTACATTGTATTCTCCGTTTTCGAGGAAACGTTTCCCATCTGCATTGACAAAGCTTAGATCACGCCAGGGATCGATCTGAAATTCCATCATCACCGTCTCTCCCGGTTTGATGGTTTTCTTTTCGAAATGTTTCAACTCTTTTACCGGACGCGTAATGGAGCAATATGGATCGGATATGAACCATAAGGCTGTCTCGGCGCCCTCCACTTTTCCGGTGTTGGTGACAGGCACAGATACTTTTATCTTGTCTTTGCGTTTGAAATCCCGTTTGTCCGCCACCGGTTCGCCATATTCGAAAGTTGTGTAGCTCAGACCGTGTCCGAATTCATACATAGGATTGCTCGTGATGTCCTGATAGAATCCCTGATGACCTCTGCCACTCTTGCGGCGGTTGTAATAGATAGGAATCTGTCCTGTAGAATAAGGGAATGTGATGGCGAGTTTGCCCGAAGGGTTGATTCTTCCCGAAAGTATTCCTGCCATAGCCTCTCCCCCTCGGATGCCCGGTTGCCATATCTCAAGGATTGCGTTGGCAAGGGGTTCAAGTCTGTTAAGCTCGAGAGGACGACCATTGGCGAGCACAAGCACCACCGGTTTGCCGGCACGTGCTATCTCAGCCGCTAATTCTTCCTGGATTGAAGGTAGGGCAATCGAAGAACGGGAAGCATTCTCGCCGCTCCATTTCAGGTTCTCACCAAGACACAGCACCACTACGTCTGCCCATTTGGCGGCATTGAATGCCTCCTTGAAGCCGGAACGGTCTGTGCCGTCGCGACGGCATCCTTCAGCATATCTGATCTCCGAATCCTTGCCGAATTCATCATTTATCCCTTGCCAGAGAGTTACCACATCCTCCGGCTTGCCGTGTCCGAGCCAGTTGCCGAGCAGATCCCATCCGTTTTTAGCCAACGGACCAATCACCGCAATCCTCTTTTTATCTTTCAGGGGGAGGGTAAGGGTCGAGTCATTTTTCAGAAGCACCATTGATTCCGCCGCAAGATCAGCAGCAACCTTCAGATCGGCAGGGCGCAGGAATCTGTCAGGCACATCAGGAGTGTAGGGGTTGTCGAAAAGTCCGAGAAGCATTTTTACTCGCAACACTCTTCTCACCGCTTCGTCAACAGTCTGTTGCGACACTTTCCCCTCCTTTACAAGTTCGGCAAGATGACGGTCGTATGCATGACTCATCATATCCATTTCAAGACCCGCATTCAGCGCATACATTGCGGCATCTTTCTTGTTTGCCGCCAATCCTTGGTTCTTAAGCTGTTCGATAGCTCCCCAGTCGCTGACTATGAAACCGGTATGTTTCCATCTATTCTTAAGGATATCAGTCATTGTGTAGCGGTTTGCAGATCCCGGAACGCCGCTGATATCGTTGAAAGAGCTCATAAGAGTCATGGCTCCTGCTTTCACTCCCGCCTCGTAAGGGGGAAGATACGTGTCCCAAAGGGTCTGAGGTGATACCTCCGTATACACATAATCGCGTCCCGCTTCGGAAGCTCCGTAGCCCACATAATGCTTCAGACAGGCAGCAACAGATGTGGAATCTGAAAGATTCTTTCCCTGATACCCTTTAACAGAGGCGGCACAGTAGACGGAATTAAGATAGGGATCCTCTCCATATCCTTCTGCCACACGTCCCCAGCGGGGATCGCGGGCAACATCAATCATGGGAGAGAATGTCCAGTCTACGCCTGACATCCTTGATTCGCGTGCCGACACGGCACACGCTTTCCTTACCAAAGCAGGATTCCACGAACAAGCCTGGGCGAGCGAGATGGGGTAGACAGTACGGAAGCCGTGGATTGCATCATAACCGAAAATCACCGGTATGCCGAGTCGTGATTCCTCCATTGCGCGTCGCTGCATGGCGTTGCGTAGTTCAGGGTCGGTATCGAAATATATAAGCGAACCGATTTCCGCAGGGATGTCCAGAACTTCCTCTCCGACATTGTTGACGTTATTGTTGCGTCCCAAAGTGTATTGGTTGAGCTGCATGATTTTTTCGTCAAGGGTCATTCTTTCGAGAAGATCTTTCACACGAATCTCCACCGGCGCGGACTTATCCTTGTAGAGTATCGTTGTAGGAGCCACCACGCTTAAGTCGGTTATGTCGTAAGGATTTGCCACAGCCTCATGGGCGGCGCGTTTCGCGATTGCTGCGATGTCCTTGTTCATGCCGACGGGAGACCATGGATTTCGGGTCACGTCTTCCCCGAAAAGTTTTTCATACCATGCGCATGCGGCAGTGAACCTTCCGTGCTGCAGGTCCAGGTGGTATCCGTCGCGGTTCATATTGTCACCGATGAAAGAGGTTCGTGCATTCTGCACGGCGGTTCCCGACGGGACGATTATCTTTATTTTGCCGAGTTTTGCAGCGCGTTTGTTGGCATCCACTATGGCATGATACATTTTCAGCTGATCGCGGTCGTAGTTCCGGAAACCGGTATTTCCGGCTCCCTGTTGATACGCCCATGTCTGGTGAAGGATAATTCTGCTCTTTTTCGGAGCATTCTCTTTTACATATTTGATTATACCGGGAAGATACGGCTCATATTTCTCAAACATTCCTGAAAAGGGACTTGCCTGCTGCAGACTGACATAATCCCATTGATCATCTTTCAATGCCTCTGCAATGGAGGTATTCTTTTTCTCCTTCATCTTGCCGTCCGCTCCAATTTTGCGATACACATAATCGTGCTTGTCGTCGCGTATATTTCCCGAGTGACGTTCAAGAGAGCATCCTCCGATAAAAAGATTACCGATGATGGCAGTGTCGCCATCGGCTTTTGCGAGCTCATGAAGGTTTTGTTCTACGGCATCACGTGAGAAACTGTTGCCGATAGCCAGAATTCTGAGAGTGCGGGCATTCAAGGCTGCCGACACTCCCAGAAGCAGTGTTAAGAATAATGCGATTCTATTTTTCATACTCCTGTTTTTTCTTTTCGTAATAATCGTGCATTATTTTCCATGCTTTCTTGCGCTGACCGCGGTCAGACACAAGACCTTTGCGGTTCCAGCCCTCCTGATTTGTGGGATGGAAACGGAAAGGGGAACGGAAATCGAAGAGTATCCACGGCGACACTCCCGCAAGATTCGGAATATTCTCAAACATCCGCAGGTTGTCTTCGTAGAGACGTGCCTGATAATCTTCACTCCAAGAGCTCACCACATCACGACTGCCGGATTGACCGTAAAGCGCCTCTCCTCCGAACTCGGATATGATCAGAGGTTTGTCTGGATTCACTTCCCACACTGATTCTGCCGGCGAGAGAGGCCAGGGATGATACCATCCCATATATTTGTTTACAGCCACAACATCCAGATTCTCAGTGAAAGGATCGTTCATGGTGAAGAGTTTGCGATCTTTGTCAAATTCCACAAGGTCGAATGCCGCCACATATAGTCTTGTCGTGTCGATGTCGCGGCCGGTCTTGAGTAGGGATTTGAGGAAATCATCACGTTCTGCAGAAGGCTTGGTCTCGTTTGCCACGCCCCAGAATCCTACCGCGCAGCGGTTTTTGTCGCGACTGATCATTTCCGTCAGCATGTTCTGCGCCTTTGTGCGGGTGCCGTTGTCGGAGAAATCGATACCTTGCCATATGGGAATTTCCTGCCAGAGCACGATACCCATCTCCTCGGCAAGTCTTACGGTATATTCATTCTGCGGATAATGGGCGAGACGGATCATGTTCACACCTAAATCGTGAGCCGCGCTCAGAAGTGTAACCGCGTCAGCCTTGGAGCAGGCTCTCCCCATACGTTGCGGAATCTCCTCATGGAATGATATGCAGCGCATGAACTGCGGTTTGCCGTTGATAAGGATCTTTGTGCCGTTGGTGCGGATATTGCGGAAACCTATTCTCTCCTTCACATTGTCATCGCCACCGGTGACATTGACATCATAGAGCACCGGTGCGTCAGGAGCCCACAAGCGTAGTTTCTTCGACTGCAGTTTGGCAGAGAAGCAACCTTTCGCATCTGTTATGCCTGAAACTGTTTTGCCGAGAGCCGGAATCTCAACCGAGACCTTTACTCCCGCCTTCGGTTCAGACATGCGCACATCCACATCTACAATGTCATGATTCTTCTTGTCAAGGCGTATGAAATAATCCTCCACATAATTGTCCGGTACCGTGACGAGCATCACATCGCGGGTTATGCCGCCATAGTTCCACCAGTCGAACGCCAACGCCGGAATGGCATCCTTTGTGCGTCGGTTGTTTACCTCAACCACGAGGAAATTGTCACCTTTGCGCAGCTCATTTGTCACGTCTACTTCGAAGGGGGTAAAACCACCTTCATGCTCAGCAATCTCCTTACCGTTGAGATACACCTTGCAACGGTAACTGACCGCACCGAAATAAAGAAATTCGCGAGTTCCCAGTTTGGGATTGGCATCGAAATGGCGTGCATACCACACTGTTCCCTCATAATATTTCAATTCCGGAGATTGAGAATTCCAGTCGCCCGGAACTTCAAGACGAAGTCCGCCGTCAAAAGAGTATTCGTAAAAATCGGTATTTCCCTCCGGCTTGCGGTTCTCATATACCTTCATGCGGTCTCCCTGGTCATAGAGATCCACGATCGCATCCCACCTGCCGTTGAGCAGACGATAGTCCCTCCCATATACATTAGTCATCGAGGCGGCGGATGCAGCCATCGGCAACATTAAGGTCAGCAAAATATATAACAAGAGTCGTTTCATGATCTTACAGCTTATTAATTATTTCTGAGCGGAGCATCCGCGAAGGAAATCCATAATCCAGTTCCATGCCGCAGCTCCATTCTCGGCATAGGCATAATGTTCGGTAGTTTCAGCCACCATCATATCCTTTGGGGCGTTGATGACATTATATACCGAATATGTGGAGGTTGGGGGACACACCATATCGTTGTAACCGAACGTGTAGAATCCCGGAACCTTGATTTCTCTTGCGAAACTCGACACATCGAAATAGGGGATTGTTGACAGCACCTCCTTAGTGTGGAATTTCTTGTCTTTAAGTGTGTGAGGCCATCCGCCGGCACGATTGGCGGTGTAGCCTGTCATATCGCTCATTGCAGGGTAATAGGAAACGAGACCCTTGACGCGCGGATCTATTCCTGCCATAATTATCGAAAGTCCTCCGCCCTGGCTGCCTCCGAAAGTGCCGAGACAACCGTTATAGTCGGGAAGCTGCTCAATAAAGTCAATGGCGCGGACGCACCCTGTGATTACCCGTTTATAATAGAATCGGTCTTTATCCTCCATATTGAAGGAGTGATATCTTTTTAACGGACCATTATACAAATTATGATATACTTGAGCGGGTAAATTTACAGGAATCCCGTGAATACCTATCTCAAGTATGATGAATCCCTTCTCAGTGTGACTGATATCACCGTTGTAAGCGCGCACTCCTGCTCCGGGAAGTTTGAGAATAGCCGGATATTTTCCGGGAGCTGTCGGCACTGTGAGAATACCATACATTCTTGACCCCCAGTCATTGTTTGCCCATGAAACGTGATAGACATTTACTTTCGGGGTGCACTTTTCAGGCATCAGTGTCATCATGGGCTCAAGATCCCATTTGCGTGCATCGGCAATGGCTTTGTCCCAGAATTCATGGAAATCAGCAGGCTGTTGCGTCACCGGTTGCAGTTTCTCAGGTGAGAATCCGACAGTGCCCATTCCCTGATAATCCTGTTTCCCCTTTTTCATATAGACGCGACAACGGAGAAAACCGGGATTCTTCATTGTGCCTGCATCTATTGAGGCTGTTCCGTTATGAAGTTTGACCTTTCCGGTGACGTGCGGTTTCATCATGTCTTCCGAAATGTCGTAGGTGAGTTCGACATCCCCCTCCGGCACGTTGCATCGGGTCAGGACAACATTGAATTTCACTTTTTCTCCCGGTGTGTAATTCCATTTACCTGTTGAAGGATAGACAGAGAGATGATAAAGTCTTTCAGCCGGCTGCGCCATCGAGCATATGGCGCAAAGCACGATCATTGATATTGCGAGAAATAATCTATTCATCATTTTTTGATTTTATAGCTGTATAAAGCGAAGTTGTTTCGATCTTTGATGTTGACGGGGATTTCTCCATTGAGTCCCGCCTTTGCCTTGAAACTTTTGGCATTGCCGATAACGGGGGTGAATGTTACTTCCGTTCCGTTTTCAAACCAGGTTTTTACCGGATACTTTTCATTATCGTTGTCTTCGCGATATATGAGAAGATAACCTTCAGAAGGGGAGGTTATCGATTGGAAACCTGTCCATGATTTTCCGGAAGGCTCATCTCCAATCGGGAGAATGGTCCCTTTGTGAAAATCATGCTGTATTTTGCGGTAGGCATTTACCGTAGGAGCTATGGTGAAAGCATCGTCAGAAAGATTTCCGGCTTCCATCCAAGCCAATGGTTGCCCAGCAATGGTCAGCGCGAATATGTATTCAAAGTCATAATTTGCCGGTGCGAAACGGTCGGAGACGTATTTATTTTCGTTTCGCCTGTTGTTGAGGAATTCGATTTGCAGGCGTTCCGCAGGAACATACCTTGACAACTGCCACAGATTACGAAGTGTCTGATAGGGATAATAATTCCCCCAGTCGGTATAGCGGTTCTCAAGGAAGACATTCCCGTATTCGTTGAAGAAATGGTATCCGCCGCGGCGGCTTGCCGTTGCATCAAGATTGAACATCACGGCATTTCCGGTGTCTTCGAGCACCTTGTCGAAAAGTTTGCGCAGATTTTCCTCCCCTTTTTTTGATGCCACTGTCAGACCATCGATCTTGAACATCCGGATGCCGTATTCTTTCCATAGACCGGTGATTGTGGCTGCATCTTTCTCCCAGTCGGCGAAATCGTTCTGCACGCTGGGATTGAACCATAACCCTATTTCGATTCCGAGTTCTTTGCCTCGGTCAACTATCGGTTTCAGTCCCCTTGGATATTTCTGAGGATCGGGCGACCAGTAAGATGCATTGGCATATATATCCTTGAAAGAACCGTTTGCCACAGCCGAGTTGGGACTCTTTCCCGATTGCCACCCGTCATCGATTTGAAAGAGGGAGATGCCGAGACGAGCCGCTCTGTCGAGTTCGGCAAGACAGAACGCTTCGTTTACCTTTGCGTCTTGTGAACGGTCTCCCCATGTGTTCATCATTACCATCTCATCGCGCGAGGGGTCAAGAATGCGACATTGTTTCTGGTAACTGCGCAGAGAGGAGAGAGCTGAAAGTTCTCCATCTCCGAAAGTGCAGAGGACCGTGCTGTAAGTCGGAGTCCATTTGTCGGGAGTGATATCCTTGTTGTCAATACCTAACCCAGTGACCATAAAGCTGCCGAAATCGCTTATGAAGTCCGCACCCTTGTAAGCCAATTGCACGCCTGAACAGGGAGCTTCCTTGAGGAAGATGAAACCGCCTCGGTTTTCTCCGTCGGTGACAGTAAGAATATTTCCGCGATGGTTGGTCTTGCGGTAAGAGATAAAATCCCGTTCATCAACCAGGTTGTTGTTCCAGTCAGTGATGTCGCGGAATTCCACCGCCCGTCCGTGCCAATGGTTTCCTTTCAGATCAAGGCGGTCGAGAAGCATGGTCACCGGTTTCACTTTCATGTCGGCTGCATGCTCGATGTTCTTGCGGTCCGCGGCATTTGTTTCCTTCTCAGCCACTCCTCCAAGCACACCGCGCAGGCGCGTGTCTATAGCGATGGCGGGAACCCCGTCATAAAGGCGGTAATCCCGTTCTACCTCAAGATCTCCGAGATGGTAATGCACTGTGGCGATCATCCTGTCGGGACGGATGCCGTCGCTCTTGACTTCTTTCACGGAGAATGAACCGTCGGTCGGTTTCTCGCGGTTTATGTTGAAATCCGGGTTCTTTCCGAGAGTAAGAAGTCTCTTGCCGGAAATCTTGTCGGTTACGCTCAGTGTGATCAGGTGCCCGTTGTTCCATAAGGCGGTGCGTTCAATTCTGGAATTCCCCATGCGGAGAGTGTCGCCGTCAAGACGTGCGTAACACTCCGAGGAATATGCCGGAAAAGCCATGGAAATGGATACACTGAGAGCTATTGCGGGTATCAGGAGGGGTTTGAAGGTCATCTTGAAAAATTTTTTAAACAGCTTCTTAATTCTTTAAAGCCGGAGGATTGTCAAGGAGTTGATTTGGCAGATTGAATTTCTGATTGTCGGGGAGGGTAGATGCATCTTTACCTGCGCCATCCTGCATCATTGCTGTCAGTTCGGGTAGATGCTTCTGATATACTTCCCGTGGACTAACATCGTGTTTTTTGCATAGGGATGCAGCCATGCCGACAACTTCACCCATCATGCCTGTGGTGCGCATCACGCGGACAGTGCCGAGAGCTACGTGGCTCACGCTGATGTTGCGCCCTGCCATAAAGAGATTGTCGATATTGCGTGAATACAGACAGCGGTAAGGCACGGCATACGGATGAATGAAAATATGGTTTGTCGCAGCCTTGAACTCATTGCCGGGGAATCGTTTGCTGTTTTTAGGATCCGGGAAATGGAGGTCAAGACTCCATGTGGTGGTAAATGATGCATCCTCATGGAAAACATTCTTGTCGATGTCGTCTTGCTTGAGAATATAATCACCGAGCAGACGGCGCGACTCACGTTTTCCGGAGATGAATCCAGCCCAGTCAAGAGAACGGTTGCGGAATTTGGCGTTGTCTGAGGCATGATTTTTCAGATAGCTCCAGTTGGCGAATATCACGAGCAGACCATAATCGCGTACGCGCTCCGCCTCAGTGATCTGATTGCGGTTCATACCGGTTTCCCATTTCCATTCTCCCATGGTGACGCGCTCGCAGATAGAGTCATTATATACGGGACCATAGTTGAATTCAGGGAAACGGGTAGGTTTGTCATATTCCTTGGTGTACCATTGAATAGAAGCACCCATAGTCATGGAGTCGGCTTTTTCCGGAGCAAGCGTCTCGTTATATTCAGAGTGCGCTTCGCGTCCCATTGCGAAATCAGCACCGGCAAGATAACCGATGGTGCCGTCACCCGTGCAGTCGCAGAATAAAGGAGCGGAGAGAACCACTTCATTGCTGTTTTCAATATGAGTCAGAGTTACGGATGTGATGCGGTTGCCGGCGTTAGTCACGCTCACGGCGCGATAGCAGGGATAAAGCGTCACGCCCTTTTCGTTTGCGATGAAGGAATCCTTCTTCTCATCTTCATAATAATCTCCCGGTTTTGCATTTCCGGCGCGGGAATGTCCGAATTCACGTATCATTCGTCCCAACCCTTTGTTCGGACCGATCTCCGCGTATCCTCCGAGATGCACGCGCACCTCCGAGCTGTTGTTGCCTCCCAAGACAGGACGGTCGTTGACCAGTGCCACATTCATGCCGTTGCGTGCCGCAGCCACAGCGGCGCACATTCCTGCGATTCCACCACCTACGACAACCATATCGTAGGAAGCGCGAACCGGCGTAGCTTTGTCGAGTCCGAGCATATGACGGCGTTTTGCCGTCAGTTCCTCCCCGTCATCAGGAAGTGATGCAAGCTCCGGGTGATTCGTGAGATAGATTGCATCGCATCTTCCGTTGAATCCTGTGAGGTCATGCAACGCAAGGTTATGGCTGCCTGATTTCAGTTTCACTTCTCCGACACGTTGCCATTCCCAACGGTTGCCCGTATCGCCTACGGTAGCGGAAAGTTGTTTGCCATCTACCTTTACACGGAATTTACCGGGACCCTTTTTGTCGTTCCAAGGGGAAGTCCAATTGAATGTTCGCACAAATACGGTATATTTCCCGTCTTCGGGTATGTTTACCATTGTTACGGCATCTTTCACGGGATTGCCGAGACCGTGAGCCATCAGATAGCTTGAACCCATGCAGTCGATAAACTGCTGGTCGACCACCCATCCCCCTTTGTCAGAGAATGACTCTGCCTCGACCCACACCTCTGCCGCCTCCGCCCCGAAAAGGGGGAGGAGAGCGACTGCGGTGCATGCCATATATCGTTTGATGCTATTCATCATCATTTATGATCAGTTTACATTTACATCGGAAAGTTTCACCCAGCCTTCGGGAGTAATGTCTCCTTTGGCTGATACCTGAATACCGATTTCATTATCTTTTGTGGTGTCGACAATACCTACAGCCCATGTGTAATTACCGGCAGCTACACCCCCAAGATTGAATGAGAACTCATAAGTGGAAGGTTTCCCTTTAATCCATTCATTGAGACATGGTGCAAGATCAACAAACACTTTTACAGGCTGCGATGTGGTTTTGTCAAGGAGAGCGAACGCAACTTTGTATTTCTGATTCCACTGAGGAATATTTGTCGGGCAGTAACCCCAACCAAGATTACTCCAACGGTGAATCATAGTGGCAGTTCCATTTCCTGATACAGATTTAGGGAGGGAGATTTTGTCAGGGTATAGACGATAACCACCTTCTGCTATGAATTCTTTCACAAGATCGAAGCAGTTGTTGAACCATCTCCAGGTCTCACCGCTTGTCATAGAATTTGAATAGCGGAAGTCCATCATGTTTACAAATGAATTTTTGGCTTCGTTGAATTCTCCGCGACGCACTTCTGCATGATCCGCATATCCATCACCCTTGATAGAGCCGCCATGTGAGCTTTCAACCCATCCGCCTTCTGCAATGAGAGGACGATTGTATCTATTGGCAAGAGCGTAATTGCGCTCCCAATCTTTGTAATAACCCTTCATGCCGAAAGCGTCGTGACGAAGAGAATAACCTTTTGCCACCAGTTTGTCAAGAAGTTTTGCGGAAACCTCTGTATTCGCGCTGTCGAAACCTTTGGTATCCATAAGGCAACGATGGTAGTTAATCACACAGGGTACTTTTGTAAACGCCTGTAGATAAGCATCACTCACCCAGTCGATCACTGCCTCGCGTGGAGTTGCGTCTCCAGTGGAGTATATCACTGTGTGGCTTTCACCCCATTTGCCAAGACCGAAACCACTCATGAACATTGTTACGTCGGGATCATTATATTTTTTTGCAAACGCCTGGAGGAAAGCGGCATATTTTTCCTGAAAGATTGGGTCATCGCAATAAGGAGACCAAACCTGCACAGAACCTGTTGTGGTCATGAAGCCTTTGGCACCAGCCTCTCTTACATAGTCAGGGGTGAAGTTATCATGCTTGTCCTGACTGTCGCAGATGAAAGTGAAGGCGAGCTTTAGACCACGTTCCTTCGCTCCGTCAACAAGCATGTGGAAACGACGTGCGTATTTGGAAGCGGAAGCCGGTTGTTCCCATACGTATACTCCTTCTTCAGGATTGAAATATGTCCATGCTGCACGGATATAGAGAACCGATGCATAGTCTGACACCTTTACATTCCCCTCTGAAGTGGGATAGTTGTCATATACTTCCCAAAAATCATCTCGAAGACCGTCACCAAGACCGGTGTAAAGCACCCATCCGGTCATAGGGTTTTTGAGATTTTTGTAACGTTCGGGTTTGATATCGACTACTTCATTGCCGTTTATATTCCAATTATGGGTGCCCTCTGCAGGCTCATCACTTTCAGAACAGGAGACTGCTCCGAGAGTCATGACCGCGCCAGCCAGCATGGAGCAGGCGCGAGTCATATATTTCTTTATATTGTTCATATTTTACTATTCTATTACTTATTTCCAAAGAACACAGTCATTTTCTCAATGTCCACAACTACAAATGTGCAATTTTCAGGTACACAGAAGTAAGCATATCTGTTGTCGCTCTGTCCTTTCACGAGTTGATATGTCTCGTTAAGGTTGACACTCAGATAACCACGTTTTGAATTACGCTTCGCTTCCGCGGTGGAGCCGAAGGCATAGACGTTGTTCTCAATTGATGACACAAGGAAGTTTAGTGCTCCAACTCCGGTTGCTTTCGACCAGTCGTCGGTAGATGTGCTGCGTGGTAGAGCGTCACCTTGGTAAACGAATACGTTCGGATTTGCGAGAGATTGTTTCATGCAATACTTCTTCTGGAATCCGGCTTTGAGACCATCATCGTGAGCCGATGCATTGAATCCACCCCACATCCAGAGTTCTGTTACTTCCTGAGTATACGGATTAATCTTGTCAACAGTGTTGTTGTAAGAAACCACCGTATTCTTCATGTCGGTTGCGGCAGAATAGATTGTTACAGTGCGCTCTTCGAGGTTAACAACAACGCGATATGTTCCGTCTGCCGGAATTGTCCAGTATGCTGATCCTGTGCCGCTTTCAGTAGACACTTGATCGAATTCGTGAGCCTGTCCGTCGTGGATGTCGTGATCAGCTTTGTCTTTAGGTACAAACGATACGGCTTTTGCTTCCTGGAACAACAGTGGCATGTAAAGCTTGCCGGCTTTGAGTTCACCGCGCCATGCATAAAGAAGATCGTTTTCGAGAGTGCGCTCGATTTCGATGTCATCGCCACCTACAGCCGCGCCTGACATGTAAAGTTTGTCAAGTTCGATGATGCTTCCTGCGGGAACAATCTTGACAGTCTTTGCACCAAGGTTGATCTGCACACGATAATTTCCTGCTTCGGGAATTACCCAATAGTTAGCTTTGGCTGCATCTACCATCACAGCCGGCATTTCTGATGATGTTATAGCCTCATCAGGATTTGCAGGAGAGAAGGCATTGTTTTCATCGCCATATGAAACGGGGAAGTTGATTTTACCTGCGTTAAGCGCTCCATTCCATGAATAAATACCGGATGTCTCTGAAGTGGGAGTCAGCTCAATGGGTGTCTCACCGGCAGCCGACCCTCCAATCCAAAGTTTATCTGCGCGATATTGTTTCTCTCCGTATGTTTTCACGCGGATTGTCGCGGTCGCGATATCCGGGATAACTACGCGCGGACCTTCAAATGTTGCTGTCACAGTCAGATTAAGAGTGTTGACAGTGCTTGTGAGGCAACCGAAATGACCTGTGAGAATCTCATGAAGTTCGCGGTTGGTATATTCGCGGCGGAAGATGCCGTCATCCTCATATTCTTTCAGACTTGCGGATTTACTTCCTACCGCATCCATCTGATACTGATAGTATGTGATGTATTCATTGCCATATGGGTGAGCTGCATTCCATTCGAGTGTGAGTGCAACAGCATCGGGATTATTCTCGTCGAGCACAACATAATCGCTCGAAGTGGTCAGCTGGATCACTGACTTGTTGCGGGAATAGGCGTTGTCGATATCCTCGTCTCCGCAGGAGGCAAGCATTCCCGCTGTCAGCACGAATGCTGACAGACACAGAATGTTGCGGTATATTCTTTTATTCATATTCGTCTTTTTTTAGTTAATTAGGAGTTAGGAATTAGGAGTTAAGAATTAATTTCTTGTCTCTTCATTCGAATGCTTTCAAGCAATTCCTAATTCCTAATTTCTCATTCCTAATTGTTAATAACCGGGGTTGTTCTTGAGGTTGGGACAGAGGGTCATTTCGCGGGTTGGAATCGGCCAGAGATATTGACGATCGGGGAACACGCGTTTTGCGCCTAATGCCACAAGACCTGCGTTGTAAAGAGCTGAGAAGTCAGCAAGACCATCCTCGTCGATCTGAGGAGTCATGCCCCAGAACCAGAGGTCTTTCTTCACGATATTGTTGAGAAGCTCATCGGGCTGCAGGTTGATGTAGTTGTAACCGTTGAGTGCTTTGGAGGCAAGTTTCCAGCGAATGAGGTCCATATATCTCAGACCTTCGTTGGCAAGCTCCATGCGGCGTTCGATGCGGACAGCCTTGCGAAGCTCTTCCTGCGAACCCATTTTCACTGCCGGATACATAGAAGTGTCGGTGAGTTTAACGCCGTAAGCACGTGCGCGGACTGTGTTGATGGCATCCGTTACGCTGTTGTCAAGTTCGTTGAGCTCGATTTTTGCCTCGGCATACATCAGAAGCACATCGGCATAACGCATCATGAGATAATCACGTGCTACTTTCTTACCATTCTGAGTCCAGGAGATGTCAATACCTTTCTTCCAAACAAGACCATTGTAGGAGGCATACTGGTTGACAGCGCGGTTGTCATTGTTGCTCTGCATTTTGCCGGTAGTATAGTTCATAACCTGTGTCACATCCGGACGGGGATTGTATTCAAATCCGCAATGTTCGGTTCCGAATTCCACGATAGTCTTTGTGCATCGTGGGTCGCGGTTTGCAAAGGGGTTGCGGGGATCGAAAAGTTCCGATTCATCGATTGGAAGACCGTCAGTGCAGAGGAATGCAGCGAAAAGATCCCATGAAGGATTGTCAGAACCATAACCGCCGGCATTACGTGGAAGACCGTTGTTGACATACCATTGATCGAGTATTACATCATTCTCAAGTGAACGGGGTATGTAGAAAATCTTTTCCGGGTTCACGCCTGTGCTCTGAAGGAAAAGTTTTGCGAAGTCGGGCTCAAGAGAATAAACCTTGAGATCCATACAATCTTTTGCAGCTTTGGCGGCAAGATCGAAATCACCGAGGTAGAGGGCGAAGCGGGCTTTCATAGCCAATGCCGCTCCTTTGGTGGCATGCATCGCAGCAGTGCCATAATCCACGGGGAGATATTCAATCGCCTTGTCGAAATCCTCATATACAAGTGCTTTGATTTCATCTTTGTTGCGGCGTCCTGCCTGACAAGCTTCCTCGATTGTTTCAGTGCCCTGCATATAAGGCACATCTCCGTAATAGCATATCAGTTCGGCATATTTGCATGCGCGGCAGAAAAATGCCTCACCGGCGTAGCGGTTGAGTTGAGAAGTACTCACCTCACCTGCTGCCTTGTGATAGTTGGCGAGTAAAGAGTTTGCACGTGCGATGAGCTTATAATCTTGTTGCCATAGGTTATAGACTTCCCACTGTTGACCATTCATTGTTCCGTCAAGAACGGTACCATTGCTACCCGGATTACGATTCTGCTGACGATATGTGAAGTTGTCGGTCCATTGTTCAGATCCCTCAAGGGGCTGGTTCCAATAGCCGAGGATATAAAACTCGTTGACAGCCATCTCCAGCTCAGTCTCGGTGGAATACCAGGACTCGCTGTTTCCCTGCGAGAGGGGTGTCATGTCCATGCTTTCGCATGATGTAAGCATCAGTGCCGCTGCGGCAACGGATGTATATAATGTCTTATTCATCAGTTTCATGATTTAAAATGTAAGGTTTACACCCACGATGAGGGATGTGGTGATAGGATATGCAGATACGCCCATCTCAGGGTCCCATCCTTTGGGATAGTTGTCGATTGAGAAGAGATCGCTTGCGCTGAAATATATTCTTGCTTTCTGGATGAATGCTTTCTTGGTCCACTGTTGCGGAAGAGTGTAACCGAGAGTCACATTCTTAAGACGGAAATAGTGACCGTTGAACATCCAGAAGTCAGACACGGCATAGTTGTTGTTCTTGGTTGTATTGGTCAGACGTGGATATTGTGCAGCCTGATTTTCAGCAGTTGTATTGAATACACTCCAGTATTTGCCGTCGATGATGGCAGGAATGTTACCATAGTTATTGCGGAGAGGTTCCACCATGGCGCGCTCAAGATATGCGTTCTGTTTGCCGATGCCCTGGAATGCTATAGATAAATCAATTCCTTTCCATCCGGCGTTGATTGTGCCGCCATATTGGAAGCGTGGTAGAGAATTACCTAATGGCACACGGTCATATTCAGATGAGATAACACCATCGGGTTTGCCGTCCGGACCAGAGATGTCGCGATATTTAAGGTCTCCGACAGTCACAGTGTTGTTGGTGCGGGCAGAATTGTTTACTTCATCCTGTGTCTGATAGATTCCATCGCAGATATAGCCATACCATGCATTGAAAAGCTCTCCGGCACGTTTCAGCTTACCACTGCTGATGATATCTGAGTTATTGAGATAATCGATTTTTGAGATAAAATCGGAGAGGTTGAACGATACGCCATAAGTGAAATCACCAATGTGATCGTTCCAGCTCAGTTCGATATCATAACCGTGGGTCGACATCTTTCCGGCGTTAGTATTTGGATCTGCGTAACCCATTGTGTAAGGAATTTGGATTGCAAGAAGCATACCTGTGGTTTTCTTCCAATAATAGTCGGCTGTAAGACGCAGACGGCTGTTGAAGAAATTGGCGTCGATACCTATGTCTGTAGAAGTTGTTGTCTCCCATGAAATATCTTGTACTGCAAGTGTACGGATAGCTGCTGTCTTGTCGGAAGCAACGACACCGTCTTCATAGAAGAATGAGTTCCCGAATGTCATGAGCGACATGTAAGGGAAGTAGTTTGAGCCGATACGCTCGTTACCGAGTTTACCCCATGATGCGCGGAGTTTGAGGAATGAAAGAGATGAGGGATTAACGTCTTCCATGAATTTCTCTTTGGTGATTACCCAACCTGCAGAGAAGGAGGGGAATGTGCCCCAACGGTATTTCTTTGCAAAGCGTGAAGAGCCATCGTGACGGATGTTGGCTTGCAGCAGATAGCGGTTGTCGAATGAATAAAGCACACGACCGAAGAAGGAGTTAGATGTGTAGCGTGTACCGGTGCCGCTGTTGTCTTTGTAGTCTTCCGGACCGATGTTGAGGTAGGGATAGTTGGTCAGCTCATACTGATCGCGACCAGCGGTGAGGTTTTCAGAACTCATTACATAGTTTTCGAAGCCTGCCATTAATGTAAGGTCGTGCTTGCCGAAAGAATGCATGTAGTTGGCGAGCGCCTGAGTGGTGATGTGCCAGTTGTCATTGCGTGTCTCGGTGAGTTTGTTGGTTGACCATGAAGTCCCGTTACCTTCCATCCAGCCGCCGAAAGCATTGATGTCGTCCATCAAAGTATAGCTGACAGCCTTCCGGAATTCCTTTTTCTTGGAATAATTAATGAAGGGAGAAACGATTCCGGAAATGCTTAGTCCCTCAATTGGCTTGATGGTCAGCGAAGCCTTTCCGCTAATCTGTGTGCTTCGTGCGATTGAAGAACCACCTTCGGTAAGGAGACCATATGGGTTAGCTCCTGATTTACCTTCTGCCAGACCTCCGTTTTCCCAGAGGGCAGGATAGATGGCAGGCATTTTGCGAATATCTTCGAATGGAGCGAAGTTTGGAGTTTCGTTGCGGGCGTTACGGATGCTCACATCCACGCTGGCGGTAATATATTTGTTGAAGGTGAAGTCGTTGTTGCCACGAAACATAAAGCGGCGGAAATTACGACCGTCATATAGACCATCAACCTCATCATACGAAAAAGAAGCCTGAGAACGCACAGCCTTGTTACCTCCTGAAAGCGACACCGTGTGAGTCATGCGTGGCGCCGAATCTTTCAGCATCATGCCACGCCAGTCGGTGATGGGATAATGGTCGGGATCTGTAGCGTTGAGGCTAAGCCAGTTTTTTGTCTGATCGGCAGACCACTGCTGGAAATATCCGGCTGCGGGGTTATCGTTATAAAGAAGCTCATTATTCATCTCAAGATAACGGGTCACACCTACCATGTCGGGCTGCTTGGTGGGAATCTCCCATCCAAACTCTCCGTTATATGAAATGCTAATCTTGGATTCATCGCCACGTTTGGTTGTGATGAGTATCACACCGGCAGCTGCTTTCGAACCGTAGATGGAAGCTGCTGCGGCATCCTTAAGCACGGATACGCTCTCAACATCATTGGCGTTAACGTAGTCGATATTGTCGCACTGCACACCGTCGACGATGATAAGCGGGCTTGAGTCGCCAATGGTTGTCACACCGCGCACATGCATCGAACCGGCTGAAGCACCCGGAGCGTTGTTGTCGCGACGCACCATAAGACCGGATATGGAACCCTGAAGTGCAGTGGAGAGGGTAGTGGTATTTTTAGATGCAAGCTCATCACCTTTTACCGATGCCACGGCTCCCGTGAGGTCTTTCTTCTTGACTGTTCCGTAACCGATGACCACAACTTCATTTAGTGTGTTGTCGGTTTCGGTCATTGATATCTTCAGATCATTGGTGTTGCCCACGGCGATTGTTTCGGGATTGAAGCCAACGTAGGTTACCTGGAGTTTCTCGCCTTTGGCAGCATTTACAGTGAAACGTCCGTCGAGGTCAGTGATGGCACCTTCGTTTGTGCCTTTCACCATAACGGTTGCGCCGATAAGCGGTTCACTGTTCTGATCGAGAATCACACCGCTGACTTTCTGTTTCTCATTCTTTGTGGCTTTTGCTTTGGCATTGGTGATTGTGACCTGTCGACCAGAAATCTTGTAAAGAAGACCGGTAGATTTACATACCTCTGCAAGGATTGCATCCATCTTTTTGTCTTTAAGCTGGATGTTTACGGGAGATTTCAGCTTGTTCTCAACTCCCTCGCCATAGAGGAACACGTAGTTGCTGTTTTTCTCGATATACGAGAGAACATCTTTGACAGTGGTGTCAGTAGCTTTCATGGTGTAAAGCCCCGTCGATTTGTCGCGTGACATTGACGTGCCGGCAAGGATTACCGACGGCGCCATTGCTGAAACGAGACCAATCGCGCACAGCGTTCCGATTCTTGAACGCCACGGCTGACGATTTGATGATGAATTCATAAGGTTTTAATTGTTGTTATTGTTGTTTTAATAATTTTCTTTGTTGAACTGTCTCTGGAAATAATTCCTAATTCCTCACTCCTAATTCCTAATTAATAGAAATTTCTCCGCAGGGAAGCCAGCCATTTTTCAGGAGCAGTGAAGAGTCTACTGCCATTTCGAGAGAGGGGAGGTTGCCGTTGGTAGTGTCGACGATAGCTATAGCCCAGCGATATTTTCCCGGTGCGATACCCTTTAATGAAAAATTTGTCTTATGAGTCGCACCCTTTTCGCGGAGCCATTTTGAGAGGTCGCTTCGGTGCTCCACGACAGTTTTTACGGGATTACCTGCGCCGTCGAGCAAAGCAATGCCGACTTTATATTTCTGATTCCATTGTGGAATATTTGTGGGGCAATATCCCCAGCCTATATTTTCCCAGGATGTAGTTACATTCACTTTTTTTCCTGCGCGTGAACTTTCGGGAGTCTCTACAGACGCAGGGTAGAGACGATACCCACCGTGCGCCACGAACCCTTTTACCAAGGGGCATGCATCTTCAAACCAGGAACGTGTCTCATCGTTGATGCGGAAATCCATCATATTCACGCGGGCTTCCGCCGCAGCGTCATATTCCCCTTTGCGCACATCCTCGGCATGACCTTCGCGATATAAGCCTGAAGGATCGCGCCAGTAGCGGTGATGAGCACCCGTGATCCATCCACCTTCCATGATTATCGGTCGGCGGAAATTCCATTTGCGAGCCATCTCTTTTTCCCAGTCCTGATAGTAACCATGCATTCCGAATGCATCGTGACGGAGAGAGAAACCTTTGTTGGCTGCAGAGGTGATAAGTTTTTCGGCATCGGCAGGCACGCTGCCCCACCCATCGTCATCGGGGTCACCGAGCATCCGGTGATAGTGGATAAGCATTGGCACTCGCTTGAAACAATCGGTGGCGAGGTCGATGACCCAATCAAATACTTTTCCTTTGTTATTGTTGTCTTTATAAATCATGGAGTGGGATTCTCCCCATTTTCCTAATGAATAAGCATCGATGAATTCCACCTCTTCAGGATTGTCGAAATGTTTGGCAAACTCGCGGAAGAACTTGGAATATTTCTCCTGAAACACAGGGTCGTCAGGATAGGGAGATAGATTTTTACCCGGATTTTTAGGATCGTAGTAACCTTCAGCACCTGCATCAAATACGTATTGAGGTGTGTTCTGACCTTGGTCGCGCCCGTCAACAACGATCCGGAATGCAACGCGCAGACCGCGGTCGCGCACACTGCGGAGAAGTTTCATGAGCCGACTGTCGGGATCGTTCCAGGCATATTTACCCTCTTCCGGCTCGAAAGAGACCCAGCTTGTGCGGATGTAGGCGCAAGAGGCATAATCGGACACCCGCACAGTGGCAGTGTCACCGGCTATCTTCATATTGTCATAGCCTCTTTCATTCCAGAAATTCTCATCCCACGTTCTGCCAAGATACATCACCCATCCCTGGAGGGGATTGCGGAGCACTCGGAGAGTGTCAGGCTCGAACACGGTCTTGCGCGCGCCGTTGACGCCCGAGACCGAAAGAAGAATCATGATGGCGAATATTATTCGCTTTAAGGTCGTGTTGTGAGTCATATATGGTGTCTTTTTTTAGACAATAAGGGTGCTGTCGGAGCTGATGCCCTGACTTGGAAGGGGAGATTAAAGAGAGTTAAGGATTGGACTTTGAGTTTTTTATGGTTTTAGCATAATGCTGTTTCCGCTCCTTGTTATTCTCATAGGCACGATTTCTCGTATTGAATTGATCACCGTGTCAACATTATCATGAAGATCAAGTTTGCCATAGACCTTGACGCCAGCCAAAGATCCCTGGCATTTGATTTCAATTCCATAATGGTCGCTCAGAGTGCGTGTGAGTTGCGACAGGGGCATACCTTTCAGGTATAGAAGTCCGTCGGTCCAGGAGGTGTAATTCTCGGGATCTACCTGTGTGAGTGATGTCACATCTCCATGAAGCAATTCAGCTTTGTCGTTAGGTTTCAAGCGGATGCTGCGATTGTTTTCCATGTCGATCTCTACCGACCCTTCCACAAGTACCACAGAGGCTGTGGAATCGGATGAATTGCAGATGTTGAATACGGTGCCGAGCACGCGGACATCAAACTTCGCGGATTCTACCACGAACGGGTGTTCACGGTCTTTAGCCACTTCAAGGAAAACCTCGCCATTGGCGTAGATGCGACGCTCTCTACCTTCGAATTTCTCGGGGTAGCGCACGCGCGAGCGAGAGTTGGCGATGAGTCTGGTTCCGTCGGGAAGAATGAGTTCCTGACGTTGCCCTGCGGGCACGATCAGTTCCTTGTATCCTGCGCGTGCAAGTTGGCGCATGGATGCGGATGAAAGATCGGGAGTGGAAGATGAGAAGTAACTCAAACCGAAAGCAACGATTAGCGCCACGCATGCGGCTGCCGAGAGTGTGCCCGCGAAGATGCGGCGCAGACGACGTTTCCGGGCTGTCTCCTCATTGCGGATCTTCTCATGAACGAGATTCTTGATCCGGGTTGTATCGACAGGTTGGAAACGGCATGCATCCAACATGCGGTCGAGGGCAGCGTTGTCCTCGATTTCGCGGTTTCGGTTATTTTGTTCTTGTTCTTTCATCGTTTTAATTGCCGTCTCTATTATATAAGTCGCATCTCAAAAAAAAATCTATAGGTCAAAATCAGATTTTTTTAGAAAAAGTTGAAATTTTTTTAAAATTAGTGTGATTTTTTGAATTTAGTGTTGCTGAAATATCTCTAATCGGGCGGTCGGAACCGTCGCAATCGTTGTCGAAGGAATCCTACTGCCGTCTTTACGTGGAAATTTATTGTTGATACAGATATGCCGAGAAGTTGGGATATTTCGTCGTAGGATATTCGTTCGAGTTTGGCGAGTGTGAAAACATGCCGGCATTTGGGAGGAAGCTCTTCGATTGCGCGGTTTATTTCATCTACTTCCTCTCTCGATATGATTTCTTCGTCGACACTTGCTACGGGAATGTGGTAAGATTCGGGAATACCTCCATCGGGTGTATCTGCATATTCTATGATTGAATCATGCCGCTGGCGTGAAATCGCTTTGTTATATGTCAGTTTGCGGAGATAGGAGAGGAGATTGTCGATTTTAAGGAGGTTCTTTCGGGTTTGCCATATTTCGAAGAAAACATCACTGACTATCTCTTCCGACGTCTCCTTGTTACCGATAATGCCGAATGCAATCCGGTAGAGATGCTGGGAGTAATAGTCGATGAATGCGTCGAGTGCTTTTTCGTCACCCTTCGTTATTCTATAAATGATGTTGGCCTCCATTTTTGCAGTGCCTCCGATTATTTTGACTGTGTCTTATAGTTTCGAATTTTTCAGGTCGCTTCCCCTGCAGGGGAAGCACAAGGAGCCGGCGGCTCCTTGTGCTTTTAGTTTGCAAATATATATAAAATATTCTTAAATGGTAAAATTGAAATGTTAAAAAATCGGAGACGCAGACCGCAGCGTCCCCGATTCGATTCTGAAAACTTCAGATTTGATTCAAAATAATATACCTAACCTTTATTCTTTACCTGTTATTTCATTATCTTAAAGATTGCATTACCTGATTTGAGAATATACAAACCATTTGCAAATGAACTGAGATCAACTGTATTGCTGGAAGTTGCTGCAACAGTTGCACCATTAACAGTGTAAACTGTTATGCCTTCGGTAGTGCCCTCAACAGTGTAAACGCTATTTGCAACCTTCACGAGATGGGGGGTATTCTCTGCATCATTGATAACAGTGATAACGCTCGTAGTGAAATCCTTTATCTGAGCTTCAGTGAATGAATTCGCTCCCGGAGTCATACCGGCAGCGCGAGTATTGCCTGCGGCATCTGTGGTGAGGCTAAGCCCCGTGGGCAGACCCCAGTCGGCGGTTGCGGATGTTACCTGCTCGCCTGACGCACCTGCAACATATTTCACCGGCACGAGCTGGTTGTCGCTGTTGAGAGTGTTATCACCGAAGATAGAAGCATAAGTGCAGTCAGTGCCATGGTTGTCTGTATCCTGCCAGAATTCCCCTACAGATATCGGTCCAACATAATTGTAACCACCGGACATAACATTTGCAAAATCTTCATCCGCACTGAAATCAATTGCATTAGTGCCTTCTGCACCTACAATTATTGAATTGACCATGCGAAGATTTGCACCTTTACCATTGAAACCGATCTGTGATGGTGTATTTCCAGCGATAGTTGAATTTATGATTGTGAGCTGATTCGCAAAAGTACCTTTGGGATTCAAAAAGATTGTAGCTGCTTTTTCAGTTCCGTTTGATACATTATTAACTACAACGCTATTAATTAAATTCACTTGATTTGCTGTTGCAGCGAAAATCACACCAAGATTATCGTTTGTTGTGTTTTCTTTAAAAACGCAATTTTCAAAGGTCGTGAACCCTTTCTTTGCGGCATTCTTATCAGGTGTATCTCCATTATTACCGCTTCTCAATCTAATCGCTGCTCCACGGCTTTCGCAGGTGTTTTTGTAAAAGTCACAGTTGGTAAATTTCACTGTACTTCTATTGATTTGGCATGGAGCTCCCCCCTGAGTCCCGGTGGCTTTATTGTTATAAAAACGACATCCTTGCACCTGTACGTCACCACTATTGTCAATCATCAATGCGCCAATATTGGTGTTGTTGCCATCGGTATTATCGGTAAATACGCAAGTAAAATCAATATTGTTGATTTTAATTAGATTCGTTGAAATTCCATTTGTAGTATTGGCCTGAACCTTGATAAGGATATCCAAATCCATATCAGTTGGGATATTGTCACCGTCTACGTCTCCGGAGAAAACAGTTCTTTCTCCCTCTGTGTTACCATTGAGAGTTGCACCGGTTTGAGCTTTGAATGAAACCACATCAGATGGTTTGTATACGCCTCCGGCGAAATTGTAAACATCTCCATTTTCATTGGCTGCTGCCTTAGCGATGAGTTCTTCTACACCGAATGCGTTTTCCCAGGAAGAGCCGTCTTTAGATCCGGCACCTTCCGGGGTGACATAGTAGGTTTCGGCGAAGAGAGGTGAGGCAGCGATGGCTGCGACTGATAGTAGTAGATTTCTTAGATTCATAGTAGAATGATTTTAAGTTATTATTTTGTTTTAATTGTTTCCAATTATACGCGGATATCATCGACGGATATCCGTTTTGAAATATCTTTCTACTATCTAAGTCGCATCTCAAAAAAAAATCTATAGGTCAAAATCCAACTTTTTTTCAAATTTTTTCAAAAAAAATTAGACCATTTTGATAATGGTCTAATTTATAGGTGATTGTATGTTTGGTAAAATTTTGTCTTTTTTGCTGCAGTTGCGAGCAACAGCAGCTACGGAGAGATGTTACAGTGTCTTCTTTACCTCTACTTCTTCGTAGGCTTCTATGAGGTCGCCTTCGCGAACATCGTTGTAGCCCTGGATCGAGAGACCGCAGTCGTAACCTGAAACAACGTCTTTGACATCGTCTTTGAAGCGTTTCAGTGAACCGAGTTCGCCGGTGTAGATCACAATACCGTCGCGGATCAGGCGCACTTTGCTGGCACGTTTGATCTTGCCGTCACGCACGATGGCTCCGGCAATTGTGCCCACTTTCGAGATATGATAGGTCTGAAGCACTTCTGCCGTACCGGTGATCTCTTCTTTGATTTCGGGTGAAAGCATACCCTCCATAGCGTCTTTAACCTCTTCGATGGCTTTGTAGATGACGGAGTAGAGACGGATCTCCACACCCTCTTTCTCTGCCTCGCGTTTGGCTGCTGCGGAAGGACGAACCTGGAAACCGATGATGATGGCATCTGAAGCTGCCGCCAGTGTAACATCGGATTCGGAGATTGCACCGACACCTTTATGAAGCACGTTGACCTGAACCTCCGGAGTGGAGAGCTTGAGAAGTGAGTCAGACAATGCCTCAATCGAACCGTCTACGTCTCCCTTGACCACAAGATTGAGTTCGTGGAAGTCGTTGAGGGCGCGACGGCGTCCGAGCTCTTCGAGACCGAGACGTTTCTTGGTGCGAAGACCGAGCTCGCGCTGGAGCTGCTCGCGTTTACCGGCAATCTCGCGTGCCTCTTGTTCGGTTTCGAGCACGTTGAATGTGTCGCCGGCGGTAGGAGCGCCGTTCAGACCGAGGATCAGCACCGGAGTGGCAGGACCAGCCTCTTTTACGCGCTGGTTACGCTCGTTGAACATCGCCTTGACCTTGCCATAGTGTGTTCCGGCAAGTATGACGTCGCCCACGCGGAGCGTCCCGTTCTGCACGAGCACTGTAGCCACGTAGCCGCGACCTTTGTCGAGTGAAGACTCAATCACGGAACCGATGGCGTTGCGTTCCGGATTTGCCTTGAGGTCGAGCATCTCGGCTTCAAGAAGCACTTTCTCCATCAGTTCGTCAACACCGAGACCTTTCTTGGCGGAGATGTCCTGACTCTGATATTTTCCACCCCATTCCTCAACGAGATAGTTCATCTGAGCAAGCTCTTCCTTGATCTTGTCGGGGTTGGCAGTGGGTTTATCGATCTTGTTTATGGCAAATACCATCGGCACTCCGGCTGCAGAAGCATGGTTGATGGCTTCGATTGTCTGGGGCATCACATTGTCATCGGCTGCCACGATGATGATGGCGAGGTCGGTGACTTTCGCACCGCGGGCACGCATGGCGGTGAAGGCTTCGTGACCCGGAGTGTCGAGGAATGTGATGTGGCGACCGTCGGAGAGTTTCACGTTGTAGGCACCGATGTGCTGCGTGATACCACCTGCTTCGCCGGCGATAACGTTAGCTTTACGTATATAGTCGAGCAGAGATGTCTTACCATGGTCGACGTGACCCATGACGGTCACAATCGGCGGACGGCTCTGGAGCTCTTCCTCTTTGTCTTCAACGACTTCGATGGCTTCCGTCACGTCTGCGCTCACGAACTCTGTGGTGAAACCGAATTCTTCAGCCACGATATTGATGGTCTCGGCGTCAAGACGCTGGTTGATGGATACCATCACACCCAGGTTCATGCAGGTTGCGATGACGTTGTTGACCGGAACGTCCATAAGGTTGGCAAGGTCGTTGGCGGTTACGAACTCGGTGATCTTGATTACCGAGCTTTCCGCAGCCTCGCGCTGCTGGTTCTCCAGCTCGCGGTTGTGCATCTCTTCGCGTTTCTCCTTACGCCACTTCGCGCTCTTCTTGGGAGCTTTGTTGGTGAGGCGAGCGAGAGTCTCCTTAACCTGCTTCTGAACGTCTTCCGAATTTACTTCCGGTTTTACGGGACGTTTTTCGCGCTTGCGCTTGTTTTCGCCTTTGCCACCACCCTGGTTGCCACCCTGATTGCCGCCTTTATTCTCTTTCTTGCGACCTTCAGATCCGAATCCGGGTTGTGACACGGCTTTTTCGATATCGACTTTCTCCTTGCCGATGCGCTTGCGTTTCTTCTGCGAGCCGTCACCTCCAGCAGCTGCTGCGTGTGCACGTGCCGCTTCGGCGCGGCGCTCGCTGCGGCTCTTCTTGCGCGGACGTGTGGACTGGTTGATTGCGGAAAGGTCAATCTTTCCGACAACCTTCAGTTCCGGACCGGCAGGGGTGGGAGCATAGCGGAACACGCCGTTGCCATCTGTAACACCGGTTTCCTTTGCCGGAGCTTCCTTCACCGGTGTTTTCTCAACCTTAGGCTGAGGTTTAGGCTCCGCTTTAGGCTGAGGCTTGGGTTCCGGTTTAGGCTGAGGCTTAGGTTCAGGCTTGGGCGCGGGTTTAGGCTCCGGCTTAACCTCCGGTTTGGGTTCCGGTTTAGGCTCTGGTTTAACCTCCGGCTTCGGCTGGGGCTTAGGTTCCGGTTTTGGTTCGGGCTTAGGCTCCGGCTTAGGTTCGGGTTTTGGAGCCGGCTTAACCTCCGGCTTGGGCTCCGGTTTCGGTTGGGCTGCAGGTTTCGCTTCAGCGGTAGCAGCAGGTCTGGGTTTGTCAAGGTCAATATGACCAACCACCCTGGGACCCGCAGACGTAGGAACGGAGGTCTTGATTTCCTCCGCAACGATGCGTTCTCTGTTTTTCTCCTTGCGTTCTTGTTTTTTAGCGGCGCCAAAGTCGTCGGATTTCTCCTTTATACCCTTGTCTTTGCTGAATTCCTTTGTGAGGATTTCCACCGCATCTTCATCGATACGGGTGTTGGGGCCGGGATTTTCATCAATCTCGACATTGTTTTTGCGCAGGAATTCCACCGCGGTGTTGATTCCTACATTGAGGTCTTTTGCTACTTTGCTGATCTTTATGCGCATATGTAATTTTTGAGGTTGCAATAATTATTAGTAGCTGCGTGAAACAGCGTCTTAGTCTTCGAACTCGGCGCGGAGCACTTCGAGAACGTGCTGCAGCGTGGAGTCTTCGAGATCTGCCTGGTCGAGCACGTGCTGCGGCGCGTTGAGCACAGCCTTGGCAGTGCCGAGACCGAGGTCTTTGAGGGTTTCGATAACCCATTCGTCGATTTCATCGTTGAACTCATCAAGGTAGATGTCTTCCTCTCCGGGCTCGATGTCACGGTAAACGTCGATTGAGAAACCTGTGAGCATGGATGCCAGGCGAATGTTCATACCGCCTTTGCCGATTGCGAGGCTGACCTCATCGGGGTGAAGGAACACCTCGGCTTTCTTCTCCTCTTCGTTGAGACGGATAGAAGAGATCTTGGCGGGGCTGAGCGCGCGCTGGATGTAAAGCTGCGGGTTGGCGGTGAATGAAATCACGTCGATGTTTTCGTTGCGAAGCTCACGTACGATGCCGTGGATACGGCTGCCCTTGATGCCGACGCAGGCTCCGACGGGGTCGATGCGGTCGTCATAGCTCTCTACGGCTATCTTGGCGCGTTCACCGGGGATGCGGGCAACATCCCTGATGGTGATTAGACCATCGTGGATCTCAGGAACTTCCTGCTCGAACAGACGACGAAGGAAGCGCGGATCCGTGCGGCTTACAATCACTTTGGGATTGTTGTTGGGATTGTCGACACGCTTAACGATGGCGCGCACCATGTCACCCTTATGGAAGAAATCACCGGGAATCTGCTCCTCTTTGGGCATTATGAGCTCGTTCTGCTCTTCATCAAGAAGAAGCATCTCGCGTTTCCATATCTGATGAACTTCACCGGTGATAACCTCTCCTTCAAGTTCTTTGAATTTTGTATATATCGCGTCTTTCTGAAGATCCAGGATCTTTGACTGCAAAGTCTGACGGAGGTTGAGGATGGCACGTCTGCCGAATTTTTCAAAGAAAATCTGTTTGGTCACGTCCTCTCCGATTTCGCATTCGGGGTCGATTTCGCGGGCATCGGTAAGACCGATCTGCATGTCTTTGTTCTCAACCTCGCCGTCGGGCACAACCTCGAGGTTTTGATAAATCTCGCAGTCGCCCTTGTCGGGATTCATGATGACGTCGAAATTCTCATCGGATCCAAACATCTTTGCCAGCACATTGCGGAATGATTCCTCAAGCACTGATATCATAGTGGTTTTGTCGATGTTCTTGAGCTCTTTGAACTCGGCGAACCTGTCGACCATATTCACTGTCTCTGCTTTCTTTGCCATTTACGTTTATATAATGTGAAATGTTTAATTTAATTTTTAATGAGGAATTAGGAATGAGGAATTAATTCCTTTCGCCCAAATGCCACAATATCTTAAAATCTGACTTTCGAACTCCTAATTCCTAATTTCTAATTTCTAATTCCTAATTTTAAAATCTAAAGACATACTTGACCGAATTAACGGCATCGTAGGGGAATTTGAACTCTTTCGTCACTTCGACCGGTCGCTTCGCGCCTTCGGGACGCTCTTTGACTGTGGCGACGATGGCAAACTCCTCTTCTCCGGCTTCAGCGAGAATGCCGGTGTATTTCTTGCCGTCGCGGGCAAGCACCTCCACCTCGTTACCGAGGTTCTTCTCATATTGCTTTCGTACGCGGAAGGGGGCGGTCAAGCCTGCGGAACCGACCTCAAGCTCGTAGTCTTCCGGCTCACGGGGAAATTTCTCCTCTATGCGTCGGGTGAGCGATACGCAGAAGTCGATGTCAACGCTCTCAAATGAGTCGATATCAACTTTGATTTCGTTGGAAGTTGAAACTGACACGCTCACAAGAAAATACTGAGTGCCGTCAAGTTCTTTCTCTATGAACTGTTCTAATGCTTTCTTGTCTATCATATTCAAAAACAAGGAGGAGACGTATGTCCCCTCCGGAATTCTATGCAAAGATAATAAAAAATCCCCGTTTTCTTTATATTTGTTGCTGTATGTGCGGGGAATATGGAGGAATTAGGCTTAAAAATAACAATTATTAACAAATATTAACAATAATTAAATCTTATTTTCAAGCCAAGCGTCAATTAGACGACGAGAAAGTGAAGGCAATGTGGGAAGAAGCGGTGGATTTTCGCGTGAAAACCAACCTCCGTCGGAGAGTTCACCATCGGCGAAAGAGAGTTCTCCTGCAGAATGCACTGCCGTGAAGGCAATCATCAATTGCGACGGAAAGGGCCATGATTGGCTGCCAAAATATTTGATATCCCTGATTTTCAGGGATGTTTCTTCCGCAACTTCGCGAGCAACGCATTCTTCGAGTGATTCGCCGGTCTCTACGAATCCGGCTACAAGTGCGAACATAGGACGTGAGAAATTGCGGGCATGAACGAGCAGGGCCTTCTCACCGCGTTTTATGAGCACAAGGATTGCGGGCGACAGGTAGGGAAAATCTTCACGACCACACGACGGACATTTGACTGATATCTCTGTAGACGGGTGCATCTCAGCGCCACATGAGCCGCAGAAGCGATGAGTGTCGCGGAAATACTGCAGCTCGGCATTGCGCGCCTCCTTTTTCCATTCCTCTTCGGATACGTAATTCCAAAGCTCGCGCAGTCCGACTTCTCGGCTCACTGCGTTGCCGTTGCTATCCTTCTCGAATACTTTGTATTTCACTGGAGTATATTTAATTAATTTGGAATTAGGAGTTAGGAATTAGGAATTAATTCCGTTCACTCAAAATATAAAGACCATTCCTAATTCCACATTCCTCATTCCTAATTGTTAACTCACGCCATCTCTGCGTCAATGCTTTGTAGAAACTCGCCGAGGGCAGGATTCTCAGTGATGATTTTCTTAAGAAATTCCTGCGGGGGAAGTGGTTTGAGTATTTCCGATTTCTCATCAATGTGTGTTTCAAGGGTGAGATGATCGTTTTTGAGATAGTCGCGCAGGAAGGTTACAAGCTTCTGCATTGATGATTCGAATGCCTGCAACTGAGCGGGATGTTCGACCATCAGTGAATAGCAAGTGTCAGACTTCTTCTCGCGGCGCGCCACGCGCATCGTGCTTAGAAGAATGTGCATGTCGCTATGGTTTGCCATAAATGCTTCCCAAGCTCTTTCGAAATCCTGTTCGGAGAATGGCGTTTCCCGTTTTTCAAGGGTATATACCGGCGTTTCTTCAGGTTGGTCACTGAGTCTGAAAGCGCGGGGTCTGCCTTTGGGAAGAGGTTTGTGCTCATGTCGAGGTTCCGGAGGGGTGACTTTAGGCGGTTCGGGGATTTTCGGGGATTCCGCGATTTTTGGCATCGGAGTCGCCGGAACTTCGGGCTTTGGTTCTGGAGAATATTGAGGCTGAGGATCTTCTGTGACTTGCGGTTGGTTTGCAGGTTGCGGAGGAGTATCGTTGACCTCACGGCGTGGAGTTTCCAACGGATTGCGGAGGGAGGGGAGTTCCTCCGCCTGGTCAAAAGGGGGCGTCGCGGGTTTTAGGAGCTGGCATAGGCGTATGAGCGCAACCTCCACAAGAAGCTGCTTGTTGGAGGATGTGCGATACGCGTAGTCGGCATCGTTAAGTATCTTCATTGCTGCGTAATACCATTGCAGCGGAAGCTTGGCGGTCTGAGCCTTGAAAGAGGTGGCAGTGTCGCTGTCGACTTCAAGCAAGGGGATGGTGCGCGCGTCGGCGGCTACCATCAGGTCGCGAACATGGTTGGCAAGACCATTGATGAAGAATAAGGAATCGAAGCCTTTGTCGCGTATCTCTTTGTATATGAGTAGTGCGCCGGGGACATCGCCTGTGGCAAAAGCGTCAACAAGCCGGAAATAGAAGTCGTAATCGAGAACGTTGAGGTTGTCGATTGCCGATTCGTATGTTATCACGCCACCTGAGGATGCCGCAACCTGGTCGAAAATCGAGAGGGCATCGCGCATTGCACCGTCAGCTTTACGTGCGATTATGCCGAGGGCTCGGGGATCGGCTTCTACTCCGCGGTCATTAGCCACATATTTGAGGTGCTCAACCATGTCGTCGACAGTGATGCGCTTGAAATCATAGATCTGGCAACGACTGAGGATGGTAGGTATCACCTTATGTTTCTCAGTTGTGGCGAGAATGAAGATGGCATACTTCGGCGGTTCCTCAAGTGTTTTGAGGAATGCGTTGAAAGCCTGAGACGAGAGCATGTGTACCTCGTCGATGATGAAGACCTTGTATTTCCCTTGCTGAGGAGGGACGTTCACCTGCTCGATGAGATTGCGGATGTCATCGACGCTGTTGTTGGAAGCTGCGTCAAGTTCGATGAGGTTGAACGAATTACCTTTTGAGATCGCGAGGCAGGAATCGCATTCTCCACAAGCCTCACCGTCAGCGGTAGGGTGGAGACAGTTGATTGTGCGTGCGAAGATGCGGGCACAGGAAGTCTTGCCGACACCTCGTGGTCCACAAAAAAGATACGCCTGGGCAAGACGTCCGGACGAGATTGAATTTTTCAGCGTGGCGGTAAGATTCTTCTGTCCCACAACGCTTGCGAACGTGGCAGGACGGTATTTACGGGCGCTGACTATATATTGAGTGGTATCGCTCATGATTGAATTTTTCAAATTGGATTACAAAGCTACAAAAAAAATGCAACAATATCGCTCCCTATGCGTTACAAAATATAAAATAAGAAATAAAATGGCTAAAAGTGCGTTATATACGGGCACGGGTGATGCCGGCACAACTTCGCTTGTTGGCGGCGAACGTGTGATGAAGAACAGTGTAAGGCTCGAAGCTTACGGCACGGTCGACGAGTTGTCGTCGGCGCTCGGCGCGATAGCATCCGACAAGGAGTGTAACGCCGAGGTGAGAGGGCAGATCCTGAACGTGCAGAACGAACTCTTCAATGTGGGGTGTTATCTCGCTACGGATTCCAAAGGTGAGAAACCGCTTTGCCGGAGTCTCGCAGCAGGACGCATACCCGAACTTGAAGGATGGATAGACGCTCTTGACGAACAGACTCCTAAGATAAGGGCGTTTGTATTGCCCGGAGGATGCGAACTGGCGTCGAAGGCTCATATGGCGCGGGTGATATGCCGGCGTGCTGAGCGGAGGATTCTGGATCTTTCCGAGGAGTCGTATGTTGATCCTGCGGTTGTGAAATATATCAACCGCCTGTCGGACTATCTCTTCATTGCCGCCCGCTATTTCAACTTCCTGCAAGGAGTTGACGAGATAGTGTGGAAGCAGTAGGGGATCCCACATGACTTCTTCCCTTTAACCTCTCCCCTTTAACCTTTAACTTTTTACTTTTGACTTATAACTTTATTATAGGAGTAACTTAAAAAATCAAAGATATGTACTGGACACTTGAATTAGCGTCAAAACTTGAAGACGCACCATGGCCCGCAACCAAGGAGGAGTTGATTGATTTCGCTATGCGCAGCGGCGCACCACTTGAGGTAATCGAGAACCTTCAGGAAATCGAAGACGAAGGAGAGATTTACGAAAGCATCGAAGAAATCTGGCCCGACTACCCCTCCAAAGACGACTTCTTCTTCGACGAAGAGGAGTATTGATTGTCGTTGTTAAGTATTGTAAGCAATCAGGACTTCAAAACGTTCGCAACTTAAAATTACAGGATATGACACAACTCACAATCAATGTAGAGGATAAATCCATTCTCCCGCATCTGAAGAAGATACTCAATGCGATTGAAGGCGTGAGCATTGCCAAACCTTCAAAGAAAAAGAAATGCGGGCTAGATGAAGCTCTTGATGACGTAAAAGCCGGAAGAGTACACTGTGCCGACAGCGTTGACGATATGTTCAAACAGATTCTTGGAATATGACCTATCGAATTGTCTATTCTACAAAATTCAAGAAAGCTCTTAAAAATGCTTTAAGAGGGGATGAGACGTTGAAAAGTTACGAGAAGTCCTAAGAATTCTTGAAAAAGAGGGAGTCTTGCCTCCTGTGTATCGACCTCATAAGCTCTCTGGCAAATACTAAGGAAACTGGGAATGTCACATTCAGCCCGACTGGCTTTTGGTCTGGGAGCAGCGAGACGAAGAGTTGATTTTACTCTTGATTGACACCGGTTCTCATTCGGATCTGTTTGGATAATAATTCTTAATGCAATTTCATAAGAAATCCACTCCAATGCGGGGTGGATTTTCTTATGAAAATTAGGAGGAAAGATATGTGTGTTTGAATATGTTCACATTATTCCATTATTGGGTATCTTCTTCTTTTTCTTCCGGCTCGGCAAGACCATCGTAATCTTCGGGCAATTCTCCGTAGCGACCGTTGCGTAGATTGTCAATAAACTCCATCCAATCAGGACCTTCGTCTTCTTGATCATCAAATTCATCCTTGCAGTCATCAAACTCATCGTCAGTTTTTTCCATGTCGTGATGAGGAGCACACATGTCTATACAATCGTTTTCGACAGTTCCATTTCCCATTGCCTCCATGAGTTTGCCAAAATCTTCAGCATTGTCAATCCTTGTTATATTAAACCCATTTTCGAAAAAACTATCTCCTTCGATATTTTCATTTCTGCCATAGCAAATTTCATCGATTTCTGATAGTGCACGTTCATGTGCGATAAAATCTGTTCCATCCGAGGATAGGAAAGAGTCCAACTCTGCATTGTATGCTGCAGAACGGAAGTCGTTGATGTCGTCATCATCATAGTGCGAATCGCTGAAATCATCGTCGTCTGCTCCGTTGTATTCATCGTATTCATCGGGTGTTATGAGATATTTCACCCATTCCTCCACGCAGGTCTTTATTTTTGCCATATCCGGATACACTTCACCATGTCGATTGACACGGCACATTGCCAACACCGGACAGATAAGATCGAAGTCATTGTGCCAGCCACCACTTGAGATGTCGAGTTTGCCAGTCCATCGTCCCGAAAGTTCAAGATACGGAAGGTTTTCTATTCCTTGACTTTCAATATGTTTTTTAATTTTGTCGTAAATTCGTTGAGGGAGATCCTCTGTGTTGAGTGCCGAATATTTGGCAATGAGTTTGTTTCGAGCCATAGGTCGTAGGTATATTGTGTATTGAATTTTGTAAAATTACGGAATTTATTAAAAATAACAAAAACAAAAAGGAATTAAAGTGGAAAGTAGAACTTCCAAACTCTCAACCCTACTCTCAACTGCCAAACTGCCAAACTGCAGTCGCACGTTTTGCAAGCGACTCCAATTCATTGTCAATAGTTTAGGAAATGCCATAAATAATTACTACTTTTGTATATGGAAACCAACGAAATAATACTCTATCAACCTAATGAGACGATGAAGCTTGAGGTTCGTCTCGAGAATGAAACTGTTTGGCTTACCCAACAACAAATTGCAGATCTGTTTGGCACAAAACGACCTGCTATTACCAAGCATCTCTCTAATATTTTTAAGTCAGGGGAGCTTGATGAAAATTCAGTTCGTTCCATTTTGGAACATACTGCCGCAGATGGTAAGATATATAAAACGCAGTTTTATAATTTGGACGCGATATTATCAGTCGGTTATAGGGTAAATAGCCGAAATGCCACCTTATTCCGTCAATGGGCGAACAAAGTGTTGAAAGAATATCTTCTACGAGGATATTCTGTTAACCACAGACTTATGCTGATGGAGGATAGGATTGACCGCAGACTTTCCGAACACGACCACCAATTGTTGCAACTCACTGAGAAGGTTGATTTCTTTGTTCGCAGTTCTATCCAACCTACGGAGGGAATCTTCTTTGACGGTCAGATTTTTGACGCGTACGCATTTATTGCGGATCTGATTCGCAAAGCAAAACGTAGAATCGTGGTTATCGACAGTTATATCGATGATTCGGTGCTGGTGCAACTGTCAAAACGGAATCCGGGCGTGGTTGTAGATATTTACGACGGCAAGATTTCACAGCAGCTCCGTCAGGATGTCGAACGCCACAATCGACAGTATCCGGGTGTGACCTTACATGCTTACAACAAGGCTCATGACCGTTTCCTGATTATAGATGAGGAAGTCTATCATATCGGACACTCACTTAAAGACCTTGGCAAGAAACTTTTTGCATTCTCAAAGATGGATGTCATGACCGGCTCGGAATTATTGTCAAAACTCTAAAAAGTGTGCCGTGTATCTGTTCCTCGGCTATCTCGATGGCGGAACTCAGTTCGCCCGGTCATGCGGTGGCGGTGGTGGCGACACATCGCTCCCTTGGGACCGCAATCCGGATGAAGATGATCGCCGCTTCGCCTACCGCTGCATGATGCAGCCCCACAAGATGATGAAACCAGTTCAGCTCAAGCGTGGCTGGAACGGGAGAAGATAGAAGTAATACGACCTGCTTAAGAGGCCGGATTATTGGCTGTCCCTATTTACTTTAACATCTTGAATGATCTAACAGTACCATCATTATATATTAATCGCTCAATATAAAAACCTTTGCATGGAGACTCGGATAATTGTCTGCCATCAAGCGAAAAATATTGGACTGATGTTACAATCTTATTAGCTTCCACTGGGTTTTCAATGCCTGAAGAATTACGGCTGTGCTCGAATACCCAATCAAGGCGTTCCGTGGTATAACTCTGGATACAAGTCATTTGGTGAGTCCAGCCTTCTTCAATGTCAAATCTGGTAATAGCACCACGGGCGTTCAGTTCATTGATAAAATCTGATGCAGTTTCAACACTCATAATCCGGTCTGATGTTCCCATTACTGTATATACAGGAGTCGTTGCCACATTGTCAACATCACACTTTGACGGATTGCCAGCGACAGGCATGGCTGCAGTGAAGAGGTGAGGATAGGCAGACAGCATACTCCATACTCCGGTTCCACCCATCGAACCGCCAAATATATAGACATCGGTATCGTCTAATGATTCTGAGCGAGCATACCTGTCAATCAAAGCCTTCAGGACTCCAAGCATCGGACCGCCCCACGATTTGTCAGAAGGACATTGAGGAACAAGATAGACCGCATTGAGTTGTTTAAAATCAAGATAGTTTGCGATGCTGTCAATGCCGGCTTCTTTCATTTGGGTATCATTGTCATTCCCTTTGCTTGAGCCGCCGTGAAGGTAAATAACAAGTGACGGATTGCCTACTCCGTCTGTATGCGCGACTCTGTACGGCATTTCAATTCCGGCTGATATGATTTTTTCTGCTTCAAAAACTAAGTTGTTCTTTGATTTACCATCAACAACGCAGAAAAGGATACCGATCAACGGCATCCAGATCCGGGATATATTTCCTAAACCCATATATTTTATCTGCGATTTTTATGATTATTTCTTTTCCCTTTACTTTTATTTTTACCCATTCTGTCTAACAACTTCTTTTCATGTTTATACGCTTTGTCAAGCTGCTGTTCTGTC
This sequence comes from uncultured Porphyromonadaceae bacterium, assembly GCA_902495075.1. Taxonomy (GTDB): domain Bacteria; phylum Bacteroidota; class Bacteroidia; order Bacteroidales; family Muribaculaceae; genus Lepagella. Next base: position 86,480 of record CABUVO010000008.1, read on the forward strand.
AGGAAACCACTGTAAAGGTGATAGTATTTCTTGCGCAGGTCAAGAATTTTCTGGCTGCGTTCAAGGCGTTGCTCCGTGTTCAAGCCTTTACGTGAGCCAAGTGCCCAGATTTCACGCTGGTACTGACAATATGTTTCTACATATTTATTGGTTGTTGGTTCGTCAAGCGCGAGTTCTTGTGCGATGTACTGTGCCTGCTTGGTAGCCAGTTCTTCACGCGACAGCCGTTGGCTGCCGTTGTTCTGTGCCATTACTGTTGTTCCACTCGCCACTACCATGATGGCAATAAGGATAACTCGGAATATCTTTTTCATAATGCGTTTGTTATTGTATTTGGTTTAGAAAAAAATCCTCGTGGTATATTTCGACAAGATATTCCTGATCAGCTTCGCTCAGATTGCCGAATGCAAGGTCTATCTGTGTCAACGGATCGTTTTGCACAGCCGACAGTGGCTTTATCATCAACAATAATGCGACGCTTGCCGCAGCTGCAATTCCTCCGATTGAACTCCATTGGAGAATACGGCGTTTATGCATAGCTTGTCTGTCTTTTTTCAATGTTGTGAAAACATGAGCTTCCATTTCACCGAATGTCTCCAAAGGCATCGTGTATGGCATCCGTTTACCGATATCGTTGAAATCAAATTTTTGAGTCATTATAATATTATGTTAAGCATTCATGTATTTGACTATCTTGTCTTTGGCTATATGATAGCTTGCCTTGATACTTGCTGGGGTTGAACCGATTATGTTGGCAATCTCCTCATATTCCAGTTCGTCGTAATAGCGCAGATTGAATGTCAGTTGTTGTTTGGTCGGCAACGAAAGGATTGCGTTCTGCAGTTTCACAGCCTCGATGTCTGTATAATTGACATATTCCTCATCTGCTATCCTTCTCGCTTCCGACGATTCGTTGCCTTCAAGGGAGATTATATTCTCATGCCGTTTGCCAATCAACCTAAGGGCTTCATTGGTGGCAATACGATAAATCCATACATTTAGAGAACTGTCACCCTTGAAATTATTGATTGAGCGGAATATCCGGATGAATGTTTCCTGTGTAGCATCCTGTGCATCATAATGATGTGTCACCAGACGCCGGATGTGCCAATACACTGCCTCCCATTTTTCTTTCATAAGGATACGGAACCCGGATTCGGAATCACGCCGGATGGCATTGATTAATTCAGCATCGTCAGTCATGAATTTGCACGGGGCATAATATAGTATTTCTTTTTACCTTCAACTATTGATAAGATAGGAATATTTCTATCCAGCACAAAGGCATCGAGCTCTGCCTCTGCCGCATCCTTGTTGAGCGATGTTATTTTCGCATATTGCTTGACGGAGAGTCGTTGATTGTTGTTCAGATAGGCTAAAGCCATTGCCAACCGTTCTTTCTGGCTGAATCGGTTGCTTACGTGTTTAGTAACAACATGATGCGGTGTCGGAGTGGGAATGACCACAACACGCGCCGGATAATGAGGGATGTGATTACGATGAAGCCGGCGAGCGTCTGCCTGTGCGCAACTAACCGCTATCAGAGTCGCGATTGCCATTATTTTCAATTTTGAGTTGATGTTCATGCTTTCCTTTGTTTTAGCGTTCTATATATTTGACCCGGCTAAACATCAGTTGTCAAAAACAAGTATTAAATTTTTCTAAATTTTTAGAATGATTATTCTTCCTTCTTTTTGACTACGGAGGATTTCCGCTTCTTCCTCCCAATAGGAGAAACAGAGGATAAAATGCCATCGCATTTTATGGAATTTTACTGCAAAATACACTTGTCTATTCCTGACAATAATTATATAATGCTCTGATAATAAGTATTCAAACCATCCTTCGACGAGGAGGAGTATTGATTCGGAGATTATATATTGAATGCTGATTATCAATGCATTAAATAAAATCCACTTCTAAAATGGAGTGGATTTTCTTGTATATTCTTGAAAAATAATTAATTTTGTGAGAATTAGAAAGAAAGATATATGAATTACAACATTCGTGACATATTTGAGTATATAATTGCTTTGGTGAACGAATTTGCCACGAAATTCGGTCTTACGGATAAACAAGCTTACAATTACATCCGACGTCATCAGGGAATTTTGTTTATTGAGAAAAATTACGGTATAATCCATACACTCGATTTCAAAGAAGCTGTAGACAGTGTGGCTACCTATTGCCGCAGATATGGAGGTGAATTATGATACTTTACCATGGTTCAAATATGATATAAATGATAAAAATAATAAATCATGAATAGAAAATTAAAAAAATTGGAAGAAGATTATATAAAAGATCTTTATGGAGAAAATATTTTAAATGATTTAAAAGAAACAAAGAAATCAAAAGATAATAAATTAAAAAATTATTTAAGCAATCCTCCTAAACATTGTATGGATAGACTTAATTTAAATAAAAAATAATATTATGTTTAAAGATAAAAAGGTATTTAAGATGGAAGTATCAAGCTAAAAAATCTTTTGATACAGGGTATAAATAAAGAAAGAAGTACTTTCAAAATATAATTCTGAAATGCCATATCAGCATATAACAATAAATATGAACAACGCTATATCCGAACTCAAAGAAAAACTTTCTCTTTCAAATTGCCCCAAACGGAAATGTGATTTCTTTGGTTTATTCCAAGAAATTGCCAATTTGCTTATGAATAAGTGTGTAATATCCAAGGGAAAGGCTAAATACGAAATTGTCGAGATAGAATTCTATTTGTTTACTCCCGACCATCAGGATGTTATAACATATCCCCGTAAACTCTCTTCTTGTCAGTGGTTCTTCCACCAAAGCGGTGTCGATCTCACATTTGAAAGCAACACAGAACACTTTGGTGGTATACTTATTCGTGGACTTCGCGACATAGAGACACGGCAGCTAACTTTCGGACCACAAAAATGCGTTGATCTATTGTGGGATAAATTTAACGCTTTTAAAATTCAAGAAAATGAATACCCAATCATCGTTGCTGCGCCTCGCACACTTGATGAAAGTATCCAATATTTCCCACGTTGGATTCCAGTTAAGGATGAAGACAAGTCCATTAAGTTAGAATATTGGACGGAACGAGTCAAAGGTAATGGCTATGAGTTTGTTCCACCACTGATAAGACAGACATTGTATTCACAAGTCCTTACCGTTTCATCAAATTTGATTCGATTAATAGCACTCCTAAAGGTTGGAGCGGTTATTCTGCAAAACCAAGAGTTGAATAACCGACTTTATCTTCTTTCGTTTGAAAGCATCTACCATATGTGATGCATCATTGTAATGGCAATTGGTTAGATCATCAAAGGACGTTACATAGTCATAGTATACTTGATAGATAGCAAACAAATCATATTACCAATCTTCTGCGAATATACTTTCAATTTCAATGAATCAATATAGCAATATATGAAATTAGGAAATTCCCAAGTATCTTCTTTTATCATATTTTTCATCGTTTAATATTCCATGATATACAATTCAATGCACCTCCTTCTTCAACTATCTGAGGGCATGAAACAGGTATAATCTCACAATTTGGCATCAATTTGCGAAATTGGGTTAGGGCCAAGTTATCCTCCTCAATACGCGAGTAGAACCATTTTCTCTTACCTTTAAAACGATTTGCTTCGGACGTGCATCCGGCATTTTTAAGATTAGAATAATCTTCCCATGTGAGCTGTGGTATAAATACTTTGTTACCAATCCGCAAGAAATTGATGTAACACCAATTATATTTGCAAGGACTTTTGACATTGTAATCGAGAACGTCAACATCGAAACAGCTTGACAAGATTTTTATAAACTTGTCAGCATAAGTCCTATCATACTGGTGATAATTTGTCATCAGCACACGCCCATTGGATATTTCGCGGACTATACCGTCGGCGTGACCATACTTTTCTTCCTTGTCCCAAGGTAAAAATAATATGTCGCAGTCGAAATACTTTTCAAGACGGCTAATCAACGTTTTTGGGGGAATATGACAGTTTTCTTCAAAAACTTTGTCAACCATTATTATGCCTTTGCTTGTCTTAACTATATTGCCACCGTCAAGAATTATCCCGGTCTGCTTAACATCAAGCCCAAGTGCTCTATTAACTCTTGCCGGGTTGGTCTGAAAAGCTAAATTATACGGAGTGTCGAGATAGTCAGGCGTATATTCGTATCCCACATAATTATCTTCAGCTGTCTGTATAGGCATATAGTCTCTGCACCAGATATCGCGAGTACCATCAAGAAATTCGACATCTATACCCCTGTCTGCTATTCGTCCGACAATATTTAATCCTCCTGGATTAGTCAAGAGTTTGCGAGAGAAGTAGCATACGTTTGTGTCCGTATCTAATACTCGTTTTTTCATGCCCTTTGTTGATTTTAAATGCTCGTGTTTAAATTCTCGCTGCAAAGTTAGGGTAAGCTTGCACCACATCATGGTACATCGAGAAAATTATAGTAATTTTGCACTTTCATCATATTTTTGATATGCGACACAAAGACTTATTCAAAACATATATTTGGTTGATTGAAACAATCCATCGTTTCGGTTCACTTACTCTTTCCGATATATGTGACTTGTGGCTAAAATCCTCAATTTCAGAAGGTGTACCCATGTCAAGGACATCCTTCAATCGCCACCGCGAAGAAATAGAGGATATTTTTGGTATCAAAATTGTATGCTCGCGTTGCAATGGTAACCGTTACCACATCGAGAATACTGATAATCTTGATGCTGCAACGGTTGAAAACTGGATGGCTAACACCATCTCAATAAATAACCTTATTGCTGAAAATAAATCGATCAGTGATCGGATACTTGTTGAAAACATACCGTCCGAGGGTGTCAATCTTCAAGTCGCAATTCAGGCGATGCGCACCGGTCATGTCATAGAATTTGAATATCGCAAATATTATTTGGCGGAATCAAAGACGTGTAACGTCGAACCATTTTGTGTCAAGTTATATCATCGCCGTTGGTATCTGCTTGGACGATACTCCGGTACGAAAGATTTTAGATTGTTCTCCTTTGACCGAATTAACGATGTCAAGATTTTGCCGAATAAATTTAAGATTCCCCAATCGTTCAGTGCAAAAGACTATTTCCGTGAAAGCTTCGGTGTTGCGCGAAATGAGACCGTTCCAGTTCAAAAAGTGTAGTACGAGCCTATATCAATGAGCGTTATTATCTTCGAGATTTACCTCTCCATCCAACACAACGACTTATTGGCGAGGGAGACGGATATTTCGACTATGAGATAAACATACGACCGACCGAAGACTTCCTCGGCTATCTGCTTTCTCGCTCTAACTTCGTAAAGATAATATCACCAGAATCTTTGGCCAAACAACTAAAAGAAATTGCTCTGTCAATCGTAAGACGATATGCTGACATTTAAACTACCTATTGGAAAGAATAAATTAACCATATCTAAATTTCATCGTTTTTTTGTAGCAAAGTTTGCTTGTCTAATTTTTTTATAAGACAAGCTAACTATTTGGTATGTAATTTATTTGCATCTTTTCAACGAGGACGAGTATTAAGACTTGATTTACATAGCTAATAAGTTATTAATCAGCCATATAAACAAATACAATTTGTTTGTATGGCTGATATTTTTTATGCCAAATAAAGGTATTTTATCGCCTCAGATGGTAAAATTTGCTTGTATAAAAATGTTGAAATCGATTTTGTAAGAGATCGATTTGAATTAGTTTGTATAAATTTCAGACCATACTCTGTCATGTGCAAATACAGACAGAATACAAACATATAATTGAGTGCTTACATTGTAGGCTATGTAAGAAAAATACGGCAAATTGGTGCGATTCAACTTTTTTTAACTTTCTGCTGTCAATATTTGGCAGTATTGGCGATTAATTTTGCGTTATGAATCAACGGCAGACAAAAATAATCACTAAGTATGGCAAGGAGGTTCATGCCATGGCACCGATGATATTGTCGGTGAGCAGGGCGACAGACGTGCCGGCGTTTTATTCGGAGTGGTTCTTCAATAGGTTGGAACGGGGATATTGCCGCTGGCATAACCCTTTCAATGGTGCCGATATTTATGTGTCGTTTGAGAATGTTCGCTTCATCGTGTTCTGGGCGAATTAAATATAATGCAACTGTATATAGATGTATTATAGTCAATTACTGCAATATCTATATTGTTTGGGTAACAAATTAATCACATTTTTACGATTGCTTTGTATGGTTGAGACTAAGAGCGAAGCTACACATATTCTCGTAATAAGTCAGAGCTGAAGAATTAAAAAAGATTAAACTATCTGACTGTTGGCCCGTCGTATGTCTGCCAAAGAAACATTTTCGTTACGGAAGCGCGATTGTGGATTGCGTTCTCCACGGGCGAGTGTCAGAGCTTTTTGCGGACAGGAATGAACACATGCAAGACAGTATTCGCACGAACCACTGAAAGAAGCCTTGTCAGTTATCTTGAAATTGCCGTGAGGACAGACTGTCGAACAAATGCCGCACCCCACACATGCCGAGGCGTTCAAAGACAGGAGGCGTTCCGCTTCCATTGGGAAATGCTCTACTTGCAAATGGTTTATAAGGCCTTGCATTTGCTCATCAATATCAACATGACTTATGAACTGACGCCGGTTGTTAATATCGGCTTTGATTGCAGATAAATTTTCCGGGATTTTCTTATCTATCTTCATCTGTTCGCTCATGTCAAACACTGGCAGATAGTTATCCACCATCAGCAAGGTGTTGATATAATTATTTGTCACATTTTTCTGCTTGCAGAAATCATTCCACCAATCGGCGACATTAGCAGCATAATTACCGAAAGTAATTATTGAAAATATATACTGGGCTTTAAGACTCGCCTTTTCAATAAATTCGCGTACCATCAACGGCGCCGATGCCGCATAATCGGGGAAAACGATGCCAATTTCATCAGCCTCGAAATCAAGGTCACCATTTTTTAGAGCCTGAGGAATACTTATTGGCTCTGCTGAAAGTGCCCGTGCCACATACAGGCTGTTTCCTGTTGCCGTAAAATAGAATACGAGCCGTTTAGGAGCATTGCTTTTGGATGTGCATGCTGTAAGTGTCGCCAGTCCGGTAGAAGCTATGGATGCGCTTGCAATAAAAGCGCCCATCATTTTAAGGGCTGTCCTCCTGCTGATGTTATTGTCTGTTTCCATAATGTCTGTCATGTCTCTGTATTTCTAATTGGATGTTATTCTCGGTATTGCGAGGGGTTAAGTCCGAGGGTTCGCTGGACATATCTGCTGAAATATGCCGGCGATGAGAAATGGAACATATCCGAAATCTGGACAAAAGAAAGTGTCTTGTCCCGAAGCAGTCTGGCTATGTCAAGTGCCGTATAGCGGTTAATCCAGTAATTTGCAGTATGCCCGCTTACCTTTTTTGACACTTCCGAAAGGTATTTTGATGTTACGCACAGCGCGTCGGCATAGTATGTTACCTCGCGGTTGTTACGGTAATCGCCGTTTTCAAGCATATCAATGAAGCGATCCATGAGCGATGCATTCTGTGTAGAGACATCCGAACCTTCGTTAAGAACCAAATGAAAATCGAAAAAATCCAGAATTGCACCCTGAACCGCGTTGCGCAGCAACTCATAATAAAAGTTATGGTCAGTCTGGCTAAGCCTGTACTCTATCCAACGAAAATCGCGTTCACATACATAACGCTGCTTTTCCGACAGATGCATCACGGGATTCAGGAACAGAGCTAATGCGCCTTTGGTCCCGTAATTACTTTGTGGAGCACATATGCTAATAAAATAAGATGTGGCATAAAGTACCTTTACCTCAAAATCATCTGACGGATGTATTTTCTCAACCAGTTTCCCTTTATTGACTATCATCAGGTCTCCCTCTTTCAATTCAAAGTCATTTCCATTGAATGTGAAAGAGCAATGCCCTGCAAGACATATCGCATGGGCAAGGTAATCACTGTACGCCTCAGTTCCGATACCGTCAAGTGTCTGTTCTATGATTACATCATCCTTTTTGTCCATACAATTAAACATCGCTTTGAATATTAAAGACTATGGATATAACGCCATCGCGGTGGCATTATTCTTTTTCAGCTTAATAACAGCTTTGTCCAGCGACTCTGTCGGCTCAATGATGTTATAGCCTTTCCAAAAATCGGCATCCCAATAATCTGTAACCGCGTCATAGAAAATATCATTGTTCCCGAAAGCGAGTTTACGCGATATGCCCCCTTCCGGGTCATCTACACGGTCAACCATTACCATTTCCGCGTATGTGGTATATCCTGATGAAAACAGCCTGCGTTTCCAGTCACATTTGAAGCGTGTCTTGGTCTTTATGTAGTTGAGATAAGATACTCCTTCATCCAAACGGTATGTGACAGTAAATGCCACCTCCTGAGGCTTGAAGTGCAATCCGCGCGGTTTCTTTCTGAGAATAGCGTTTGTAGCCTTGCTTCTGTCGGACATATCAAGTTCAAATTCAGCCTTGCTGAATGAGAGTGTCTCCTGATCGATGTAAAGCAAACCGTGGCATAATGCGTAATCCAGTTTGACTTTGGGGGTAAAACGTATTACATACTGCATACGGTCGTCTATGCTGAGAGGACTCTCCATCTCGAAATGATAATATGCCAGGTCATCGTAACCGAAGAGAAAATCACGGTTCTTTACAAAATCAATTATTACGGGGAGTGTAGGGCCTCCAACAATCTTGACAGAAAGGGTATCGCGGTTATTTTGGCTTATAAGTCTGCGTCCTTTCTTTATCTGTACCCGTTCCCCATTATTCATCCTCCGTGTATATGGCGTCTTGAAAACATCTACAATGGCTTCCGAAACCCCAATATACCGCTTGCCTTTCTGCACGGTTTCACGATAGAAGGCAGTGAACAGATTTTTATCATGTGAATAGTTTACCGGAATCTTTTTTAGTGCCTCGGCAACAATCTCATCCGGTTTTCCGCTTCTGACAACTACCTCTTTCAGCATCTTTGCCGATGAAGTCATAAATATCGTGATGTCCTTCTTGCTTGCCGGAAGGTCTGACAAGGATATCGTACTGCTGAAATATCCAAGCTGCTCTGCCTTTATTTTCCCGTTTGCACTTGCTCTCGGGATTGTCAGAGAGAATGTGCCGTCATTATTGCTGACAGTGCCGATATGAGAAGCATCCAATGAAATGCTCACGTTCCCGAGACTCTTTTTTGAATCCTTGTCTTTTACGGTGCCGCTTATTGTCACGAAAGATGCGTCCGCAGGCTTTTGGGCTACGGATAAAGATGCCATACAGCATAATAGAACCATTGTAAGTAATCTTGCCATATACGTTGCCTAAATTATCATTATTGCAAAATTACATAATTCTCAGGCTTTCAGCCTTGCGTTTTTTTCGGTCTTTGATACAAAAAACACATATAGAGGTAATAAAGGTACTAAAGTCCGTATTTTTTATAAGGATGTTTTCTCGGATAAATCCCAATTTTGCAAACAAAAAACGCAATGATACGCAAAGCATTATCAACATTGGCACTTTGCCTGACATTGACTGCAGGCATGGCGCAGACCTCACAGGAACCGGCAAAGGTCTATTTCACTTCAGACATTTCACCCGAATCACTTGTAAGCATATTCAAGTCGTTGGGAGTTACACCCGAAGGGAATGTCGCCGTCAAGATCAGCACCGGGGAATCGGCCCAGAGCAATCACCTCCGTCCCGAACTGATAGGCAATCTTGTCAAGGAGGTCAAAGGTACTATCGTAGAGTGCAACACGGCATACGGTGGCAACCGTTCAAATACAGCCTCCCACCGCCGTGCTATCGAGCAGCGCGGCTATGGAGATATCGCCACTGTGGATATAATGGATGAAGAGGGTGGCATGAACCTTCCCATGCAGGATACAAAATGGTTCTCGGAAAACCTTGTCGGAAGCCACCTTGCAAATTATGACTTCATGATAAACCTCGCTCATTTCAAAGGTCACGCGATGGGCGGCTTTGGCGGTGTGCTGAAAAACCAGAGCATCGGTATCGCAACCCCAGACGGCAAGACCCGTATTCACACAGCCGGCGCTTACTCCGACCCACGTTATGTGTTTCAGCAGCCCCACGGACAGGATGCCTTTCTGGAGTCGATGGCCGGTGCCGCACAGTCGGTACATAATTATTTCAAGGGTAAAAAAGGGATTGTTTATATAAATGTGATGAACAATCTTTCGGTGGATTGCGACTGTGACGGACATCCGTCGGCCCCGCAGATGAAAGACATTGGCATCCTTGCCTCGCTCGACCCTGTGGCACTTGACAAAGCCTGCCTTGACCTGGTGTTCAATCATGAGTCTTCAGCCGGCGACAACAGCCAGCCTCTCGTACAGCGAATCGACAGCCGTCACGGGACACATACCGTTGACTATGCCGAACAAATAGGTCTCGGCACTAAGAGTTACGACCTGATAGATGTCACCACAAGCGGAATAGGCGAAGTGGCTATTAACGGAGTGAAGAAATACAATGTATATGATCTGAAAGGTGTCAAGGTTCTATCGAATGCGAGCGATCTTTCGGGGCTTGCCCCCGGCATATATATCATAAACGGTCAGAAACGTAAGATTGAGTAATCGTCCTTATGAAATACAGACTATTGAACATAGCCCTTATATTATCTTACATTTTCTCGGCTCTTGATATGTCAGGAGCCGAAAATGTAGATACCACGAGAGTTCTCAACGAGGTCGTTGTGACCGGAACAAACAGTATCGTACCTCAAAAATTGTTGCCCTACACCGTTTCAGTTGTCAATAACCGTCAGCTTGAGGCCACAGGTCAGACGCAGGTACTGGCGGCAATATCCGGAATGGTGCCGAGCCTATTTGTATCACAGCGCAGCATATTCGGTTTCGGAGTTAGCAACGGAGGTGCCGGGCACATCAAACTGCGCGGTGTCGGCGGAGACAGAGCCAGCGCGGTGCTTATGATGGTCGATGGCCAGCCCCAGTTCGCAGGAATATACTCCCATCACATAGCAGATTTCTATGATAAGGAATATGTAGAGCGTATCGAAGTTTTGCGCGGTCCTGGATCCGTGCTATATGGTTCAAATGCAATGGCAGGTACTGTCAATGTGATAACAAAAAATGCAGCCAAAGACGGAGTACATACGACATTGCAATCTCAATACGGGTCATATAACACATGGCTGTCATCTGTCACCAATACTGTTCGTTACGGAAAGTTCTCATCGTTGGTGTCGCTGTCTTATAACCGTACTGACGGCAATGTTGACAATTTAGACTTCAAGCAAGCTGACGGATATGCGAAAGTCGGATATGATTTTTCGTCCAAGTGGAAGGCTTATATCGACTACACACTTATGAACTTCCGAGGCAACGACCCTATATATCCCACACTGTCCAATCCGGAATCCACCGACATATATCATCAGAATATTATCAGGGGAGAGGCTGCGGCGACAGTGACCAATACCTACGGGGAGGTTTCCGGTTCTGCACGGATATATTATAATTACGGGAATCATTTTGTGGATGATCCGAGGCACTTTCACAGTACCGACGACCGGCTGGGAATAATTCTTTATGAGAATTTCAAACCATGGAGAGGTGCGTCAGCGACTGTCGGATTTGATTTTGACTCGTATTCGGGGGAAATTCCGGTATCTGGCGGCAATAACCACACCGAAGGTTCCATGAGTACAATATCGCGTAAAACCATAGTTGAATATTCGCCCTATCTCACTCTGTCGCAAATGTTCATGGATGATTTGGTGAACCTTAACGCCGGATTGCGTATGGCGAACAGTAACAAATTCGACACACAATGGATTCCTCAGTTCGGGTTCTCTGTGAATCCGGGCCGAGACTGGACTGTAAAAGGAAATCTTGCAATGGGTTATCGTAATCCCTCATTCAGGGAGCTATATCTCTACCGCATGGCGAATCCGGATCTGGAGCCAGAAAAGATGTTGAATTATGAAGTTTCCATAGGAAAATCTTTTTCCCGTTACTTTGCGGCGGAAATCACAGGATACTACAGCAAAGGCGACAATATGATCCAGACGGTTGACCAGAAAAATCAGAATACAGGTAAGTTTATAAACAAAGGTATCGAGTTTTCGGCTCATAGTCATCCCGTGGATAATCTATGGCTGGCGGCGACGTATAGTTTTTTGCATACTTCTCTTGACAACCTTGTCGGCGCACCGAAGAATCAATACTATCTCGGCGTGGAATGGAAGCCATGGAGCTTTCTCAACATCGGGGCCGACCTTAAAGGTATCGGGGGATTATATGTCGCAGACAATATCAGGAACCAAAGCTATGCCCTGCTTAATCTTAAAATCACATGGGATATATGCCGTTATGTCTCTGTCTTTACGAGACTTGAAAACATAACCGATGCCGAATACGTCATAAATCGTGGATATGAGATGCCTGGATTTACGGCAATGGGCGGCGTAAAGGTACAATTCTGACAATTTGTAAGGATACCATAATGGAGGTTACCAATATAATAGTAGCCTCCATTTTTGCGATTGAACACAAACAGATAGATTGGAAACATAAACCGTATTTGTTATAACAGTGTTTAGGAACTATCTGGGTAATTTTGCAGTACATACAAATCATAAAGATTATAAACTCAATACAAAACATGAATAGGTTCTTTTTAACTTTTGCCACATTCATGGCTCTCGGCTGTGGCACATCATGCGCCAATGATGATATTGCGTATATATCCGACGAGCCGTCAGAAATTGAGCCGTCTGCCATAGAAATGACTGTTCCTGTCCCCACGGGCTATTTCAGTGCGGCATCTCAGCAAGGCACGGTAGAAGTGGTCGAATACCAGTCAAAAGACTATACCGGTTCAATGGCTACGACACACAAACCGGCGTATGTGTATCTTCCATACGGGTATGACAGATCAAAAAAGTATGATATAATCTATCTGCTTCATGGATGGTCCGGAACCGCAGAACAATATTTTGGCGTAGCCGCGTGGCCACAAATGAAAAACCTGTTTGACAATATGATTCAGAATGGTGACTGCGCTCCATTTATCGCAGTCTCTCCTACATGGGATAAAGACAACAGGGCAAAGGACTGGGGCGAATCCACACAGGAAGTCGCTGTATTTCATAATGAATATATCAATGAGTTGATTCCTGCGGTGGAAAGCAAATACTCTACTTATGCCCAATCCTATGACAAGGAAGGTATCATGGCATCCCGCGATCATCGCGCGTTTGGAGGATTTTCTCTTGGTTCAATAACGACATGGTATATATTTGAGAACGCCTTTGATTATCAGAAATGGTTTTTGCCGATGAGCGGGGACAACTGGCATATCAGAATGTTTGGCGGTCAATCGGCACCAAAGGAAACCGCAGAGTTTCTTGCCTCGGTTGTGAACGCGTCCCCTTACAAAGATAACTTCTATGTCTGGTATGCCGTAGGCACTGATGACTCCCGTTTTTATCAGACCCACAATCAGGCAATGGCGATGATGGATATACCTGAAACTTTTAATTCATCGAATTTCTCGTACCATCAGCGTGAAGGAGGTCTGCACGATTTCAACTCAGTCTGGGAATTCTGTTACAACGCTTTGCCGTTCATGTTCCCCAAGGGTCAAAATTCAGGGATAAATGATGTTCAATCTGACATGGTTCGCAATTTGTCATCTGAAAAGAATCAGATATATACGATTGACGGCAGGCGCGTCACAAAAGCGGAAAAAGGTCTGTATATTGTTAATGGCAAAAAAAATCTATACAAATAGTTGTATGAATTATAGAAAATTAGGTTCTCTTGAAGTTTCCGCAGTCGGACTGGGGTGTATGGGTATGAGCCACGCATATGGTGCCCCCGCCAAAAAAGCGGACATGACGGAACTGTTAGGATATGCGGTGGACATGGGTTACACATTCTTTGACACCGCAGAGTTATACGGCACTCCCGCTAATCCTCACGACAATGAAGAGCTGCTTGGATATGCGTTAAAGCCTTATAGGAATGAAGTTGTTATTGCAACAAAGTTTGGGATATCCTTCCCGAATCCGAATGAATCCGGGCCACAGCCTATTATAACGGATTCATCTCCTGAAACCATACGCAAATCGGTGGAAGGATCTTTGAAACGATTGCAGACCGACCATATAGACCTTTACTATCAGCATAGGATTGACTCTGCGGTCGAGCCTGAGACTGTCGCTGAAACGATGTCTGAGTTGATGCGTGAGGGCAAAATCCTTCACTGGGGCATATCCGAAGCCAATGAACAGTATCTGCGGCGGGCCCATGCAGTCTGTCCGGTGACGGCGGTTCAGAACCGTTATTCAATGATGGCGCGGTGGCATGAGGAACTATTTCCCACTCTTGAAGAGCTCAATATCGGCTTTGTCGCATTCTCTCCCCTCGCCAACGGGCTACTTACGGAGAATTATGATGCCGATTCAAAGTTTGATAGCAGGACTGATTATAGAGCCGCCATGCCTCAGTTCCAAAAAGACAGCTATGTGAAAAACAGGGGGCTGTTTGAGTTTATACGTCGCCTTGCCGATGATAAACATGCCACGCCCTCCCAGATTTCATTGGGATGGATGCTCTGTAAGAACCCGTGGATTGTGCCGATACCCGGAACACGGCATCTTTGTCGCCTGAAAGAGAACGCTGGAGCTGTCGATGTCTGTCTGACTGAAGATGAGATAGCCATGATTGATGAAGTCCTTGACGGAATGACGATGAGCGAAGTGTTCGGAGGCTCTGAAATAGTAAGAAAACGTAAACTACAAGTAATATGAAACAAAGAATGATAAAAACAGTAGCACTGTTTGTGCTGGTTTTCCTGTCCGCCAATCTCGGCTTTGCAGAAGATACTTATAAAAATGGCGTACCGAATGTCACGTTCAACAACGGGGAGCAGATGCCTCGTTTCGGAATTGGGACTTTCAATGTCCCCGGAGATTCCGTGGCTGCCGATGCCGTGTTGTTCGCATTGAAAAACGGCTACCGCCATATTGACACAGCTCATGCTTATCGTGTTGAGCGAGGTGTCGGCCAGGCGGTAAAGGAAAGTGGTATTCCCCGTGAAGAAATATGGGTGACGAGCAAACTGTGGCCCAGCGAATATGGTGATGCCGATGCCGCTATCGACCGTATGCTTGAACGCCTCGGTCTTGACTATATCGACCTCCTCTATGTGCATCAGCCTATGGGCGACTGGCGCGGGGCATGGCGCGCTATGGAACGGGCTGTTGCCTCCGGTAAGGTCAGGAGCCTTGGCTTGAGCAATTTCGATGCGGCCGATTCGCTCTACACCGCAGCAATGGAATGGGCGAAAATCAAGCCGACTGTGATGCAGATCGAGTGCCATCCATACGCGCAGAGAAAGATGTGGAAGGATAAACTTGCCAATGATTCCATTGTTCTTGAAGCATGGTTCCCTCTTGGCGGGGCTATGAGTAACGGGGCCTTGTTCAAAGATCCGGCGATACGGGAAATTGCATCAGCTCACGGCAAAACTCCTGCCCAGATTATCCTGCGGTGGCATATTCAGGAAGGTCATTCAGCTATTCCGGGTGCTACAGACCACGGATACATTACTGAAAACATCAATATTTTCGATTTTGAATTGACTCCGTCTGAAATGGAAAAGATTCGGGCACTGAATAAGGAGGAACGATTCTTTCACATGGATTACAAACAGGCGGAGCAATTCATGCTTAACTGGGAAATGGACGACTGACAACCAGTAATGAAGGATATATGATCGCTCTCTGACGATGAGAATATTAAGATTAATGTTCTCAACCGCAATGATAGGAGAACTGTGAACTTGTCAGTTCCACAACTTGTGAAATATCTCATGAAAACATACAGCTAATAAACCGATTGCTAACATAAAAAGGAGGCATTCACGATGTCTCCTTTTTATGTTGATAACAATATGGTGAGTCCGATATTTCATATCTTGTTCGTCATAAAGTAAATGTTTTATCTTCTGCGGCCTGATTTTAGGGTTTTGCCAAGTCGGGTGGCGGCTGCGCGGGCGCATCTGCGGGCACGTTCAATCTCGTCTTCATCCTTGTGGTCGCGCCGGTTGTCATCGTTGGACGAACCGCCTCCGCCGCTTCCGGTTGATACGGTATCGAGTGCGGTCAGACCAACGAACAATGCGACTGCCATATCGGTAAGCTCCTGCCAGTTTACAATCTCGCGGTAGTCAAACTCGTCGTCGAATACCTGCATGACATCGTTGGGAATGTAGAACTGAGAAGTTCTGCCTCTATGCGTAAGCTCGTATCTCGATGTTCCTTCTTGCCAAGAGGTGTAAGCCGTAACTTGTTTGTCAGGAGATACAACAGGCTTTGATACAACAGGCGCAACCGGCTTTGTTCCGGCGTTCTTGACTGGCTGCTTCGCCCTCGCTGCAGACTGACTGTGAAGTTTATTCCATGTGTTTTCAATCCTCGAAGCCGTCAGCTTTCGGCCTGTGCCAAGCTCGGATGCCTTGAATGTGGCTTTGCCTTTTCCGATAGAATAACCGTAAACGCCTTTCTTGCCGGGACGTATCATAATGGAGTAACCCTTTGCCCGGATCCGTGCGGCATAATCATTCCACGACCATGACGGCATCGCACGCAGAATATCCATAAGGTCGTCTGCAATCTTGTCGGCGTTCATCTTATGGATTTCAGCGGCTGTTATCCAGCCCCGCCGGATTGCCACAGCCTGAGCCGCTTCCTGTGCGCGAATGTGTATGTTATGGTCATTGTTGGTCTTGCCGTCGCTGTCTTTCCGGCACACTGCGGCGTGAAGATGCGGGATGCCGCTGTCGGATTCATAATGAAGCCAAACCGTGTAGATGCTGTTCGCAATGTTGGTTTTATGCGAATACACCTTGCCGTTTTCATCCTCCAGCTCTATCTTGTCAAACTCCCTTACAAAGTCATCCCACAGTTTCTTCCAGTCCTGCATGGTGAAGTTTTCGGTATGTTCCATCGCCGGACTGATTTCCATGCGGATAACATTCTTTTTCATTGACGCATTGGCTTTCATCAAATCCCAGATGCCTTGCGCGTCAAGTTCACAAGGCAGAAGATTATCTTTGACATGATATATAAGTTCAGGGTGTTCCTTGTGTCTCGACTCACCTGTTATATATCTGATGTCATTGATGCCGTGACTTATTGATGCTGCTTTTCCTATCATGACAATTCCTGTTCCTTGTTCGTTTCAGATGATGTTCCCGGTACACGGTTCGGGGAGAAATATCTGTTGATTATTTCGGTAATAAGTTCTGCAGTCCTGCGGAGGCGACTCAACGCCTCAATCATCCAGGGCTGGTTGCGGAACATCGCCATGCGCTCTTGCTGCGGCATGGCGTTCAGCATCGAGGTATATTTGGCATAGTCGCTCCGGGCGATTATAAGTTCATCGCGGACTTTGGTCTGCGCAAATGTCAAACGTGCTTTCGGTTTGTAGCCATAGGCCCGTGACAACAGATACTCACTGCGGTTCATCCCGCATTGGGCGGCAACGGTCTCTATCCGTTTCCTCTGCGATTCGCTCACGCGGAACGACATGGTGGAACGGCGACGGCCTCTGTTTTCATTCTGTATGTCCATAGAAAGTTATAAGTTGGTTATGAGATTATTATAAGTGATGCTGATTATTATAAAGGTCATCGGTGCGAGCCTGCGAGCGGCGTCCCGTTGCCCTGTGCGGCAACGCAAGAGAGCCGTGTATGCAGTGACCGACAGGGAGTGTAATACAGCGGCATATCTTGCAACGAAATCCCTGTTTCCCGCTTCCCTGCGGCTTAAGACATACCGCTAACCACACGGCTAACTATGAGGCATTGTGCACCTCGGAGGATTCACTATATCGAGGGGCGAAGCTCAATCCGCATTGAAAAAGACGGGGTTGCGGATATAAGGCTTGTCAGGGCGGCTCCAGCCCAGCACGGAGGGGAATGTCATCACCGACCCTACAAGTGAACGGTCAGTGTAGATAAGCCCGGCCTGTTCCATCCTGTCAAGGAGATTGCGCAATCGGGTCCGGTTCATCTGCCATTGCTCCGCGAGGCGAATCTCCGAATACTGCACCTGTCCCGGTTTCAATGCCAGAGGGCGGCGGAAGTCGTCTGACACTTTCGCATTTACAGCCATTCTTGACAGGAGGTCGTAAAAGAGCGTAATATTGGAAATCTTGTCGCCGCGTTTGTTCTCGGTGGCGCCGCTAAGTAGATTCATCACCTCGGTTGTCATTCTGAAAGTAATGAGTTCAAGGCGCGACGGCAGTTGAAATTTGTATGTTTCCTTGGATTGTTTGTTCATGTGTCCTTGTTTGCGTAGGTAGTGCAACCGAAGTGTTGTCGGATAGAAGAGCAAATATCTGATGAAATTAATCTGAAATTATTCCATGTGTGTTCTCGCCATCCGCACAACACTCCGGTTTACGGTTAAAACTGTTACTTCCCTGACATTGATGAGTTGTAGAACTGTATCATCCTCACGCCCTCGTCAATGTCGGTTCTGCATCGTGCGATTTCACTGACGGTGAACATCGCCGCCGTCATCTCCTCCTTGTCGAGATAGCGGATAGCAGATTTGACAAGCTGACGGGCCCGCGCCTGACGGTGTTCCGAAAGCTCCTGCACGGACATCTCCTTCCTGTTTGTCGTTGAGTTGAGATAGAGGTTGAGCCGGTGACGGTCGGGGCCTTTCACATCCGCCGCTTCCTGATTGCCCGCGCCGATGGCGATACACACCGCAAGCGCGTCCGCCTCATGTATGCCGAGCGAGGATAACAGTTTGCGCTCTATCTCAATCGTCTTTGACTCGTCAATGATTCTGTTCTTTTTTTCCTTACGGGAGCGATTCGGGGCTGACATAGCTTCGATGCCCGGCTCCGCAGTCTGAATGGCTGTTTCTGTCATGATTTATAAGAATTTTGGTTATGGTCTGATACTGTTTTTGAGAATGTAGGCCTGTGCCTGACTTTCGATTTCCTCGTCCGTTGCGACACGGACACTGCGCTGCCACCTGTCGAGGTCTTCGGGGTCGAAGTAGCAGAGCTTGCCTCCCGGCTTGTAGTACGGGATGACACGGCGCATCATCAGCTTGTAGAGATAGCTGAGTTTGATTCCGAGGTATTGAGCCGCCTCGGTCGGCGTCAACATACTTGGTTTTGTCATTAAAATTCCTGTTGGTTATGAAATTATTTGTGATTGGTTTTCCTGTTCGGACTGCAAAGCTATAATACAGGAATGGAAATCAAACGAAGATGTCTGCATAAGCCCCTGACTTTTAAGGTTATCTATGAAAATCGCAAAATCGGCACCGATTTTCGGCACTCGTCCACACCGTTACAGCAGTTTCAATTATGAATAGCAGGGCACGAAAAATCCCCATGCCGGAC
This sequence comes from uncultured Porphyromonadaceae bacterium, assembly GCA_902495075.1. Taxonomy (GTDB): domain Bacteria; phylum Bacteroidota; class Bacteroidia; order Bacteroidales; family Muribaculaceae; genus Lepagella. Next base: position 105,925 of record CABUVO010000008.1, read on the forward strand.
AAGGCACAGGGATAATATATTTCTATTCATTTAGAATATATGGAGCTTTTCTATATCGCTTTTGGGCTCATGACATCATTTGATTTTTGATTAGCTTCGGTTCCCGCTTATCCAAAAATTTCATCAATCCGATCAACGGCGGCCTCCTTCTTCTTGTCGATGATTTTTGCGTAAATCTGAGTCGTCTTCACATTTCTGTGACCCAGCATCTTGGAAGTTGTATAAAGGTCAACATCCAGCGTTAGCAGCAGGGTGGCGAATGTATGGCGCGATGTGTGAAATGTTATATGCTTTTTTATTCCTGCCTGCGCCGTCCATTTTCTCAGGTGGCGGTTCACATTGTTCTCTGCAGGCAATCCGGCGAATGGCCGTGATTCCGGTATGTCATCGGTTCTCTCAGGAAGCCATTCCCTCGCCTGATGTGACAGGGTAAAGTAATGGGTTGATCCCGTTTTCTTCATCCTTATACCAACTCTCCAACGGTCTCCGTCCTGCACGATGTCGCCCCATCGCAAGCGTATGACGTCACTGAAACGGAGTCCGCAGTAACAGGAGAACAGATAGGCTCTTTTCACAAGTTCATTACGGCAATCCGTTGCAATAAGCAACCTGAGTTCTTCAATCGTCAGGAATTCCCTCATGCTGTCCGGCACCTTAACCTTATCGTTCTCGCTTATCTTCATGACAGGATTCTCAGATATTACTTCTTCACGGACCGCGGCGTTGAGCACCGTGCTGAAATAGCACAGATAATTCGACTGAGTGCGCAATGACAACGGCTTGTCCTTGCTTGTCTTGTACTCGGAACTGAGGAAACGGATAAGACCGAGGCAAAACTCCTTGTCTATATCGCCGAGCAGGGCCTTTGGTCGGTAAAGCCGGATGATTCGCTTGATTGTTTCATAAACTCTCATTCCGCGCATACCGGCATCGCTGCGCTTCTTTATATAAGTGTCAATCCATTCGGAGAACAGTGTCTTTGCACGCTTGGAAGTGTGTTTGAGACCGGCTTTGTTCTCGGTCAGTTCAATGATGTACTGCGACTTTATCTTCTCGGCAGCCGCCATAGTGGTGCGGTTCTGCTCGCGGATATTGGCGTTTATCTCCGGGAGAAAGTATAGCTTCAGGAATTTATAGGAGCGTTGCCCGTTGTTATAGATGTCAAGGTAGATGGATTTGGAACCGTTTGCCAGTTCCTTGAATCTGATCCTAACGGGTTCTTTGAGTTTGATATTCTTTTTTCGTGCCATAATCGAGAGAGTATGATATTATTTCCACTGTATATTGTCGATGGCGTCAGCCGCCGCGTCTTTAACCGAGTCCACCATACGGGCGTATATTTGTGTCTGTTTCACGCTTGAATGTCCGAGAAGTTTGGATACTGTATAAATGTCAGAGCCCGAAGTGATCAGAAGCGTTGCGAAGGTATGCCGCGCTACATGAAATGTGACTTTCTTTCTGATTCCGGCAGCTTTTGCCCAGTTCCTAAGTTTCATGTCAAGGTCACCTCTTGTAAAACCGGGGAACACATAATCATCTTCTTCTGCGTTTTCGGGCAACCAATCCAATGCACGGGCTGACAGCGGTATGTCTATTTCGCGTTTTGTCTTCTTCATGACAATCCTGACATATTTGCGGTTGTTCACATCCTTGATGTCAGCCCATCTCATTTTTCCGATGTCACTGCGACGCAGTCCGCTGAAACATGAGAATATGAAAGCCTTTTTCACAATTCCGTCCCTGCACGGCGTGTCAATCATAGTCTTAAGCTCGCCTACCGTCAGAAATTCCCGCATCCCCTGGTCTGTTCTTACCTTGTCGGCTGTTTCCAGTTTTAACCATGGGTTGTCTGCAATCTTTTTTGCCGAAACCGCCTCCGACAGGGAGGTGCATAAGGCTATACAATATGTCTGTACTGACAAAGGAGCGAGTTTTTTGCCTCTGGGAGTCGTATAGTCGGAAGTTAGTCTGCCTACGAAATCACGACAGAAGTTTTTATCAACTTCCTTGAGTAAAACGGAGGGAAACAACATCCGGACTATTCTGGCAAGAGCCATGAAGTTTCTTATATTACCAACACCTTTCTCAGCTTTGGCATCAGATACGGTAGTTATCCAGTCCGATAATAAAAGAGGTTTGTTAGCCTCCACTACCGGCGCATTGAAAAAGGATACGGTTTCTTCCTTGAGAATTTTCTGAGCCTCGCGCATGACCTTCGCGTTCTCGCGTCTGTCTTTTACTGTATTCTCCGGAACAAGACGCAGGCCGAGCGACCTGTAATGGTGCTTGCGCTCCCGGATGGTATCGATATAAATGGACTTACTCCCATCCTTATTCGGCTTGAACCTTAAGTATATAGGAGCCTTTGCGGTATTTGTTTTCCCTTGTATTGCCATGATTGAAGAGAGTTATTATTGGAGTAATGCAAAGGTAACAAAAAAATCTGATATGGTAACACAATAGGTAACAAATATTCCTAAAATATAGGCAAGTCAGGTAACACATAAGCATTGTTCAATATTATTTAACACATTGATATGATGATATATAAATGATATTTATTCCCTTTAGTTTCTCTTAATTTCATAGGATATTAAAATGGTCAAAGAATCCAGCTCCGCTGATTCCATACATCCCTCGCCTGCAAGAGCATGGAATAAAATGTTATATCCAATACACGCTCAATGATTATGAGGATGAAAGATTGGAGCCGAGAGTACCGCCGGTGAGGCATCGGATCGACACATTCAAACGTTTCGCGAAAATGCCGGGAGTAGGCTCCGTCATGTGGAGATTCGACCCGCTGATTCTGACGGATAAAATCTGCATTGACGACCTGCTTCGCAAAATCGAAGGAATCGGGAATCAGCTGAAGGGGTATACTGAAAAATTGGTGTTCAGTTTTGCTGACATCGCCTCTTATCGCAAGGTCAGCGGCAATCTGACATCTCACGGCATTGATTATCAAGAATGGACGGAGAGCGAGATGCTCGACTTCGCTCGACAGCTGTCAGAGCTGAATCACCGGAACGGCTGGAATTTTCGATTGTCCACATGCGCTGAGAAGATTGATCTTGGCGAATATGGTATTGCTCATAACCATTGCATTGATGATGAACTAATAGTCCACATTGCCTGGCAGGATGCAGAACTGATGAAGCATCTTGGGATGGACATACGCCAATCTACGCCCGACCTTTTCGGACAACCAATGCTTCCGGAAGGTGCGATTTCACTTGATGGCGACAGATATGCTGTGCCCACGCGGCATAATCGGGATTCCGGACAACGCAAACTCTGCGGCTGCATCGCAGCCAAGGATATCGGTCAATACAACACCTGCCCTCACGGCTGCCTTTACTGCTACGCCAACACCTCGCCCGACTCTGCGCGCCAGAATTACCTCGGACACAATCCAGATGCTGAAGTCATAACAATATAGAATCACAACATCAGTTGCTTAAACTATTGAATCTGGACAATATTGGGAATGATTAATGCAAGAATCGCTGAAATAGTTTTCTTGATCAAATGGCTGGATTTTTTTCTTGCCAATAAATGGTCTGTAAATTTGTGTACCTGTCTATAATTTAGTAAATTCGCAATGGGATCATTCTTGAATATACATTACAATGGCGGAAGACAACAACGAGATAATCATATATCAGAGCGAGGACGGCGAAACACGCATTGATGTGAAGTTTACAGGTGAGACTGTTTGGCTTTCGCAGCAACAGCTTTGTGAGTTGTATAATACGAGCAAGGCTAATGTGAGTGAGCATATTAAGCATATATTTGAGGATGGCGAGCTTTATGAGGAATCAGTTGTTCGGAAATTCCGAACAACTGCCGCTGATAGCAAATCCTACAACGTTACTCATTATAATCTTGATATGATTATATCCCTGGGTTATAGGATCCGGTCGGTAATTGCTACACACTTCAGACGCTGGGCGACGGAGCGGCTGAAGGAGTATATTATCAAGGGGTTCACCATGGATGACGAAAGGCTTAAGGGTAATGGCGGAGGTGCTTACTGGCGTGAATTGCTTGACCGTATTCGAGATATTCGTTCGTCGGAGAAGGTGATGTATCGGCAAGTGCTCGACCTTTATGCCACGGTCGTTGTAAATTTCAGGTAAGAGAACTTTCGCCGGTAGAACGAGCCTATCTCGACACTATCAAGGCACTCAATGCCAAAACCAAGAACAAAGGGAAAGGCAAATAAAAATATCATTGATGTTTTATCGTTTTCATAGCCTACTCCTCTTATATATTACAGCTAAAAATAGCATATATCACTTCTGACGGTAAGATTTGTTCATATAAAAGTGTTGGAATCAGCTATAAAAGATATTACAATGAGAATTAAGTAAGTGTTGAAAATTAGCTTATATTAAGTTTTAGGAGATTTTGAGATGATTTCCAGATTTCGAAGAAGGAGGATAGCTGGCTATGTGACTGATGAGAAAACTGGAAAGCAACCAAAAGATTCAAAATTTAAATAAGCAGTACAATTACTTATTATAAACTAATTTTCAATACTTACTTATCATAAATATTTCGTATATTTGCATATGGAACCAACGCAAGAAAACGAGATAATAATTTATCAACCTGACGAAACCCTCAAACTTGATGTTCAAGTTGAAGGTGATACCGTGTGGCTGACGCAAGCTCAGATGGTGGAATTATTTGATTCAAGCAAAGCAAATATAAGTGAACATCTCAAACATATTTTTGATTCCAGAGAACTGTCGAAAGATGCAACTGTTCGGAAATTCCGAACAGTTCGACAAGAGGGGAATCGTAGTGTGACCAGAAACATCGAATTTTTCAATCTGGATGTAATAATTTCTGTTGGATACAGGGTCAACACTGTTCGAGGTATTCAGTTTCGCCAATGGGCTAACAAGGTTCTGAAAGAATATCTTCTCCGTGGCTATGCTGTAAACCAACGATTGATGCAACTTGAAGATCGTATTGATCGTCGTTTTTCAGAATACGACAGACATCTTTTACAGCTTGATGAAAAAGTAGATTTTTTTGTACGCAGTTCGCTTCAACCTACGGAGGGTATCTTCTTTGACGGTCAGATTTTTGATGCATATGCTTTTGTCGCAGATCTGATTCGCAAAGCAAAACGTAGAATCGTGGTTATCGACAGTTATATCGATGATTCGGTGCTGGTGCAACTGTCAAAACGGAATCCGGGTGTGACTGTGGATATTTACGATGGCAGGATTTCAGATCAGCTCCGTCAGGATGTTGAGCGACACAATCGACAGTATCCGGGTGTGACCTTACATGCTTACAACAAGGCTCATGACCGTTTTCTGATTATAGATGAGGAAGTCTATCATATCGGACACTCACTTAAAGACCTTGGCAAGAAACTTTTCGCTTTCTCCAAAATGGATGTCATGACCGGCTCGGAGCTGTTGTCAAAACTCTGAAAAGTGTACGATATACCTGTTCATGGGTTACCATAATGGGGAATCGGGCAGACGATAAATTTTTTCGATTTTTTAGTCTGACTGACAAACTTTAACAGATTTTTTATAACTTTGCAATTGTAGACCGTTCGGAAGCCTCGGTCGGGGTTTGAGGGCGGGAGGCAATTATAGCCTTGGCGTTTTGCCTTGGCAAAGACATAATGAAAGCGTTTATCCGCGCTGATTCTTGACGAATCGGAATTCTCGCAAGATTTCATATTGCAGTCAAGGGTTGAGCAGCGATGAATGCCCACGGATATGTAATATCAGCATCGGCTTGGTATTCCGGGAGGAATCATTGTCGCATGCTCTCGTTGCATATACAGGCGTAGGGCTTCTCGTTGCCGTCCGACTGTAATAGGGCAATGCGAGAAGCCTCGATTCGTAGGACGGTAACAGATACAGACTCCTACGCTTTTTTCGTATAAACTAATCTAACGCCAACGAGGGGATGACCGCGGCATATCCGATATCATGCGAAAACTGTTATTGCTATCGTTTCTTATCATAGCCGTAATCGCACATGCACGCCAGATTTCAGAGGGAGAGGCAGCTTCTATCGCCTCGGAGTTTCTCAATTCTGCAGCCGTCAGGCAGACACCGTCAAAAGCCGGAGTGCGCCGTGCCAAAGCTCCGAATGCTGCAAATGCCGAAGCCGCTCCGTTCTATGTCTACAATGCCGATGACAACCAAGGCTTCGTAATAGTCTCAGGTGATGATCGGACAAACAAAATCCTCGGTTATTCCAACAAAGGGAACTTCGACTACGACAACATGCCTCCACAACTAAAGGCTGTTCTCGATAGTTGTCAGATGAATCTCAACCGCTTGACCGACATTACTCATGTTTCGTGGAATTCGCATACGGTAGCATCTTCTAGCGCTGGTGAAGAAATAATCCTCAATACAGCCAATTGGGGACAGGGTTATCCATATAATCTCTATACGCCTGAAATTAGCGGGGAGAAAACGTTGACAGGCTGTGTTGCCACGGCTATGTCCATAGTAATGAAGTTTAACCAGTGGCCGTCACGAGCCCGAGGTGGTGAGCATAAGTGGTTGAACGACAATGATCAATTGACACTCAATTTTGATGATTTTACTTTTGATTTCAACAATATGCCTGACAATTATACCGAGGGTAACTTCTCCGAAGACCAAGCATCTGAGGTAAGCCGTCTTATGCAGGCTGCCGGTGCTGCTGTGAAAACACAATACTCAGTTACGGCTTCGGGTGCCAACAATTGGCCTATCGGGCATTGTATGTTTGAAAACTTCTTATATTCTCCCGAATCTCAGTATGTTTATTCGGGATATTTCTCTGACGAAGAATGGATTAATATGGTTAAGATACAAATTAATCAGAATCATCCCGTAATCCTCACCGGTGTAAACTTCGAAACGAAGGGCCATGCTTTCGTATGTGACGGCTTCAATCAGGATAATTATTTGCATGTAAATTGGGGATGGGAAGGGGTGAACAATGGTTTCTTTGACCCTTTCATGTTAGGCGGATTCAATAGTTATATCGGAATGGTCATCAACCTTTATCCCGATGCTGATGCTCGTCCTGAAGAGTATTCTCCCCACTATATCGATGCCACAGGCAGAATAAAAAAGAGCTACAAGACTGTGGAAACTGTGAGGCAAAACGAGCCTTTTGACGTCCATCTGGCAGACATGCATTTAGTTGGGAATAAGCCTGTGGGACATTTCTCGGTTGCCCTTACCGATGCGGACGGTAAGTTTATCGAGGTTTGGAAATATGAGTCAATTTTCCCAGAATATACCATCGACGAGAACTGGAGTTTAAATCAATACGATATAACCGGCATTATTTTCAAAAGCAAAATGCAGTCCGATTACCGACTTCAGGTTGTAGAACTGCTTGACAATGATGAGTGTCGGATAGTGTTGGGCACCATAGACTCACCTACCTCTATCTCAGTCGACGGATTCGAATGCGACATGAGTTCATTGTGCTATGATATTGTGGATCCTGACAATATTATCAAGGGGAAAGAATATTTAAAAGATTATACGATCCCCACAGGTTCAGATATATCTCAAATTATTGATGTTTCTGGAGGTGTGGCTACGATATATATCGACGGTCAGTATATTGGCTCAGTTGATGGATTCATGTACTCCGTTCCCATTTGTTTCTGTCTGTCGGATAATCGGCATGTCATCAGGTTAATTGGCAAGAAATATTCCGATCTCGTTTCTAAAAGTTATGACGTAGCTACCCCCGGGAGCCTGTCATCATTGATTTCTCCCGAAGATAAGGAGAATATATATAAACTTAAAATTTCGGGCAATATCAACATAGATGATCTCTTGTTCATGTCAACCGAATTGCATTATATGCGTCATCTCGATTTGCGGCTTGCCACAATTGTGGCAAGCCAAGATAATAGGAAAAATTATTTCCCCGGCATATTTACGAAAGACGAGGAAACCATCATAATGCAATGGAACATAGACAATATTATCCTGCCTGATAATCTGGAAGGTCTCGAAGATGCAGCTCTTTATCTTAGATACGGTGAGATGCCAGTTTTGAGTATGCCTCCTAAATTAAAAGATTACGGTTCGGCCACTTTAATGCCCCAACTGTCAATCAATACTTATAGATTTGCAAAAGTGGAAAATCCCATCCCTACTGATGAAGAAAGCGGATTATTCCTCTCCCTTCCTGAAATGAGAGCTGGAGTAATCCTCTATGTGCCGGTCGGTTCTAAAGAGCTGTACGAGAAATCGTCGGCTTGGCAAGGATTTATGGAGATTCGAGAAACGGACGCTCCCTACGTGGGCGAATTTGTGGCAGATGACCATTATCGCTATACGGCATTCACCGATTTCGCCATTATTTCCGGAAGTTCATATTTCGACGATCAGGATTCTTATTATCTGGTAGCTCCAAAGGACATAGAGATCGATGGCAAGACATATCCCGTCCACACCAATACTCCAGAGCTGTTGGAATTGTATCTTACAGAAAATGAAAATTTCGAGTTGTCGGGGCAAGTGTGGAACCTTATCTCGAATAAACTTAAACGGGACTATTCCCGCACTGCAACCGATTTCTATTCTACGGAATCGACAGACATTCTGTGGGTGCCGGGCGCATGCGAATCCCACCATATACTGGATGGTTACAGGGTGCTCCCAATGTGGAACTTCAAAATTGACAAGGTAAAAAAATTAATAAAAATCAATACAATCCAATATCAGGAGGCAGTAGAAGTTGTAATTGACAATATCAAAATCAATGGTGTGCCGGTCACGCAGGCCAGTTACGGACACGGACTTTACGTTTTCGATTCATTGGACAACTTGACCATCGAGGTAATGTATTCGCTACACACGTCCTGGAATGGCCGTCCTCTCAAGGAATGCTCAACTTCCACACTTTATACACCCGAATTTTTAGGACAAATGGAGAGTACAGATTTACACATTCCATGTACTTCCATCTCTCTTGATCCAATCTCAGCGGAAGGCTTTGTGGGTGAGCAGATTCAAATTTCGGCTACCGTTTTTCCGGAAAATGCAAAGAAAACCCTATCATGGAGTTCTTTGGATGAGAGCATTGCTACAGTCAGTGATACCGGTCTTGTGTCGTTGATAAAGGAAGGCACAACCGTTATTCTCGCTTCGGCAACTAACGAATCAGTAGTTACCGCCTCTGCCGAGTGTGCCGTTACAGTTTTGGAAACATCTGGAATAGGGGATGTCCTGAGTGATAAATCTGTTTACGTCCGGATTTTCAACATGCAAGGAATACAAGTATACGAGGGCCCTTATTCCGAAGCGAAACTTGCCCCGGATTACTATATTGTTGTATGCGGCGGCAAGAGCATAAAGGTGAAAACCGAATGATGCGTAACAATGTCGAGGGCATGACCAATAGGCACTTTATGAAGCAAGAAAAAATGTCAATCCAAAATACACTGCATAATGAACCGGTCGCAATTTGCGACCGGTTCATTGGTCTTAAACATTCCTGAGTTAATCCTTTTGATTTGTCTATATTTCTGCGAAATGTGTGCGGTCGAAGCCGCAGATTGGACAAACAAAGTCTGCTGGCAGGTCGTTCTCCGATTCGACTTCATATCCACATATGTCACATTTGAATTTTCGCGTCTCTTTCTTGATAGACGCTTCCGGTTTTGGTTCTGCCCGATAGGTGGGAGCATTTTTCGGCGCGCTCCCTTTTATCACGTTATGATAATACGCATATGTCATGGGCGTTCCGTTTCCTCCGTATGAGTTAACGAGCTTGCTTATAACAATTACATGAGTGCCACAATCGATAAAATCCATGGCATCCAAGATAAGTCGACCGCAGAAATTGCCTTTGACTGCCGGCGTGCCGTCAAGGTCGTCATATCCTAAATCGGCATATTTGTCAGCGTCTCGCGCAGACCGGAATCCGAAGGAGCTTATTATAAACGGGTCTGTGTCTTCAGAGATGATTGAGATGCAGAACCTTGGATTCTTTTTTAGGCATTCGAGTGTGTGATTATTCTTGTTTAGGCATATCGCCAGGGTTGGATTCTCACTTGTTACCTGAAAACAGGTATTGATGATGCAGCCTGCGGGCTTGCCGTCGGAGTAGCATCCGACTACATAAATACCGTAGGTTATATTATATAAAGCATTGTTGTCCATATTATGTCGAAATTAGTAGTTTTTTGCTTCAATCTCGAAGAAGCTGCGTTTGTGATGGCATACTGGGCAGATTTCGGGTGCTTTCTTCCCGATTGTGGATGTGTCCGCAGTTGCGACAGATCCAGACGGTGTCACCTTCGCGTGATAAGACGATGTCTTCTTCAATGTTTTGCAGCAAACGGCGGTAGCGTTCTTCGTGGTGTTTGCATTGATGGTCTGATGCCAGCATCGGTGAGCTTCTTGAGAAGTTGAGTTTTATTGGCATTGGTTCCCATGTGCAATCATATCAAGTTTGTATTAAATACAAAATTATATTAATTCCAGAGAGTATAAAAACTTTTAACATTTATTAAGTAAGTAATCTTTTTTAAGCAGCTTAATTTACAGATTGTAATAACTGGGTGGCGGATGTATTTGCTTATTAATCGTATTTTCAAACAAAAACAAAGGTAGATTAATAAGCGTTGTGTATTGTAAAAAAGTCTGTATTGCTATTATGTACGATTTGATTATAATAATCGCATTGATTCTTCTCAACGGAGTGTTTTCCATGTCGGAGGTTGCGCTCATTTCTGCGCGAAAATCAAAACTGACAGCAGATGCCAAGAGCGGCAACCGCAACGCTGCCACTGCTTTGAAGCTACAGGGTGAGCCGGATCGCTTCCTGTCGACTATACAAATTGGAATTACACTTATAGGTATTCTTACTGGTCTTTTCTCCGGGGCTACAATAGCCACGGAGCTTGGCAATTATTTTGCTGAACTGGGTATGACACAACATGTGGCACTGAATATTTCAAGAATCACGATAGTTGCGTTTGTGACTTATCTGTCGATTGTAGTCGGAGAGCTTGTGCCGAAACGCATTGGTATGGGTAAAGCCGATACAATTGCCAAAATCGTGGCGAAGCCTATGAAGCTATTATCGGTGATTGCATATCCTATTGTATGGCTACTGTCGGTATCAACCTCACTGCTTGTCAAGCTTCTCAACATTGGCGACACTTCGTCGAGGGTAACCGAAGAGGAGATAAAATCTCTTATTCAGGAGGGGACTGACTCCGGTGAGGTCAGGGAGGTTGAGCAGGATATTATGGAACGCGCCCTCGTGATGGGTGACAGCCGCATTGACGCAATCATGACAAGCCGGAAAGATGTGGCATCGCTCACTGTGGGTATGGATGTTGAGAGCATTCGCAAGGTCCTTGCCAATGATCTGCATTCTTCCTATCCGGTGTTTGACTGCGACCGTAAAGAGATATGTGGCGTTGTGTCTTTGAAGCGGCTGATTCTTACTCTCGGTTCTCCGGATTTTAGTATCGAGAGGGAGTTGACATCGGGATTGTGTATGCCGGATACCATGACATTTTACGACGCGTTGGAAACATTCAGGAATTCCAACGAGCATTCAGCGCTTGTGTATGATGAATATGGAAGTTTTCAAGGAATTGTCACCCTTCGGGACATTCTTGACGGACTTATCGGTAATATCACGCAAGGTGAAGATGGTCCGTTAATAGTGAAGCGGACAGACAGGGAGGAATGGCTTGTGGACGGACAATGTCCTGTCTATGACTTTCTGGAGTATTTCGGATGTGAGGATTTATATAAGCCTTCGACCTATACTACCATTGGCGGATTAATACTTGAGACTATGAGAAAAGTGCCCGTGGAAGGCGATATCGTTACATGGAATTGTTTCCGACTCGAGGTGGCAGATATGGATCGTGCTCGCATTGACAAGATTGCAGTCACTAAAGATGCTTCTGGTGCCTCTCAACCTGTGTGAAGATGTGATTAAATTACGATTTATCGGGCTGCGCCCGATAAGGTGAAAGGTTATAGGTAATAGGGTAAAGGTGAATTGGCGCGCCTCAACAAACCGAGTCAACTTAATTATTGGGACGCAAAGGCGCGAAGGGCGAAACTTGATTCAAATTGTCACGAAAATATTAACACAGAGGAACAGAGGAACAGAGGTTTAAAGTAATGTGAAATTTTTGAATGTATAATGTTAATTTTCAGGCGCGGAGGGTCTTAAAGACCTTGCGGAGACACAGAGACCGTAGCTTAAATATCGAGTCAGCCCTTGGAG
>CABUVO010000009.1 GCA_902495075.1 uncultured Porphyromonadaceae bacterium
CTTGTGGAAGGATGGAACACCGGGTGGGAGGACTGGTACGGCAAGGAGAAGGACTACGTGTTCGACTTCGTGACCCCCTATCCCGATTTCGACATCAGGGCGCTCAACGACTACGCCCGAGAGAAAGGGATAAGGCTCATGATGCACCACGAGACCTCCGGGTCTGTCGGCAACTACGAGCGACACCTCGACGCCGCCTACGACCTGATGAACAGGTACGGCTACAACACCGTCAAGAGCGGATACGTCGGCAGGATCCTTCCCAAAGGGGAATACCACTACAGCCAGAATATTGTGAACCACTACATGAACGCCGTGAAGAAGGCAGCCGAGAAGAGGATCATGGTCAACGCCCACGAGGCAGTGCGCCCGACCGGACTGTGCCGCACGTGGCCCAACCTGATGGCGAACGAGAGCGCGATGGGGCAGGAATACGCCGAGATGAGCCCGCGCCACGCCACGATCCTCCCGTTCACACGCCTTCAGGGGGGACCGATGGACTTCACGCCCGGCATCTTCCGCATGGACATCACTTCATTCGCCCCCGGCTACCAGGGTAAGAGGAAACGCGCCACGATACCGAACCAGCTTGCTCTCTACCTGACGATGTACTCCCCGGTGCAGATGGCAGGCGACCTTCCGGAGCACTACGAGCGCCACATGGACGCCTTCCAGTTCATAAAGGATGTCCCCGTAGACTGGAGCAGGAGCGTCTATCTGGATGCAGAACCCGGCGATTACCTTGTTGTCGCCCGCCGGGACAGGAACAGTCCCGACTGGTATGTGGGGGGAGTCACGAACGAGGACGCGCGCGACTATACGCTTAGGTTCGGTTTCCTTCCGGCAGGAGAGGAATACGAGTGCACCGTCTACAGCGACGCCACCGACGGCGACGGGTTCACGAATCCCGAGAAATACGAGATATACAGGATGCGTGTGACTTCGGTCTCGGAGCTTCCCCTTCGCATGGCAAGAGCCGGCGGGTTCGCAATAAGGCTGCAGCGAATATTAACCCCGGTATATCTGGACAAGACCAAACCGATTGAAGAGCGTGTAGAGGATGCCCTATCCCGCATGACCCTCGAAGAGAAAGTTGTGCTTTGCCACGCGCAGGGCAAATTCTCATCCCCCGGTGTGCGCCGTCTTGGAATCCCCGAGATATGGATGAGTGACGGACCCCACGGAGTCCGTGCCGAGATTAACTGGAACGACTGGGGACATGCCAACTGGACCAACGACTCCATCACCGCCTTTCCGGCTCTTACCGCGCTTGCGGCGACATGGAATCCGGAGATGTCGGCTCTCTACGGGAAGAGTGTCGGCGAGGAGGCGAGATACAGGGAAAAGGATATTCTGCTTGGTCCGGGAGTCAACATCTACCGCACACCCCTCAACGGACGCAACTTCGAATATATGGGTGAGGATCCATATCTCGTGGGAGAGATGGTGGTGCCCTACATACAGGAACTGCAGAAGAATGGAGTCGCGGCATGCGTGAAGCACTTCGCTCTGAACAACCAGGAGAAGTGGCGCGGCAAGATCAACGTAAAGGTATCCGACCGCGCCCTTTACGAGATCTATCTTCCGGCGTTCAAACGGGCAGTGCAGGATGGGAAGGCATGGAGCATCATGGGGGCGTACAATAAAATATGGGATGAGCATTGCTGCCACAATTCCCGTCTGCTCAACGACATCCTTCGCGGCGAATGGGGATTTGACGGAGTTGTGGTAACCGACTGGGGCGGGGCGCATGATACGAAGCAGGCAGCCCTCAACGGACTTGACATAGAGATGGGGTCGTTCACGAACGGTCTGACATCGGAATCCGATTTCGGCTACAATGACTACTATCTCGCTGACCCCTACCTGAATATGATAAAGACCGGGAAAGTCCCGGAATCTACCGTTGATGACAAGGCACGTAATATTCTGCGCCTTATTTTTCGCACTTCGATGAATACTGACAAGCCGTTTGGTTCGGTTGCCACTCCGGAACATTACGCCGTAGCAAAACGAATCGGTGACGAATCTATTGTACTCCTGAAGAATAACGGCATACTTCCGCTTTCCACTGCTAAATATAAGAATATTCTTGTGGTTGGAGAGAATGCGGTGCGTAAACTTACTGAAGGAGGAGGTTCGTCTGAGCTTAAAGTGAAGGACTTGTTCACTCCGCTTGATGCATTACGCCATATTTATGGAGATGGAGTGAAATTTGCCGAAGGTTACCGCACAGGTCGTGCGATGTTTGAAGCAGAAGATATATTGCCGGACGCTATTCTTGATTCATTGCGCAACGAAGCAGTTACAATGGCGAGGGATGCCGATGTTGTTATCTATATCGGAGGATTGAACAAAAATGCCTTTCAGGATTGTGAGTCGACCGACCGCCGCGAGTATAATCTTCCCTGGAACCAGGACAAGCTTATAGAGGAACTCGTTGCAGCGAATCCCAATGTGATTGTGGCAAATATATCCGGGAATGCCTACGCGATGCCGTGGATTGATAAGGTGCCTGCTGTCTTACAGAGCTGGTATCTTGGCACGATGAATGGTCCCTCGATGGCTGATGTGATCTCCGGCAAGATCAATCCCAGCGGCAAACTGCCTTTCTCGTTCCCGAAAAGACTTGAAGACAACGGAGCGCATCATTTCGGAGAGATTTCCTATCCCGGGGTGGAGGATAAAAATCCACAGGTGGAATACCTTGAAGATATTTTTGTAGGCTACCGCTGGCATGACGCAAAGAAAATCCCGGCGTTGTTCCCGTTCGGGTATGGATTGAGCTATACGATATTCAAGTATGGGAAGGCATCTCTATCCTCGAAAGAGATGTCAGCCGATGGCTTCATCACGCTGACGATACCCGTGACCAATACGGGCAACGTGGAGGGGAAAGAGATTGTGCAGCTCTACATCCAGGATGAGAAATCTTCGCTTCTTCGTCCTGTCAAGGAGCTGAAAGGGTTCAAAAAAATCGCTCTTGCGCCCGGACAAACTTCAGAAATCTCCTTCAAGATAACTCCTGATGATCTTAAATTCTTCGATGATGCCAAGCACGAATGGGTTGCCGAACCCGGCAAGTTCAAGGCTATGATCGGTTCCTCATCAACCGATATCCGCTCAACCGCTCAATTCTCATACAAATAAGACGAGATCTTGACATAGTGCTGTAGGAACCTGCAAAAGCCAACGTATTACGTGCGAGAGAGGATGGAATGAACCATCCTCTCTCGCTTAGCGTTTTAAACGTTGATGAAAAAGTTATCGATATTAATGATGTTGGCGATTGCCGGCATGGCATTGTATGGTCTCTTTATGCCGTCGAAGTCTGCAGGAAATATAGCTGTAACGGCTGAAGCATCGCCAACGGTTCCCGAGCCTGAGGTCTCTCCCTTTGAGCAGGCGGTGGAAATCATTAAAAAGTATGAAGGTCTGCACAGTCCGAAACATTGGCCATTGGTTGGTTATGGACATAAGGTGCTTCCAGGAGAGAAATTCAGCCGCACGCGCGCGCTTTCGCAGACAGAGGCTGAAGCAATACTGAGAAAGGATTTGTTGAAGAATTGTGCCGTATTCCGTGAATTCGGTGCAGATTCGCTGTTGCTTGGAGTTTTGGCGTATAATATCGGCTCGGGAGCTACCTTGCGTTCCTCGGTAGTGAAAAAACTTAAGGCGGGGGATCGGGATATTGAAACCAATTATATAGCTCATTGCCGTTATCGGGGGAAAGTACACAGCCAGATTAAGCAAAGACGTATAGAGGAATTTGAAAACCTTTTTATCAAGGATCTGTCTGCACTTGAAAAGATTCCCGATGGGGGCATAACGCTGTCTCCTCCTCAGCTCACAGTTGATATGCAACCCCGTTCTGCGCAATAATCGGCATGATGAGAAGTTTATAACTATATCAGAACATATAAAAATGGTCAATTCAATTTCCCAGATATTTGCGTTTCTGCTTTTATTGCTGCCATTGTCGGCATGTAACGGGGGAAAGTCTGTAAAAACAGATATAGGCGCGATAGAAAGTTGTGATTCCATCCCTGATGGAATCAAACGCCTTGTGAGGGCGGTGGCGGAAAATGACAGCGCAGATTTTTCGGCATTGGTCAGCTACCCATTGTCGCGACCATATCCATTGCATGACATAGAGACGCCGGAGCAGATGCGGGCATATTATTCCGTGATGGTGGATGATTCACTTAAGGATGTGATAACTCACTCCATTCCATCTGAATGGGAGGAATACGGATGGAGAGGATGGAGCCTTAAGGGAGGAGACTATCTCTGGATTGATGATGATCTTTATGATGTAAGTTATGTTTCTTCGAGAGAAAAGATGATGCTCGACAGTCTTACGTTGCGAGAGCTGAACAGTCTTGATAGCACTTTGCGTTCCGGTTGGAAGCCGGTAATGTGTCTGAAAGGGTTGGAAAACGGTGCGGTGTATCGTATCGACTCAAGCCGTGATAGCGATGGTGCTCCTCACTATCGCATGGTTGTATATCAGGACGGCACCGCCCTCGGAGGCAAGCCGTCGATGATTTTGCAGGGTCACAAGGAGATAGAGGGAACGGCTGGCACAACGACTTATTTCTTCACTTCAGACAACGGCATCAAGGCACTGTATGAGGCTGACATTCCTGACGGCTCTGCCCCTCAGATAGAGTTAACATATCCTGACGCTCCTGCAGATTCGATTATACCCGTGACGCGCGCCTATTGGCTCGACCTCGCAAGATAGGAATAAGCTTTTGTGATAGGGTTCTGGGAGTGGCGGTTCGGTGGTTGAGAGTGTGGTTGAGAGTGGTTGGAGATTGAATCTGTAGAAAAATTTTGAAGAAAGTATTGCAAAATATCGGAAAATAGTTTAACTTTGCAAACGCAATCCGAATGGAGAGCATGACAGATAGTAGTGACCATCACAAGGAAGGGTGGGTGAGTGGCTGAAACCACCAGTTTGCTAAACTGACGTAGGAGCAATCCTACCACGAGTTCGAATCTCGTCCCTTCCGCTAAATACGCGCCAAGTGTTTAAATATCAAACACTTGGCGTTCTGCTATATCGTGCGCTTACATGAAAATGACTATAAATTTTCTAAACATTGAAAGGAAGGAGTATAATATTTGTGCTTTTTTACTATCCTTTTTTGCTGGAATAATGTATTGTATTACTCCTCTTTGTTGTGACGATCTGTGGTATCTTTCTAATTCTGAAGGCTCACCCTGGACTTGGTCGTATTTTTTATCAACCTTAAATAATTGTATAAATCATTGGAATTGGGATACCGGCAGATTATGTAATACGGTTTCTGCACCTTTTTTATCCTTATTCCCACGCGGTGTATATGCAGTTATAACAACTGGTATAATTTTTTTTCTATATGTTATTGGAATAAAAATTACCCAAATAAAATGGATTTCGTTAAAATCTGCCTCCTGGATGTTTATTGTTGCATACATTATTCCATGGCATGACTTCATGTTTACTATTGTGTATTCTATAAATTATATATGGGGGGCAGCATTAGGGCTTGCCTTGTTTTATTTTTATATCTATGGTATAAGATGTAAATCTAATATAATTTGTTTTGCTCTATTTGTATTTTCAATAATAACAGGATGGTGGCATGAGGGGTTATCATTCCCTCTGTTAAGCGGTTTGATAGTTTATCAAATTTTTATTAATAAAAAAATCACTAAACAAGAAATTGTAATACTTACAGGCTTGGTCATTGGTTTGGTCATTATTGTTTCCATGCCAGCATTCTGGCTAATGACGGAAAATAGGACATCAAATCTAATAAAGAGTGTATGGTGGGAAACCATAGTTCATGTTATTGCATATAACTTTGTCTTTTATTTATATGTCGGTTTGTTGATAATCTTTACAATCATAAAAAAGACCCGAAAAAAAATATTTAATAGCCAAGGATCTAAAGCTCTACATTTTTGTATTTTGACCATAGGAATTATTTCAACAGTGATTTATATAAAGTATTATAATGGTCCTCGCACAGGAATGTTTTCTCAATTGTTTTGTGGACTTGGGGTTATTATGATTTTTAAATCATTAGGATATAAGATTCATACCACAATAAAATATATTGTTTTTTTATCAATTTTTCTTTTTGCATGTATTAGTTTGCTATATTCTATCAAAATTCAATTTAAGTTATCTAAGGAGGTGGATGATGTGAAAAGACTCGCGGCTATTGAAGAATTGCATAGTGGAAGAAAAATTGTTTTTTATGATCCGACTCCAATCACATTGGGGATTGACTTATTAAAGCCTTCTTATAAGATTCTAAACACACGATATGGTTTATATGGTATAGAATTGTTTCCCGTTGTGTTGAAGGATTTTAACTTGAAATCAGCTAAAATAAAAAAATGTAGAGATTCAGAGCTTTTGTTATACAATAATAAGATAATTTTCACTGGACCAGTTCCGAAAGAAAGAGTGGATGTCATTATGTATGGCAAGGATGGGAAATGTGTTCATTCAAGAACAAGATTTAGAGAAATGATAACTGCTGATGGATATGTGGTCTCATACGTGCTTCCCCACACACAGGCAATGGGTTCAGAAATGATTATTAAAGATGCTGAATTGGTAAGATAAATTAGATTGGGACAAATTCTTAATTTATAATAAATTAGTTAAACATTCGTTGTTATTATTGAATATTACCCATATGTTTAAAATGAATAAAACAATATTTAATATAGGATTAATTCTAATTTTAATATGTTGCACAATTGATTCTATTGGTGCCGAATGGAAGCTGCACCCATCTTTTGACAGGACACCTTTAAGGATCATTGATACTCCGGAAGATACATATTTTCTGGTTCACCAGCAAATATATGACAAATCAAAGGTCGGATATGATTTCCCTTCTCTGACGTTGTTTAGATATAATAAAAATGCTACAGATAAGGGCATAACTCCGTTGGTTCATGATGTGCAGTTGACATCTGCTGATATTCGTATGGCGGATTATTCTCCTAAAGGCGAATACTTGATCATTGTTTACAATGATGGAGGAATCGATCTTATCGACAATAACAGACATCATCTTACGCATGTTGATAAACTTAAAAGATATACGATTCCAGGCATGGCGAAGGTTACATCTGTGTCTTTTGAGCCATCAACAGGGGATGCTTGGATAGGAACGGATGCTGGCTATATGCATGTTGATGCAGTAAGTTTTACCGTACAGGATGTTAAAGTTTTTGATAGAGGCATAGATCGAATTTGTAAGTTTGGAGATAAATTAGTGGCTTTATCTGGAAATGCCGCATGGCAATCGGATGTTGTAAATCCTTTGACATTTAATGAATTCAAAAAAATATCATCCGTCGGTTCTCCATCTATTATGTTGCCACTGGGTGAAAACGAGTTCGCATATGTTTATGGCGCTTCGGAGAGTAATTCTCCGATAAACCAAGTTTTAAAACTTGCAAGATTTGACAACTCTTCTTGGAAAGTAACTGATCTTGGACAGGATTCTTTTTATTCGCTTTCGAATAATGGAACCGTGGTAGATAGATATGAGTCTAACTTCATTCCCAACAAAGATGGTTATTTGATCTATTCCGCATCAAAGGCTTGGCAACTATATGCTCCTAAAGATGATGAATCAACAAGACTTGTGTCCATATCACTTGATTTAAATCCGCTATCCTTAGGTTCATGGGATTTCAGTAATTTTTGGTGTTATCGCGATCGAGGCACATTTGTACTACGACACGCGGATTTTACGATGGATTCTAATGCAACTTCTGCCGCTGCAACCTGGACAGACATGCAGGATCCCATTCGTCCTAATGCGCCTGCTGCCTTCATCTGCACTTACATGGATTATTCCCCGAAGTATGGAATGCTTGTGATGAATCATGGACAAGAATGGCATTTTAGAAACGATTCTCCAATGAATCCATCTTTATTATCAGGGTGTATAAATAACAGTTGGAATGTATATTCCCATGCTTTTGTTACTCCTGCGTCAGTTGATTCTAACGATGAGCTAAGGAGCATTTATAATAAATACATCAATAGATTTCCCATTCATGATCCACATGGAATCATCGTTGATCCAATCAACGATGATTGGATTGTATCTGGCTCTATGTTCGGTGGGCTCATGTTGCAAGATATGTCTGATATAAAGAAGAATGTGATTAAATTTGCAGCGGAGAATGACTTGTTTTTAGATTTTCCTGGCGTTATTCCAGCAACACCTCAAAAATCATGGGGAACATTAAGTTGTTTCTCTCCAGCCTCTATTGATAATGATGGAACTATATGGGCTGTTTATGTGAATGCTTTTACCACTAATAGACTCCAATTAAAGTATCTTCTTGCATCCGATAGAGAGTTTCTTTACAAGACCAATTCCTTGTCAAAGCTCTCTCCTTCTATATTAAAGACAATAGATTTTCCATACACAGAAAGTGTGATGTGGTGTTGCAAGGGATTGGCACTTAGACATAAAGATAATGCTAATAAAGTATTGGTGTGTCCCAATACCAGTACATCTCCAATTATAGTGTTTGATCATAAAGGGACTTTAGATGATACTTCGGATGATTCTTTTATTCAAATCTCAGGTGTAATCAATAGATTTGGTGATCAATCAAATTTTGTGGCAACAAGTGATATTGTGGAGGATCCGACATCCGGAAATATACTTTTGGCTGCTACCTCTACGCTTTTTGTATTTAATCTTAATTCCAGTGTTACACATGAATATATATATGGTGATGTTATAAATTTTTTGGATGTTTTACAAAAGGAAAACTTTCCAGAAGCTTGTCAGATAAATAAAGTTATTTTTGATGAAGATGGCAATATGTGGGTTGGAACAGATACTCACGGAGTTATTGGCATATCAAAAGATATGAAAACTGTGATTGGGAAATATAACATGTCTAATTCTTCATTACCATCCAATACTATATATGGATTATTATGGAATCCAGTTAATAAATCTTTAATGATTTCAACCAAGGTTGGGCTTGCGGAAGTTTTTCCCGATATTAATACGAGTTCTGATAGGGTCTCGTTGCCCCGACTTAATATAAGTAAAGTTTTGCCAGATTACCCAGGTAATATTGAAATTCGGAATTTAATGCCGCAACAATGTATTGTAATAAAAAATAATGCGGGTATGGAAATTAATCGAATTTTAAATTCAAATTCCAAAGTTATTGAATGGGATTTGAAGGATAAAAATGGTAAAAGAATACCGTCAGGCACCTATTTCATACAAATTGATAATAATCTGTTAGAGTTAGTGGTTATGTCAGAATATAAATAGTTACGTGCTATATGTCAGGTCAAATCATGATAATTGAGCTTTTATAGGAATTATTTAAATGTTTGTCCTAAATATTTACAGCAGAACAACCTGATTCTGCTGTTTTTATGTGCAAGCATATATTTATAAAATAAATAAGGGATATAAATTCCGGATATAAGTGAAAGAATAGTATATACCCACCAAGGGAAAGAGGTAAAATGGTGCAATAGTTGCTGAGAGGCAATGTTGAAATACCAGGACAGTAGAAAAATAATGTAATTTGCACCTATTAAATGATCCAATATTTTAACATTATAGCGAATTAGAATTTTGGACAAAGAGATGCACATCATTATTCCGGCAATGGAGCATATTGGGATAAGTGGAGTGTTTTCAGAAATAAAAAACATCACACTCCATATTATGCTACAAATAATAAATGTCCACCAGGAATTCCAATTGATAAAATTGTCAATAAACTGATTATATTGACAATAAGCACATCCTAGGATAAAATATAATCCTAAATTTATGGTATTATTTAAAGAAAAAAACGACGTTAGTTCAAATGGAAGATAAGGTATAAGAGCAAATAATACTATTAAACAGGCATATACATGGATATTATTCCAATTCAATTTTTTTGTGAATGAAAGAATTAGAAAAGTAAAAACCAATAGTGTGAAACTTGATTGTAAGAACCAATAATATGGAATAACCATATTTTCTGGAAATAATAAAGACTTCGCAAGAGACTCTATGCTAAATTCAATAGGGTCATCTGCATATGTAGACATTATCGACCGGGGAATAAATGTTAATATTGAAAGCACTAAGAACGGGAGTATTAATCTTTTTAGTTTATTTTGTGTGAAATCCTTCCAGCTCTTTTGTTTCTTCTGCAAAGATGTATAAACCATCAGAAATCCTGATACAAACATAAATAAAGGCATACGAAAACTATGCATCATTCTGTAAATAAGCAGGTTCATGCCATAGTTGGAATCGGGATATTCATGAAAGGAATGTCCTAAAACTACTAATACTATACCTATTATTTGTAAATAGGCAATGAATGTAAGAAAGTTTGGCGATTTCTGATTTTGGGTATCTTTGTCAGGTCGCATTTATCTATAGTTCTATTATTCGCGGAGGAGGGTGAAATAGCGGCGGAGGACGTCGTGGGCGGCGGTGAAGGAGCTCTGCTCGTTGTTGAGGACGCGGAGCTCTTTCTGCTCGAGGAGGGCGCGGATCTCGGGCTGACGGTAGAAGTTGTGGCGCAGCTCTTCATTGATGGTCTCAAACATCCAGTATTTTGCTTGTTCGTTGCGCTTGCGCTCGAAATAACCTGTCTCTTTTACATAGGCGAAGTAACGGTCGATCATATCCCACACTTTGTCGATGTTGAGCTCGTAATATCCGCTGTAGGTCACTACCTCCGGCACCCATTTGCTGGGTGTTGGCGGGAACAGATGCAATGCGTTGCGGAATTGTGCCGCCGCAAGATTGGCACGTTCAACGTTGTCGCCATCCGCTTTGTTGATTACGATTCCATCTGCCATCTCCATGATTCCGCGTTTGATGCCTTGCAACTCGTCGCCTGTGCCGGCAAGTTGTATCAAAAGGAAGAAATCAACCATGGAGTGTACCGCTGTCTCGCTTTGTCCTACACCTACGGTCTCTACGAAGATGTTATTGTAACCTGCAGCCTCACACAGCACTATGGTTTCCCTCGTTTTGCGAGCCACACCTCCGAGTGAGCCCGCGGATGGGCTGGGGCGAATGAATGCATCGGGATGCTGCGACAGTTTTTCCATTCTGGTTTTGTCTCCCAAGATACTTCCCTGGGTTCTTTCAGAACTTGGATCAATGGCAAGAACAGCCAGTTTCCCACCATCCTTGAGCACATGTAGTCCGAAAACATCGATTGATGTGGATTTGCCCGCTCCGGGCACACCCGTAATTCCGATGCGTCGTGAATTCCCTGAATAGGGGAGACATTTCTCAATCACTTCCTGGGCGAGTGCCTGGTGATGTTCCGCCGTACTCTCTACAAGGGTCACAGCCTGACCGAGAATACTCACATTCCCTTTCAAGATGCCTTCTACATATTCAGAGGCAGAGAGCTGCTGGCGACGTCTTGCAGGACGGCGATACGGATTGGTGATTGGTTGCGAGGTTACTCCGGAGTTTACCTGGAGACCTTTGTATTCGGAATTATTTTCGGGATGTGTCATGATGCTTATTCTTTCATGGTATTTATTCTTTTATGCCGACTATGGAAATGGTTCTTGCCGGATGAAGAGGATCGTTTGTCAGAACCTCTATCTTTATATTAAACGGACCGGAAGGAAGTTTATTGATATTAAGGGATCCTTCTGAGTCTGCTGATTTTTCGGGTTTTATGGTAGCTGGATATCGGGATATCCTAATTGCCTGTGACTGTGAGAATACCCTCATTACCCGCATTTCTGTCTTTCCTTCGTTTCTTATGGCAAATTTGAATTTAACCGGATTCTTTGTGGATGATGTCAGGCTGCCTAAGTCTATCGTGTGGGGAGCGAGGTAACACTTCGGAGCATCCTTTACTTCTTCTGGTGTCATACGCGAGAAATCAGGGATGACCTTGGCTGTGAATACCACCTCCGTTTCCGGTGAATCTTTTTTGTTGTCAGAAGAGATTGTCACAGGAATCTCTACCGGTCCCATTTCTGTTTTCTCTCGTGAATTGAAATAGAAACTGAATGTAACTATATCTCCGGGACCAATCTCCTCCGAAGAGGCTGAAACGCTTAAGGTAGGATCAGGACATTCCCATCGCGGTCGGATGGTATCAGCGGTCTGGTTATATCCGTTTATAAAGAAATGCCGTGTCGAACCATATGTTACGTCGCCTGCGGGCAACAATCTCTCCGAGAGTCTTAACGGTCCGGCTTCAATGGGATATAAAGATGACAGCGATTCAGGAGTTCCAAGCACATTACCCCGGATTTTGATTGTAGCCATATCAAAATCGCCGATATATACCCGAATTGATTTTTCGAATCGTCCCGGTCTGCCAAGAGGATCATATGTAAAAGAAAACTTTACAGTATCACCGGGAGCGATAGGATCTTCATTGTATGCAACCCCTGTGCAACCGCAGCTTGGACGGGCACCGGTTATGACTGCTTCATCCGGACCGGTATTGACAAGTCGCACATACCCTGTCTTGGGTCCCGCTTCTTCCTTCATCAGTCCGAAATCATACTCCTTTTCAAGCCATACGATTTCGCTCCGCCCCACAAGCGGGAACAGAGAGACCATGAAAGAGATAAAAACAAAGACCAATATTCTCATATCAAATTTTACCTTGCTGCTTTTCACTTATTCGGATTTACAACTCCGGTAATTTTTAATACTTTCAATTTTTTTGACCCATTGCTTTTTACTTTCACATTCTTGGTGAAACTGCCGATATAACCTTTAGGGATAAAATTGACTTTTATTTTACCCTTTTTCCCCGGAGCGATCGGATTTTTGGGGAATTCCGGACGTGTGCATCCGCAATCAGCAGTAGCGCTGATTATAACCAACGGAGCATTTCCCTGATTCACGAATTCAAATTCTGTAGATACGAAACCTTTGTCATCGTTGATGATTCCGAAATCATGAGATTCTTTGGTGAATGCGATTAACGCGTTTCCATCGGAATTCTTATTCTTCTTGGCTTCTACCGGCACAGCTGCTATCAAGAGCGCAACCATCAATATGGATAGTAACTTTTTCATATCGTCTAAAATTTATGAATCGGTTCGAGAGTGATTCTTTTCACAAAATTAATAAATTATCTTGATATTTTTAACCGCAAATCGGGCGGTAATGTTCGATAATATTTTTTCCACTCCTCGTTGGTGAGACTGTCTTGTCGAGAAAAATAAATTCCTTTGTCAGCTATCCTTTTTGCTTTGGCTCTAAGCAAAGGATCTCCTGATGTTGCCAACGAATCTGAAATATCCTTAAAGATCAGAGAGATCTCTTCTCGTGTTTTAAAAACCGAATCGAGGGTATTTATTGAGGCATATGTGTTTCTGTCTGTGCCCATCAACGAATCCGCGGCATTTGCAAGAAGAAGTGCGGAATTAAGTTTTCCATTTCGCAGCATATCTTTCGCAGCCATCAGCAATCCGGCGCGGTGATAGCTTATCTGAGCAGCAGGCGTACCATCGAGATAAACTTCCCTGTCCAAATCATTGGGTGCTTTCAGTTTCTTAAATCCTTTAAGATAGTCCATTTCTCTTTCTGCGGCGTTGCGTGATCCGAACTTTCGGGCGAAAAGACATTCAGAGGTATGGGCATCCAAGCCCAAGTAATGGCGTTTTGCAAGACTCCTGTGCCAGTAAAGCGGTCTGGGGTTCTTTGAAGCCCCATTGGTTGATATAATATCAAACATTATCAGCTTCCGAAAATCCAAAGCTTTTCCACCTGCAACGCGAGACAGATTCTGGAGGGGATAGGCTATTGAATCTCCGCTTCCCGTTTTAAGCCAGACATATTTATAGGGAATCTCTTTTTTCTCCCAATTTGCAAGATCACGAAACATTGTGTCTGCTGATACTATAGAATCAGAAGCATTGAACGCGATTTTGGGAAATTGTAATGATCCGTATATCACATCCTCTCTTGTCAGGGTAGTTTTGATTCCGGAAGACCCATCCCAGTCTTGCATCAAAGAGGCAAAGTATTTGGGCATCGATAGATATGCGAGATTGATCACGCGCACATCCTTTCTTGTGCCTTCCACCTCTTGTGAGTACCAAAGAGGAAAAGTGGCATTGTCGCCATCTACAAATATTATTGCGTTTGGCTCCAACGAATTCAGCACATTGGCAGTAATGTGCGAAGCTGCGTATCTGCCTGAACGATCATGGTCATTGTAATTTTCAACCAGCATCCACACCACGGTGAATATCGGTATCACAGAGGCTATGGGAGCATATTTCCCGGCAAGTCTCAGCAACCCCAACGCTCCGAAACCAATCCAGATGGAGAATG
Organism: uncultured Porphyromonadaceae bacterium; assembly: GCA_902495075.1. Lineage (GTDB taxonomy): Bacteria > Bacteroidota > Bacteroidia > Bacteroidales > Muribaculaceae > Lepagella. The sequence continues at coordinate 14,349 of CABUVO010000009.1, forward strand.
CGAGATATGAACCTAAGAAAGAGTAGTCGCGTTCACGGGGCTCTCCCGGAGCCTGGTTAAGATATACCACGATTGCCAGTCCGGTCATTATGAAAAGCATAGCCGTGGCAAGACATGTCTTTCTGCCTCTTTTTCCCCATACAATCAGGAAGATTATACCTCCGATGCCCAATAGGAAAGGGAGTAGGAAATAGCTGTTTCTCCCCTTGTTCTCTTTCCCCAGCCATGAAGGAAGAGCATCTTCCGCGCCAAGCATGGCGTTATCGAGTGGGGTAATACCGGTTATAAAATTGCCGTGTTCTACCTCTCCTGTGGAATGAACATCGTTCTGACGTCCAAGAAAATTCCATAGCAGATAGCGGAAATACATATATCCTGTCTGATATGTCAGTAGCATTTTAAGCGACTGCATATATGTCGGTCGGTATGATGTTACGGGAATCCGTTTGCCCTCTGCATTGACTTTATTCACGAAATTTCCGGCTGAGTCCACAGCCTCGCTTATCGGAACTTTTGTCATGGTGTTTTCGTCCATTCCCGTCCAATCGTAAAAACATGGTAAGTCTGACGGATCCTGACTGGTGATGCGGGGAAACCACATATTAAGCTCAGGGGTGGTCACCGGTTTCACGGCATAACTCCTCACTACATATGCATCCCCGTTTTTTGCCATTGCTTTTGAATTGAAAACAGAATCCTCATGTGTCAGCATATTGTAAGGATCCGATATGCGTGCATTCCGTTCTTTTTTTGCGACAATGGGATGGCGTTTCTCAAGTACGATACGCTTGTAGATCGGTTTACCTCCATCAGCAGGATACTCTTCCCTCAAAATGCTTTTGCTATATGGAGTGTGCCCGTAAATTAAAGGTGCTCCACCATATTGTTCGCGAGCCTGATATGATGCAAAGGAAAAAGGATCTCCAGGCAAACTCGAATTGGCGGGAGAAGGAATGTCACCCCTTATGGGAATCAGCGCATACGAGGCATAACCTGTTAGTAGCATTGAAAGTAGCCATATGCATATGTTAAGCCGTCTTACGGAGAAATTGTGACCTTTCACCAGCAAGAGCGAAGCTATCGCGCTGAGAGCTGCGCCCACAGCGAAATTATCTGAAAATATGAAGATTCCGGAAAGAAATATTGCCGGAAATACAGCTGCTGCGAGAAGTCCGCGGTTTGTGGAGCGCGATGTTGCCGTAAGTGCTGTCAGTAGGCTGACTCCGAGTAATATCACGTATGCCACTACTCCGCTAAGGTAGGGCAATCCCAGGGTGTTGACACCGATTAATTCACATTCTGCTGCCAATGCAATAGTGGAAGGCATCATGCCGACAAGAATACATCCAACCACAATAAGCGACAACAGGAACATAATTGCGACTTTCCACCATTTTCGGATACCTCTTTTGATACCCCATATGATGGCTAAAGCCGGAATGCAAAGCAGATTGAGTTGATGCACGCCAAGTGACAATCCGAAGAGATATGCAAGCAGTATGAGATAACGCGTAGACATAATCCGATCATGGCAGAATGCCCACTTGACCATGATCCATACGCATAGCGATGTCATGAATATTGACATCGCATATACCTCAGCCTCAACGGCTGAATACCAGGTAGAGTCGCACCATCCGAATGCCAGTGCTCCGGTAGCGGCAGCAACGGAACATTGCAACGTTTGCCAGCGATTCGGTTTGAGGGAATCAATTACCCATCTTGCTGCTGCAAATATTGTTTTGGCAAGAAAGAAACCGGCAAAGGCTGTGAAAAGCCCGCTTGATAGGTTCACCAGCAATGCTGCCCATTTTCCGGAGGGAGCGAGCATCGTTATCACCCTCTCCACGAGCATCCATGTTGGATTGCCCGGAGGGTGACCCACTTCAAGTTTCCATGCCGCTGCCACATATTCCGGACAATCCCAGTAAGAGACAGTCGGAGCTGCCGTGAGACAATAAGTGACGAGGAGGATAAAGAATACCCCCCACGACACTGCGCGCTCTACCTTGGTGTTCAATGTTTAATGTTTAATGTTAAATGTTTAATGTGGAATGTTGGGTCATGTAATTAAACATTGCACATTCCACATTAAACATTAATTTTTATCTTTCGGCTCTCATCGGATTATTGAGGAAATCTTCATAAGCCAGTGCGATTCCCTCTCTTAATTCTGTGCTGTAAGTCCAGCCTAAAGCTGTAGCTTTTGATACATCCAGAAGTTTACGGGGCGTTCCATTGGGTTTGGTGGTATCCCATTCTATTTTGCCCTTAAAACCGATCACGTCTGCTACAAGTTCCGTAAGTTCACGAATAGAGAGCTCTTTGCCTGTTCCGGCATTGACAGTTTCGTTTCCTGAATAATTGTTCATAAGGAATACGCAAAGGTTCGCCAGGTCATCTACGTATAAAAACTCCCGAAGCGGAGATCCATCTCCCCAGCATGTCACGCTCTCTGCCCCGCTTTCTTTTGCCTCATGGAAGCGACGGATGAGAGCCGGAAGCACGTGCGAATGTGTAGGATGATAGTTGTCGTTCGGTCCATACAGGTTTGTCGGCATCACGGAGATATAGTCTGTGCCATACTGGCGATTGAGGTATTCGCAATATTTCATTCCTGAAATTTTTGCCAGAGCGTATGCTTCATTTGTCTTCTCGAGTGCTGATGTGAGAAGACACGATTCAGGCATTGGCTGTGGTGCCATGCGGGGATATATGCATGACGATCCCAGGAATTCGAGTTTTTTGCAGCCGTTACGCCAGGCAGCGTTTATTACATTCATTTCAAGCATCATATTCTGATACATGAAATCAGCCGGAGCTTTGTCGTTGGCTTCGATGCCGCCAACTTTAGCGGCGGCAAGGAAAACATATTCCGGTTTTTCGGCGGCAAAAAAATCATTAACAGCTTTCTGGTCTGTTAGATCCAGTTCGGCATGAGTACGTGTTATGATGTTTTCGTATCCCTGTCTTTTAAGTTCTCGGACAATCGCCGAACCAACCATTCCTCGATGTCCGGCTACGTAAATTTTTGAAATTTTATCCATAAGATTTAAATCGGTTTAAAACGTTGTTAACTATTTTACAATGCCCTTTTCAAGATATTCCTCCAAGTTCATTTTAACGTGTTCTGAGACACGTTCAGCTGCTACCTTTTTCATGTCCGAGTCTACCATGCGGTTGACAAGTTCTTCAAAAGATGTTTTTGTCGGATTCCATCCAAGCAGAGCCTTGGCTTTTGTAGGATCGCCCCAAAGGTTTACGACATCTGTTGGCCGATAGAAATCGGGAGATACCTCAACCAATATACGTCCTGTTTTCTCATCGATGCCTTTTTCATCGGCGCCTTCTCCTTCCCAGCGCAGATTGATACCGACGCGGGCGAAAGCAAGTGTGGCGAATTCCCGCACGGAATGCTGTTTACCTGTGGCAATTACAAAATCTTCCGGTTTTTCCTGTTGAAGCATCAGCCACATGCATTCAACATAATCCGGTGCATATCCCCAGTCGCGCAAAGAAGAGAGATTTCCGAGATAAAGCTTTTCTTGTTTACCTTGTGCTATGCGCGCAGCAGCAAGTGTGATCTTTCGTGTTACGAAAGTTTCGCCACGTCGTTCTGACTCATGGTTGAAAAGTATACCTGAGCAGCAATACATGTTGTATGCATCCCTGTATTCCTTTATAATCCAATATCCGTAAAGCTTGGCAACGGCATATGGACTGTAAGGATGAAAAGGTGTATTTTCATTCTGAGGCACCTCTTCAACTTTGCCATATAGCTCAGATGTTGACGCCTGATATATGCGGCAAGTGTCGGCGAGTCCTACCTGACGCACAGCTTCAAGAACACGGAGCACTCCAGTCGCATCCGTATTGGCGGTATACTCCGGCACATCGAATGACACCTGCACGTGGCTTTGTGCTGCAAGATTATATATCTCGTCAGGTTTTACAGCCATGATTACCTTCATCAGACTCATGGAATCTGCCATATCAGCGTAATGCAGGTGAAAACATGGATTCCCTTCGAGATGAGAGATTCTTTCACGGAAATCTGTTGAGCTTCGGCGAATTGTGCCGTGCACGTCATATCCTTTGGATATAAGTAATTCTGCGAGATAAGATCCGTCCTGCCCGGTGACTCCGGTTATAAGAGCTTTTTTCATGTAGTGTATATTATATTGAGAGAGTTAATAAAATGTTCCCACGATAGGTAGTTTGAAAATTTTTTATAAGCTGCGCTTCCCATGGTAAAACGAAGTTCAGGATCCCTTACAAGCCGGAGCATTGTGTCTGCGAGTTCTTCGGCACTGTCAGGTTTGATAAGGAATGCAGTGACACCATCTTCCAGATATTCGCATTGCGCTCCATTGTCGGTGGTTATCTGTGGTCTCGCGGCAGCCATAAAACGCAGGCTTTCGAGGTTAAACGCCTCCTGCACCGATGATGGAACAACCCCGAAATGGGCTTCCGTGCAAGTTTCAACAGAAGGAGTCGTTTTGATGTTCCAATCAATATTGTCCATTACTTCTCTTTGCATTGCCCTCCGTCTCAACAAGTCGAGATAATCCGGATCGCCCATGCCTGAGATGCGGAGGCGCATTTTTGATCCTTTTATCAGAGCCATGGCATCAATAAGTGTCTCAAGACCCTTACCCTTTACAATAGCTCCTTGATAAAGGGCGATGACAGGACCATGTGCCGGTTCCGGCAATCGTTCTGCCGCGGTGGTGTATATGCTGTTGTGAAGGATATGGATTTTACTTTCAGGCAAATTGATTTTTCCTTTGATTGAATTTTCAAAACCCCGATACGCCATCTCCGAAACGAATATATGGGCATCCACGCCGGAATATATTTTTCGGAAGATAAAAGTGTTGCGACCGCGTCTCACGGTATGGCGCGTGGTCACAACCTTTACATCCTGACGTTTTGCAATCTTTCTTGCCATCAAGGCGGTGAAAGCGTCGCGATATCTATGGGCGTGTATCACTATCCCTCCTTGTGGCGTTGCTTTCAGTTTTCGGGCGAGTGTCATTGCTGAGCCCAGATCGAAGAAGCCTCCGAGAGGGGCGTGAAGCAATTCTATGCCAGCTTCCGCGAATGGAGCATCTACCCCCACGGCATTGCGTGTCAGGGCTGTCACATTCCATCCCGCCGCCATATAATGACGGCATATGTCGAGGGCATACGTCTGTGCTCCTCCCCATTTGTTGGAAGGGATTATATGAATGAGGCTTCTCCTCTCTTTCATTCAAAGATATTCGTCAGTTGGCAGCGGAAAGCATGACGTTGATGTCAACGCTTGGCATGCCCAGATAACTGCCTATCAGTTTATCCACAAGTTTTCCTTCATATGTCACAATGCCGAACTGCACGCCGGGCGTGGTTGCCACCATGCCATGAAAACCGTTTTTGATTGCCATTTCATCGAAGAAATTGACAAGTGCGCTCGAAAGAGCCATTGCTACAGTACGCGGCACGCTCACAGACGGGTGTGTCTCGTTCATGTCGAGCACATAAGCACTCTCCTTCATCGCTGCCTTGAGATTCTTCGGAAACTCAAAGGGACGCGTAGTGTTGCCAAGAATGATGACATCCGCTGTCTTCACACGGTTGTACAGCACGCGTGGATGCACCGCTATTGCATCTACAAGAGGACCTATGAGATCTTTGGCAACCTGGAGTGTTGATGTGTCATTGTCCATGAGGGTGACTCTTGCGCCTGTAGCGGCGGCTGCCTTGGATGCCGCGATCATGTCATTTCCCATTCCGATTATGAGCACTTCGCAGGGGTTGATTCCGGCAACGCCTGCGAGAAGCACTCCCTTGCCGCCTCCGAGATATGACAATGCTTCTTCTGCATACATTATAGCTGCGCGTCCGTCGATTTCATCGATAATGTTTGCGAATACCGGTTCATCGTTATGACTGTACATGTTGTCGAAGCAGCCGGTGGAGATCCGGTTATCGAGCAATGCTTTTATGGTTGCTTTTTCAAAAAGGATGTTGTCCATCATGCATAGCAAGACTGCCCCTTTTTGCATTTTTTTTACGTCTTTAGCCCTCAAAGGAGTGTAGCAAAGCACAACCGGTGATTTTAAAGCTTCATCACGGGTCACGATCTTTACGCCATATTCAGCATATGTTTCGTCAGGGAAACTGATGTCGCTGCCAGCCCCGCTTTCCATGCACACTTTTATGGCGCCGGAGGTAAGCATGCCACAAGCTTCCGGAGTCAGCAGCATTCGTGTTTCATAACCATCAGAGTAATTGGCGACAATGCCTATTCTGATTGCCGGGTTCTCGTTTTCAAGGATCTCAACCATCTCCTGAGGTTCATGATCCATATGTTCCATGTTATCTTTCATCGTATTGGACGCGACCCAGACTTAACAATTAATGTGAGAAGGGGGGTCTATGTTAAAATTTATCCTCTAAATTAACATTATTATTTATCTCCACAAAATTTTAGATGCTTAAAATTTAAAATGGTGTTTTTCAAGAAATGAGTTTACAGTCCGGTCTATCTGACGGCGGTCCTCCAGTTGCTCGCCATTGAAGCGGATATTGGCTTTGGAATAAAAGGGAGTTCGTTTTGAGAGCCCTTCTTCAACTGTGATGCGTATCTCTTCAGGCGTTTTGCCACGCATAAGCGGACGGCGTGCACTGTTTATTATCAGGCGTTCGGTTATGCGTTCGGGAGAAGCTTCAAGCCACACGACATCCCCTCTGGATAGCATGTAATCCATATTGTCGTGAAAACAAGGTGTGCCCCCACCACACGAAATAATCACTCCTTCGAATTCACCGATTTCACGGAGCATTGCCGCCTCCATTCTGCGGAATTCTTCTTCTCCCTTTTCAGAAAAGATCTCAGTGATTGATTTGCGGAAGCGCTGTTCTATATAGAAATCAAGATCTATGAATTGCATTCCGGTGCGTCGGGCGAGAGCTCGTCCGAAAGTGGTCTTGCCACTTGCCATATATCCGATTATAAACACCTCTGTTTTAATGTTTAATGTGAAATGTTAAATGTGTAATGAATGGGATAATATTTTTAATGTGAAATGTTTAATGTGTAATGTGAAATGTTTAATGTTTAATGTGAAATGTGAAATTAATGCCCTATGCTGTCAAATAATTAAACATTACACATTCAACATTAAACATTCCTTAAAACCCACCACAGCAATATTACTGTCACTGCGGTGAGAACAACAGGGATCGAATGAACGCGCATATATACTTTGGGATATCGCTTGCGATTTATTTCAAGCCATGCCATGGGAATAAGCATTGGAAGTAAAATAAGCAACAATGCATTGTGATGCCATGCTTCTTTCAGATTTCCGTGCAAAAGGGCATGAAGCATTCTCTGGCTCCCGCACCCCGGGCACTGCCATCCTGTGAGTTCATGGAAGATGCATTTCGGCATAAACCGGTTTGACATCGGATCCAGTGCAAAATATATAATGCCGACAATAACCACGATGCCGACTGCTACAATGTATTTGGTCCGTCTTTTCAAGCAAATAGAGAAAGAGGTAGATAAACAGCAGCAGTGATGACACCAAGCACGACAGAGGCAATGATCCAGTATTGTGCTTTTTCTGATGCGCGACGCGCGCCATCATAATCTTTGGCATAATACTTAGAGCTGACCATGGTGCTGTATACGATCGCTACGATACCGGGAATCAGGCAGCATAACACTGTTGCCAGCACCGACCATACGAGATACGTGTCTGGCACTGGCTCCTGATTGTTGAAGCCGGAAGTAGGGGGCACCGGAGGTTGTTGGTTGAAAGGGTAAGGTGCCGGTGCTGGATTCTGCACCGGGTTGGGCATTGGAGCCGGAGGGGGGGTAACAGGGCCTGCAGCCTTCTCAGCTCTGCGGCGAGCCTCTTCCGGATCGTATTCAAGATGAAGAGCATCTGCCCATTCTGCAAATATCTCTTCAGATTCAGAATTCTTTACGTCAGTCCTTTCTTTCTCCCCGCTTTCGTGTTTTTCATCGAAAACCATTTTCCCCTCTTTCCCTATCTCTTTATCTTTGTCCATATCTGTCTCCATCGCTCATTAAACATTACACATTAAACATTTAACATTAATTCAGACCTGCTGCATCTCCACAAGTTTATGGTAGATGCCGCCAAATTCAATCAGTTCCGCATGTGTCCCGGTTTCTGCTATTTTGCCATCGTGAAGCACATATATGCGGTCAGCGTTCACTATTGTTGATAATCTGTGGGCGATTACAATTGTGGTGCGGTCCTTCATCAGTTTTTCAAGGGCATCCTGCACAAGACGTTCGCTTTCAGTGTCGAGGGCAGATGTTGCCTCGTCAAGGATAAGTATGGCGGGATTCTTTAGTATAGCCCTCGCGATGCTTATTCGCTGTCGCTGTCCTCCCGAGAGTCTGCATCCTCGGTCTCCGATTCTTGTCTGGTAACCTTCTTCAGTGTGCATAATGAAGTCGTGAGCGTTGGCGATGCGGGCTGCTGCTTCGACTTGTTCCTGCGTGGCGTTTTTATCGCCGAACGCTATATTGTTGAATATAGTGTCGTTGAAAAGGATAGCCTCCTGATTCACATTCCCCATCAGTGAACGTAGGTCCTTCACTCGCAAATCCTTGACATTTATGTCATCAACAAGAATTTCCCCCCTCTCCACATCCCAGAAACGTGGAATAAGATCTACAAGAGTTGATTTTCCTGAACCTGACTGTCCTACAATTGCCACGGTTTCTCCCGGATTTACATCCAGGTCAATATGTTTGAGCACATCCCGTTCTCCATCGTAGCTGAAACTAACATTGCGGAATCTTACCGAACTTTTTGATGTATCTGCCGGGAGGTTCTTTGGATGCGGAGGATCCTGAATCGGATTTTTCGCGTCAAGGATCATATCTATACGCTCCATTGCCGCCATACCTTTCTGGATAGTATAGGAAGTCTTCGAAAGTTCTTTTGCCGGGTTGATGAGGCTGTAGAAGATAACCATAAAGAAGATGAACTCTGAAGCGACGATAGGAGCAGTCCCGGAAAGTATCAAGGTGCCTCCGAACCATAGGATAACAGCCACGGCTACAGTCCCGAGAAATTCGCTCATGGGATGGGCGAGTGTATATCTTCGCCCCATGGCGTTGTGTATTCGGTATAGGTCAAGGGTTTCTGCTGCGAAATTGCGTTCCATCTGTTTCTCTGCGTTGAAGGCCTTTATGATCCGCAGTCCTCCGATTGTTTCTTCGATATTTGAGAGTATCGATCCGAAACGTTGCTGTCCTCGCAGATTCTGCTGTTTGAGTTTGCGTCCTACTACCCCCATCACGGTGCCGATTACGGGCAACGTAATGAACACGAAGAGTGTCAGCTGCCAGCTTATGGCTATCATTGATGCCAGATAGGCTATGATCAGGATGGGATACTTCACCATGCTGAAAAGACTTGACATTACGGAAACCTGCACTTCCGCCACGTCTCCCGACATCCTCGCCATTATATCTCCCTTCTTCTCATTGGTGAAGAAGCCGATCGGGAGCGAGACAATCCGGTCATACATTGCATTCCGTATGTCGCGGGTTATGCCGTTTTGCATCGGGATGGTGAAGAATTCACTTGTATAGGCGGAAAGAACCTTAAGGAGAGTCATTGCGCACAGGGATCCGCAGAGGAAGAGAAGAGTCATCGACGCCCCGTCGGTCATAATCATTCTTGAGATGTAATAATATGCGTTGTTGATTACTACATCCTTGAAACTCTCCGATCCCCATTCCATAAACTGGTATTCCCTGGTATTGATGCCGAAAAGCATCTCCAGGATAGGCATAATGAATGCGAATGAAAAAAGGGTCAGGAAAGCTGTAAGAAGGTTGAATATCACACTTATTATGATATTCCACTTATAAGGAGCTGCAAAGCGCAGCATGAATTTAAAAAAATCTTTCATAAAATAAACGCACTTCCCTGCAAAATTAATCAAAAACTTTGAAGATTCCTAAGGAACGAGGCCTAAAGAAGTGCTATAGATGTGTGAGCATATCGGCTGCTTTGTCGCCGTGATATTGGTTGAATAATTCTCTCGACCGTTTCCAGCGGTTGTGGCTCCAGAGCCAGTACTGTGGTGTTTCCCGTATATTATCTTGAAGTAGAGTGAAATATTTTCGGGTTGTTACAAAAATATTCTCTTTTTTTACGTTTTCAGATATCGGAATGAAACGGAGCGTGTAATAACCGCGCTTTGGTCTGCTCATATGGCCATACACCGCTTTGGCTCCCAGAAATTTGGAAATGCGTTCGGGACCGGTGTAGGCTCCCGTTTCATGATTCAGGAAATCAACGAAAAGGTGAATGTTCAGTCCCGGTGCCTGATCTGCGATATATCCCGTAACTGATGGCACATTCTCTTTTTTCCAGGTTATGAGTGTCGGGAGGATGTCTTTCATCGGAATGTTGTTGGCATCGAATCTTGTGCGCAGCCGATACAATAGTTTATCGAACGTCTTGTTCTCCAGAGGATGGTAAATCTGTGCGCATTTGGCAGCCGGATCGATATGGAGAGGAAGAGAGCTCACCCATTCCCAGTTGCAGTAGTGTCCTAAGTATAGTGACACCGATTGCCCCTGCCTGATGGCTTCGTTGATTTCTTCGATATTCTCGACTTTCAAGTGTCTGCGCATTTTATCCGGAGACATTGAGGCGAGTTTCACAGTCTCAATGAAATAATCGCAAAGGAATCTGTAGAATCTTTTTTCTATTTTGCGTATATCTTTTTCCGGCTTTTCAGGAAAAGAAGCGGCAAGGTTGCGGCGCACCACACCGCGTCTGTATTTAATAACATCGCACGCAAGCCATGCCAGCACGTCTGAAAAGATATACAGCACTTTGAACGGCAATAAGGAAATAAGATATACGATTCTGTAAAGCATTTCACACGGCTTGTCTGTTTCCGGTACGAGCTGACGTTGCAGGGCGCACCACCCAGCGGCGCGCGCAATAACCTGCCACCCACCATACGGCTGTCAGTATCCATAGATTCCTGTAAGGGATGCCTACCTGCGACAGGCTCGCACCGTTGGCGTTCATCTTGATATAACCCTCCACACCCCACGTCGAAGGACATATGTCTGCCAGTGCTCTCCACGCGGGCCACATGTCGTAAAGCGGCCATATGAGTCCGGAAAGCAGGAGGAATATGAGAGATGTCACCACCCAAAGCACAAACACAGACTCGCGTTCTGTCACAAGCGCCTGGAACGTGAATCCTACGCCGAACGATGCCAGTACCAGTGGCAATATGAAAGCAAATATCTCAAGGGTGTTCCCCGCCATAGGGAAGCGGAATATCAGAGGCACGAAATGGAGCATGAATATTACGGGTACGATCAGGATGGTTATGTAGCATAACGTCTGTGCTATCATCGTGAGCAGCACTGACGGCGCGCTGTTTACCGGGTCATATCCTGTGAGTTTTGCCCCCTCATGGCGTGCACCTCCTGCCATCCCTACAGCAAGAATGATGCATTGCTGCAGGATAAGTATCAGCACTCCCGGCATTATGAAGGAGTCGAAACCGCTGCGTATATTGCCCATGGAGACATTGTCTATGGGGAGAGGATCTCCCGACATGACAGTCTCTGCCAGCGGGGCAATGTCGTCTATTTTTGCGGTCATGAGTTCAGTGGAGAAATCCTGCATCACGTTAGTGGTTGCAATGAGGAATCCTTTGTATCGCAGCAGCAGGCTCATCTCGCCATAGAGCACGGCGTTGGCAGTTTCCATCCGTCCGTTTTTTCGGGCGAAACCCTCCGGAATCTCCAGTATGCCGTATGCTTTGTGTGAATTGACGGCATGACGTGCCTCGTTCAGATCTGCGGCGTAACCGATCACATGAGCCTGGTCGCAAGCATCAATCTTGCGTACAAGTTCCCTGGAGAGGGGAGTGCGGTCATGATCCACTATTACCAGTGGCACCTCTTTCACAAGTTCAGGATTGTAAATAAGAGAATATATGATAGGGTATACGAATGGCAGGAATATGAAAAAGAGCATGATTCCTACGTCGTGTGTCACCAGCTTGAATTCGCGGCAATACACGTCGAACATATTTCTTATGTGAGATTTAAAATTCAAAATTTAGAATTTAAATTAAATTTTACAGATAATCATGGCACGTAAACTGGGTGCTGCATATATTTCTTGAGTCTCCATAATAAAGTGAAAGGAAGGAGCATGAATATAATATATGCAATGAACCACCATTTCGAATAAGCTATGTCTATTCCGTTCAACGCCTGGTCAACGTATATCAGAAAGTTATATCGTATCGGAACCAGGTATGAGAACAGTTGCATACCGGTGTACATGCTTGGAACAGGGAAAGAGAATGCGGCGATAGAGAAAGAGAGTATGCCGAGCAGCGCGCATACCGACAGTGAGAAGCGAAGGTTGGGCAGCACGCATATCACGAAGATTGCAAAGCCCTGGCACGCCAGTACAAACATCAACTCGGACAGTAGCATCCATCCCCATGAACCGTTCATCGGGAAATGGTTGAAACGGTATAGCCAGGAGGTCATGAAAAATGCCACAACCACCCAAATCACAGTCTGAGGGAACAATTTGGCGAACATGGCTTTAAATATGGATCCGTCAGCCATTTTAAGGAGATGGACCGACGTGCCGTATTTAATCTCCTGCCCGATGCTGAACACGGTCATGAGCATTATCATGAGTTGTAGCACGCATGGTATAAATGAATTGCCGAGATATATGCCGTAGTTGAGCTGAGGGTTACCTATCGGACGCGCCGCGATGTTTATGGGCATCATTACCGAGGCAAGGTTTTCCGCATCAATGCCCACCGACTGGACAACATTTTTTGCAATCCCGGCTTTTGCATATATGGCAGTTGACTTGAATGTCTTGAAGAGCATTGTCCCCGGCACATAATAAGTCATGTTGGTATAGAACGTGATCACCGGTTTGCGACCCGCGAGCAGATCTGCCTGGAAATTTTCGGGTATGAGGAAAAAGCCGTAGATATCCCCTTTTTGCATCAGGTGTCGCGCTTCGGAGAAGCTTTGGGCACAGTGTGTGAGGTTTACCATCTGCATCCCTCCCAAGTCTTGTGTTATTCCTCGGCTCAGCGCACTGCCGTCACGATCCACGATTGCTGCCGGAACGCGCGTTGGCAGACCCTTGTCAAGCATCGAACCGATAAAAAGGAACAGGAACAGCGGGAGCATAAGGAATCCGGTCCAGTAAACCGGCCTCCTCACTATCTGCACCATGCTTCTGAGCATGATCGCCTTGACTCCTCTATCTCCGATCTTCACTTTTATTAATGTTTAATGTGAAATGTTTAATGTTTAATTTTTTAATGTGAAATGTTTAATGTTCGGTGAATCATGGATTTGTATTAATGTTTTACGAATCAATGTAATTACACATTTCTCATTTAACATTACACATTATTATTTAGCAACTCCCTCATAAAGCACTGACATGCCCGGGCGGAAATTTTCTATCGGTTTGTCAGGACGGCATTTAATCTGGAACGTGCGGGCATCGTAGTCGCCTGTGGCTTTGGTGGCTTGCCAATTGGCATATGTGCCAAGATCTTTTATGTAGAAGACTTTCATCTCTACAGTCTTGTCGAGTGCCGGAATCTTCACCTTCAGTGTAGAACCGACTTTGATATCCTTAAGCAGGGTTTCGCGCACATTAAAGACTGCCCAGTAATCATCTTTCTGGAGCGTCATGACTGGAGCGCCGGTAGCTATCAGTTCACTGACATTAGGATATATGACTGTGATTTCGCCATCGCAGGGAGCTACGAGATACTGATCCTCAAGCAGTGCGTCGACTTCTTTCACGCTTCCCTTTGCCACGCTGACCATTGCTGAAGAAGCTTTCTTGTCTTCGCTCTGGGCTCCGGATTTTGCCAGCTCATATTGGCTCTTGGCTGCAGACTCACCGGCTTTGGCAGCCTCATACGCTGCTTTTGCTTCATCGCGTTTCTGTTCGCTGACCACTCCTTTCTCGTATAGGCTCTGCATTCGGTCGTAAGTCTTCTTGGTTATGCCGGCGGCTGTCTGAGCTTGAAGCCATAAGTCACGTGCTCCCGCGATAATCTGCGGACGGGTACCGGCATCAACCTTCTCGTTGGCTGCCTGTGCGGCATTTTCCATTGCCAACGCCTGGTCGAGTTTTGCTTCTACCAGTGAAGACGTGATGCGCACCAGCGTGTCGCCGGCTTTGACTTTCTGTCCTTCCTCAACGTAAACCGCAGCCACACGCCCCGGCAATTTGCCCGAGATTCTGATTTCGGTAGCCTCCCCCTGTCCCTGCACCGTGTCAGGTCCGGGTTTGAGACATAAGAAACCTATGATTGCCAGTGCTGCCAAAATGAGTATGATAATCACAATCGTAACTATCAGTGCTTTCTCTTTTTTTGAAACCTCTGTCGGATTCTGAGCTCCGATGGGTTGTGTATTATTTGCTGCCACCTTTTTATAATGTTTAATGTTTATATTTAATTAGGAATTAGGAGTGAGGAATTAGGAGTTAATTCCTTGTTCTCAAAATTTCTAAAATCGAACTTCTCATTTCTAATTCCTAATTTCTAATTCCTAATTCCTAATTAGTATTTTAACTTGCCGATCACCTTGTCGAGGTAGACTTCACAGAGATGGATTCCTATTTCGGCATCTATTTTTTCGGAGTTTGCCTGAAGCCATGCTGTCTGGGCTGCAATCACATCGTTGGTTGTCATCACACCCTCTTTGAAACCGATTTGAGCCGAACGCAGATTCTCTTCCGCACTGCTCATGTTGGCTTTGGTCATATCGTAGGTTTTGAATGCCTCTTGGAAACTGAATTTTGCCTGCTGCACCTGAAGATCAACCTTCTCTTCAAGGTCTTCAAGCATAAGGCGCTGGGCATTGGTGGCCGATTTTGTGGCGCGATAATGGTTATAGTTTCCTCCCCAGTGCCATATGGGAATTGCTATTGTCGCTCCCACGCTGAATCCACCACCAAAACGTTTTCTGAAACCATCATTCAGATTCGGATTTGAGAATTCATAGGCTCCGACAATTGCGATTTTAGGAAGCATCTGTCCCATCGCCAGTTTCTCACGCTGTGACAATACAGATATACCTTGACGTATAACCTCAAGATCCTGCCGGCGTGAGTAGACATCTTGCATGTTGTAGACGGGATCGGGCATTGCCGTCAGTCCGCTCTTGAAATCCTCATCCGCAAGGGTCATCTGGGATTGCACCGGCAAACCGCATACCTGAGCCAGCGCCATGCGGGCGAGGGTCAGCCCGTTGTCGAGCTTTGTCCGCATTATTTTTGCTTCGTTCAGTTTTACTTCAACCATCAGCAAATCAGCTCGTGTTGCCACACCCTCTTCAAGCATGGCATTGACACTGTAACGCAGTGTGTCGACAAGGGTTACGAAGCTGTCGGCAAGCTTCTGTTTTGATTTAAGAGAGACGACTGTCCAGTAAGCCTGGTCTACCGCGTATACTACATCCTGCACAACACTGTTGCGTGCGGCTGTTGCAAGTTTCTCGGCATATTTAGTGATTTCGTTAAGAGCCTTTATCTGCCCTCCCATAAATACGGGTTGTGTCAGGGTGAACGCACCGGCAAATACATTGTGGGTATCGAAGCTCATAGCCTCCTTGGGAATCACTGCCACTTCCGTAGGAATGTAGCTGCCCGATGCCGGATCCTTGATAGGCGTCCCGTCGGGAGTGGTTAGGATATTGTATTTGAAACTTTGCGTGGATGGATCAAAACTCATTGTAGGAAGTTTCGCATCTTCCGCCAGCAGATTGATTGTGCGCTGGTTGTAGAAATATGTCCCCGCGAAGTCAATGCCTGGAAGATACAGGGCTTTGGCAGCCTTGCGGTCATATCCGGCACCTCTGATGCCCTCTTCTGCCATGCGTATGGTCTTGTTGTTATGCACAGCCATATTCCGGCAGGAGTCGAGTGAGTAGACACCGGCGTTTGCTGAAAATGCTCCTATTGCTAGGCATATGGCAGAACTGCAATATATTATCTTCTTGAGTTGTGTCATAAAGTTCATTTGTGAAATCAAAACAAAAGTGGGAATTATCACAATTCATCTCTATTTAAACTACAAATTTAACGTCATTTTGTTTAATTTAGTAATTTTGTATTCAAAAATTTGTTAAAACGTAAGTAAAGAATCAAATTAAACCGATAAAATATGGAATATATAATCTCACATATCCTCTACTTGAAATTTTTGGTGCTTTCCGCCAAGTTTCATCAGTCACAATGCCCGTATTGCTCCTTCTTCAACTTGCGGAAATCCCTCAAAAATTTCTGCGCATATGATATGTGTTTAATTTGATTCATTACTTATGTGGAATAAATATAAAGAGGAATATAAAAGTCTGTTCCGTTTGGGGTTACCCGTGCTTGTGACGCAGGTAGGAATCATAGTGGTCAACTTTGCGGACACGATGATGGTAGGGGCTTATGGCGTTGATGAGTTGGCTGCCGCAGCGTTTGTCAATTCACTTTTTATAATACCTATTGTCATGCAGATGGGGTTTGCGCAGGGGTTGACACCTCTTGTCGGAGCATTGTTCGGAAAAGGAGAAAAGACGGAAGTCGGGCATACGCTCCATGGCGGAGTCCAGATTAATCTTGTTGTGTCTCTGTTTTTGACTGCGATAATGGGAGTATTGTTCTTTTTTATTGACAGATTCGGTCCACCTGAAGAACTGCTTCCTCTTATACGACAGTACTATCTCATTGTCCTCACCACAATGCTTCCAATGGCTGTGTTTAATTCATTTCAACAGACTTGCAATGGATTTAACGACACAGCGATGCCGATGTGGATGATTCTCGGCTCGAACGTCATGAATATTATCGGCAACTGGCTTCTGATTTTCGGGCATATGGGATGTCCGGAGCTGGGTCTTGCGGGTGCCGGATTAAGCACGATGCTGGCGAGATATGCTGCAGCAATTGCCATTGTTCTTGTATTTTTTCATCGCAAACGTTATAGCCAGTATTCTGTTGGCTTCAGAATAAAGGAAGGTCTCGGAGATGTGAGGCGAAAAGTGTGGGTAACATCATATCCTGTCATGATACAAAGTGGCGTGGAATGCTCCTTGTGGAGTTTCGGAGCTGTGGTGAGCGGCTGGTTCGGAAAAATACAGTTGGCGGCATATCAGGTAGTGAACACTATGGCGCAACTCGGTTTCATGACATTCATAAGTTTCGGAACAGCAACCTCCATCCGCGTGGCGAATTATATGGGAGTTTACGATATTAAGGGTGTAAGGCGCATCACTTTGGCAGGGCTGCATCTTAACCTTGTTCTTGCTACGGCAGCCTCGCTGATTTTCATTTTCGGAGGGGAGTGGCTCATACATTGTTTCACTCCCGATGCGGCGGTAACGGCATCTGCCCTGACCTTGATATTGCCGCTTGTGATATATCAATATATGGATGCCACCCAACTGACATATATAAATGCTATCCGAGGCACATCGCATGTCCAGCCATTACTATGGATTTCATTATGTTCCTATGTGATTGTGGGCATTCCGGTGTTGTTGCTTTTTGCCGAAGTGTTGCAAAAAGGGAATATCGGTGTCTACTACAGCTTTGATGTGGCACTTGCCGTCGCCTCGATAATGGCAACTCTCATCTTTTATCGGGTAGCATTCGATAAAAAGGTTAAAGGAAAAAGGTAACGGGGTAAAGGAGAATTGGCATGACTCTAATGAACAGCACCGTGTAATATTTTTACAAAATTAAAACGCTAAGGAGCGAAGAAGCAAAGGAGCGAAGAATAAAAGCTTTTGATACAGCTTAAATGCTTTTGATGCAACAATTTAACCACAGAGGCACAGAGGAACGGAGCTTTAGATTAATGTTTAATGTGAAATGAGCAATGTTTAATTTAATTAGAAGGCGAAGGCGCAGAGGCATCTGGCGATGCTGACAGAGTCACAAAGTTTGAGACTGCTCCTGCGCCAACCCTCAGTAAAGCATAGAAGTCAGCGCCTACTTTGCGACAACCCTCGAGAGGGTAATTATTTATAACCCCATATCGGTTAAGCATTTATGGAATAGTGCTTAACCGGTATGGGGTAACATAAATCGTGTCACTGCGGTCTCGGAGAGGTCGAATAATAAACTTCGTGCTTTGCCGTCCAAATATTATATTGCTTCAACTTTTAGAGACATGCCAATTTACCTTTAACCTTTCACCTGTGCCCTTTCACCTATAACTACACTCTGTAGCCTTTTTCTCGATCGCAGCCCGAAAAGGATGGAATTAATTCACTAATTATGCGTGTTTTATCCATTTTGCATAAATATAAAGAAAATATAGGATGAAAAGTTTGCAATCTCCGATGTTTTTCATATCTTTGGCGGTTGAAAGATGTCGGTTAGGATTTGCGCGATCTGCCACATCTTGTCTGAATCAAATTAAAGCGATGAGATACAACATTTTAATTCCACTAATATAAATAAATAACTTATGGCGAAATTCTTTACTTATTCGTTGCTGGCAGCAGCTATGGGTTTATCGCTCAATGCTTTTGCGCAGGACGCAGCTTCAACTCCCGCCTTGACCTTTACAGTTGACCGCAGTGCAGTTGAAGCAAACATGGAGTTCCAGATCTCGGCAGATGGAGGAGCCGCAATCCAGGTAGATTGGGGTGATGGCGTGTTGAAAGATTACAACATTGCCGACTATAATGCTGCGGGTTGGGTATTTACTTCAATTACAGGTACCATTGCAGGACCTTCTATTAAGGTATATGCTCCGGATGCTTCTAAAATCAATTATCTTGATCTTTCTTGGAATCAAAGTGATGATCCAGAGGCAAAAATCAAGTCAGTTGATGTCTCCAAACTAACTGGTGTTAAAGATCTTGATTTAAGCAAAAATTTAATTAGCAGTCTTGATGTGTCAAAATGTGCGGCACTTGAAAAATTGATAGCTTCCGATAATCAACTGACATCCGGCTTTTTCACTGTTGGCTTGACATTTGGTAATAATCCGGTACTTGCTACCGTAAATATCAGTAACAATTTGGATGTTGCTACCGGGAAACTTAATGAAGGTGCTGGCAACAATCAGGTCCTGGATGCAGATTGGGGGGCTCTGACAGCTCTTTCATCTCTAAACGTAACGGGTAATTCTGAAATAATGTCATGGGGCGGTTCTTTTGATATATCTAAGAATACTGAACTTATCACATTGAATATGAATGGTTGCAAACAGGATGAAATTAATATTTCGAACTTGACCAAGTTGAAAACTTTCAATGCGCAGTGGAATAATTTCACGACTATAGACCTATCTGGTCAAAATGCCAATACATACGCTCATTTAGAGAACAATAAGCTGACCGAGGTTAAAATGCCGGAGTCTGTTCAAATAGGTCGTCTATGGGTTAAGAACAACGCCTTGACGTTTGCATCTCTTCCTCTTCCTAACAAGATCAAAAGTACCTACGACTATTCTCCACAGGCGGTGGTGAAGACGCCTATAACTTTTGATAATAAGGTTGACTTCTCTTCTCTTGCAAAAGTTGGTGAAACAGCTTCGACTTTCAAATGGATGCAGGGTGAGAACGAAGTTCCGGCTGAAGATTATGAAGTGACAGATGGTGTATTCACTTTCAAAAAAGATCTTGAGAACATCTATTGTTTGATAACTAATAGTTTATTCCCCAATCTTACTCTCACTACCAGCACTGTTTCCTCTCCAGGAGCACTTAAACCCATCGTCACTATGGCAATTCAAACTGCTGAACTGAATCCTGATAGCGAAATGGAAATCCAGATAGGCTCAACATCTCAAGTGGAAGAAGATGTATATGTAGACTGGGGTAACGGAGATCTCGTAAGCGTGACTTTAACCAAAGATAGATGGGGAACGCCTAATCCCATCTCCGGCAAGCCATTGGGTTCTATTGTTAAAATCTATGGTATGCCAGAATCCATTAATCTGTTTAAATGTTGTGGATCTCATGATTGGACAGATGGTAAGGAACAGGGCTCAATGATTACCAATATTGATCTTTCAGCTCTTGTGAATTTGGAAGAACTTAATCTTAAAGAGAATAAGTTGTCGACTATTGATTTGTCTGCAAACAAGAAAATCAAGAATCTTAATTTGCAGTGCAACAAGTTGACTGTGTTCGAATCTGAACTTCCGGAGCTTATAAATCTTGATTTAGGTAACTATGGTAGCATGGGTGTCTACAAATATGGTGAAAATAAGTATACATCCATTGATTTCTCGAAAATGCCCAAATTGCAGGTTCTGAACATTAATTTTGCTGATTATAATCTTGATTTCACAAAGATTCCTACTGTGAAAGAAGTTTCCGCAATAGGTAATGGAATGACATCCGTCAACCTCAGCCAGAACACAGCTTTGACAGATCTGGTTCTCTCTTATAATGAACTCACTTCTGTTGATGCTCTTTCTATAACTGGAAAGGCAAGAATTATTTTGCAATATAACAAGCTTTCTTCTATAAAAGTCAATGAAGGACTTTCTAATCTTACCATAGACAATAATAACCTTACGTTCGCTACTCTGCCTAATGTAGAGAAGGTTGCTGGTTATTGCGTTTATTATCCCCAGAATCCGATGGAGGTAACGTCTGCTTATGGCAGAGTTGACCTTGCTTCGCAGGCTAAGGTTGGTGAAACGGCAACTGAATATACCTGGATGAAGGGCGAGGCTGAAGTAACTACCGGAATTAAGGCTAAAGATGGTGTCTTCACATTCTCTGAGTCCGGTGACTATGTCTGCCAGATGAAAAATGCAGCTTTCCCGGATCTTACACTCTCTACTGTCCCTGTTAAGGTTGATGTATCTGCTCGGCATGAACTCTTCTCATTCACAGTCGCTCCCGCAGCCGCAGGTAAGACAATGAGTCTTAATATCTCATCTACGGATAACCAGAGCGTAGTTGTTGACTGGGGTGACGGAAACCTTTCAGCACCTGTTGCAACCAAGAATTATGTTGATACGTGGGAATATGGTACTCCGACTGGTGTTGTGGCTGGTGAAAAAATAACCGTTTACGGAGCCAATGCAGCCAATATAAACAAACTCGATCTTTCATGGTCGAAAGATGCCGGGGTGGAAACAAAGATGCTTACTGTAAATCTTTCTGCTCTTACAGGCGTTGACGATGTCACTCTTGCTTCAAATGCATTGACAACTCTTGATATTACACGCAATACATCTCTTGCTAAACTATTTATCAATGGAAACAGTATTACTGATATCAAGTTTGCCACGAATTGTGCGCTTACTCGTCTCGAGGCACAGAATACAGCCGATGCCGGTGAGAACAACCTTTTCAAGGTTGATCTGAGCAAAGCTCCTCTTCTTAATTATCTTGTAATGAGCTTCAATAACAAGAACGCAGAGGCAACAACTATCGATCTGAGCAAGAATGTTGAGCTTGCAACAATTATTGCGACTGATTGTAACCTTGAAACTCTTGATGTTTCCAAGCTTACGAAACTTGGTCAGCTCACAGTTAACAATAATAATCTTGGGACCGTGAATGTGTCACAAATGACAAATAAGGGTCGTCTATTCGCTGAAAACAACAAGATCACGTCATTGACTCTACCAGAAAAATTAACTATTTTAAGAGTTGCTAACAATAGATTGACGTTTGCTACTCTTCCTGCTACAACAATTGCCAATACTTATGTTTACAACAATCAGAAGCCGATGGTTGTAGAGGCTAAGGATGGTAAGGTTGATCTCGCATCTCAGGCTAAGGTTGGTGACGTTGAGACCGTATTCGCATGGACAGCTGATTCAGAGGAATTCAAAGACTTCACAGTTGCAGCCGGTGTATTCACATTCACCAAGTCTGCAAATAATGCAGTCTGCTCGATGACCAACGCTGCACTTCCCGCACTCACACTCACCACAGTTCCTGTAAATGTTGAGGCAGACGGATCTGCAGTTACAGAGATCGAAGGTGCAGAATCTGAGGAAGAGGCTGTTTATTACAACCTCCAGGGTGTTAAAGTAAGCGGTAACGAACCCGGTGTTTACATCCGTCGTCAGGGTAACAAGACCACCAAAGTCATTGTAAAATAATCCCCTTTAATTATAAACCAAAAGCGGTTCGCCGGATTGGCGAACCGCTTTTTAATACCGATTGCGTATTTTTGTCTTTTAAGTAAAAAAAAAGCCATTCTATCGAGAGGGATCAATGTAAGTATTGAAAATTAGTTTATAATAAGTAAATGTATGGCTTATTTAAATTTTGAATCTTTTGGATGCTTTCTTGTTTTCTCATCAGTCACATAGCCCGCTATGCTCCTTCTTCGAAATCAGGAAATCATCTCAAAATATCCTAAAATTTAATATAAGCTAATTTCCAACACTTACTTAATTCGACTGAATAAATCTTGATCAAACATCTTATATTATGAATTTAGATTTACCTTATCATTCAAAGTTACTAAAATGCATAACCATTAGCATTTTGGCAGCATCGTTAATTCCTATTGCCGCGTTTGCGGTGCCGGCAAAACAGTCACCGGTAATTATAACGCAGGCGGATGGTGAAAAACTTTCGGTCAGGATTGTTGGAGATGAATATGATCATCAATATTTCACTACTGACGGCTATCTTCTGGTAAATTGCGATGATATTTATTATTATGCAGAACTGGATGCCTCGGGTAATCCGGTTTCAACGGGTATCCGCGCTACAGAAACTGCAAAACGCACTCAGCGAGTGATATCTTTACTCAATAGCATTGATAAAAATTCGGTCAATGAGCGACTCAACCAACGACTTAAGAAAGTTACACGCAGGAAAATCCCTGTTGCAAAAGGACCCGGACACACGGGTCGCTCTGCGTTTCCTTCCAAAGGGAAACAGAAAGCGATTGTGATTCTTGTGGAATATTCAGATATAAAGTTTCATGCATCGGAAGAATATGATGCCCATGATTATTTCACGCGCATGATGTCGGAGAAAAACTTTTCTTCTTTCGGAGGAACGGGATCAGCTAAAGATTTCTTCATGGATTCATCGGCAGGACAATTCGAGCCGGAATTCGATGTGTACGGTCCTGTCACATTGACAAAAACAAGAGCATATTATGGAGGTGACGGTCTTACCGGAAAAGATACTAACGCCTACAGAATGGCAATAGAAGCATGCCAACAACTTGACGGAACAGTTGATTTCAGTGAATATGATCGCGATGGCGACGGGTATATAGATAATGTTTTCATCTTCTATGCCGGAGAAGGGCAGCACATGGGTGCTTCAGCAGATTCTGTCTGGCCGCATGCCTACAGCATAAGTGACAAAGATTCAACTCCCTATATCTTTGATGGAGTGCGTCTTGACAGGTATGGCTGCACATGCGAATGGGTTGAGGGCCGCCCCGATGGTGTCGGCACATTCGTGCATGAGTTCTCTCATGTGATGGGACTTCCGGACCTTTATACAACCAATTACAACACTGCAGCTTTCACTCCCGGTTCATGGAGCACACTGGATGCAGGTCCATACAATAACAATGGATGCACCCCGCCGCTCTATTCAACATTTGAACGATATGCTCTCGACTGGATCACCCCGGTGGAGATTAACGGGTCTGTTTCAGCTACTCTTCCTGCTTTGGGGAATAACCTTTCCGCTATTATCCGCACTCCGGATGAGAATGAGTTCTTTCTTCTCGAAAACAGACAGCAGACCGGATGGGATAAATATCTTCCCGGTCACGGGATGCTGGTGTGGCACGTGGATTATGAGAAAAGTATTTGGTTCACCAATGGCGTGAACAATGACGAAACCCATCAGTATGTGGATCTTGAAGAGGCTGACAATCTTAAGACAGCCGTAAGCCGCGGAGGGGACGCTTTCCCGGGAACTGCCGGCATTACATCCTTTACTGACGACACTACTCCAAGCATGAGGGCATGGGATAACAGCCGACTGAATATTCCTATTACGGATATTGATGAAAGCAATGGCTTGATAACATTCAAGGCTCTTGGTGGTTCTGATGCGCTTGCTGTCCCGAAAGCACTTGATCCTGATTTTTCTGATCATGAGAGTTTCACTGCTTTGTGGGAAGCATCAAAAGCGGGCAGTGAATATCTACTTTCTGTCTATACAAAAGGTGATGATTCGGAAATTAATTATCTTCCCGGGTATTACCGTCGCAATGTTGGTACTGCCACATCCCACACAATCACAGGTTTAACTCCTTCCACAACATATTATTTTGTTGTCTATACAGCAAAAGGACTTGAATCTTCCCAAGCCTCAAACGAGGTGTCGGTATTTACGGAACGTATGCCTCTTGACAAGCTGACAGTAAATGCTCTTGAGGCAGATGAAATTGATATTGACGTGTTTACCGCTCATTGGGAATTGCTTCCGGAAGCAACGGATTATAAACTCTCAGTCTATCGTAAAGTGCCTGGTGGCGAACTTGAAGATGTTTGCGACTTCACGGGTGGAATCAATAGTCTTCCTGATGGATGGACTTCAAGTTCTACAACCGGTTACACAATGAGTTCGTATATCGGCAAATCAGCTCCTTCGTTGCGTATGGGTCTGGATTCCGACAACATTATCACTCCGGTTTATTCCGATGGCGTAAAGAAATTCAGCTTCTGGCACAGAGGCAACGGCACATCCTCATCGGAAAAGATCATTGTTTATGCATCCAAGCAAGGAGTTTGGGAAACTATCGGCGAATATGCTGTTGTCACTGACAAGGGTGGCAAAACAATAACCATCGAAACCATTCCCGCCGGGACGGAGTCTGTAAAGATTGAATTTAAGAAGGTTGGATCTAAAAGTTCTCTTGCCATTGATGACGTGACAGTCTTTCATGGAGTGAAATATGTGCCGGAAAACCTTCCTTCGTATGATGCGATCACTACAGGAAATGTATCCTCATACAAAGTTACAGGTCTTCAGCGCGACTCAGAATATTTCTATACACTGACGGCAACCGACGGCAACCTTGTTTCACGCGTTTCAAATGAAATAACCGTCAGAACAAGGCTGACAAGCGGAATCAATTCTACGTTGGCTACCAAAGTGTCAGTCCATACATATGGTGATGAAATATTCGTCAAAGGTCTTGATGCCGGTTCATCTCTGGATGTTACCGACATATCAGGACGAGTTGTAGCGAATTCGATTGCTGACAATGAAGGAAGCGTATCTGTATCGGTTCCTTCCAAGGGTGTATATATTTTAAGCACTTCAGATCATCAGCTCTGCATTAAAGTTGTCATAAAGTAAATCAAGTCATCATGAATAAAATTCTGTTTTTATGTACTGCTGCCGTCCTTGCGGTCGGATTTAATGGCAACGCGGAGGTTTCGCCCCGTAGTGCTGACATTCCGCAGCTTTATGGCTGTGTTGAGTATTCCGAAAAGCTGGGAGGAAACTTCAGAGGCATATATAAGCTTCCTCTCTCAGCTGATGGCACATTTTCACCGGTTAAAACATCCAATTTCGACATAATTTTCAATGGAGTGGAGAAGGACGGTGTGTATTACATACATACTGCTAACAGTCTTTTCGGCTCTTATTCTTATTACATAAAGGGAGTTGATATCCAAACCGGTAACTTTGTTTATACTGCTTTCAATAATCTTGGGAATGGGCATGTTGGCGCTGATTTGGCAGCAGATCCGGTATCAGGAAACATATATGGTATTTTCAACAATGTCTCAGGTGATGGATATCGTCTTGGCACCATCACATATGAAGCAGGAGAAGATTCGCAGAATGGAGTGGTAACCGTAGAAGCTATCGGGGCAATGCCTGGCGAGTGGAATGCACTGGCATGCGATAATACGGGTCAGCTGTATGCCATATCCAAAGGCGCGGATTCAAAGCTATATAAGGTTGACAAGAATACTGCTGCTGTCACGGAAATCGGAAGCACCGGCGTAAGTCCTTATTATGTCGGTTCGGCTACCATAGATCCCAAGACAAACCGTATGTTCTGGACGGTATCCCTCCAGGATCATTCAGGAAAGCTTTATGAAGTGGATCTGACTACTGGTCTTGCCACTCATCTCTTGGATTTCTCAGGAAACGAACAGGTCACCGGTCTGGTTATACCATCAGCAGCCGCAGAAGATGGCGCGCCGGCGATAGCAAAGGATCTTTCGCTCGATTTCCCCAACGGAGCTTTGAGGGGCAAGGTGAATTTCACAGCTCCGGCTACTACCTATGACGGTTCTCCCGCAAGCGGACAAATATCTTACAAGGTCAGTGTCGACGGCAATGATTTCACGGGCACCACTTCGTATGGAGCGAAAGTCAGCGCGGATGTGGAAGTCGGGGAAGCCGCCACATATTCTTTTACCGTCACTACATCAAACGCTGTCGGTACATCTCCCAAGGCAGTGGTGAAAGGTTTTGTCGGTCCCGGTGTGCCAAATGCTCCAGAGAATGTCAAGGCAAGCTATGCCGACGGAGTGGTTACTGTGACATGGGATCCTGTTACAGAGTCTTCTAACGGAGGCTACATAGATCCGAAGAATGTAACATACAATGTTACTAAAGGGAACACCGTCATCACGCAGAATCAGAAAGAAACAACCTATACTGAAAATGTAACCCTTACCGATGGTCTGACAGTCTGCAAATATAGTGTTTCCGCCACATACGGATCCAGGACATCCGCTTCGACAGCTGCGAATGATCTCGTGTTTGGCAGCATAATACCTCCATACAAACAGACATTCGACACTGAATCCTCCCTTACGGAATTCACCAACATATCATCGACAGGCTATAAATGGGAGTTCTTCAACAATGAGAACCAAGGTCAGGAAATGCCACGTGTGAGATATAGCTTTACAAAAGATATGGACGCATGGCTGATAACGGCTCCCGTAAAGCTTGAAGGGGGAAAGGCGTATCGTGTAAATCTTGACGCATATGCCACCGCCACCTCAAGTAAGGAACGCATTGAGATTAAATTTGGCACGGCTCCGACAGCAGAGGCAATGACCCAGACATTGGTTGAACCTACAACTGTAGCGGGCAAAGATGCCACACCCCTTGAAGGATATCTGACTGCACCAGCCGATGGTAATTACTATATAGGAATTCATGGTATCTCAGATAAAGAGCAGGCATATCTTTTTATCGATAATCTTGAAATTGCGGAAGGAGTGTCAGCCGCCGCGCCGGTAGCTGTAGATGACTTGAAAGTTCTTCCGGGTGCGAATGGTGCCAAGGAAGCCACAGTTTCCTTCATAGCCCCTTCCAAGGATTTCTTAGGCAATCCGATCTCTTCTGTTTCAAAGATAGAAGTACTCTGCGGAGATAAGGTCATTGAAACCTTTACCAATGTTGCAGCCGGAACTCAAAAGAGTTTCAAGCATACCCTTTCCACAGCAGGAGACTATACATACACTGTGATTCCTTATACTGCAGGGGTGGCTGGTCAGAAAGCTTCGGTTACTGTATATGTAGGATTCCCATTGCCCGCTGATCTCAAAGAGGCATCCTTCAAAGAGACATCTGTACCCGGAGAAGTGACGGTGACATGGACTCCGGTTACTACAGACATAAACGGTCAGCCGCTCGATGCATCCCTTATTACCTATGCGATATGTGAGGTTGGGGAGAATGGTGCCGGCAAGACATTGTATGATGGATTGCAGGGGACCTCAAAAACTTTCCGGGCAATTCCGGAAGGGGAGAAGCAGGAGTTTGTGCAGTTCATGGTATTTGCAGAGACAGAGAAGGGACGTTCAGCGGGTGTTACGACCAATTTGCTTCCCGTGGGTCCGGATATGACATCATTCCAGGAATCTTTCCCCAATGGTGCTCCTACGACTCCGCTTGAGACAGGTTATGAGAATAATGGAGGTTGGATGCTGCTGCAGGACAGGAGCGATATCCAGTCGGCAGACGGAGACAATGGTTTCGCGGCAATGTATTCGGCTACTGGTGGCAGCGCCGGTCTCTTCACCGGTAAGATATCACTCGCAAACTTCCTTAATCCAGCTCTTACATTCTACGTTTACAACTGGTCGGATGCCTCCACCAAAGATCTCAATGAAATATCGGTTGATGTTTCTGAAGTTGGCACTAATGTATGGAGAACTGTCAATACCATCAAAATCAATGAACTCGGAGGCAACGTAGAGGGATGGTATCAGGCAAGTGTGAGTCTTGCCGCCTATGCCGGAAAGAAAGTGCAGATAAAGTTGCAGGCATCGTCACTCAATTTCCAATATGTGCTCGTGGATAATATTCGTCTGATCTCTTTGATTGACAATGATATCAACGCCCGCTCCATAACCGCTCCATCTAAAATTGCGGCAGGCGGCAGATTCTCATTGCAGGTTGAGATAGCTAATGAAGGCGGTAAGACAGCCAGCGGACATTCTGTTGATCTCTATGCTGACGGCAAACTTTTGGAATCAAAGAATTGTAAAGATCTCGCTTCTGGGGATAAAGAGATGGTATCATTCAACATCACAATGCATCCCCTTGCGGAAAAACTTGTGGAATATTATGCGCAGGTTTCTTTTGCTGCAGATCAGAACATGGCGAACAACACAACCGATAAGGTCTATGTTGAGCCGATCGTTTCCACACTGCCTACAGTGTCTGACCTGAAGGGTGTAAAAACGGCTGAAGGACGCATGTTAAGCTGGAGTGAGCCTTCTCTTGGAGGAGCTAACTCAATAACAGAGAATTTCGATGCCAAGGCATGGGAACATTCTTTGGAGGGTTGGATCTTCGTTGATAAAGACAATGCTCCGCTTGCCGGGCTGTCAGATGGACGAAAACCAATTGATATTCCCGGAATTACACCCAATGTGACGAAAGCATCGTTCTTCACTTTCGATAATTCTCTTATTATTCCGCTCGATACAGACCCTACTGCTCTCGCTGCAATTTCGGGAAGCAATACCCTTGTTTCGATGGCTCCTGCAACAGGCGCGACAGATGACTGGGCGATTTCTCCGGAATTGTCGGGTGAACCTCAGACAATAAGCTTCTATGCCCTGTGTCTTCAGAGTTCAAATCCAGAAAAGCTTTGTGTGCTTTACAGCACCGGCAGCACGAACCCTGATGATTTCACGGCTGTGAAGACCCTCACAAGGCAGATTACAGAAAAATGGAATAAATTCGAAATCCAGCTTCCTGCCGGTGCGAAACGTTTTGCCTTGAATTCATGTGCAATGAATGGAATGATGCTGGTTATTGACGATGTTACATTTTCAACGAGATATGATGATCCCGCCCGGCTAACGCTATCAGGATTCAACGTGTTCCGTAATGGAGAAAAGATCAATAATGAGCTTGTTGAAGACTTTGAATATCTTGATTCAGATCCTATGCCCGCCATTGGAGCAAGATATGTCATTACCGCAGTATATGAAGAGGGAGAGTCAAGAGGCTCAAACGCTGTAGAAATCGACTTCACTGCAGTTGATGAGGTCGAAGGGAATACAGTCACCATCAAAGCGGTTCCCGGAAATATCATCATAAAAGGAGCAGAGGGTGCTCATGTCACCGTGGTTTCATACGATGGTAAAGTTATATTCTCAGGCATCGGTGACGCAGAAACAAATGTTTCAGTCACTTCCGGAATATATATTGTAAGAGCTGGCAGTAAGACTGCAAAGCTGATAGTTAGATAATAATTCCTCATAGCCAATAGAAAAGCGGTTCGCCAATCCGGCGAACCGCTTTTTTTATCTCAGTCTGGTCAATTTCAGTGTCAATTTCAAAAAGATATTCACCGGTTCTTGCAATAGTCTCTAAAACGGAAGATATAGGTAAAGGTTAAATAATGGCAATCGATGTTATTGAAAAATTATACAAGATTTAACTAAAAACATATAAATAAATCTATATCTTGTAAGAAAATTAGTTAAAACCCATAAATTTTGCGCTTATTTATGCATCATATTTAAAATCCTTTCGTTATCTTTGCGAATGAGATATAAGTTAGTTGCCGAGATGTAAGTGCCTGAAATTTTATTCAAGACTCTCCTCTCGTAACCAATCTTAATACTTTTTTAAACAAGCTGGATCATGGTATTTATCGGACTGACCTAATAACTTCGCCATAAGTTATTAGGTATACGAAGAGTAATATTCTTACAGCGAATTTTTAACCCCCCTTTTTCAGAAATGTTAAGGGTCGGGTATTAGCTTGAATCATCCTTATTCATAATCTTTCTAACCTATCAGTATATGACTCTAAAATCTGTAAATTATGCAATTGTGGCTACCTTAGCATTGGGAGCTCTTTGCGTGGCGCAACCTGCGGATGCCAAAAAGAAAAAGAAATCAGAACTTCCCAAGGTTGAACTTTCAGCAGCTGCCAAAGACAGCATTGAGTTTCATAAGAAACTGAAAGACGCCACCGTGGCAAAGGGTATGTTCAATACATATATTGACAAGAAAGGTAAACTGTTTTTCGAAATTCCTGACTCAATATTAGGGAAGACATATATGCTTGTGAACCGTGTGAACTCGTTGTCGCAAACCAACGACTGGGTTGCCGGTCAGGTTGTGTCCTCCCGCCTTATCCGCTTTTCTCGCAATGACAACAATCTTTTCATCACTCTTCCGCAGTCTACAAATGTAGTGAATGATGATGATCCAATCCGCGCGTCGTTCGATCTTAATTTTGCTGAGCCGGTGCTCAAGTCTTTCAAAATTGATCATAAGGGAAACGGCAAGATATATGTTGATGTGACATCATTCTTCGCCGGCAATGAGAAATCAATTTCTCCAATCAAGGAATCCAATCCCCTCTCCAAGATGCTTGGTGGCAGAGACGGCATCAAGGGTACATATTATGCGGATGGTTCCGGAATCCTTTCCGCCAAATCATTCCCGCAGAATGTTGAGGTCAAGAGCCGTCTTGCGTTTACTACCGCTATGGCAGCCAACCCATATACGGTTACAATGTCTCGCAACATTGTTCAGCTCCCTGACGATCCGATGCCCGTTCGTCTTCATGATAAAAGGGTAGGTTTCTTCTCGGAATATAAGAATCTTTATTCTTCCAAGCTCGACGGCACCAAGACTTATGAGATCATCAACCGTCATCGTCTTGAACCACGAGATGAGGATCGTGAAGCATATTTCGCAGGTAAGCTTGTGGAGCCTAAAAAGAAAATCGTTTTTTATGTCGACTCTGCATTTCCCGAGAAATGGCGTCCGGCAGTGAAAGAGGGTATCGAATACTGGAACAAGGCTTTTGAGGCTGCCGGTTTCAAGAATGCTGTCGAAGCCCGCGACTATCCTAAGGATGATCCGAATTTCGATCCTGACGATATCCGTTATTCCTGCATACGTTATTGCGTTACCCCCACTGCCAATGCAATGGGTCCCTCATATGCCGATCCACGCACAGGTGAAATCCTTGGTGCAGACGTGATATGGTATCATAACATCCTCAAGCTTGTTCACAACTGGCGTTTCACCCAGACGGGTGCCGTTGATCCCAGAGTCCGCAAACCGGTGTTTGATGATGACGTGATGCATGAGTCTCTTACTTATGTAGCAGCTCACGAGATTGGACACTGCCTCGGTCTGATGCATAATATGGGAGCCTCCTATTCTTTCACTCTCGATAATCTCCGTGACCCCGCTTTCACACAGAAGCATGGCACTACTCCCTCCATTATGGACTATGCACGCAATAACTTTGTGGCGCAGCCTGGTGACATGGAGCGTGGCGTGCGTCTCACACCTCCCCCTGTCGGTGTGTATGATATCTATGCAATCAACTGGGGTTATCGATTGATTCCGGGGGCAGACACTCCCGAAGCTGAGAAACCGACTCTCGACCGCTGGATTGCAGAAAAAGCGGGAGATCCGATGTATGAGTTCGGTGCCCAGCAGTTCCTTGGTCTCGTTGATCCTACCGATCAGACCGAGGATCTCGGCAATGATCATATCAAAGCCGGCGACATGGCAATATCCAATCTCAAGATCATCATGAAAAATCTTGAAGACTGGGCAGCCGAACCCGGAGAAGACTTTGAACCGCTTGCCGACAAATATAAGGCAATGTGTCAGCAGTATCTTCGTCATGTCGGTCATGTGTATCCTTATATAGGTGGAGTTGAATTCAAGGAGATCCGTCAGGGAGCCAACGACAATGGCGCGCAGCGCAATTTCATTCCCAAGGCAAAACAGCGCCAGGCAATGAAATGGCTTTTGAACCAGGCGCGCACAAGCGACTGGATGGTTCCCTCCAAACTTCTTGCAAAATTTGAAGAGCCTTATCAGTTCCGTGACAAAATGCAGCGTAATATAGTGGCGTGTCTTCTGATCTCCACAAATCTTCAGCGTATCAAAGAGGGTGGAGAGTTTGATCCCAAAGTGAATTATACTCTTCCGGAGTATATCACCGAGGTTTACGATGGCATTTTCGATGCTACAAAGAAGAACAGGAAGCTTGATGCCACGGAACGCAATATGCAGCAGGCTGCAATCGAGGTCATGACGACTTATTCAGGTCTCAAGCCCAAAGAGAGCAAATCATCGCGTGGCTTTGCCGATGAGGAATCGCTTTCAGTAGTTGATGAGTTTGCTGAGGCAATGGCGCTTTCCACAATTCCTGAATTCCCTTGCAGCTTCTCTGCTTGCGAGGCTCATCAGGAAGGTGACAACTCATTCTTCCGTCTGCTTCTCAACCAGACACCGCTTCCTACAACGGAGCTTCGTCCGATGATGACATCACTGCTCCGCAAGACTCTTAATCTCTATAAGAGCCGTCGCGCAGCCACTGCCGATGCTGCAACCCGCGATTTCTATGATTATCAGATTCTCGCGATAGAGCGCACTCTTGAGGGTAAATAGTTTAATTGCGTAAGCGCAGTTTATAAGTTTAAAATATATTTAGATGAGATACATACTGTCAATTATATTCCTCTGCCTGGCGACTGTGGCAACATTCGCACAGTCCGGACCCGTCACGGGTATGGTAGTGGATGAGAAGGGCGAACCCCTGATCGGCGTCACTGTAAAGGTGAGCGGAACCTCCGTTGGAACCTCCACCGACCTTGACGGCAAGTTTTCAATCAATATACCGGCAAAGAAAAGCCGGATAGATATATCATACGTGGGTTACCGCACTCAGCATCTTGACGTCGTGCCCGGTCAGAAGCTTCAGTCAATAAAGCTTGAGCCAACCGCCAGTGATATTGATGAGATTGTGGTAATCGGTTATGGCACAGCAAAGAAAAGTTCGCTGACATCATCTGTAGAGGTGATCACAGGCGATGAGCTTACAAAGATACCGGCGATGAATGTTGACCAGTCGCTTGCCGGCACTATGCCTGGTCTCGGTGTCATGAACACCTCGGGTGACCCATCTTCTGCTAAAGAGGCTTCGCTTGCCATCCGTGGTAACAGCGGCGAGCCGTTGCTTGTAATCGACGGAGTGCCCCGTCTCGGCACGAACACATCCGATGGAGAGATGCGTCTTTCCGACCTAAACCCTGATGATATCGAGAGCATTTCCGTATTGAAGGATGCTGCTGCAGCCGCCGTATATGGTGCGCGTGCAGCAAACGGTGTTATCCTTGTGCAGACAAAACGCGGTAAAGAGGGTGGTAAGGCGAGAATAAATTTCCGCGGACAGTTCAACTTCCAGGAAGCAACCTATCTTCCAAAATTCCTTGATGCCAACCAGTTCGCGCAGCTTTATAACCGTTGTGTCGATCAGTCGGACAATTCTTCCTATACCAAGTATGATCTTGATGAGATTGGCAAGAATCCCAATCTTTATGGCAATGAGAACATGCTCGACTATCTCGACAAATGGGGACATTCGCAACGTTACACCTTGTCGGTGTCGGGCGGTGTGAAATCGATTCGCTACTTTATCTCCGGCGGTTACACCAATACCAAGGGTCTTTATTCCAATGTTAGTCGCGACCGTTTCAACTATAATGCCAAAATCGACGCGGATATTCTTAAGGGTTTGTCGTTGGCAGTGAACTTCAACGGGTCTGTGTCGACCAATAAGAATTCATCTTATACAACCATCGATGCGGCATATTCATATTCTCCGTTGCAGGTGCTCCGTTTCACCGATGGCAATCTTGCCTCGATCGATGGCGGCAACCCCCTTATCAATGTGGAGGGTATCGGAGGATATAACAAAGTGAAATCAGATTATCATACACTCGATGCTCAGTTGCGTTACAAAATCCCAGGAGTGGATGGATTGCAGGTTTATCTGAAAGGTACTCTTGACCTTAACCATCAGAACACATCAAAATATTCTAAGCCGGTAGCTCTCTATCTTTATGATGAAGAGACAGGGACCACATCGGTTGACCCTAAGACTGTATATCCTACTGCTAAGATATCGCTTCAAGACAGATGGCAAACCATTAATAACAAATTGGTTGAGCTTGGTGTCAACTATAATCATACATTTGCGGAGAAACATGAGGTGAGTGGTACACTGGTAGCCAACTATCAGGATTACAATAATAAATATATGCAAGGCCTCAATCCAAATCTTCCAGGAGAATATCCGGAAGTGATGGGTTCCACAAGTGCGGGTCAGCTTACAGGATCGGAATATTACAGTCAAAGGGCTTCGCTCGTAGGACGTGCAACATATGGTTTTGCATCCCGTTATTTTGCTGAATTCTCCTTCCGTGTGGATGGTTCCACACGTTTTGCTCCCGGTCATCGCTGGGGGTTCTTCCCCACGGCATCTGCGTCCTGGGTAATCAGTAATGAGAAGTTCTTCGAGAATGTCAACAACAATGTCATTTCTTTTGCAAAACTTCGTGCATCAGCCGGTATTCTTGGAGATGACGGGGCTCTAGGTGATTACAGTTACCTTAAGCAGTATATATATTCGCCCAACGGAGGTTATCAGATTGGTGGCAATTTTGCGCCCGGTGTGATTACAGCCACGGGTTCCGTACCCAATGAGAATCTTCAGTGGGGAAAATCCAAAGACTGGAACATCGGTGTGGATTTGGGATTCTGGAATAACCGTATCAACGCATCTGTTGAATATTACCAGCGTTATCGCACCAATATGATTACCAGCGCTCCGTCATATCTCTTCCCGCCCTCGGTAGGAACCGGAGGGTCAGTGCCGAGTGTGAATATCGGAAAGATACGCTATCAGGGTGTTGATTTCTCAATCAAGCATCTCAATACGGTTGGTGACTTTAAATACAGCGTAAGTTTTAACCTGTCGTTCTCCAATAATAAGGTGCTCGACTATGGTGATGAGTCTACTCAGCCCGAGAATTTGCGTCGTGCCGGCAAGCCGCATCTTGTATGGTCACTTTATGAGGCAGCCGGTCTATTCCAGAGCTACGAGGAGATTGCCGCGTGGCCCGTGGATCAGGACGGACAGGGCAACGCCACCCTTGCACCCGGTGATATCAAGTATATCGACCAAAACGGTGACAATGTTCTTTCCAACAAAGACCGCGTGTATGTCAAGAATTCTTCCATGCCTGACATGCATTATGGAATCGGACTGTCGGCATCGTGGAAAGGCATCTATATGAATGCTCAGTTCCAGGGCGTTTCCGGCTATAACCAGAAGATTAATGAGCTTTATACTCTCGAAAGCCGTTCTTTGCCGCGTTTCCAGGATTACCATCTTACCAATACGTGGACACCTGAGAATCCCGGTGCTGAGTATCCAAGAGTGAAATTCACTCCGAGCAGCGATAACAACAGACTGGAATCCACATTCTGGGTTCGCAACTGCAGCTTCCTGCGTCTGAAGGCTCTTACTGTCGGTTATCGTTTCCCCTCTAAAATGCTCCGCAAGGCGCATATCTCCACTCTCGACATTGCATTGCAGGGTGGAAATCTCTTCACGATCTCGTCGCTCCATAACATGGATCCCGAGTCGCTTCGTGGTTATCCCCTTTCAAGGACTTATGGTGTAACCCTTAACTTTGGCTTCTAATGAAATTCAGAAAATTATTATATACGATGCCGCTTGTGATCGCGGCAACCGGACTAACGGGATGCGACAGCATGTTCCGTGACGCTCCTTTCGATTCTCTCTCCGAGAATATTATCTGGGGAGACCCCCATCTTGTCGATGAGTATGTGCTTCCATGGTACCGTAGTATGGATTCAGGCTTCAATACTTTTGTGACAACCATTATGCAGGGTTTGGGTACGGAATATGACCCATGGTATGGTGATCAGTTAACTGTAGGACGCAGTGATTGGTATCAGGCGGATTACGGTAATATACTTAAGAGTTCGCAGCAGAATCTGACACAGCGCGGACGTTCCATCTGGTCGAGTTGCTATTCTCAAGTCAACAGCATAAACACATTGCTTGAGAATCAAGATAAATTGGCGCCTTCGATCAAAGAGCGTGTGCTCGGTGAAGCGCATTTCTTCCGTGCTTATTACTATTACAAGATGCTGCGTTATTTTGGTGGCACGATGATTATTACCCGCACGTATGATCCTTTGGTTGATGATGTTAAATTCCCTCGTGCCTCATACGCTGAGATGGTTGAGTTTATATGCAACGAGGCTGAAGAGGCTGCTAAACATCTTCCACTCTCTAATGCAGCTACAGATGTCGGTCGTCCAACCAAAGGTGTGTGCTATATGCTTCGCGCCAAGACATATTTCTGGGCTGCCGGTGAGCATTATCAGAATCAGACCAAGTCATATCTTGGTTTCCCTGACAATCGCACAGACGAGATGCTTGATCTTGCAGCTGCCGAGTATGATCGCGTAATTGGTACAAAACAATATGATCTCATACCCATTGCCGCGACTGATCGCGATGGTGTTGTTGCCGAATAT
Organism: uncultured Porphyromonadaceae bacterium; assembly: GCA_902495075.1. GTDB lineage: Bacteria > Bacteroidota > Bacteroidia > Bacteroidales > Muribaculaceae > Lepagella. The sequence continues at coordinate 51,232 of CABUVO010000009.1, forward strand.
CGCAACATCTTCCTAACCAAGAATTCAAAGGAATCTATATGGGAAGTGCAACATGCCGACGACGGTAACTTCGATTATGGCAATGGTCATAAACTTGACCGCGATGCATCGGCTCCTTCTTTCGGAGGCACGAATGCAGCATATAATCCCACGCAGAATCATGTGGATGAATACCGCATGGCAAATGGCAAAAGTATAAAAGATCCTGATTCCGGATATGACAAGAACAACCCGTATGAAGGTCGTGATTTCCGTTTCTATGCCAATATCCTTTATGATGGCGCGCAGTGGAAGGGGCACACAATGGATATTCATTACACAATCGTTGATGGTAAGGAAGTTGCAGGGGAAGACCTGACTAAATATGGCACTTCTACTACAGCTGCAGTGTCACGTACCGGATATTATATGGCGAAATTCCTTCGTGAAAGCCAGGTTATAGACAATGACGAAACCTATGCCAGCTCGCAGAATTGTATTCTTTGGCGTTATGCCGAGCTTCTTTTGGATTATGCGGAGATCGAGTACAAACTTAATCGTGGGGATAAGGGACTTGATAAGGTAAACCGGATCCGTCGACGTGTTCACATGCCGGAACTGACATCCATCACATGGGAAGATATAGAGAATGAGCGTCGTGTAGAGCTTGCTTTTGAGAAGTCTACCTATTGGGATCTTCTACGTTGGAATGTGGCGGAACGTCGCATGACGGGAAGTACAAACCCTCTTTTTGGTGTCAAGATTGTTTATAATGCTGACGGCACTAAAAAGATTACCAATCCGGTTGTGAACGGACGTACAACCAGTGTGCGTTATTTCAGAACATTGCAGTATTATCTCCCGATTGACTGGAGTGACGTGAAGTATCACGGATTGGAACAGAATCCGGACTGGATAGAGATGTGATTTAGTAGGAAGGGAAAAGGGGAAAGGGAATAGGTAAAAGGTAATAGTGAAAAGGAATCAGGTGTTTGAAAGCCTGATTCTTACAATCCAATAATATAGAAGTCAAAAATATAGAAGTATGAAAAAAGTTTTACTTACATTTGCGGCTTTAGCCGCGTTTTCTGCAGTGAATGCGCAGCAGACTTATAACTATTTTGATCCTGCTGATTGTGATGCTGATGGATGGCTCTGGTTTAACACACAAGAGAAACTTGATAAATATGTAGGTTGGGGAGATCCTTTCGATACAACTAAGAATCCGAAAATAATGCTCCAGGCTGCCGAACATGGCGATTATGCAGAGCCGACTTTAGATCCTACACTTCAAGGATACAACGCTGACCGCGTTCAGGGTGGAGAGGGTAGCTGGACCGGAGGTATTATCCTTCCTGGAAGTTCAACTGCGAATGGTTCAGATAATCCCAATGGTGCCGGTATTCTACTACAGCTGCCAGATTGTGCCTATTTCGGTCTTAAGCTGTCCACAGAATCGGAATACATTTGTGTAGGTCTTAAAGGAGGCAAAGGATGGCTTGAGGGTGTTGACCTTGCGCTTATTCAGACCTATCTGAGAATGGGTGCGTTCGTGAACAGACCATTGGCATCTGTCCCTCAATTCACATGGGAAAATATTCAGAATGTGGAGAATGCGAATACCAATCTTAAGCTTGCTTCTCCGCTTGGTGAAAAGGTGACAGCCCAGGTGCGTAACAATAGAGGTGATGATCTGTATGTTCAGGGTATAAAAATTCTGACATATACCGATAACGGATATGCCGGTGGTTCCGGTGTTGCCGGAATCGAGGCTGACGAAAACGCTCATGTTGAGTTCTTCAACATGCAGGGTATGAAGGTGAGCGGTAACGAGCCTGGTATGTATATCCGTCGTCAAGGCTCCAAAACAGCAAAAGTTATTGTCAAATAACTTCTGCGACTGTCCTCGAAGAGGGCATTTGGTTATAACCCCGCATCGGCGGGAAGCTCTTGAAAGGAGCTTACACGCCGGTGTGGGGTGGAGACCCAAAGAAACACTGCGGCCTCGAAGAGGTCGAATGATATACGAATATAACCTTATCTAAGATTCCATAAAACACCACATTCGAACTACAATGATGACTAAACTGAAATTGAAACAAATCATCACCTGCGTGGCTGTTGCCGGTCTTTTGATTGGTACCGGGAGTGCCGATGCGGGCTTATTCAGAAAGAAAAAAGCAAAAGACACCAAGGAAACTCCCGCTCTTACGGGGCTTGCGAAAGACAGCGCCGAGATGGCGAAGAAGCTCGCGGATGCAACTCTCTACAGCGGCATGTTCGACTGCCGCATGGACAAGGAAGGCTCTCTATTCTTTGTTCTACCTGACAGCATTTTCAATCATGAATATCTGCTTTCGAGTCGTGTAAACGGTATTTCGTCTACAGGTGATTACGTAGCAGGACAGATGAACATCACTCCCCTCGTGGTGAGTTTCTCGAAAGATGAGCACAACGTATATATGCACATCGTGCAGGCGGGGAATGTGATCAACGATAATGATCCTATTAAAGTTTCGTTCGACAGAAACATGATTAATCCCGTGGTGAAAGGTTTCAAAATCAAGAACCGCGACGGGAAGAGAGTTGTGATTGATGTCACATCATTCTTTGTAGGGAATGAGAAACTTATATCGCCCATAAAGGATAATGATCCTATTGCGGCAGCATTGAGCGGACGTAAAGGTATAGACGGAACTTACTACAAAGATGGTTCATCCATCACCAAAGTAAAGGCTTTCCCCGACAATATCATCATCGAAAGCCGACTTGCTTATACCACTCCCAAAGCGCATGACCCATACACTGTAGTGGTGTCGCGTTCTCTGATGAAACTTCCTGATGTGCCGATGAAGAGCCGTCTTCAGGACAATCGTGTGGGTTACTTCTATGATATGAAGAAACTCTATTCCTCCGATCTTGACAAGGTGGAGAGTTATGCCATTATCAACCGTTTCCGCGTGGAGCCTAAAGAGGAAGACATGCAGGCATATTTTGCCGGTCAGCTCGTGGAGCCTAAGAAAAAGATCGTGTTCTATGTAGATGCCGCTTTTCCTGACAAATGGCGCGCTGCCGTGAAAGAGGGTATAGAATACTGGAACACGGCGTTCGAGGCAGCAGGTTTCAAGAATGTGGTGGAAGCTCGCGATTATCCTGTGGGTGATTCGGAATTTGATCCCGATGACGTGCGTTTCAATTGCGTGCGTTATAGCGTCACTCCTACCGCAAATGCCATGGGTCCTTCATATTGCGATCCCCGCACCGGTGAAATCCTTGGGGCTGATGTCATTTGGTATCACAATGTGCTGTCGCTCGTTCATGACTGGCGTTTTGTTCAGACGGGTGCGGTAGATCCGCGTGTGCGTACCAAAGTTTTTGCCGATTCCGTGATGTATGAATCTCTGACTTATGTCACTGCCCATGAGATCGGTCACTGTCTTGGTCTGATGCATAACATGGGTGCTTCTCACGCTTATACTATTGAGAATCTCCGCGATCCTGAGTTTACACAGAAATATGGAACAACACCCTCGATCATGGACTATGCCCGCAATAACTTTGTGGCACAGCCCGGTGATTTTGAGCGTGGTGTGCGCATGACTCCCCCTCCTGTGGGCGTTTACGATATCCATGCCATTAACTGGGGTTATCGTCTGATTCCCGGAAATTTGACAATGCAACAGGAGAAACCTGTGCTTGACAAATGGATAGAGGAAAAGGAGAATGATCCGATGTATGAATTCGGAGCTCAGCAGTTTATGGGTACTGTCGATCCTACAGACCAGACTGAAGACCTCAGTAACGATCATATCACCGCCGGCGACATGGCGATATCCAACATGAAGATAATCATGAACAACTTTGAGGACTGGGCAGGCGAGCCGGGACGTGACTACGAGGCTCTACTCCCAACCTACAAAGCTTTGATCAGCCAGTATCTGCGTCATATCTCGCATGTGATCCCTTATATCGGCGGTATAGAGTTCAAGGAAATTGTGCAGGGACGCAATCAAGGACCTCACCGCAAATATTTCTCAAAAACGGATACGCGCCGCGCAATGGACTGGTTGCTTGGTCAGGCACGTTCACGCGACTGGCTGTCGCCCGCTTCTTTGAATCTTAAATTTGAGGAGGCTCCCGTATGGCGCGACCGTATGGACAAGGCAATTGTATCGGCATTGCTTTCGCCTGTGAATCTCGGAGGGATAAACGCAGGTCATGAAACGGATCCGCAAAGGTGTTACTCTGTAGCGGATTATGCCGATGACGCAATCAAGGGAATATTTGCAGCCGCTTATGCCAACCGTAAACTTGACGATACGGAACGTCGCCTGCAGAGCGCGGCTCTGGAGATTATGGTCAGCGGAGCCGGACTCACAATGCCCGGTGGCAAATCAAAGAGCCTTACCGATGAAGGTGGAATAAACTGGACAGAGGCAGATCCGATATCCATACTTGGAATCGAACCGTCCCTTCCGTGTTCGCGTGACGCAGCCTGCAGTCATGCTGCCAGACATGAAGGTGACAATTCGTTTTTCCGTCTTGCCTTCGGTTATCCCGCGCTTCCGGCGGAGATGCTGAAGCCGTTGATGTATTCTCGTCTGAAAAAGATACAGACGCTTTATCGTCGCGCTGCGTCATCTGCTCCCGATGCCTCTACGCGTGAATTCTATGAATACCAGCTCCGCAACATAGGACTGGCTCTTGAACCGAAATAACAAACAGCTTAAAGCCTACATCATATGCAAAAGAACGCTTTGATATTATTTATCATTTGTCTCATGGCACTTCCAGCTTTAGGTGCTCCTGAGGGAACTTCGTATCTGACGGGAACTGTGCTTGATGAGAAAGAGGAGCCTCTTGTAGGGGCTACCGTGAGGGTGGAAGGAGTGCCGGGAGGTGCCGCTACCGATATCGACGGTAAGTTCAAGGTTGTCCTTTCAGCACGCAAGACATCGCGTCTGATAGTCACCTGCTTCGGTTATGAGACACGTCGCATGGATGTGGGTAAAGACACGAAGAATCTGGTTGTCAGAATGACAGAGGTGCATTCCGAGATAGATGAGCTCGTGGTGATTGGCTACGGCACAGCAAAAAGATCGGAATTGACCTCGTCGGTGGAAACCATCAGTTCGAAGGATCTGTTGAAGATTCCGGCGATGAATATCGACCAGTCGTTGGGCGGTCAGGTTGCAGGTCTTGGTGTCAAGGCTGTTACTGGCGACCCATCGTCAGCGAGGGAGTCGACTATGAGTATTCGTGGAAATCTCGACAGTCCGTTGCTCGTCATTGATGGTGTGCCCCGTTTTTCTTCAACAACCAACGAAGGTGAGATGCGTCTGTCAGACCTCAATCCGGATGATATCGAGAGTATTTCCATTCTGAAAGACGCCGCAGCTTCTGCTGTGTATGGTGCGCGTGCAGCCAACGGAGTAATTCTTGTTCAGACAAAGCGTGGAAAGAGCGACAAAGTCAGAATCAATTATCGCGGACAGCTTAATTTCGATGACGCTACCTATCTGCCGAAATTCCTGAATGCCCGTCAGTTTGCCGAACTTTACAACCGTGCTGTCGAGGCTAATCCGGATGGCGGATACAATAAATATGATCTCGACCTTCTTGGCTCCAATCCAAATCTTTATGGAGATTCTTCACTTTTCGACTATTTCCATAAGTGGGGTCACACGCAGCGTCATTCTCTGTCGGTGTCGGGCGGTGTGAAGTCTGTGAGATATCTTGTGTCGGCAGGTTATTCCGAGTCAAAAGGTCTTTATTCCAATATCGGTAGAAACCGTTTCAATTATTCGTTGCGCACTGATGCCGATATTCTTAAGGGTCTCACACTCTCTGTGAATCTGACAGGGTCGATTACTAACTACAAGAACAACAACAATCCGCTTACAATCGATGATGCATATGCATATTCTCCGATAGAGGTTTTGCAATATACCGACGGGTCTTATGCCAGCCTTGAGGGTTACAATCCTCTTGTATCAGTGCGTGGTCTCGGTGGCTATCAGAAAACAAAATCCGACTACCATACCCTCAACGCACAGCTGCGTTATCAGATACCGAAGGTTGACGGACTGGAGATATATGTGACTGCCACTCATGACATGAATCATTCGGGAGTGACTACATATTCGAAACCGGTGCAACTTAGTGTATACAATCCGCTGACAGGTGAGATTACAATCGATCCGTCGTCGGTATATCCGGCTTCGCGAATAACGATGAGCGACAGAGAGCAGAGCGTGCATAATACTCTTCTTGAAGGTGGCATAAGCTACAACCATACTTTCAATGACAAGCATCATGTCACCGGTCTGGCAGTGATCAACTATCAGGATTACCAGAACAAGTATCTTCGCGGCACCAATCCTAACCTCTCGGGTGAGAAGCCGGAGATTCTCGGATCGTCATCGACTGCTTCTCTTTCCGGAAACGAATACAACAGCCAGCGAGCATCTACCGTGGGTCGTGTGACTTATGGTTTTGACAGCCGCTATTTTGCAGAGTTTTCTTTCCGTGTGGATGGTTCGACACGTTTTTCTCCAAGTAAACGCTGGGGTTTCTTCCCGACGTTCTCGGCATCTTGGGTGCTCTCGAATGAGAAATTTTTCAAAGTTTCTCCTTCGATAATCTCGCAGGCAAAACTTCGTGCTTCTGCCGGTATTCTCGGTGATGACGGAGTTGCGTCTGATTTTGGTTATCTGCAGTTCTATAGCTTTACAAACACCGAGGGATATAACTTCGGAGGCAACTGGCTGCCCGGACTTCTTCCTTCATTGAGTTCTTATCCGAATGAATCGCTGACGTGGGGCAAGTCGAAGGATTTTAATGTCGGTCTTGACCTCGGATTCTGGAACAACCGAGTTACAGCAACCGTTGAATGGTATCAGCGCACACGCACCAATATGGTGACAGATGCCCGTGAGTATCTCTTCCCGCCCACAGTGGGAACAGGCGGCGTGCTTCCGTCGGTCAATATCGGTAAAGTGCGTTTCTCCGGTGTGGATTTCACGATTCGACACAATAATACAATCGGTGATTTCAACTATGACCTCAGCTTCAATATCGGCACATCCGAGAATAAGGTGCTCGATTGGGGAGATGAATCTTCCCTTCCGGAGGCTCAGCGTCGCAAAGGGAAGCCGTTTACCGTGAATTCCCTCTATGTGGCTGACGGATTATTCCAGAGCTATGAAGAGATTGCCGCATGGCCTGTGGATCAGGATGGTAAGAAAAATGCCACACTTGCTCCCGGCGATATAAAGTATCTGGATCAGGATGGAGATAATATCCTTACTGTGAATGATATGGTGTTTGTGGAAGATTCCTCGCTTCCGACAGTGACCTATGGCTTCGGTGTCGGTGGCAGTTGGAAAGGAATCCATGTGAATCTCTCGTTCCAGGGCGCAGGAGGATACAATCAGCTGATCAGCGAGCTTTACACATTGGAAAACAATTCGTTGCAACGTTTCCAGGATTACCATTACACCGACACCTGGACGCCGGATAATCCCAATGCAAGCTATCCGAGGGTGAAATTCGCAACCACCGGCGACAATAACCGTCGAAGCAGCACATACTGGGTTAAGAAATGTAATTTCTTGCGTCTTAAGGCTTTGACGGTAGGGTATTCCCTTCCGATGTCAATCCTGCGCAAAACGAAACTTACCTCTGTAGATGTTTCCTTTCAGGCAAGCAACCTTTGCACATGGTCTTCGCTTCACAACATGGATCCGGAGTCGCTTCGCGGTTATCCGTTGCAGCGTTCCTATGGTTTCTCAATCGCTTTCGGTTTCTGATATATAAGATATTCAACTTTCGCAAGCGTAAAGTTGAAGTTTATAAGTTTAATCGCGCTCTGCGCAGTTTATGAGTTTATTTGCTGCTAATAAACAATAGATCAATCATATTCGCTGCATATAAACTTCTAAACTTTTAAACTCCTAAACCTTAAGTTGAAGCTTGCGAAACTTAAATAAGATATTTAGGCTATGAAGATAAATAAAATAATATATTCGGCTATTATAGCGTGTTTTGTCGTATCGCTATCCTCTTGCAATGGCATTTTCCGGGATGCGCCTAACGACAAATTGTCGGAAAACATGATATGGAGCGATGAAAAGTTGCTTGATGAATACACCGGCAGCTGGTATCACAACATGGACAATGGCTTCACTATACTTGTATCAACGATGATCAAGAACAACGGAGAGGAATTTGAGCCATGGTTTGGCGATCAGCTCACGGTGGGTCGGCGCGACTGGTATCAGGCTGGGTATGGAGAAATTCTTAAAGGGTCGGCAACGATGATCAATGGTCGCAGCCGCCTGGTTTGGCAGTCTGCCTATGAGCAGATCCGCTCTCTCAACAAGCTTTTTGCCCATGAAAGTGAGCTCCCGGCATCTATTCACGACCGGATCATAGGGGAGGCGCATTTCTTCCGTGCATGGTATTTTTATACGCTTCTGCAGCGGTACGGCGGGGTAATGCTTGTTGACAGGGTTTTTGATCCGTTGGTAGAGACTGTGAAATACCCTCGTGCATCATATGAAGAGATGGTGGACTTCATCACCAAAGAGGCGTTCGAGGCTTCTAAGTTACTTCCGGTAGAGCATGAGGCTCGTAATGTAGGGCGCGTAACCAAAGGCGCGGCTTACATGCTGATGGGCAAAACCTATTTCTGGGCTGCCGGCGTGCATTATCAGAATGCGGAGAAACCATATCTCGGTTTCCCTGATGACCGCTCTGCGAAGATGCGCCGTCTCGCCGCCGAGGCTTACGACAAAGTGTTGGAACTCCATGAGTATGATCTCTTGCCTGTAAACGGTAACACAATCCGTGAAAAGGCTCTCAATTACCGCAATATATTCCTGACAAAAAATTCGCAGGAATCAATCTTGGAGTATCAGCATAATGATGACGGAGACTTTTCGACAGGTCTCGGTCATAAACTCGACCGCGATGCAGCCCCGCCATCAATGACAGGTACCAACTGCGCGTATAATCCCACACAGAATCATGTGGATGAATACCGCATGGCAAACGGCAAACGCATCGACGAACCCGGATCAGGATATGACGAGGATCATCCTTACGATAACCGTGACACACGTTTCTATGCGAATGTGCTTTATGACGGAGCCGAATGGGCTGGCAAAACGCTCGACATGCATAACACAATAGTTGACGGGAAAACAGTGCCCGGTGTTGATATCACACCTTATGGCACATCAACCACCGCATCTGTTACTCGCACCGGATATTATATGGCGAAGTTCCTTCGTGAGAACCAGCAGATCAATACCGATGAAACTTATGCAAGTTCACAGAATTATATAATCTGGCGTTTTGCGGAGCTGCTTCTCGACTATGCTGAAATCGATTGGTATGAGAACCGTGCCGGCGATGCATTGCAGAAAATAAACCGGATCCGCAACCGTGTCGGAATGCCGTCACTCGGGTCTGTCACTCTTGAAGATATCCTCAATGAGCGTCGCGTAGAGTTGGCGTTTGAGAAAACTACATATTGGGACTTGTTGCGTCTCGGGATTGCGGAAGATGCTATGTGTGGCGATACGAACCCGCTTTATCGTGTGAATATCACTCAAGGAGAGGATGGAACAAAGCGTTACACTTATTCTGTGGTAAACGGTCGTAACACTAACATTCGTTACTTTGACAAACGACAATATTTCTGGTCCATCTCCTGGAGCGACGTCCGCTATCATGGAGTTGAACAGAATCCGGACTGGAGTGAAGTATAATATTGAGGCATTAGGTTTTAGGCATTAGGCATTAGAAGTTTTGCCTAAAGCCTAAAGCCTAAAGCCTAAAACCTAAATATAACAGTTATGAAGAAAACATTACTCACATTGGCAGCATTTGCTGTAGTAGGTACGCTCAGCGCTCAGACAACCTATAATTTCTTTGATCCCGCTGATTGCGATGCCGATGGTTTCCTCTGGTTCGACACAAAGGAAAAACTCGACAAATATGTAGGCTATCCTTCCAGAATGCTGGTGAAGCTTGTTGATCCGAATTATGAGTTGGCAGATTTCACAACTCCCGAATGTATAAAGGATGAGGCTTATCAAGGATATGGCACCGACGGAGTGAAAGGTGGTGCCGGTTCAAAGAAAGGTGCGATTAAGCTCCCTGTAGCCGGTGAGGATTTTGTCGGTTATGCGGCTCCGGCATGTCATGGTGGCGGTATATTGCTCCATCTTCCTGATTGCGCAAAAGTTGACATTTATGTCTCGGCAGAGCAGGAAAATATAAATCTTGGACTTCATACAGCCGAGGGAAATGTCGCAAATCGTGATCTTGGGATGTATAATTTGATTAAAGGAGGCGAATTTACTCCTGGATTTATGGGAGATGATCTTCCTGGTGTAAAGTATACCGGGTATTTCAATGATGTTGAGAAACTCGAAGACCCTGAATATGGAGCACCCGGAAATCAGCGTTATTTCAAGATTCAGAGCGATAAGGGTGTGCAGAGGACAATACGCCTTGTGAATTATATGAAGACTTCACCTCTCTATGTTCATGGAATTCGCGTGCTTCAATATACCGACAATGGCAATCCGTTTACTCCGAGTTCTGGTGTAGCCGGAATCGAGGCTGACGAGAATGCAGCTGTTGAATTCTTCAACATGCAGGGTGTGAAAGTTAGCGGTGAGGAGCCCGGTCTTTACATCCGTCGTCAGGGATCGAAAACCACTAAAGTCGTTGTTAAGTAAGAAGTAAAAAGTAAAAAGTAAGAAGGCAGTGCTGCTGCGTTAGTCCTCGAAGAGGGCATTTAGTTATAACCCCATATCGCTTGGAGGGATTCCTTGGAAGCACTCCAGGCGGTGTGGGGGTACAAACCTGAAGAATCGCTGCGGCCTCGAAGAGGTCGATTGATACACTGGCTTATGATTTTATATTTATCATTTATCATGCGTAAACTTTCAGTTATATTCATTATCTGCGCTTTTGCCTGCGTGGCTTTCGCTGAGCCGTTCAAGATGGCGAATATCGTATGTTTCGTGAAATTCGCAGATCAGGCGGAAAGCAAATGGGAGCATGATTTCGATTATTACGAGGCGATGTTCAATTCAACAGAGCCCGGAGCAAATTCCGTGCGCAACTATTTCTCCGATATGAGTTTCGGACGCATGGATTGGAAATCTACTCTCATCCTTACGGAATATGTTGATTCTCATCCTCGCGGATATTTCTGCGAGAAGTCGAGCAGTAATCCCGATGGATATTCCAGTCTTGATCTCATGTTGGATACGCGTACCAAGACTCTCGTAAAGGATATGTGCGAATATCTTTCGGATAAATTGCCGGAGGATGTGGTGCTTGATGCCAATGGTGACGGCACTGTCGACAATATCGTGATCATCATTAACGGCAATTCGGAGAAGACTTCCAACAATATGCTATGGCCCGCAAACAATACCGCACCGGCAGCGCGTTTGAAAGGGTTGAATGTCAAGAACTATCTTAAAGTTTTTGATGGTGCCAACGGATATAATTATTATTATGAACCGTATAAGCTCCATACCGGCGTATTGTGTCACGAGATGACTCATACTCTTAATGCATATGATCTTTACACCGAGAAAGGTTCAACGTTGAATCCAATCGGCGTATGGGATCTGATGAGCGATAACGGTACTGTGCCTCAGGGACTCAGCGCATATATGCGCATGACATACGGAGCTGATTATGGCAACTGGTTACCGGCAGCAGATGTCGAGACCATTACCGAAGAAGGCGTTTACACAATTCGACCTATATCGGCAGGAAATCCGGAGAAGGTGGCATACAAGATTAGACCCAGCAAAACGAAGACGGAATACTTCATTTTGGAATACCGCGACCGTTCCGATCTGTGGGACGAACAGCTTCCCAGTGGGGGTCTGCTTGTATATCGCGTGCATCCCGGATATCAAGGGAATGGCGGAGCCGACAACAAATATGAGTTGTATCTGTTCCGTCCCAATGGCTCTACCACGAGCGGAGGACAGATCAACCGAGCTCCTCTCGGACCGGAGACAAACCGCAAGAGCTTCGGTCATGTCGATGATAACGACTATCCTTTCTATGAAGACGGAACGCGCGCCTATTTCTGCATCAGAGATGTAAAGAAGACGGAGGATGGCATAAGTTTCCATTTCTATCCCAACATCACCGGGGCATCCGCAGTGACCGAGATTGATGCTGACATAGAAGATACTCAAGAGATTTACAATCTCCAGGGCATTAAACTCGACCGCATCACTTCCCCCGGTCTCTACATCATCAACGGCAAGAAAACACTCGTAAAATAATCCGAACACTTTGTAAATACTTTGTAAATTAAGGTAAAAACCTCGAAATGTAGGATAACAACTTCTTAAAGCAAGGTAAAAGCAATGTAAAAATAAAGGGATGCCGAAAGGTGTCCCTTTATTTTTTATAATAATATAAAAATGACCTCAATTATTGAAAATATATAGAATTTAATTTAAGGGCTGCAAATAATTGAATATTAGCTAAATATGTGCATTCTAAATTAAAATCTCTTAGCGAGAGATACTTATTTGTTTGGCAAAGATATGTAAAAATTTTAATATAAATTCAAAATAATCAAAAAATTTTTTAAAATACTATCAAATATTTGCCTATAGGCAAAAGATTGCACCGAAATTAATTGATCGTCAAGGCGTAGCTGCTGTTGCTTGCAAGCCGGAGCCCGGCACCCACAAGCAGCTACGATTGGAAGCGCCATCGAGAGTTGTTTTGTAGGATTTTTAGCGAATCTGATTTTGTTAAGAATTGTTAAGGTGATTTATATTACCCTTATTGTCAAAGGTATATTTTAATTTAAGTATCTCTCGCTAAGAGATACTTAAATTTAACATTTGCTTACTGATGCAAAAACTAACGAAAGGAGAGCAAAATTTGAAGTTTTAAAACAAGTATGACTCGCAAGAAGATGCTTTGACGAATCAATACATTAAGAAATTTCGAGGTTATACTTACTATATAGAACTAATTTAATTATTAACCATTTAAAACTTAATACATGAATCGGATTGCAATTGTACTGATTTTATTTGTATTTCATGTTTTGGCTGCCTATTCGCAGACGCAGGAAATAAATGGAATCGTAGTTGATCCGGCTGGAGAGCCGCTTATCGGTGCAACAATAACTGTAAAGGGAAGCAAGCAATTCGCTGTTTCCGATACCGATGGAAAATTCTCAATTAAAGTAAAGCCCGGCGCCAAGCTTGAGGTATCGTATGTTGGTTTTGCAAGACAAGTTGTATCTACCACCAATAAGAAAACGCTTCGCATTGAAATGCAGGAAGACGCCAATACGATGGATGAGCTTGTAGTTGTAGGTTATGGCGAGATGAAGAAGGCTGACCTAACTGGCGCGGTGGCAAATGTGACTACGAAAACCATGGATGCCAACCGCAACACTTCGGTTACGCAGGCTCTTCAAGGCGCAATGTCAGGTGTGAATGTTTCCAGAAGTTCCGGAGCTCCCGGCGATGGTGGCGATATTCTTGTGCGTGGTGTGACGACAATCAATGATTCCAGTCCTCTTGTGATTATTGATGGAGTTCCTGATGAACTTGAATCTGTCAATGTAGCGGATATAGAAAGCATCTCCGTGCTTAAGGATGCTGCTTCGGCTTCAATATATGGAGCGCGTGCCGCTTCGGGTGTAATACTTGTGACAACCAAACGAGCTAAAGAGGGACGTGCCAAAGTATTTTATCAGGGTTCAGCCGGTTTTGACACGGATACTGATCATCCGGAGGTTGTGGACGTGATCACCTATTTCAAATTAAGAAATGAGGAAGCGTGGAACCAGAACGGTAATCCGGAAGGACAGGTGTTTGCAGTAGCCAATCAGGCAGCTATCGAGATCTGGTTGGAAAAGAATGCTGAGAATCCTGACCGCTATCCGGTTGCAGACTGGCGTAAGGCTATGATACGCAAAACCGCGCCGTTTACGAAACATACAGTGGCTGTAGGCTATGGCAACAAGGTGGCGCGCAGCAAGATTTCCGCGACTTATGAATATTCCGAGGGTCTATACAACCATTATGATTTCCAGCGAATCATGGTGAGGACAAATAATTATTTTAAAGTTTCAAAATGGCTTCAGGTCAGTCTTGATGCCAATTATTATAACAATACAACTCATAAGCCGGTGATCAATCCCTTGAATCGTTGTATTGAGATGGATCCTAACAGGGCATATCAGAACAGCGACGGACGTCCTGCACAGGGTCATGGTCTGATAAATCCGTGGGCACAGCTTAACTATGGTGGTTTCAGCAATGGCTGGAAAGATCAGTTGTCGGCAAAGGCATCTGTGATAATCACACCATTCAAAGGATTCACGATAACAGGTGTTATTGCTCCCGGATTCAATTGGAACAGGGCTAAAAAATTTGTAAAGAAGATTGAAGGATATGACTGGCAGGGAAATGCCGGAACAATATACTATCAGGACTCCAATGACCTGACAGAGAACCGCTATGTGACCCGAACACTTACCAAACAGCTACTTTTAAATTATAAGGTCACGATAGATAAGAAACATGACCTATCGGCACTTGTCGGCTACGAGGATTATCATAGGCGATATGATACCCAAGGAGGTGTCACGAAAGGTATGCAGCTTAGCGATTATCCATTCTTTTACAATTCGAACAAAAATAATGTTACACTGAGCGGCGCAATGACAGAAAACTCATACAGATCTGTCTTTGGTCGTGTCAACTATGCGTTCGACGGAAGGTATCTTGCTCAGGCAAACTTGCGGTGGGACAGATCTTCGCGTTTCGGCAGCAAATATCGTAATGGTTATTTCCCATCATTCTCCGCAGCATGGGTGATTACTCAGGAAAAATTCATGGAGAATGTGAATCCGGCAGTATTGAGTTTCTTGAAAATCAGAGCCTCTTACGGTACGCTTGGAAACGAACGAATTGGAGATTATCCATATTATTCGACACTGAGTATTGGCAATACCATATTCATGGATGAAACAGGGGCAGTCTCTTCCTCAAACAATGCCTTGATTGATGAATATGCCATTCCAAACATTTCATGGGAGACGACACACAGTTATGATATAGGACTTGATGCATCGTTGTTTAATTCCAGACTTACCATGACTTTCGACTGGTACTGGAAGAAGACCAAGGATATGCTTCTTGCGACACAGATTCCTACATTGATGGGTGTAAATAATCCATATCGCAATGCCGGCGACATGAATACCCGTGGCTTCGACTTGCAGGCAACATGGCGTGACAAAGTTGGTGACTTCACATATTCCGTAGGTTTTAATCTCTCGGATTATAAATCTGTAATGGGAAAGATGCATGGAACTGAGGTATATGATGACACGAACGGCTTCATTACCCGAGAAGGTGATGAATTCCAGGCATGGTACGGATACATTTGTGAGGGAATATTTCAGACGCAGGAAGAAGTTGATGCCTCACCTCTTCTATATCCCGGCCTTACCAAACCCGGAGATCTTAAATTTAAGGATGTAAGCGGTCCCGAAGGGAAACCTGACGGCATCATATCTCCGGAGTATGACCGTGTGATACTCGGATCTTCGCAACCTCATTTCACTTATGGTATCAACCTTAGTTTCGGATGGAAAGGAATTGAGCTAAGCGCTTTGTTCCAGGGTGTAGGGCAGCAGAAGGTGAGACGCACACGCGCCATGACTACTCACACATCAAGTTATTATAATTTCCCCAAAGAGACACTTGGAAAATTCTGGAGTTATCTGAATGACAATTATCACTTCGGAATGTATGAATGGGATGACATTTACAGCACACCTGAGGAAAGAGCCAAAGCCGAGTTTCCGCGTCTTGACACGAAGAACTATAAGAACAATTATATGGTCTGCACAGACAAATGGTTGTTCGACGGCTCTTATTTCAGATGCAAGAACGTGACGCTGTCGTATTCCTTCCAGAAGAATATTCTGAAGAAACTGCGTCTTGATGCATTAAAGGTCTTTGCATCCGCATCAGATCTATTCTGTTTCAGCCATTTCCCTCAGGGCTGGGATCCTGAGATGAAAAACAATGGCTCATCTTATATTGCCAAGTCATTTAATTTTGGAGTTTCAGTTCAATTCTAACTTAAAATCTGAATAAAGTGAAAAAGACAGCATATACAATTCTGATACTTGCAGGATTATTCATGACCTGCGGTTGCGCACAAATAGACATTGAGCCGCTTACGAATCCAACTAAAGAGACGTGGTTTAAGAATGCGGACGATCTGAAAATGAGTGTCGATGCGCTATATAGCTATAAACAATGGGACATTGAAGGTTATCGTCAGTATAATCTTGACATGTGGAGCGACGATTGGTTTCAGAACACCATAACCAATGATCCCGGACCAACAGGTAACCTTACGTCTGACCATGCTTTTGTGCAGGCAAGATGGAAGAATACCTATCGGTCGATAATGAATGCCAACAGTTGCATAAACTCTGCAAGGAAACTGCGCGAGGCAAATGACAATGCTGAACTCAAGACACTCGAGGGTGAAGCTCTTTTCATGAGGGCATGCTATTATTCCTATATTATATTCTTCTGGGGTGATGCACCGTATTATACTGATGAGCTTAACATCGCGCAGGCAGAAGCCATGGTCAGGACTCCGAAAAAAGAGATATTGCAACACATCTACGAAGATTTCGATCTGGCAGAAACCTTGCTTCCTGCCAAGAATGAGGGTAGAGTCTGCAAATCCACTGTTGCTCCGTTCAAGGCACGCACTGCCTTGTGGTGTTCCGATTGGGCTACGGCTGCTGCCGAAGCAAAGAAATGCATAGATTCAAAAGTATATTCTCTTGATCCTGACTGGCAGAATGTGCATAAACCCAAGAGCACATCAAAAGAATGGATAATGGCTATTCCAAGAAGCAGGTCGCTTGATGATGCTTCGAAGTTTGCCACAACAAATTTCATACCCCGAATTATCGGTGGTTATACCGGCAATCTTGGTCCGTCATGGGAATTATTGCTTTCTTTCCTCTGTACCGATGGCAAACCGGTGGATGAGTCTCCATTGTATGACCCGCATAAGCCTTTTAAAAACAGAGATCCGCGTTGTGCTTATACCATTGTCGAGTTTGGCTCTACACACCTCGGCTATGAGTATAGTCCTGAGAAACTAAAGGTGAAGGATCCAAACGGGAAGTCAGTATCAAATGTTTCATCTCCTCTTGTGGGCAATGGTTCTCCAACAAGTGCTCTGTATCTTCGCAAGGGTGTAGACGAGACATGGATTGACGACAAATATGCAGAGAATAATATACCGGTGCTCCGATATGCAGATGTCCTTCTGATGTATGCAGAGGCAAAAATTGAGCTTAATGAAATTGATGCCACGGTGCTAAATGCCATAAATGATGTGCGTTCGAGGGCATACGGAGTCAAGAGGACACAGACTAATGACTATCCGGCAGTTGTCAGCACATCGCAGAGCGAATTGAGGACCGCTGTTCGGTTTGAACGCCGCATGGAGCTTGCATTTGAGAATAAGCGCTATTTCGATATTATCCGATGGAGAATTGCTGATATCTGCATGAATCGTCCGCAGTATCAGTGTCTATTGGGTCTGACCGTCAATGGCGATTATTGGAAGAGTGATCTTGGCAAGCTGATAAAATCAGGTGATTTCTTCTTTACCAATAAGGCTCTGCCTGATGTAGATGAGAATGGTCTGGTGGATTTGAAGCCGTTGCTTGCAACAAAAACCATACGGCAGCACACGGCAAGATATTTCCCGGAAAGGCAGTATCTTTTCCCTATCCCTTCATACGACATTATAACAGCACCTAATTTGACCCAAAACCCGGGTTATTGATGTTGGTTCCGGGTTAATTGTTCTAATAGTTTTATAAGGTAATGGTTTATAATCAACGGATTATAAATCGTTGTGAACCGGGGGACAGCGGTTGCCCGTGAGGGCAGCTGCTTCCCATTTTATTCTTAAACAGCTTCTTATAACGAAATTTACCAATCTATGTCAATATGACTATAAAACATGTATATATATTAATGGCAGTGGTGTTCTCGCTATTTACACCGACAATGAGTGGCGAGGTCCGTAAAGTCTTGAGACCAACTTCAGATCCGGATGAATTCTGCCATGTCTGGATTGCAGAATTGAAGATCCTCTCCAAGCGGACGGCTCCTGATGATTTCGACGGTCTTATCCGCAAAGGGATGATAACACTATATGATGGATTACTGCAAAGCAATCCGGTTGTGAGCGGTTCGAGGGCTGTCGGGTATTTCCTAAAGGAAGGTCTTCAGGATGTGGCGGCATCTGCCGCGCCATCTGAGGAGTTGATGGATATATATAAATGCCCAGGTAATGGAGCGGTCGTAAGGACTTCAAAGTTGACGGTGGCTGTCAATCTCTCGGCTATTTCCTTTCCGTGGGTAGAACCCGAAACATCTGCTATCAACAGGGCAATGAAGCAGATTGCAGAGTATTCTGATATCCTACTAATTACAGATGGAAGCAGCGCATCGGCTGATAAGGATGTTGTTGACATGTATCTTAATGCATCAAAACCGGTGTTTGCCCCGCAGGGAGTGTTGGATGACGTAAGCGGTGTCAAACATTATTCACAAAAAGGGGAGCGTCTGAATCTGACGGGAAACAGGGTAGTGGTGGTCAAAGGCATGCCGGCAGGAGAAGACACCGGAACACTTGTGGAACTCAGGGCGGAATCGCTCGTGCCGTTGGCAGTATGCACGAAATGGGATGCATCAACGGTCGCGTCTCTGAAAGATACAATCACCACGGGAGGTATATTGATAACAAAAGCTTGGGCTGACAACTTCGCGGCTCTGACAGAATCAGTGTCACCTTCATCGGTGATTTCTGTCGGCGAGCATAATCTTGATGTGCCGTATGCTGAGCGAGGTTTTATGAATGTATCAGCTAAAGCTCTGAAAAGCTGCAAGGCATCGGGGAAAGTCCTGATGATTCCCGGAGAGTCATGGAAAATGGAATCACAGTCATCAGGCATTGAATCTACTGTCTATGATGACGGGTCTGTGCATCCGAGATATTATGATATGAATGGTGTGGAGATCAGATGTCCCGAATCTTTCCATGGCATTTATGTGGAGAAAAAGGGTAACGCAAGCCGTAAGTTAATCAGAAGATAAAATACGTATACCAATGAATAAGATATTATTACGGGTTATTGGAGCGGCGATTATGGCAACTGCATTGCCCATTTGTTGTCATGCACAGACGACTGCTGCGGAAAATCTTGATCTTTTTAACAGTCAGGTTGCCGAGCAGCTTTCCACAGTGCATCGTCTTTTCAATTCTTCAAAACCTAAAGAAGGGCTCCTTTCTCACGAACGCAAGATTGCTTTCTATACCTTAGATGCTATTTATCACAACTCCAGCATAACACCAGCCAACTATACTCTTATCAATAACTTTATGAGCAAGAGGCTCATGCAGGTAATTGCAAATTTGGATAAACCGCTTCCTACCGATGTGAGTGCCAGGGTGTATAAAATCTATAATTGTGGCGTAATCGTGCGCACGAAAGATGTGACGGTGGCTTTTGACCTTGTGAGAGGCACAGGATTAGGTGGTTTAGACATTTCTACAAGCTTAGGACAAGGTAAACGAGCATTGGGATATATAGACAAGGATTTGATGCAGCAATTGATTAACAAATGCGACATCATGTTCATTTCTCACCGTCATTCAGATCATTTTGATCCGTGGGTGGTGACTTATTTCAATGCTTCACGTAAACCAGTGATTTGCACGGATGATATTGCCAATGTGTACGCCACTTCGGAATTTGTGACAGGCGCTCGCGAAAATGAACCTTGGAATCAAACGTTCACTGCAGCAAACGGGATTTCTCTGAAAACGTTTATAATCCCCGGACATCAGAGCCTGCAATATGATGCCTCCGGCAATTATTTAGGGCAACTGCATAACAATGTGTATGTTGTTACCTTGCCTGACGGAACAGTTGTGGCTCACACCGGAGATCAGAATCCGGATGGTCATGAAACTGAAGAGAATGCTGGAGGAATATCAGACCGGGAGATATTCAGCAGGTCTTATCTCGAAGGAAAAATGCCTCACATTAACATACTCCTGTCAATTATCTGGACAAAATGGCCAAATCTTAAGGAATTTACCGATGTGTTTGATCCGGATATCCTAATCCCGATGCACTGGGCTGAACTCGGGCATGAGGCGCCTACCCGCTATACACTTGGCGAGTGGCTGCTGTCGGATCAGATTACTCGACCTTACTATATGTATACTTGGGGAGAATGGGTGGATTATAAGAAACAATAATTATTTAACAACTTCAAAATATTATAGTTATGAAAAAATTTTTTCTTTTTTTATTTGCGTCAGCTATAGGTCTGACTGCTTCAGCTGAAAAAGTAGTGTTTATAGCAGATGGAGCACAAGAGCATTACACCGGTGATGCGAAACAAGTGATAGTGCCAGTAGGTTCTGTGGCACCTCTTACCGGAGATTTCGGACAGATCTCATTAGGAGAGGGTATGTTCGTTTATTCAGGATTCTATCAGCTGGTAATGAAAAATAATGTTACTGTTGAACCGATTGAAGGTATCACGGTAGATAAAATCGTGGTTCGTCAATCTGTGCCAGGGACTGGAAAAACAGCAAAACAATGCGGATTGTTGAAGACGGCAACTTATAATGAGGCTGATCAATCTCAGATTCTTAGCGACATTTCAGCGTCCACAGCCTTCACTGTAACTAATCAGCACTTGCGCGCTGCATGGGTTGAGGTGACTTACAGCGGAACGCCCACTCAGGTGTGTCCTGTAATTTTTGATACAGAGTTACCTATTGTGGCTGCCGACCAAAGTGTGAAGCTTTCATGCGCCACTCCGGGAGCTTCAATAGAATACAGTTATGAGAGCGATCCATTTACCTGGTATCCTTACACCGAAAGCGGTGTGCCGGTAAAAGAGGAGGGTGCCATATATGCTCGTGCAAAGAAAGCCGGAATGACAGATAGCCCTGAATCATCTGCATCCTATGCTCCGATTGAATCCGGTCTTCAGATGGCTCCTTTCTGTTTCAATCTATGGGGCACACTCACACCTCTCACCAATGGCAAGAGTTTTGTAGAAAGCCAGGCTAAAGAAATTAATGGAATGAAATGGATTTACCTGTCGGCTGAAGCAAATACAGAAGGCACTGAATATAAAACGTTCTCATTCAAACAGGGTGATGTGACATATACCACTTTCATTGGTCCCCGTGTAGTTACCGGCAAATACAATACCCGTCCATGCCTTTGCTACGACAATACCTACGGTTGGACGCTTTCTCTGAGATATTATCTGGGCAATGAGCTGATTTTTGATGTGCCCGAAGGTTATGCCCTCAAGGCTGCATATGTAAACGGATCATCCGTTAATTTGTCTATGGCCGAGGAATGCGCGCCTACACTTGAAAATTGCATTGTCGATCCATTGTTCACAGTTAATGACAAGACATTCTGGTATAAACTGACAGCAACTTCAGATAACGCTGAGCCCGTGAAGACCATGAAATTCATATCCAGAGGTAATAATGGCGCCGCAGCTACTTCGCAGATATCACGTATGTATGTATTCTACGAGAAGACCGGTTCCACAGGTGTGACAGGTATTGATGCCGATAATAACGCGCCGGTTGAATACTATAATCTTCAGGGTGTTCGTGTGAATAATCCTTCCAATGGTTTATACATTTGCCGACAAGGTTCGAAAGTTAAAAAGATATTCAAAAAATGATAAAGAAATTTTTAATAGTCTGTTTGCTGTCTGCGGGAGCATGCCTGGTGTTTCCGCAGCAGCTGAAGGCTGCCATCCGGCTGCATGGCTATCTTTCCGACAATATGGTTGTGCAAAGGGATGCTGAGATGAATGTTACCGGCGTTGCCGGCAAGAATGCCAAGGTTGTGGTCTCCCCCGGATGGTCAGATCAGAAATATGAAGGTGTTGCGGATGCCGAGGGTAAATTTTCAGTGAAAATCCCTACTCCACCTGCCGGAGGCCCCTATCGTATTGACGTGAAATCAGGTAGCGACAAAAAGGCAATCCGCAATATATTGTCGGGCGATGTGTGGGTATGTTCGGGACAGTCGAACATGGAGTTCCCGGTGAAAGGGTGGAGCACCGTTATGAACGATGACGAGGTGATAAACAAGGCAATCCAGCCTGACATCCGACTCTTTCAGGTGAAACGTACCATGTCGCTTGTGCCGAAAGACGACTGCAGCGCGGAGAATGGCGGATGGACCGAGTGCAATCCATCTACAGTTCAGCCTTTTTCTGCTGTGGGATATCTTTTTGCTAAAGAGCTGCGTGATTCTGTCAGAGTGCCTATCGGTATCGTCAATGCTTCCTGGGGCGGCACACCTGCGGAAGCCTGGACGAGCCTGGAGGGGGTAAGAAAATCTCCCGGCTTTGATGATGATATTCATCTCATGGAGAGTAATGCCTTCGACCCTGATAAAATGACTCTGAAAAAGAATGAGGAGTTGATGACTGCGGCAAGGGAATATATCGACAACAAAGGTTCTCTCGAATGGAAACCGATTCCGGTAGGCAAATATTGGGAAGACTCTGTGTTACCGAAATTCGATGGCATCGTGTTGCTGAAGAAGAAATTCAATATCCCCGCAAATATGGCTGGCAAACAGCTTGAATTGCGTCTTGGAGGATTGAAAGATTTTGATGTGACGAAATTTAACGGCAAGGAAGTAGGGCGCGGACGCGGACATAAATCACCCCGTGTATATGTTGTGCCCCCGGAAATGGTGAAATCGGGCGAAGCGGAAATTGAAGTGATGGTTATCAACTATCATGGATATGGAGGTTTCGCAGCTAAAAATAAGCCGGTGGCAGTAGGTGAATCCGGTGAAATTCCTCTTTCTGACGGATGGGAATATACACCTGTGCTTAATTTCAAGAAAATGAAAAATAAGCCGGTGGCTCCTTATAGCAAATACTATCCCACGGCATTGTATAATACTATGATACGTCCCTTGGCTCCAATGACCGTGAAGGGTGTGATATGGTATCAGGGATGTGCGAACTACGGACGTGACCAGCAATACGGTCCTCTTATCAAAAATATGATAGGCGACTGGCGTAAGCAATGGGGCGAGAATATGCCTTTCTATTTTGTTCAGCTTGCCGGGTTCGGTAAACCCGCTTATTGCACTCCCAATGCGTTGTATGGGTCATTACGTGAGGCACAGACCAAGGCTTTGGAACTTGATAACACGGCAATGGCGGTGGCTGTTGATCTTGGTAATCCGGATGATATACATCCGAGGGATAAACAGTCTGTTGCGCATAGGCTTGCGTTGATAGCCCTGAATCGTGATTACGGAAAGAATGTCAACTATGTGGCTCCGCGTTGCACTTCCCTGAAAACAGAGAATGGCAACCTCATCCTTGGGTTCGACAAGCCTCTGCAGCCAACGTCATGTGCGGTGACTGGATTCATAATCGCAGGAAACGATGGCAAATACACTGAGGCAGCCGGAAAGCTTATCAATGACCGGACAGTGCAGCTGTCATCTTCACTGATTAAGAATCCGACTCAGGTTAAATATAATTGGGCTGCCTACCCCAGCGGAAATCTATATGGGACAGACGGCCTGCCTGTAGCTCCTTTCCAGAAAAATTAACACTAAAAGTAAAAGGGGAGAAGTAACAGGTAAGAGGTTAGAAGTAAGAAGTACTTGTAAAATAATTCTAACACTTCTTACACCGAAATTTTTACATGGCAAAAGATATCCGGAGCTTATTATTAATAAATGCTCCGGATATCTTTTTGTGAACAAATATACGTTAACATAATGTTTTCTCATTGTTGTCCAATTCAATGAGAATGATTACCTTTGTGGCTATATAATACTAAACCCGATAGCTTGACGAGTCAGGGGCTACCGGGAATCAACACTGCAAAAGTAGTGCTTTATTTTGATTAAAACAAATCCTGGCTAATAAAAGATTGTAACAGAAGTGAAATTCATCGATTTTCAGAATATATTGTCTCCGGAAAGACTCAACAGATATGTCGCAGCGTGTGATAATGATACCCGAAAAGCAATGTCACTGTATCGGTTAAACCTTCATCTCTCGCAAGAAGTCTTTACGTTATTGAGCTGTTTCGAGGTGGCGTTAAGAAATGCTATTGACCGTGAGCTTACGTCTCGGTTCGGAGAGAATTGGCTTCGTGATTCAGTATTGGAAGGAGGTATATTTGATATTGTCAGTTGTCGAGATAGTGCGCGAATAATCACCAAAGCTTTCAATCGTTTGAACAGAAATGGTGAATATACTCACCACAAACTTCTTGCTGAAATGGAATTCGGAGTCTGGAAGTATATGTTTGCCAATCCTCAATATCGCGCTACCGGACAGATTCTCCTACGAATATTCCCGAATAAACCACGTTCTTCTGTGGAGGTTCAATATAATAATGCTTATATGTTCAATGAACTTGATGGCATCAATATCCTCCGAAACCGAATAGCACATCATGAGCCTATCTGTTTTGCGCGAAGACAACCACAAATCGGCACAGCTTACATACTCAATGCTTATCAGAATTTGCATAAGCTCTTTATGTGGATGGGCATCGATAGCCATTCTTTACTTTATGGCCTTGATCATGTACAACAAGTCTGCAACCGTATAAACTCCATGTAGATTGGCAGGCATTACCCTCATTTGCAGACTCCTCAATGTTGTCTCTCAGATCGAGAGGTAAAAACAGTATAATTAATTTCATTAAAATTATTGCTGGCAAAGACAGAATCTGGAGATTGGTATGAACGCGCCAATTCACCTTTTTACCTTTTACTTCTTCCCTTTTCCCTTTAAAATAATCGGCTTACAGAACTTTTTTTGTAATTTTGCGTAATAATAGAAAATTACGCTTTATGAGTGACGAAATAAAGGATGAGATAACCACCGAGAACGGTAAATCTGAAAGTTCGAAAAAAACGATTCAGGAGGCAACCAATTCCGAATATAAGTATGGTTTTACATCGGATATTGACACGGAGATCGTGCCTCCGGGTCTTAATGAAGATGTGATACGCTTTATCTCGAAGAAAAAAGGTGAGCCGGAGTGGCTTCTTGATTTTCGTCTCAAGGCGTTCAGATATTGGGAGACGCTTACGCCTCCGGAATGGGCACACCTGAAAATTCCACCCATCGATTTTCAGGCTATAAGCTATTACGCAGCTCCTAAAAAGAAGGAGGTCAAGAAGAGCATGGAGGAGGTGGACCCTGAGCTGGTGAAGACTTTCAATAAACTCGGTATCTCGCTTGAGGAACAGAAACAACTCGCTGGTGTGGCTGTGGATGCAGTCATGGATTCTGTCAGCGTAAAGACTACTCATCGTGAGAAACTTGCTGAATTGGGAGTGATCTTCTGTTCTTTCTCCGAGGCTGTGAAAGATTACCCGGATCTCGTAAAGAAATATCTTGGCACTGTGGTGCCTTATCGCGACAACTATTACGCAGCGTTGAATTCAGCGGTATTTTCCGATGGCTCTTTTGTATATATTCCCAAAGGAGTGCGGTGCCCGATGGAGTTGAGCACATATTTCCGTATCAATGCTTCCGGCACCGGTCAGTTTGAGCGTACGCTCATTGTGGCTGATGATGATGCCTATGTCAGCTATCTTGAAGGATGCACCGCACCGATGCGCGATGAAAATCAGTTGCACGCTGCCATCGTGGAGATAATCTGTGAGGAACGCGCGGAGGTGAAATACAGCACTGTTCAGAACTGGTATGCCGGTGATAAGGATGGACGCGGGGGTATCTACAACTTCGTGACCAAACGCGGTCTCTGCCGCGGTCACCGATCCAAGATATCTTGGACTCAGGTTGAGACCGGTTCGGCAATTACATGGAAATATCCGTCTTGCGTGCTTAAGGGCGATGAGTCGATTGGGGAATTCTATTCGGTAGCTGTCACCAATAATTACCAGCAGGCGGACACGGGCACGAAGATGATTCATATTGGACGCAATTCGCGCTCTACAATTGTCAGCAAAGGAATCTCGGCTGGTAAATCCCAGAATTCATATCGCGGATTGGTAAGGATGTCAAAAGGGGCGTCGAACTGTCGAAACTTCACACAGTGCGATTCGCTGCTGATGGGCGATGAATGTGGAGCACACACCTTCCCCTATATTGACGTTCGCAACAATTCCTCAACAGTTGAGCATGAGGCTACGACTTCAAAGATAAATGAAGAGCAGCTCTTTTATTGTCAGCAACGCGGCATTCCGATGGAGGAGGCTGTGGGGCTCATCGTTGGCGGTTATACGAAAGAGGTGATGAACAAGCTCCCGATGGAGTTTGCCGTCGAAGCTCAGAAACTTTTACAAATCTCACTTGAAGGATCTGTAGGGTAGATGGTGAAGTAAGAAGTAAAAAGTAAGAAGTAAAAAGTATAAAATCCATGTGACTCGGAAATGGCAGGAAATATAAAAGAGAATGTAAAAATGACAAAGGCAGAGGATTTTGCATTACTCGTTATAGATTTATATAAATATCTGTGGTTTGACAAGAGGGAATATGTGATGAGCAAGCAGATTCTCAGAAGCGGAACATCCATAGGTGCCAATATTGCGGAGGCGGATTGTGCT
Source organism: uncultured Porphyromonadaceae bacterium (assembly GCA_902495075.1). Lineage (GTDB taxonomy): Bacteria > Bacteroidota > Bacteroidia > Bacteroidales > Muribaculaceae > Lepagella. Next base: position 77,975 of record CABUVO010000009.1, read on the forward strand.
GAAAGTCGTCAGGATTTTATTCATAAAATAAATATTTCATATAAAGAAGCTAATGAAACATGCTACTGGCTTAGACTTTTATATAAAAGCGGATATATTGATCAATATAAATATGAGGACTGCTATAGATTAGCTAATGAAATTGTTCGCATATTATCTTCAGTGTTGATATCTGCAAAAGGGGATAAGCCATTCTGATAGAAAAGGTATTTGCTTTCTTACTTTTTACCTTTACCTTTTTACTTTTTAACAAGGAACATGATTGAGAGAATAGTCATAATAGATAATGTTGACCCGCAGACGTTTTATGGGGTCAACAATGCGAATATAAGTTTGATCCGCAACCTTTTTCCGAAACTGCGGATGGCAGCGCGTGGGAATGTCATAAAAGTGATCGGAGAGGAGAGCGAGACCGCGGAGTTCGAGAAAAAGATACACGCGATTGAAGCTCATGCGTCAAAATACAATAAACTCGATGAGGAGGCGATAATAGATATCGTGCGCGGTGATCCTCCGAAGGAGGTTAATGCCGAAGGCGTCATAATCTATGGGCAAAACGGAAAGCCGATTGCTCCGCGTAATGCCAATCAGGCGCGCATGGTGAAGAGTTTCGCGGAGAACGATCTTACTTTTGCTCTCGGTCCTGCCGGTACGGGCAAAACCTATATCGCCATTGCTCTTGCCGTGCATGCGTTGAAGAATAAACAATGTCGTAAGATCATCCTTTCGCGTCCGGCTGTTGAGGCAGGAGAGAAACTCGGTTTCCTTCCCGGTGACATGAAAGACAAGATTGATCCCTATTTGCAACCTCTCTATGATGCCCTGGAGGATATGATTCCACAGCAGAAGCTGAAGGAATACATGGAGGCGCAGACCATCCAGATTGCTCCTCTTGCCTTCATGCGCGGCCGCACGCTGAATGATGCCGTGATCATACTCGATGAGGCGCAGAACACCACGCGACATCAGATGAAGATGTTCCTCACACGTCTTGGCATGAATGGCAAGATGATAATCACGGGTGATACCACCCAGATCGATCTTCCGCGCACAGTGCAGAGCGGACTGCTGCAGGCACTCCGCATTCTCAAAGGGGTGAAAGGCATCGGAATTATAGAATACGAGAAGAAAGATATCGTGCGCCATCCGCTGGTTCAGCGCATCGTAGATGCCTACGAGCATCGCGAACACGAAGAGCCAGAGGCGGAGCTTTCAGTAGATTAGACAGTGTTCTGTTAATAGTCGAAAACTTCGTTGAGAAGGCGGGCGAGGCGATAGCCGGCACGCACTATGCGTTCGTGGGCAATTTTCTCACCTCCTAAAATTCTGCTGTAAGATTCGGATTTGTTATATTCACGTCCGTTCTCAAACCATCCGTATGTCTTCGTTATGGCTTTGCCGGATTCTGTTGCCCATTCTTCGGGAGTGCCTTTCTGTATTTCAGCTATCTCCTTCTCGGTGTACCGGTCGAGCTGATCGGCATATTCCTTATATTGCCACGGATGCTGGTCAAGCACCCAGTTGTCCCAGAAGTCATGAACCTGAGTGCTTTTGCCGTTGAGTTTAAACTTGATGTGTTTCTGGTCATAACCGGTGTAAAAGGCATGACCGGGACAATGCATATCGCCTACGATATGTACAAAGAGTTTTAGATTGTCTGCCACGGCAGAGTCAGTTAATTCCTTATGATGGCGCAGATTATCAAGAGTCTTCTTCAGACCTTCTACCGCATCGCGTTTCTTGCTTGGATAATATACGCCGAGGGAATCCACATCTGACGCATGCCAACGGCTTGAATGTTTGTAAGCAGGCATTGATCTTACCCAATCCATCCATGAAGCATAATATACGATGGAATGATTGCCGAGATAGCGCTCGATATTTGCTTTTGCGCGGGGTGTGAGATGTTTTTCGGCAATGGCAGCCACGGCGTCATGTCCGAGGCGTCCCCATGCGGAGGCGGGGAGAGTAAATACAACAGCCAACGCGGCTGCAAGGATCAATCTAAACTTAGTTTTCATAAACGGTTGAATTAGTTATGGTATTATGGATTATAAGTATGACATCGAAATTACTTAACTAATTTGCGAGTCATACTTTCCCAAAATTACATAAATTATTTAACAAATTCAACTTTCAAGCCCCTGAATGTATCGAAAATCCTCATTTATCGGCCTGCGCCCGACAAAGTAAGAAGTAAAAGGGAATAGGTAAAAAGTAAGGAGACTATCTCTGAGACCACCTTCAGTAAAGCACAGTAGTCAGAGCCGATTTCGCGACAACCCTCGAAGAGGGGAATTGGTTATAACCCCATATCGGTTAAGCACTTATGAAATAGTGCTTGACCGGTGTGGGGGTCACATAAGTCGCGTCCCCGCGGCCTCGGAGAGGTCGATTAATAAACTTTCGCGGTACTATTCGACATCTTCGATGCCGTCTGACGCGAAGAGGTCCAACCCCACACCGACCGGTTCGTTCCTTGCAGAAACTCCCGGTCGATGCGGGGTTATAATTATATGCCCTCTCCAGGGCTGACTCGATATTTAAGCTACGGACTCTGTGCCTCAGTCAGGTCGTTTACGACCCTCCGCGCCTGAAAATTAACATTATGCATTCAAAAATTTCACATTACTTTAAACCTCTGTTCCTCTGTGCCTCCGTGTTAATATTTTCGTGACAATTTGAATCAAGCTTCGCGCCTTCGCGTCTAAATAATTAAGTTGACTCTAATTGTTGGAGGCGCGCCAATTCACCTTTAACCCATTCCCTATAACCTTTCACCTTGCCTAACTCGGGTCGGTAAATCGGAATTTAAAATTGTTTAAGACTATTTTTTAGGGAAAGCGGGGAAATTTGATTATTTTTGCAAATTAAAGATATTCTTACAATATCAGAATGGGTAAAATCATAGCAATAGCAAATCAGAAAGGAGGCGTAGGAAAAACTACAACAGCCTTCAATCTCGGAGCCTGTCTGGCAGTGGCAGGGAAGCGCGTGCTTCTCGTGGATGCTGACCCGCAGGCAAATGCCACCTCCGGTATCGGCATGCAGCCCCAACCCACGGATGCCTCAATCTATGAGTGTCTGGTGGATAATTATCCTGCTTCCGAAGCGATAATGCATTCTTCGATCGATAAACTCGACATCATCTGTTCGCGTATCGATCTCGTAGGGGCTGAGGTGGAACTGATGAACCGCAAAGACCGCGAGCGCACGCTCCAACGTCTTCTTGAACCTGTCAAGAATGATTACGATTATATCTTGATCGACTGCTCTCCTTCGTTGGGTGTAATCACTATCAATGCCCTCACTGCTGCAGATTCCGTGCTCATACCTGTGCAGGCAGAGTATTTCGCGCTTGAAGGTATCTCCCAGCTGCTCAACACTGTGCGTATCATAAAGAGTCGTTTGCGTCCGCAACTTGAGATCGAGGGATTTCTACTCACGATGTATGATGCCCGCCTGCGTCTTGCCAATCAGATTTATGAGGAACTGCGTGGCCACTTCGGCAAGATGGTGTTCGACACTGTGATTCCGCGTAACATCCGTCTCTCGGAATCCCCGAGTCATGGATTGCCGGCAATCCTCTATGATCCGGATTCACGAGGTGCTATTGCTTATGTGCAGCTCGCCAAGGAGCTCCAGATGAGAAACAAAAAGAAATAACATGGCTTTAAAAAGAAATGCATTGGGTCGTGGTCTCGATTCCCTGATCTCAATGGGTGATATAAGAACCGAGGGGTCGTCGGCAATTTCGGAAATCGATGTTGACCGCATCGTGCCGAATCCTGATCAGCCTCGCCGCACTTTTGACGAAACCACTCTTGAAGAACTTGCTGCTTCTATTCGCGAACTTGGAGTGGTTCAGCCTCTTACGTTGCGTATGGGCGATGACGGCAATTACCAGATAATTGCCGGAGAACGCCGTTGGCGCGCCGCCCAGAAAGCGGGTCTTACATCTGTGCCTGCTTATGTGCGTACGGTGTCAGATTCGGAGATGACAGAGATGGCACTTATAGAAAACATTCAGCGTGAAGACCTGAATGCAATAGAGGTTGCTCTCGGCTTCAAAAAACTTATCGATACCTATAATCTTACGCAGGAACGCCTTTCGGAACGTCTTGGCAAGAACCGCGCTACGATTGCGAACCATCTGCGTCTGCTCCGTCTCCCGGCTGAAATCCAATTGGGGCTCCGCGACCGTAAACTTGACATGGGACATGCCCGCGCTATTCTTTCTGTAGATGATCCCAAGATACAGCTGAAGCTCTATAAAATGGTGATAAAAGAGGGTTTGTCAGTACGTGCTGTTGAGGAATTAGGCAGAAAACTCGCCGAAGGAGAAAGTATTGACAAGCCGGTGAAAGGTAGAACTGATAAATCGGAGGATATCCGTCTGCTTGAGAAAAATTTCACAGATTATTTTTCCATGCCAGTAAAGGTTGCCCGTTCGCAGAATGGCAAAGGTTCTGTGACTTTCAAGTTCTCCTCAGATGATGAATTGCATCAACTCGTAAAGATATTTGAGAGAATCAAGGGGTAGCTCTGGGAATTAGGAATTAGGAATTAGGAATGAGGAATTAGGAGTTGGGGAGTTGGCTTTAGGCTTTAGATGCCAAGCGTATAATTTATGATTTATAGAAAGATAAAAAAAATATATGATAACCTTTGGGGTAAGAATCCTATGCTTCGTCCGGCAGAGTGTGGGGTAATTGTCGCTTTGGTCATGATTCTTGTCTTTCCGTTCGATTATTTCACTTTGCCGGCAAAGGCTCAGTCTCCCACAGTATTACCGGCAAAGGCTCAGTTTCCGGTAGACTTACATGTAAGGGAGCAATCTCCGGTAGAAATCCCCGATGATCGCCAACCATTATCACCGGATTCTGTGGTATATGCCGATGCCGAGGTTCTGGTGAAGGCTCAGGAGGTGTCGGATTCGATTCCTCCTACGGAAGTGAGGGCAGATGACTATCCTTATGGCCTTGACGGCAAGATTCCGTTCAATCCTTCACCGCAGAGAGCTGTATGGCTTTCGGCACTTTGTCCAGGCTTAGGACAGATCTATAACCGGCGGTATTGGAAACTCCCGATAGTTGTCGGAGGTTTCATGGGACTTGGATATGCCACAAACTGGAACAATAACCAGTATCAGGATTATGTGCAGGGATATCGTGATCTCATGGACAGCGATCCCAACACAAAAAGTTATCTGGATTTCTTTCCTCCCACTGTCAACGAAAGCGATCTCGATACGGAATGGCTCAAACGCACATTCAAAAGTCGCCGTGATTACTTCCGCCGTAACCGAGACCTCTGCATAATCTGTCTTGTGGCTTTATATCTTGTGTGTATGGTCGATGCCTATATCGATGCCTCAATGGCGCATTTCGATATAACGCCGGATCTTTCGCTCGATATGACCCCGACGCTTATGGTGCAGCCTGCCACCCGCAAACCTGCCCTCGGAATCAACTGGGCGTTTACTTTTTAACAAACAATAACAACGGCTCGAAGCCTAACAACATATAATTATGAAAAATCATATATATCATTTCCTCCTTTTATGTGCGGCTGCTACCGCTGCCTTCCCGTCTGCCCTTCAGGCTCAGAAGAAGGCGACAGTGCTTGACGTTAAGACCGATATCACGGACAACAATATTGTTTATCCAGAGAGTTTCGAGGCAGACACGCGCAAGATGCTTGAGGGCTGGTATATGAAGAATTATATGGCGACCGACGACCGCTATCTTCGTGAAAGCGACACCCGCAATGACGACAAGACCATACGCGAACGTCTTGCCAAATTGCCGACTGTGATAGAATTACCCTATAATCAGGTGGTGCGCTCTTATATAGACCGTTATACTCAGAAGGGGAGGGAGCAGGTGACAGTGCTTCTCGGTCTGAGCCATTATTATCTTCCGATTTTTGAGCAGGCTCTTGAAGAGCGCGGACTTCCTCTCGAATTGAAATATCTTCCGGTGATAGAGTCAGGACTTGATCCCAACGCTGTCTCCAAACATGGAGCAGCCGGTCTCTGGCAGTTTATGATTGCCACAGCCAAAGGGATGGGTCTGGAAGTAAATTCACTAGTTGACGAACGTCGGGATCCTTATCTCTCTTCAAAAATGGCGGCGAAATATCTGAGTGATCTTTATGCCACATACGGAGACTGGAGTCTCGCAATTGCCGCCTACAACTGCGGTCCGGGCGCGATAAACAAAGCAATACGTCGTGCTGGCGGTGACCCCAAGAAACATGATTTCTGGTCGATATATAATTATCTCACTCCGGAGACACGCGGATATGTACCGATGTTTATTGCTGCAAATTATGTGATGAATTATTATCCACAGCATAATATCAGCCCGGTGATTCCCACCAAGCCGCTTGTAACCGATACATTGCAGATTTCAGATCGTGTGCATTTCAATCAGATATCTGCAATACTTGATATCCCGGTTGATGAACTTCGTGTGCTCAATCCGCAATTCCGTGCCGATATTATTCCCGGTTCGGCTGAGCGTTCCTATACCCTTGTGCTTCCATCGCAGCAGGTGCATGCATATCTTATGAGCGAGGATGCCATCAAGGCATATGAGGCGGAGAAATATATGCGTCGTGAAACGGTAGAGCCGGGCGATGCTCCGTTGGTAGCCAGTGCGGAAACAGTTCCCGTTGTTGACAGCGATCCGGAGGATAACGCGCTCCCTGTTGCTTCGGCGTCATCATCGAAGGGTGTGCGCACCGTGACCCATAAAGTTAAGCCTGGTGAATCATTGGCATCGATAGCGGAGACTTATAGCGTTACTCCCGAACAAATTAAATCATGGAACAGTCTGCGTCGCAATGCAGTGCGCACAGGTCAGCTTCTGCGCATAAATACAGCTACAGCGGAAGGCGAGGCTGAGACTTTGACTGCGGATGCCAATGTGGCTCCGGAACGTGGAGAGCAGACATGGCAGCCGGCAACTCCTACGGCTTCTTCTCGAAAATCCACAGCTTCCAAAAGTAAATCGGCTAAAGCCAAAACTCCTGCAACTACAAGCCACAAGATCAAGAATGGCGAGAGTCTGAGCAGTATTTCCAAGAAATATGGTGTGAGCATTGCCGAGCTGAAGAAAGCCAACGGCATGAAGAATGACAACCTCCGTGCCGGCAACACCCTCAAGATCCCCTCGAAAGGCACCTCCAAATCCTCTTCAAAGAAATCCTCTAAGAAACGCCGCCGCAGATAATCAGATGTGTATTCCATATGTCATAAAATACCCCGACACTCTAACGTGCCGGGGTATTTTCGTATGGTTATCTTTTAACAGCGTGTGGATTGACGCGCTATTATAATCTTATTTTTGCGGTAGCGTCTGACGCTTTCACAATGTAGAGACCGTTGGCGGGAACCTGAAGAATGAGAGTGCCGTCAGAAGCGCAACCTGAAGCTACCAGTGCACCTGAAAGATCGTAAACATTTACGGCAGCGCCTTCTTCTGCATTCACAACATAAATAGTGTTGTTTGCACCCCAGATTTTTGTCTCAGCAACTTCAAATTCCTTTACGGAAGAACCGTCGCTCTCCACAATCTCTTTGAACTTTTTCCATTCCTCGTTAGCTTCGTATGCTGCCTTTGAGCCGACGGGAACAGTAAGGGTGGCGTTGTAAGCACCATCGGTAGCAAAAAATCCATCCGTTGCGAGCGAAGGAGGAGTCATTGCCAGAATAGATACTGATGTTATTTTCTGTTGGTTTCGGAATGCTTCGAGTGCAATTGTTTTCAGGTTGGCTGGCAATTTTACATCAGTTATTTTTGCTATAGTTTTTGAGGAGATGGAAAATGCACGCTTGGCTATTGTTTCAAGTGCTGTGCATTCGCTAAGATCTACACTCTTTTCTTTGCCGTTCAGAAAGGCTCCTTCACCGAGGGTTGTCAGAGAAGCGCAACCACTTAAATTTATTGCCAGACCTGCGGTTTTTATATTGGCGAAGGCATTGTCCTCGATTTCTTTCAGAGAGCTACATCCAGATAAATCTATAGCGAGTTCTGTGACTCCTTCTGCTTTCTGAGAACATGTATTGAAAGCGTTTATACCAATTGTCTCAAGTGCTTTTAATCCTGAAAGGTTCATTGATGCCATATAATTGTTGCAGTAAAACGCCTCTCTGCTTATTGCTTTCAATTTTGTGCAAGGAGAGAAATCTACGTTAACAACTGCACTGAAACTTACGGCATTTTCACCTACTGAAAGGATGCTTGTCGGGAGTACAAGAGTCTTTATAGATTCGTTTTTGTTAAGGGCATTTTCGGGAAGTTCATCCGCAGGATAAGTTGTGCCGTCAAGAGTCTCTTCGGCGATGGTGGCAGCCTTGATGTCGAGTGATTCCAACGCTGTCATTGTCATAATGAAGTTGAAGTCGGTCTTGTTCAGAGGTCCGGCAACGACAAGTTCCTTGACAGTGGCTTTTTCGTCATCGGTAAGTAAGCCGGCAAGTGTTCCGGCGGAGGTTGTTGTCACTGTCTTGCTTTGAGCCATTGCCGAGGTCATGCACAACATGGCAAAAGCCATTGAAAGTAAAGATTTAATTTTCATAAGCGCTTAATTTAAGTTATTTATTGTTTAACGTTTTTTTTGATCTGAAGAGGAAGATTACGAAAAGAACCATAACGATCAGCATGATGATCATCTCCGTGCTGTATTTCATCGGTTCGACCCATATTTCACGGAACATATCCCATCTGCCAAGGATCTCTACAAACGTCCAGAAGATAATAACTGTGGGCACAGCATAGCGGATTGCGTATCCTATGTGCTGAATCTTCATAAGTTTGTAGAAAAGGTATGCCGACCATACAAGGCTTCCGAATGCGATGAAGGCTGTGACGGGATGACGGTCGCCGAGCAGTTCGTTGTCATAGGCAAACATCAGCACGAGATAGCTTGTCCAGAGCAGCATGTTGGTTTCCATAAATGTTGTGATGGAATGGTTCTTGACAGAGGCATGCATGGTATCAGTTTTCTTGTATATCCCCAGTTTTTTCTGTATCCAGGAATAGAAGATACATCCGGTGCGTGTGCCAAAGATATAGAGAACGCTGACAATCGCCCAGAAACCTACCGATGACATGAGTATCAGGTATTCCGGTTTTGTCACAATCTCGCCATTCTCAATCAGGGGCGCGACATCATATCTATGGGCATAATAGACGAATGTGAATTCTATCCATCCTGTCCATACGAGCAACGCGCCGAAGAGTCCGGCAAAAGTGGCGGCAGTGTCTTTTTTCATGTAGTAGCCCCAGATAGCGAGGATCATTCCGATGAGTCCTAAGATAAATGCAGCTGGAGTAAGTGCGCTTTCACCGAGAGTCTTTTCCATGATGATCATTGCCGCGTGCCCTAAAGGCATTGTGAAAAGAACTATCATGAAAGCTGACAGCCCGATGAATTTGTGTCTTTTTTCTTTTGTTGTTTCCATATTTTTTAATTTGAATAATCTAATATTTTCTGGCGGGGAATGCGAAGACTGCTACAAAGCCGTAGACTCCGGTAACCAGCACTATGATCAGGTCTACAATGCCTGCAATTCTCCAGACTTTGCGCCTGCGTAGAAGCTTGATGAGGAGGAACAACCCTGCGCAAATGAGATTCAATACATAGAAATCCTTTATCGGATTCGGTATTGGAATGAAATGCGCCATGCCCGGTGTCAGCATAATCTTGAACGGGAAGATTTTTCTTTCGACCTTGGCTTCTTCGGAAACGCTGTAGTGATCGATGTCTTCCGTGTGTTTTGCTACAAAATTATAGTCGGGATCAAGCACATAGAGTGTGCTCTTGTTTTTATCATTCACCTTATATGTATTGTAGAAATAGTTGGAAGATAGAATGTAGCGACCATTGACATTTTCCAAAGGAAGTTTATGAAGAGCATAATTGCGGTCAAGGGCATAGACGATACTGTCTGTGGTGAATATATGACAATACAGATCGCCCGATGAATGGCATTTAATATTCTTTATCTCCCCTTCAAAAGGTATTTTCTTAACGAAAGGTTTACCTTTTATCATTTTCAGCTGAAACAGCTGTCCGGTCTTGTCAACTATGAAATATCCGTCATCCTGTCTTTTGATAGTTGACGGGATGCCATATATTCCTTTTGAAGGGGCGACGAAGCCGGCTGCCACAAGAGCCTTGTTGAAAAGATCGCTCTTTTCGCGGTTCACCTTGACGGTTTTGCAATCGATGAACTCTATTCCGTTTGAATTGATGCGGAACATATCCTCCGGCAGTCTTACGCCTCTATGTCCTGACTCTGATTCAAAAAGGGGATCGAGCTGCAAGGTATATGCCGATTCTGCCATCAGCATCCCTCTTTTCGCCATCTTTACGATATCAGGTGTCAGTTCCACCCCATTTAAGGAATCGGGGAATTCACCCATAAGTTTCAGCCGTCGGGTATTATTGAATGGCAGAAGCTTCATATATTCCTTTTCTTCAAGTTCTTTCCCCTTCGCATCGTAATACTTCATCTCGGATTTAGCTTCAAGGGTGTCGCCTTCCTCGCGGGAAACTATGAAGTCATGGGAAACCTCGCTGAAATATATCATCGTTTTGTAGGGGCGCTTCTCCACCGATTTCTGATAAAACGCCGGAAGATAGTAAGCCATGGTAAACACGGCAGTCATTATGAGGAGGACTCTAACTGTTTTTGACCACATGATTAATTTTCTCCTTTGTTAAAACGGTGAGACGTATAGATGATTGAAGAGCTCGCTATCAACGTGATGACGATAAGCACCGGATAGGCTGTAACTGCGTTTCCCAGCCCGTAAGACAGGAAGAACAGTCTCAACACGAAATATGCGAATATTAGGTAGACAAAGCGGAAGCGCCACAGAGGTTCCATCGCTATCATTGCGATAAGGAAATAGCATGTGAAGCCCCCTAAGATCCAGGGCACTGCCGTTTGTAAAGTCGGGATGATGATTTCCGCCGGGAAGTTGACCGATAGAAGGATGGTAAGCAACAATACAGCTAAAGCCATTATTGCCGCGATCACCACAAAACCGTAAAGAGCCATCGAATAAATGATGGCAGTAGGGCGCATGGGAAGATGCAACGACAGCTTGATACGTTTATCCGTCACTTCCGGCACAAATTGCGGCAGCCCTATAAGTAGAGCCGTGATTATGGGAATATATTTGAACCTGCTTATCACTACGCCTTTTTCCAGAATGATGTTGGCGAAATATTGAGCCGGACCCCAGATTTCGAGGTCGTGTCTTCTTGCGAAAAATATGTATAAGGCGATGCCGATGTTAATTGCAACCGCTATTGCAATGTACCATCTCGTCTTGATCCATTCCTTATATGCCAGATGGCTGAACTTTTTCATTACAATTTTTTCTTGGGTTATTTTTTAACAGCTTCTTGACGTTGCTTGCGTTGTGGAATGGCAAACACTCCCGCCATTCCGAATATTCCGAAAAGAAGCACTATGATAATGTCTATAATAGAGAAGATATCTTTCACTGGATATCCTTTTTTTCTCCTGATAAAATATGTAAGGGCGGCAAGCACGAGGTTAAGCCATATGAAATGAAGGGGATTGCTCCATACTATCCTTATGCCGCGCGATGCACTTTGATAAATCATCACCGGGAAGACATATGAAGCGATCTCACCTCTGAGGGATACCTCTTTCTTTGCCTTGACCGACGTGTTTTTGACTGGCTTATAATCCCAATCCATCACGTTGTAGGAAGTTTCCTCATCGCCGTATACTATAAAGGTCAGGAACAATAGGTTTGCCTGCAGCGTGGCGGAGGTGTCTTTTAGTGAGGGAATGGGAAGCTTGGAATAGTGCATGTCGTGATCCATGACATAAGATGTGCCGTCTTCCGCCACTACGATTGCCAGAAATTCCGGACGGTTGGAAAAATTCACAGTGGATATTTTCTTACCATCTGGCAATGCTACCCGTCTTATTGCGGGCTCACGGTTTTCCATCGCAATGTTGAAGAGTTCCCCTTTGTTATCGATCACCATATAGCCTGTTTTCTCAAATTCGGTGCGATCTGACGGTGACCACCAGATTGCTGCTGGAGCTTCGAAACCAAGGTTATTAAGCACCGAGTTAAACGCTTCGCTTTTCTGAACGTTCACACTGTTGCTCGCCGCATCAATGAATTCAATGCCACGTTTGTTGATGCGGAAAAGGTCAGTGGTCTCATATTTTGAGGAGACAGCACTCTTACGGTCTTTCAATTCTGAGATTCCATAGAAAAGCCCGGGACGTCTCCCCGACACGTTCATCTGGAATTTAGCATCAGCCGCCTCTTTTGATTTGACAGCTTTCCCGCATATCGAATCCGGGAAATTATCTTCATATGCGAGCTGACTTGCATTGTCAAGCGGACAAAGGGAGTCTGCCTGCGCAGAAGTATATTTGTTTCCTTTACTGTCGACGTATACACTTGTCACCGACAGTTTCCCGTTTTCGTGATGATATTCATAATCGGATTTGATGAAATCATTCAGCAACTCCGAATAAGTCACTTCGTGGTGTTCGCTGTGAGGAGAGAAAAACATATTGAAAACCATCGGCAGCACGACACATGCGGCAACCGCTGTGAGCAATATGGCGATGATTCGTATAATCTTGTTAAGCATATTATCTGTCTCCTTTATTTAACCTGTGAGTTGAAAATAGCACCAGCGGACAAGACAGCACCGCTATCACTGCGAGAAACCATGTGGATCCAGTGTTGGCTCCGTGGAAATCCACGCTGTTGTAATATAATGACAGGAGTATCAGCCCCGTCACTGCATATATCAGCTTGCGATAGCCGTTGGGCTCCATCGCGGTCATGCCAATATAATTGTAGGCGAGATATGAAGCGAGAAACCAGTTGATCACCGTTGCAGTAACCGGACGTGTTATCTCTGCCGGGAAGAGGGTATGGTTCTCATACTCAAAAAAGCCGAACAGAAGTGCGTTCAGGATAGTGATGAGCATTAGTCCGAAAAGCGCCATGCTCGCGATCAGTTTACGATTGTCGACAGGAAGATGCATCGTGAGTCTGATTCTTCTGTTTTTGATCTCGGGCACATATTGGGCAACTCCGATGCATACAGCCCCTAACAGAGGAATATACTGAAGCCATGAATAATATATCTTTGGAGGATTGTCGTAAAGCACACTCAGCATGTACTCTTTTGCACCGAGCATCGTCATACGGTTCTCTGCCATCGTGAAGATATAGAAGATGACTGCCGCTCCGACTGCAAGCGACGCGAGAAATGCCCATCGCGTCTTAATCCATTCTTTATAAAACAGGTGACGTATCATAACTTTAAACAGCAATTTAGTATTTCCCGGTTAAACCTATGAATGCGTCTTCAAGAGTCAGATTCAGCTGCTTGAAATTCGTATAAGGAAGACCCATCGAGTCAAGCATCCTCTTCACGTCCGTTTCCTCTGCGTAGGTATAGACCTCATAATGATTGTTGATATGCTCCGAATTGACTACTGTCGGATCTGAAAATTCCACGTCATCGCGCTCAAGGTCAAATGTGAAGCCTTTGAAGCGATCCACAAAATCCTTGACGGGAGATTGCACCAAGACCCGGTTATAGTCCATGATGAACACGTCATCAATGAGTCTTTCCATATCCTGAATGATATGGGATGTCAGGAACACGGTTTTTCCTTTAGCCTTGCAGTATTCCCTCATATAGTCGATGAAAAGTCGACGATAACCCGGGTCAAGACCTAATGAGAAATCATCAAGAATTAATAAATCAGGATCTTGGGCAAGGATGAGACCTAAAGCTACTTGCGCGCGCTGTCCGCACGACATGGTGGATATTTTCTGTTTAGGAAGAATCTTCAGTTTGTTGATCAGTTCCCAGTATGCCTCTGCCTTCCAGTTTTTATAGAAACCGGAATAGAATTTTTCAATCTGATGGACATTCATGAATGAATACTGTATATGTCCCTCTATGAGGTAACCTATCCTGCTTTTTGTGGCTGGCGAGAGATTCTGTGTATCTTCCCCATAAATCAGGCACTGACCTGATCGCGGTTCAAGAAATCCGTTGAGGATGTTGATTGTCGTACTTTTACCGGCTCCGTTCTTTCCCAGTAGCCCCATGATCCTGCCTTCCTGCAACGCGAAGTTCAGGTTCTGGTAAACAAGTTTTTTCCCATAATAATGAGTCAGGTTCTTGCACTCTATTACATTCTTTGACTGCTCCATTTGTATTAGATGTTCTTATTATTCAGTATTAAAGATTTCGCTTCACGAAGTAGACTCCTTTTCCGGGGAGTAAATCCGGGTATTCGTTCAGTTTCTTGCCCGATACAGTGTCGTAGACATACAGCGTGGTTCTGTCTTTGACAGCATTGTAGAGATATACCACAGTGCAGTAATCCTCATCTCTAAGCCCCATGTCGGCAATCTGGACAAAGACATCCAGAATCTCATATTCAGGAGGGAAACTGATCAACGGTTTCTGAGAGGGTTTGAATTCCTCCATCTCATAATAGTCGAATTTGAATATCTCGTTTCTTGTGGCGTAGAAGCCATAGCATTCTCCGAAGGAGCCGAACCAATGTCTCACATCTTTCACCCATGCGGGCAGCGGGATGATCTGCTTGAGCTCTATCGGTTGCACCTTGGTGCCGATATAATTCACATAGAAATCATAGATATTATAATCATCTCCGGTGCGTCCGATTAGATAGGCATGATAGGGCTTGTTGGATCCCATGCCCGTGGCTTCGGTAAATTCTCCGCAAAGATAATCAAGTTTCAGCGGATTTCCATCAATCAGAATGGGTTCCATATTATCGTTATATACATGGAAGCATCCTATCGTGTTGTCGTTGTGGCGCACGAAACTCGCTTTCTTAAATCTCATCAGATTCTTCGAAGAGACAGTCTGGGCGACATTGGTGCTTTTCACATATGTCTGACCGTCGAACATCGGTAACTTCCTTTCAAGACCATTGAACACATGCAGGGTGCCGTTGTTGATCAGATATTTCGATGCGCCGTATCCGAAAGTCACGTCTTTGATATTCAGGATAGACTCACTTCCGTGATAGACCCTGCCGTTGACGGGATCGATTATTTCACCGATATTATAGTCCAGATCGTTGTCAGGATCCGCATCGGTCAGGCTTATGCAGAACCCATAATCGGGAGCGTGGTCAGTGAAGATTGCCAGTTCGTTGGTTGAATTGAGTGCACCGACGTATTTGCCGGGAATGTTCCGCTCACCGCATATGCGTTGCACCATGTTGTCGAACGTGCGTGTGAATGCCTCGGGATTTCCCTGCAGCGACATCCACTCAACCGTGTTTTCCGAAGTTTCGTAAAGCGCCACATAGGTGGGTGTGTATCCATTGAGGATACGCAGGGTGAAAGTTTGTCTGAATTCAAGATCATTCACCTTATTGTGCACAACAAAGACACCCGGTATATCCTTGTTTATTCTATAATCTTCCGGAAGGGTTATTTCCCATTTCAGATCCTTTTCTGTGGATATTACCTCGCTTTTGCCTATCAGCCACCTGTATTCGTAGTCTTTCTCATCGCTGCCGGTTGAAAAAGCAATTTCCGGCGAGCATTCGAAAGTATCGCCCAGATAAAGGGTGTAAACCTCCTTGTCGATACCCTTCACCGCCACTACATGATCCGGATCGTGGTCAGCGAAGCTGTCGCGGTCTGAAAAACATGAGGTAGTCAGAATCAACGTTGCGAGTATTATGCCTGTCTTTAATTGTTTCATGTTCATTCGTTGAAATAAATCCTGTTACCGTTTTCATCGTATTCCTCATGGTCTAAGAACCATTGCGTGGCAAGGCTTATCCAATAATCAAGCTGTATGGTTGCCCCGTTGTCGCGCCAGTCGGGATCTGTGATGCCGCTGATCTCGAGGAATACGGCACACTTTTTCGGATGATAGGTCAATTTGTTCAGTTTGTTGTTATTCAGCCAGAATGCCGGTGGGTCTTCAAGATTTTTTGTAAAAAAGACCTCTATGTATTGATATTCGGAGATACCTACGGCAAAATTCTCGTTGGGCACAAGCTCTATGTGCAGTTTATAGCTGCTTGTCTCGTCCATAGCCTCAGTATGTATGGTCACTCGCATATGGTCTTCATACAGCCCTTTATGGAAAATCTGCTTCTCGTCAAGAGAATAGTGCACATCCTTGACCGCAAATTTTGATTTTTCAGGATTCACCCTTATCTGATATTCACGGTCGCGGTCCGGATCAATGCGTCCCGTGAGACGGACCGGGATGTCATACGTGCAGTTGTCGGCATCGGAACCGAGAAAATGGGCGTTGAAGGAATAGTTTCCGGGATAATCCTCTTCCGGACCGAAAATCTCAAGCAGAGTGCCGCTTTTGTCGGTCAGGGTCTTTGCGAAATTCAGGGAGCTTACCGAATCATCGTATAGATCAAGCTTGTCTTCCTTGCAGGAGAAGAGCCCAATGCAGAGACTTGTATAGATTATATATCGAATGTATTTTTTCATCTTTTTTGTCATTGAAGTTGTTTAAACAACTTTATTTGGAGCTTCCGTATCCGAAATCCTGTTCGTATTTAGGCAGAGGGAAGGTATAGTTTTCAGGTTTCATCACCACAACATTTCCGTTGTATCTTCCATCGTCGATGGAAGCCATGTTATTCCGCTTGTAGTAGAAGAAAAGCTGTCCTTCTCCCTTGAACTCGCATATGTGTTCATGGGTGATTTCCTTCTGTATCTCATCATCGGAAGCGTTGCGGTTAAGTTCCGTCACGATTCTTTCAGACTTCAATCTGTTGAGCAGTTCTACGGCATTGCCACCGGTTGTCTTGTCTTTCAGAGAGCATTCCGCAGCTACGAGATACATCTCTCCGAGTTTCAGCATGGGCACTACGGAAGGTTTGTATTTCGAGGCATCCTCGGCGAGCTGCGAGCGTTGATATTTTATCAGGTTGATCTTGTTGTTGGCACTTGGATTGGTGTATATCCAGTTGCGGCGCACATCACCCGCTTCATAGCAATTGCCAGACTTTACGAAATCCTGCGTCAGTCCTTCATATGTGCTTCTCGATGTGGTGAGTATGGTCTCGGTATAGAGTCCGAAAACCATTTCAGGCATGAACACTCTATCCACTTTTAATTCCTTGCCATATATGTCGGTCTCAACGATCTCTTCCGGATTTATGAATCTGAATCTGTTGTCATTGATCACAGTCATGGCGTGTTTGTAAGCCTCTTTGTAGTTCTGACGATACATCTCTATGCGTGCCATCAGTGCCGTTACGGCATAATAGTTCATGCGCTGTGTGCGGTCGTATGCCATATACTTGTCATTATATCCGGCATCCGTCACGATGGGATCATATTCAAGCAGAGAGGACTGTGCCGATGCAAGGTCTGCGATAAGGTTATCCAGCAATTCGGTAGTGGTGACCTTACTTCCTATCACGAACCCGAAATCGATCTTGTAAGGTACGTTTGCCGATGAGGGATTGACACCCCAGGAATCATTGAACATCCTCACGAGGTCAAAATACATGTATGCACGCAGTGCCAATGCTTCGGCAAGCATTACTTCCGGCACCCCATGCTCAAATGCAGGCAGATCCGGTTTGCGCAACTGCTCGATAAGCACGTTGCAATTTACGATAGCGTTATACATTGTGCCCCATATGGCATTTATCGTGCGCTCCCCCTGGTCTGTGGCATATTGAAACTGGACCCATTTGGTGCGGTCGGTTTCATTTTCCGACACAGTATATTGCTGAGTCAGTGGCTCCATGGCATAAAGCGGCATGTTTTTGCCATACAGATCTTCTCCACCCATGCTTATGTAAATGCCCGACAGCGTGGTATAGAATCCTTCGCGTGTGGAGAACATTTCGTCAAAGCTGACTTCGGATTTGGAGCCGACATCGAGCCAGGAGCACGATGGCAGAACCAGGAGCATGAGTAATGAAAATATATATATTGTTTTTTTCTTCATAGCGATGTATTAAAAGTTTATCTGGGCACTGAAATTAATCGATCGTGCGAAAGGATACGAAAGACCTCTTTCCTGCTTGATGGTAGACCAGTAGAAGAGTTCGTTGGCGGTTACGGACAGACGTACCATAGAGAGGATTTTGTCGCGCAGCACTTCGCGGGGGATAGTATAGCTGAGACGCAGTGATGTCAGACTCAGCCTGTTTTCTTTTTGCACGAAGCGGGATGACGCTTTTGTGCGGCTGTTGTCGTTGATTGCCTTGTATCGTGCGATATCACCGGGTTGTTTCCATCTCTCAAGCAGGGCGCGCCTGTCATTGTTGACCATGTAGTCAACATTCTCTATGCGCTGATGAAGCGTATAGTTGTATCGGTCAGCACCGAAGGAATAGTTGAGATTCGTGCCTATCTCCCAGCTTTTGTATCGTAGATTCACTCCGAAATATCCTTGAAGAATCGGTTCCGTGACGCCTACAGGCACCTGATCCTCGGCATTCCACACGAAAGTCTTCTCTCCGTTTTTATTCAGAAAGATTTCCTTGCCGGTGCCCGGGTCGATACCTAAGCTTCTGACCGCATAGATGGTATTCATCGATTCACCTTCTTTAAAGAGGAAAACCGTGGTGTATTCGTTTTTCTCGTCATTCTGGATACGGTCGTTTATGGTTTCGTTATATTTTTTCAGCGTATCGGAAATCTTGGTGATGCGGTTCCGGTTGTGGGCTCCGTTGAGTGTGAAATTGAGGAGTATGTCTTTTGTGCGTATGGGCACATAGCTAAGGCTGAAGTCAACACCCCTGTTGGTCACATCTCCCATGTTCGTCTTGTAAGAACTGAAACCGATTGAGGGTGCTATCGTGATGTCGGTGAGATTGCCCGAGGTGGTGTTGTAATAGTAGTTGAAATCGAAATTCACTCTGTTGTTGAACAATGTTGCCTCAACTCCGATATTGCGGTTGAATGTGCGTTGTCCTCTCAGATCCGGGTTGCCGAGGGTATTGATGATAGCCCCGAAGAAACCTCCGTATACAGGTGTCTGATAATAATAAAGACTTGCTGCCTGGTTGCGAGAGAAATTCTGGTTTCCCGTGGTTCCGATATTTGCCCTTACCGCCAATTTTGAGAAAGTCTCATTCCCTTTGAGGAATTTCTCTTTGTCTGCATTCCATCTGATACCTGCCGACCAGTAGGGTGCAGTCTGTTGATTCTTGCCGTAAAGCGAAGAGCCATCCATACGCGCTGTAACATCTACAAGATAGCGGTTGTCGTAAGAATAGCTGAGATTTGTAAACGCCCCGAGGGAACGGGTGGTTGACTCAATGCCTGAGGGGCGACCGAATTGTTCATATTGCGCCGCATAAGATAGATAATCCAAGGCGTTTCCCATAAAGCCTGTGACAATATAGCCGTCGCTGTTGCTTTGGGCTTCCCTGATTTCACCTCCGAGGATTGCCTGGATGTCATGTACACCAAATGATTTGGTGTATGAGGCGACAATATTACCGCTGTATGAAAGCGTATGGGAATTGCTGAGCGTGTATTTCCCACGATTATACAACACGTCAGGATTATTGATGGTGTTGTTGTTATCGTTGATGTATTCGAAACTTGCAGGCGAAAGGAAGACATCCGTGCGGTCGAAATCATATGATATAGAAAAGCTTCCTTTGATTCTAAGACCCTGCACAACCGACCAGTTTATGCTGGTGTTGTTTCTGAATCCAAGATTTTCACCCTTATTGTAACTGTTGAGATATTTTGCTTCATAAATTGGAGATTGCTGTATCGGCGACACTCCGAGTTCCATTCCTTCCGGAGCGATATTATGGAGCGACAGAGTCCTGTAGTAGTTGCCATCGGCATCTTTCTCCCTGAAATAAGGCAATGCGGAGGTATAGGTGGAAAATGAGCCGTAAGGTGATTCACCACTTGTTATCATGCTGAACTGCATGTCGTTTGTGATGAATATCTTATCCGAAGTGTACATGAATTTAGTTCCCGCCTCATATGTTGAGCGGTTGGAACCTTTCATGACTCCGTTGGTATTGCCGTAACCGAGATTAATGGAATAACGGATATTCCCTTTCTCTTTGCTGAGTTTGTTGACGCTGCCGTCGATGAATATCGAGTGTTTCTGTTGGAATCCCACCTGCAGGGGTTTGGACAGCCAGTAGGTGTCAGTGCCGCTCATGATTTCCTTTTTGATCAGATTGTAGGAATTGAGCTTGTTGCCCGGATCTTCTCCGGGATTGGTTGCATCAAAGACTCCGGCAGCCTTCTGGAACTCCAGCATTTCAGCGGCGTTCATAAGATTATAGGAGGATAGATCCGGAATCTGCATGCCACAGTTGAGAGTGTAACTGACGCGCAGCACTCCCGCCTCAGGACTTTTTGTCTCAATCAGCACTACGCCGTTGGCTGCCCGAGAACCGTAGACAGCTGATGCCGAAGCATCCTTGAGAATCCGGACGCTCTCTATGCGGTTCATGTCAAGGTCGTAGATTTTCTGCACCGACACTTCAAATCCATCAAGTATAAATATCGGCAGACTTGTGATGGTCTGCAGGTTGCTTTGTGAGATGTCGGGCATGCTGTTCTGACCGCGAATCTCTATCTGATCGGGAATATGGTTAGGATCAGAGCCAAACATTCCTTTGGGATCCATCACCTGAAACGATGGATCGAATACTTTCAATCCGTCGAAAAAGTTGGTGTTGTTCACGTTGCGCAACTCATCTCCGTTTACATAGACGGCTGTGCCAGTGAAGCTATCCTTGGCTTTACTGTAATATCCTAAGACCACAGCTTCTTCCATCTCCACAGCATTGATTTCCATCTGGAAATTAAGTTGTGACTTATTGTTGGGGCGTAAAGTTTTTTTCTTGTAGCCCATGAAAGATGCTGTGACAAGATTGTTTGGAGCGTCGAGGAAAAGGGTGTAGCGTCCATCGGTGTCGGTCACGGCGCTTGTCTTTTTCAGGTTAGACTCGTCCTGATAGACCACCACTCCTGGCATCGGATCTCCGTTTTCATCAATAACAAGTCCTGTTATCTTGAATTTGCCGGCATTTTTATTGGGGGATGAATTTGTTTGTGTACCCTTAGAAGTGGCTGTACGCTTCTGTGCACAGACCGGTTCTATTGGCAATGCCAAGGACACCGTCAACAGCAAAAGATATATAGTGATGTAATTTTTTAGTTTCATGATTGTGGGTTAGGCGTTTTACAATGCATTGTCTGGCACAGGCAAAGTGTATTTCTTATTGTCCATCTCTATGTATGAGCCATCATAAGCAGATATATGCTTATGATTAAGCCTTTTGTGGTAAAAGAAAATCTGCCCTTCTCCCCAGAACTCACGTGCATATTCTTCGGCAATGGCTTCGCGCACATCAGCTTTATCAAGTTCTTTTTCTTGTCGGCGTTGTGTTACGTAAGCCGCTCCTTTGCTCGTTTCCAGATCGATGAGCCATTGTGCTGCCTGATCTGTATTATCGGTTTCATTCAGGCTTTCGGCTGCTATGAGTGCTACTTCTCCAAGCTTTATGAAAGGTATGCGTACTGGAAGACTTGCCGTTTCCCCCGTGGTTGTCTTGTTGTAGTCTATCAGCAACGATTCTTTGCTAAATTTGCCTGACATTACATAGTCATTGTTTCCAACTGAGTTGAACCATGCGCGATATCGGATATCTGCCGCTGCGGGGAATATCTGTCTCAAGTCAGCACGTGTTCTTATCTTCCTTTTCTCAAACATAGTTTCTGCAACTTCCGTCAGACCATCCGGAGGTGAGGCGATTCCAAAGATATGCTCTCTTGAAAAACTGAAATCCGGACCATATTTCCCGGGTGTGAAATAATAGAACACCTGACTGCGGGCTTCAACATCTCTGATGTGGTTGAATGTTTCATCTGCATATTGAAAGGCTCTGGAATAGTCGCCCACATAGAGCGCGACTCTTGCCATCATGGCTGTCACGGCATAATAGTTCATTTCAAATGTCCTCAGGCGGCTGTCTATTTCTCCAGGCTTGACAGGAAAAAGATTTATACCTTTAAGGATCGGATCGTTGGGTTTCAGCAGCTCTGCGGCATGCTCAAGATCTTTTGTGATTTTGGCTATCAGTTCGGTTGAAGACACTGGAGCTCCGACAGCGGTGCCGAAATCGGTCATGTATGGGAGAGCAACATAATTTGGATTTTCGCTGAAAGATGGGTGGAAGAGCCGCAGCAGTTCGAAATGAAGAGTTGCCCTGAGCGCGTAGGCTTCCCCTGTGATAATCTCTTTCTGACCATCATTGTAGAACACCACATCTGTATTCTCAATCTCCTTTATCAGTTTGTTGGCTGCGGAGATTGCGCGGTACATCTCTCTCCAAATATCGGAAAGAGTACCCTGTCGTTCAATCTCCTCGTAATTGAATTCGCTGTATGCCTTTGTTGTTTCATCTACGGGTACGAAATTCTGACCCATGAACTCCAGCATACCAACCGAAAGGTTTTCACCATATAAAGTCGGTTGGCGAAGCTGGGTATATATGTCGGTCAGTGCATTGTAGAAGGAATTTTCATCCTCGAAAAATTTCTTGTCGTTCACGCTCGTGTTGTCCGATTGCACATCGAACCAATTGGAACAAGAGGTCATTAAGAGAATAAATGCCAGGTATATGATTTTTTTCATAATTGCCGGTAGGTTAGAAAGAAATACGTAAAGATAATGCCATTGTGCGTGCATAGGGATAGAGAATTCCACGCACAACGTCTGATGAGCCTGTGCGAATCAGATTATTAGCTGATAGTGCCAGCGTGAGATCTCTCATGCGCATCTTTTTTAGAATCTTTGGGGCGAACGAGTATCCTAATTGTACTGAGCTTAGTCCGAATTCGTTGCTGTTGCGGTAACAGGATTCATTGACAATTGCATTCAGCCACCATTCCCGATAGCGCACGGAGGCTCCTAAATTACCGCTGAATTCGGGGGCAATGTCTCCGTCTATAGAATTTCCTTCGTGAAGTTCAGACACTGTGCGATATGTGCCGGAATTAGTGGCGTTACTTTCGGCTGCCTGTGCGTTATAGAGGTTGCCGAAATATTCAGGAAGTTTTTTAATTTTATTTCGGTTGTGAGCTCCGGATATAAACGCGCTGAGCGACCACCCCTTCACATTGTCTAATATATTTGCATTCAGATGGAATTCTACACCCTGGTTTTCAATTTCTCCTCCGTTGGAAATGGTATTCTCCCAACCCGTTGAGAGTGGAAGACGAGAAAAAATTAAAGCGTCTTTTGTGAGATTATTATAATAATTAAAGCTAAGTGAAAAGCGACTGTAATCGAAAAGCAGCGTCACGTTGCGGTTATGCACAGTATACCACTTTATATCGCGGTTTGGCATTGACTGGATTGCAGATCCTATGAGATAATAGTTGTAAACATACTCATTGCCGATATTCGGTTTATATGTCACATTATAGTCATCATCGTTGAAACCGACACCTCCAGCTGTGCCTAAGGATGCATTAAGAACGAAACGCTTTATGCCGGAATTTCTAAGAAATGATTCATTGTGGATATTCCAGTTTATGCCCACTCCGTAGAACCAGGCGTTTCTTTTCCCCGGAGACAGACGCGATGAACGGTTGAAGTTGACGTTTCCGCGGATGGAGTAGCGGCTGTCGAATGAATAATAAGCTGTGGCTATTGCCTGCAGCGTATGGTCGTAAGTGCGGTTTGCCACGGGCTTTTGATCAGTATCGTAAGCCTTGGTAAAGGATATGTATGCCATCCGGTCGGTAGGAATTCCTACGCCGGCATACGATTCGTCATAATACTTGCCACTGAAGGCGCGAATACCTGCCGAAGCTCCTATGTCAGACTTACCGAGGTGAGCACCATAATCCACAGATAATGCCCCTTCAAATGATAACGTGTTGTCTCTCAGGATATCATAACGTCCGGCATTATTCCCGGTTTCGGTATCTTCATAAAGCGCGGAAGAAGGAGAGATATAGATGTCATGACGTGTTGTTTCGCGGGCAAAAGCAAACAATCCATTGATGGAAAATCCGTTTTTAAGACTGAGTCTTACGTTGAGATTGTCGTAAACCTCATAAGTCTTGGTTTCATCAAAGGAATTAAGCGATGCTTCATAGACTGGATTCAGCATTTTTTTGTCTCCGCCGGCATCAAGTGTAGTGTATGGAATGCCAGATGGATCAACAGCCCTCCACTCCGGATTCAGAGTGCGAAAATAATCGTAAGTGCCATATGTTGAGGCTTTCCCTTTTATCTGGTTGAACACGATATCGTTGGATATATGCACAGCCCTCATATTGTATTCGATATAGGAGTTGAGACCGAGAATGTCGTTTTTAGAGCCTTTCATCACGCCGCTGCTCGCCGGTGAGAAGCGTGCCGAAAATTTATATTTCACATAGTCGTCACCCCCTTCAATGTTGAGTTTATGACGATTTTGAAAGCCTGTGTGTAAAGGCACTTTCATCCAGTCTGTATTCACCGGTGATCCTGCAAACTCGGGGTTTGTTTTATGAGAGCTTAAATCAGCTCTCTGAAATATGGCATCGAAAAGATAGCTTACCTTCAGTCGTCCGGATGTTGGCTTATGAGTGATGATTTCTATCACTCCGTTGCCTCCGTTTATCCCAAAACGAGATAGGCTCACCGGATCTTTATAGACAATGACTTTGGCAATGTCATTAATATCCATATTCATCATCTGGCGCAAAGGCACACGTGCCCCATCTATAATGAAAAGCGGCAGCGAGGTCTGGTCGGTGTTCATGGTCCAGTGCGCTTTTCCCCGTATGGTCACGGATGACGGTAAATAGCCTGGCATGTCACCGTAAACAGATTTCATTTCATCGCATAGCGATGGCTCAAGGATACGGAGTGCCTCCCACCAGTCGGTAAGGCTCGCTTTTTTCAATTCATCTCCCGATATCATTCTGTCAGCAGGAGCTACTGAAGAGAAGGGTAAAGAATCTGTAAAAACATTAGGCAATTCACCGTTCACATGAAGCGTCGTTGCTATTATGATTGTCGCAACCAGCAGCAAGCGACTTGATAAATGTTTTTTTGATTTTATATGATGTAGGTGCATAAACGAATTGGTGAAATGATTCAACGCGCTGTAAAATTACAAAAATAAATTTAAATTAACAAAATATTAACAGTTTTATCATAATTTTATTAAAATGTAATCTTTGAGAAAGCATTTCGCGATGTTGTTTGCCATGATGGCATAAGCCGCCGCCCTCGCGCCAACCTCTGATGCCCTGATTCCGCTCTCCATTTTTTTCGTGTTGCAAAATTACTCCATACCTCATTTCCCCGCAATACCCACTTTTAGGTAATTTCAGACTTAATCTGCCGAGATTGGTCAGATATATTTTATAGTTCGATAGAAAATTCTGTTACCGTTCATTTCAGCAAATGGTTCCCTCTCTTCAAATTTTCATGAACGCAATATGCCCATTTTCCGGGTATGCTGTTTGTTCCGGAAAATAGGTTACTTTTCCCTTAAAGCGGATTTTTTTCAAACCGCCGTTTATTAGTAATTTTGCACTTGAAAACTAAAGCATTATGGCAAACGAAGTAAAAATAGATAACATACGCCGTCTCAACGACTATTAAGGATTCGAGCATCTGAACCCGATGATAGCCGTCGGACATTATGAAGGAGAGCCGGAACCGGGCGCAACCACCTACGAATTTGGCGTATACGCCATTTATGTCAAGGAGACCAAAGGCTGCGAGCTGAACTACGGACTTACGAAATATGATTTCGATGAAATGTCTGTCACCGCTTTTGCACCCGGTCAGAAAGTCACGACCGTTGTGGAGGAGGGACAGGAACAGCCACGCTGGACTGTACTTGCTTTCCATACGGATTTTCTTGTCCGCACATCATTAGGCGGTAAGATGTCATCATACGGATATTTCTCTTACAATAGTAACGAGACTCTGCACCTCTCACAGGGAGAGGTTGACTTGCTGGGTGCCGTCCTCTCACTGATAGAGCGGGAGATGAAACACAGCATAGACCGTCATTCACGTTCCATTATAATATCTCACATCGAGGTATTCCTTGATTATTGTCTTCGTTTCTACGAGCGACAGTTCTATTCACGCGAGGTCATCAACAGCACTGTCATCGAAAAATTCAATGCCTTGCTTGACGGATACATGGTAAATGAAATCAGGGAAAAGGGATTGCCGACAGTGGCCTATTTCGCCGACAGGCTGAACCTGTCGCCCGGTTACTTCGGCGAGCTTGTCAAGACAAGCACCGGGACAACGGCAAAGGACATGATTGCCGACCGCCTTGTCTGTGCCGCCCGTGAACTGCTCAACGACCTCACACTTTCCGTGACCCAAGTAGGCGACATGCTTGGATTTGAATACCCCCAGCATTTTGTCCGTTTCTTCAAGCGCCGCACAGGACGCACTCCGAAAGAATACAGGACAATCGCTGCAAATTGATAATCATCCACCACGATGTCAATCCCCACAACCGTAGCCGGTAATCCGGCACGAATCATCAAGAAGATTGCGGCATTACGACAGTTATGCGACAAATACAGCCCCGGTATTGACCCGGAAGCAGAAATCGCGCGATTCATAAAGACAGTCTGCATTGTAAGAATCGACATCGACAGCGTCAACGGCAAAGAGGCAATAGAACTGACACGGGCAAGAACCAACGGTCAATCGTAGTCGATTCGCTCGATTTTGAAGATGACAGGGCGGGTGCCGTCATTGCAGCAGGCAATCATTGTGTTCTCGTCGCGCATCCAGCCCTTCATTATCGAACCACCTTGCAAGCCGGTATAGATATAGCGGGAGATTGCATCCCAGGCTTCGGAACAGAACGGCTTCTTCGGTCCTCCGGCAATATCATCGGGATTGCCGTCTGTTTTCACAAGGGTGTTCAGACCGCAATGCCAATAGTCATCGCGCTCGTCATCGCGGTAGAAGACAAACTCATCGCCTTTGTTATAGACCGGGCATTTGCCGGAACAAGGGTTGGCGCAATACTTTTGTTGATATTCGGGATACAATTTGGTGTCGAGCACCGTTACTTTCACTTTATGTTTCATAATCTTTTGAGTCGGATTGAAATTCCAACTGCAAAATTAACAAATATCGGAAGACATTTGTTAAAACCGGACACTCCCTGAGATATAAATACAGTGATAATCCGCCTTCCTACGTTGTCAGCTTATTACAGACTCGCCCTGCCGGGACTGGTCAAAGATACTTGCTTGCTTCTTTAAGGCTAAGAGGATTCATCTTATCGCGATGTCTTTCTATGAAACCACGTACCCATTCCGGATTGGATTTGGAATAATCCCGAAGACTCCAGCCAATTGCCTTGTTGATGAAAAACTCTGAACTGCCGAAGTTATTGACAAGAATCTTTTCAAGCAGTGCCGTATTTGTGTCGAGTTTACGGCACAACTGATGATCGATGGCGATACGACGTACCCAGAAGTCATCGTCTTCAGACCAGTTCAACATCAAATCATTTATCCTGCTGTCTGTGAATGCGATATTACCGACAATCCTGTCAAGACCATCTATGGTATCCCACCATTGTTTTGAACGGACAAATTTCTCGATGGAAGCGACATCATCATATTTCAGGAATTTCTGCATCGCTACCAGATAGTCCATAACCACATATTGAAACTCGCGGTATTCATCATTCCAGCATTTTTCCAGGAAATCCCAGTCAACGACACCTACTTTCTTTTCTTTATTAAGGATGGATTTATAAACAGCCTTTCTTTTAGGCGTCGGGATGCCATAATACTTGAACTTATCACGCATATATGAAGACATCTTCTTAGCGTTATCCTCATCACGCAACAGTTCGAAAGCCTCTTTTATTTCCTGATACTTGTCCATATATGTATTTTTATTTTAGATTGCAAAATTAGCCATTTTCACGGGAATTCAGTACCAAAACGTTGTCATTCGTTTTGCCATGATTGTCTATTGATTGAGTGACAATTTTAATCATAGTCGGCAAATAAGCTTTTGTAAAAGCCAATAAAAGTAGCATTCATAGTTTTTCAGCACCTTGAACACTCATTAGTTTTTGGGATGGCTATCTGATATTTTGAATATTTAAAATATAATTATAAATTTGTAATTGAAATGAATAAGGATGAACTCGTAGCAAAAGCTCCGTATGTTTTGCGATATGTTCCGACATTCTGAGTTGACTATATAGAGATTCCGGGTCCGACAATCCAACAGGCGGAGGTAAGATATACTTACCGTATTCCCGAACAGGACAATATCTAGGAGGCAGTTCAGATTATTCTGCGTCGCTTCCGCACTCTTGTTGACGCTCCGATTCATATCAAGGACGATGGATTTGCTACCACCGATGAGAGTCAGTACAATGTCCTCCGCGAAGCACTCGCCAACATGGTAATGCACGCCGACCACTTCGACTCATTGCGCTCCTGTATCCGCGTCTACACCGACCATATCGAGTTTATGAATGGAGGCGCTTTCCCTTTACCGGTGAATGACATCCTCGGACGAATTTACTCCAAGCTGCGCAATCCTACAATAGCCAAACTATTCCGTTTTGTCGGTATTGCTGAAAATGCCGGCTACGGCATGAACAAGCTTGTAAGCTGGGAATCGCTGACCGGAACCCGTCCGACTATCGAGAGCTACCGTACAATCGCAGTCGTTTCATTCCCTCTGAAATCAGCAGTTAAGAGAAAAGCGGGAAATGGCGGTGTTGGTAAAGATGGTGCTAAAGATGGTGCTAAAGATGGTGCTAAAACAACATCTCGCCAAGACGCCATCTTAGCTCTTATGATGGATAATCCAGAAATCACTTTGGATGAAATAGCAAAAGAGATTGGAGTTGGAACTTCTACTATTGACCGTGAAATAGTAAAAATGACACATCTCGTACGAAGAGTCGGATCAAGGAACGGAGGCTATTGGGAAATCATTGAAGATTAGAATCCATATAGAACGCGCTAAGAGGTTCATTTTCAAGCAGTGCTATATCTGTATCGAGTTTACGGCACAACTGATGATCGATGGCGATACGGCGTACCCAGAAGTTATCATCTTCACACCATTTCAACATCAAATCATTTATCCTGCAAGGAGTCAGTCGTGATTTTTATGGTGCCGGTGTAAAAAATTCGCGATTTTTATTTAATTTTGTTGATAGGATAATTTCCAAAACTTACTTAGAAACTGAAGTCATCTTGACTTATATTAAACATACAAAATACAATAAGGAGTGTTAAGTGTAATGAGAAAAAACACACCTAAACACTCCTTGAATTGATAGAACTCATAGATAAAG
>CABUVO010000010.1 GCA_902495075.1 uncultured Porphyromonadaceae bacterium
ATTAGTTAATGCATATTTTTAGAGGATTTTCGAGGGATTTATGGGAATTCAGGAAGGAGCAATGCGGGCATTGTGACTGACTGAAATCGCTTAAATCACCGGAAAGACGCAAAAAGATGTATTGACTAATCAATACATTAAATAATTTCGATGTCATACTTAACCTAACAGAAACATCTTTATGTCCTTCAAACGGCTTTTATCACTCGACATAATGCGAGGCATGACCATAGTTTGTATGATCATAGTCAATAATGGCGGTGGTCCTGACAATTACATGCATCTGGAGCATAGTGAATGGAACGGCATCACAGTGTGTGATCTTGTATTTCCCTTCTTTCTTTTCATAATGGGTATGACCACTTATCTCTCACTTGGCAAGAGGAACTTCGATCGTTCTTCATCAACTATACGCAAGATATTGAAACGCACGATACTTATTTTATTTATCGGGTGGGCGATACATTGGTTTGCCAATGTATGCTACGGCAAGGGATGGCTCGATTTCGGACATTTGCGCCTCACGGGAGTGTTGACCCGAATCGCACTTTGTTATGGAATTGTGTCATTTATGGCACTGTATATGAGCCGCAGGACTATGGCTATCACGGCAGGAATCTTGCTGGCTGTGTATGGCACTATGCTATTGCTTTATAACGGATATGCTAATGACACAACAAACATCAATGCTTTGATTGATCGATGGCTTCTTCCGGAAGGACATCTCTATACCAAAAGGCCGGTTGATCCGGAAGGTGTGCTTGGCACTATTCCCTCTGTGGCGCATACGATCATCGGTTTCTGTTGCGGAGCGATATTGATGAAGAAAGAGAGGCTCGATGCACGTCTGTTGCAGCTTTTTGTGGTGGCGATGTTGCTGATGGTTGGAGGCTTTATCCTCAGCGGGATATTGCCAGAGAACAAGCGTATCTGGAGTCCGAGTTATGTATTGATAACCTGCGGAATGGCAGCGGCACTTCTTTCCACAATCTCATATTTCACTGACATCAAAGGGTATCGCAAGGGTTGGACATTCTTTGAGGCATTCGGTGTGAATCCACTGTTCCTGTATGTGCTTGGCGACATTGCCGGCATAGTGCTCGGAGCCACTCATGCCAAGCGTCCGATATACGAATGGATATTAGGCTGCAGTCAAATTCCGGAGCTTGCATCCGCCATCTATGCAGTGTCGTTGATGCTCGTATGCGGAGCTGTGGCTTACCCTCTCTACCGTCGCCGCATCTACATCAAAATTTAAATAACTGTAATGTACACTAATTCCGGCACTGTTTTAATGGGTAGATTTTTAAGACATGTATGTAACTTTTTAATAGTGATCTTGATAGTATCCTTCAATTGTATTGGGGCATTGGGGGAGGAGGTGCGTACTATTATTCAACAGGGACATCTTATATTAGATTATGATGTGTCGGCTGACGGTAAATATGTGGTATCAGTGGATGGAACCTCAATAGCCTTGTGGGATCTTGAAAAACGGCGTATAATAAAACTGATTTCATACCTAAACGACAGTAGGGTAAGGTTTCATCCAATCAAATCGGATGTGGTGTACATTGCTTCACCCTCGGCGGGAGTTCCCGATGATCGGAAATTCTTCGGTCTGAATCTTTTCACCGGAGAGCACAGTGGTTTTGTTCTCGGAAAGGATCTTCCCAAAAGGAGAAGCTATCACGATGATTATATTTTAAAACTTCAAAACGGTAAAATAAATATCAAATCAAGAAAATCCCGCCAAGAGATAGGATCTCTCAATGGATTCAGAAACATCTTCTCTTACGGCGGAATGGCGATAGGAGACAGCGACAGTCTTGTTTTTATTGCCGGTCAGTATCCGGTTATCTGGGATATACGCAATTGTAAGGTGGCAGCCACAATTGATTATCGTAAACATTTAAAAGCAAATCCGGATCTGACATTCCCTACTCATTCCGGTGTGCCGGTATTTAAGGATTACAAGCCCGACCGTGGCGTGGACAATTTTCATTATGGTTACCAGGATCATTTTCACTGCATGGCAAATGGTAAAGGGCTTTTCTGGATGGGAAGTTTCGATAACCGTATTACCTTGTGGAATTCACATGGTGTCTTAATCTATACTCATTTCACAGAAAAGGCACCGGTATATGGTATATCAAGACTCGGAAAGAATTTTGTAGCGACTACGTTCCGGGGAGTGAGCATGGGTAATATAGAGGATAAGTCTCTGAAAAGAATCCCTGAATATAACGAAACTGATGATTTTCAACCCACATATGCCGTGACACCTCCATTCCGGGGTAATAGATTCGCCACCGTGTGCCATACCGAGTTGAGTTTCGGGGAACTGCGAATGGGAACTTTTGGCAAACCGGGAGAGGGAGAGAAGCTCCTGAGCGTCGGATGGCCTCTTAACGGAGTATCGGTTTCTCCCGATGAAAACCGTCTTCTCGCGCACGGACAGATGGCACTCTTGAGAGAGGTGTCAATAGATGATGCTCCGTTGAAACCGGTGAAATATAATACCGACAGTTTGAGTCTTGGAGTGATATGGAGCTCCGCCTATCTTGATAATTCAAGGTTTGCGACTGCGAGCCAAGGCGGGGAAGTGACGTTCTGGACTTCCGGATGCCTGACACCTCGTAAAGTAGTTCGCAAGCATTTTGACCAGGCGCTGAATGCACGATTGACGCACAACGGAAAATTCCTGATAACTTCTGACCAGCAGGGAGCAATAACACTGTGGGATGCGGTTGCGGAGAAGGAAGTTGTATCTGCATACGCATTCAATCAGGGGAAAGATTATATTTTCATTACTCCTGACAATTATTACAAGGGCACCAAGGGGAGTTTTGAGGGGGTACATTTCTCACGTGGAATGGAAGTTTTCCCTCTTGAACAGTTTGATTTGCGTTATAACAGACCGGATATAGTGCTGGAGAGGCTGGGAGTTCCTAAGGAGGAGACTGAGCCTTATCGACAAGCGTGGCTTAAGAGGTTGCGGAGAATGAAATATACAGAGGATATGCTTTCGGGAGAACTTCACGCCCCGGAGGTTGCGATAAACAATGAGAGGGATTTAGAGGGCATCACGGCTGAACGGATTCTTCCTGTAGATGTGACGGTTACAGATTCCAAGTACACACTAAACAAATTCTTTGTAAACCTCAACGGAGTGCCATTGCTTGGAAAGAACGGAAGGGACATCAGTGCGCGTAAAAGCAGAAATTACTCTACTAAAATTGATGTGGAACTCTGCGAGGGGAACAATACGATAGAGATTTTTGCCATTAATAGCAAAGGCGTGGAGTCTTATCGCAAGACAGTGGAGGTAGTCTGCGAGCCTCCGGAGAAATCCCAACGCAAGCTTTATGTGGTGGCAGTCGGTGTGTCGCAATATGCAGACCCTCAATTTAATCTTGAATATGCAGCCAAAGATGCGAGGGATATATCATCGCTATTTCATGGCAATGTGGAGACATTCCTGCTCACAGATAAAGAGTTTACGCCTGCATCATTAAAAAGAATATCTGAATTTTTCTCTAAAGCGAAGCGGGATGATGCCGTGGTTTTATTCTATGCCGGGCATGGCTTGCTCGACAATGATCTCAATTATTATCTCAGCCATTCTTCAATAGATTTCAACAATCCGAATTCCAATGGCATCGCATATGATGATTTCGAGAATATTCTGGAAAATGTGAAGGCAATCAACAGACTTTGTCTTGTGGATGCATGTCATTCAGGAGAAATCGACAAGGAGGATTACCTCGCGGAGAATGTAACGAAAATTGAGGGAAAGGTGAAGTTCCGGTCGGCGGGTGCAGGTGCACGTAAACTTAAAGGACATGGAGTGGCACTCACCCAGGCTCTTTTCAATGAACTGTTCGTGGATATACGCTGGGGGATTGGAGCCACAGTGGTTTCATCTGCCGGAGGAATGGAAGCGGCAATGGAAGGGCAGGAATGGAATAACGGACTTTTCACCTGGTGCCTGAAAAAGGGTTTGACAGACGGATCGGCAGATTTAAATGGTGATTCACGGGTGTCTGTTTCCGAACTTGGGGAATATCTGTGCACCCGAGTGAATATCCTTTCTGACGGCAAGCAGGTTCCAACAATGAGAGCGCAGAACAATCGTAATGATTTTTACATTAACTAAGAAGCTTTTTTACAGCTTCTAAATTATTCAGGATTATGAAGAAGATTATTATCATTATATTGGTATTAACCATGTCTTTATCGGTGTCTCGGTCGTATGGCGGGGTGAATTCCGATAAGGTTGCAAATGCTCTTTCCGAATATGTCAAATTGCGTAAAAAGAAAAAATACGAAGAAGCTTCCGAGCAACTCTCATATGCCAAACGGGTAGCTTTGGATATCTACACGACCGATTTGTCGAAACCGCAAAAGGCGATTGTGGGGTATCTTTATCTTCTTGATCTCCGAAGACAAGGTAAAAAAGGAAGCCCTCTCTTCCATGCGGCCAGCGATGTTTGTGTGCGTGGACAGGAACCCGGACAAGGGATTGCGGATTATTCTATCGGTTTTGCCACAGCTGATGCCCGTTTTCAGATGGGGAAAGGTGCCAAGACGGAATACAAGGGGATATATTATCTTCAGGCTTATACGATGTTGCTGATGCTGGAACAAATGGAGGCAAAATATTCTCCGGCATGGAAAGACATTTTTGATGCTGCCGGGTTTGAAGTGTCAGCGTCTGCTACGAAGAAACTTCTTGCGGAGGTGCTTGATACGATCGGCAACATCCGGGGCGAAACTTGGTTCCGCAACGCCTGCACGGCAGTAGATAATAAGGATATAAAAATGCGAGAGGCACTGGCACAGACATGCATTAATTTTGCTAAAAAGTATAGTTATACGGATGCTGAGGCATTAGAGGGATTCGTATATGAACATGGGAAATTAGGGGAAAAGAATGAGCATAAGGCGGATTCCTTATATGCGGTTGCTGCTGCTAACGGAAGCGTATGGGGGAGCATGCAACATGCGTTGCGTCTCTATAAGAAAGACAAATATGAAGATGCTCTTTCAATTGTGGAAAAATATAGAAACGATCCTAAATTCTCAAACGAAGGTGGCAACTTTCTGATGGGGTTGCTGATAGAGCAGAAGGTGGTGAAAAATGCCGGTCCTAAAGATGCATTGAAATATTATACAGCTAATAATGAGAAATGTCGGTGGAATCTATGGAAAAAGGACGCTCAAAGAAGGATCCAGGCGATTGAGAAAGCTGCAATTGACGCAGATGTGAAAAATATGGTAGCTGCTAATGGTCCGGTATCGAAATGGAAGGGGAGGGAGCTTGCAGCTGTGGCTGAAAGCTACGAGCGGCTCGGGGAAAAAGAAAGTGGAGAAAAATATAGATTTCTTGCTGCTGAAAAAGGACATCCACGCTCTGTAAATATCTGCGCCGTGAAGATGTATGACAAAGCGCGTAAGAAGGTTGGAGAAAATGATGAGGAGCTACTTAAGAAAATGGCACACCTGCTGCTGGCAAATGAAAAAGGTATGTATCTTCCAACGCTCTATAATCTTGTAATAGTATATACTTACGGCTATGGTGTGACTCCGGATCATGACAAAGCTAAGAAATATTTTGAACAGTATCTTTCGTACGTGGAGGATGAAAATCCCGGAGATTACGATAAGAATGAGTTCCTGGGCACAATCAGCGGTATAGCCTATGATCACGAATCCACTTTCAAGGGTGCAGATCTTAAGGCAATGCTTGAAAAATTCGATAAACCGGGGGCACTCTTCAATTGGGCGCGTTATCGCGAACATGATTCACGTCCCGAAGTATGGCAGTATTTCTATCGCAGAGCCGCTTCTTTGGGATCCGAGAAAGCTGCCTCGCGCCTGCGTCAACTCAATCTGTCGTTATAAGTTAAATTCAAATATTGGATATTGAGTGATCCGGTTTGGATATGTGGAATTTGTGTATTACATTTGTAAGTAATTATTAAGAATTGTTTATGAGCAAAGGATTTATCTTCGGTATTGTGGCAGTTATAGCCGCATTTTTTCCTGCTGTGGCAAAGAGTGAGGAATACGTTCCTTCTCAGGAAGTGAGGCAGAGTCAGGAGGAATTTGCTGCCGACAGGTTCGGCATCTTCATTCATTGGGGAATTTACAGTATGTATGCCAGAGGAGAGTGGTATCTCAATAACGGTCCGTTGCATTCGGAATATTCGAAGGCTGCACGCGGATTTTATCCCGCGGATTTCAATGCAGATGAATGGGTGTCGGCAATAAAAGATTCGGGCGCTAAGTATATTTGCTTCACAACACGCCATCATGATGGATTTTCAATGTTCAAGACAGCGGAAAGTGATTATAACATAGTGGACGGCACTCCTTTCAAACGCGATGTTCTGAAGGAACTTGCAGATGCTTGCCATAAACAAGATATTAAACTGCATCTTTATTATTCTCATCTTGACTGGGGACGACAGGATTATCCGCAAGGTAGAACCGGTCATACAACAGGTAGGGATTCCTTGGTGAATGACTGGAAATCATATTATGGTTTCATGAATCGCCAGCTCACCGAATTATTGACAAATTATGGACCGGTCAGGGCTATATGGTTTGATGGCTGGTGGGATCATGATGAAGACAAGGTGCCGTTTGATTGGGAATTGCCTCAGCAATATGCCATGATTCATAATTTACAGCCAGGATGTTTGATCGGCAACAATCATCATATGCCACCTTTTCCCGGCGAAGATATTCAGATATTCGAACGAGACGTTCCCGGAGAGAACACTGCCGGATACAGCGGTAACAATGGAATCAGCAATCTTCCTCTTGAAACTTGCCAGACGATGAATGGCATGTGGGGTTACAAAGTTCAGGACACAGATTATAAGGATTCGCGCACACTTATACGCTATCTTGTGAAAACAGCCGGAATGGGTGCTAATCTGCTTCTTAACATTGGTCCGCAGCCTAATGGAGAATTACCTGCCGTTTCAATTGAGAGGCTGCGGGATATGGGCAAATGGATGCGAGCGAACGGAGAAACAATCTATGGCACACAGGGATCACCATTTAAACCTCAATCATGGGGCACAGCCACAACCAAGGGGAATCGCCTTTTCCTTCATGTGATGACTCCGGATGCAAATGAAGTGTTTGTGCCATATACTGCGAAAATCAAGGGTGTAAAAGAATTTTCCGGCAAGGGAAAGCTGAAATATAAGAAATCAAAAGATGGATTCACAGTATCGTTGCCGTCGATTCCGGATTGTGATGACTATATTATAGAAGTTGAGATATGATACTCGAAATATGTTGTGCCGATATTGACAGTGCAGGTGAGGCTATAAGCGGTGGTGCAGACAGGATAGAACTTTGCAGTGCTCTTGAGGCAGGAGGTGTGACGCCATCTGCGGGATTGATTGAGCAGACGCTGTGGAAGAGCCGCCGTAGGCTTAATCCGATCCCCGTCAATATCCTTGTGCGACCTCGTCCTGGAGATTTTCTTTATAGCGACAAGGAACTGATGCAATGTGTGCAGGATACGGCATATGCCGTAGGAGCGCAAGTGGATGGTATCGTGTTCGGAGCGTTGACTGCAGATGGAGAGGTTGACGAATATGCCTGTGAGAAAGTGCTGGATGCCATAAGACAATCGGTGTCCGGAAATCAGAAAGTGACAACAACTTTCCATCGTGCGTTTGATCTCTGCCGGGATCCGTTTGAAGCATTGGAAGTGATAATAAAGCTTGGGTTTGACAGAATCCTTACTTCCGGACAAGCCGCTACAGCCGAAGATGGCATCACGCTTCTTGCCGAGCTGCAAAAACGCGCTAAAGGGCGTATCTCGATAATGCCGGGTGCTGGAGTGTCTCCTTCCAATATATGTAAGATTGTAAATGCGACAGGTGTGACAGAGATTCATGCCTCAGCCAAAATAAAGGTTGAGAGCCGGATGCGGTTCCGCCGGGAAGGTATAGGGATGGGAACCGGCGATGCGGATGAATATGCTCGTTACGCCACCTCCGGTGACATTGTAAAAAAACTGAAAGAGGAACTTGATAAATAGATGTCTTAAAAATAGATTTACGGAATGAAAATGAGACAGGTAGTTGTAAGTGTGATGATAATGATGGCAGCCAGCTTTTCGATGGATGCCACAGTGGTAACACCTCCAAAAAGCATGCTCGATACATTGACACCTGATGCCCGCAGGAGCATGGAGTGGCTGTATTCATATATGCCTCTTCCTGATGTTACTGCCTATTCTCCCGAGTTCTATCTGTCGAATGTGCTCTTTTCGTTAAAGGCAAGAGAAGAGATGCCATGGGGCAAAAATGTTCCGGAGCGGGAATTTCGCCATTTTGTTTTACCGGTAAGGGTAAACAATGAAAATCTTGACATGAGTCGGGCAGTGTTTTATAGAGAACTTAAAGACCGAGTGAAGGGGTTGTCGATGCGTGATGCCATACTTGAAATCAACCACTGGTGTCATGAAAAGGTTACTTACCAACCTTCGGATGCCCGGACGAGCAGTCCTTTGAGTTCCGTAAGTCAAGCGATAGGACGCTGCGGTGAGGAATCCACTTTCACCGTTGCGGCTCTGAGGGCAATGGGCATTCCTGCGCGACAGGTGTATACTCCTCGTTGGGCTCACACTGATGACAATCATGCCTGGGTCGAGGCTTGGGCAGATGGGAAATGGTATTTCCTTGGAGCCTGTGAACCAGCTCCTGATCTCAACATTGCTTGGTTTAATGCCCCTGCATCACGAGGGTTGTTGATGACAACAAAGGTCTTCGGACCTTACGACGGACCCGAAGAGGTTCTTAAGGTTGAGCCTTTGCTTACGACCATCAATGTCACATCAAACTATGCTCCGACTGGCATATTGAAAGTACGTGTAACCGACAAGGATGGTAAGAAAGCAGAGGGAGTCAAGGTGAATTTCTGTATATATAATTATTCTGATTTTTATCCAGCGGTGCAAAAGATATCCGATTCCAAGGGAGAAGCTTCGCTTGTTGCCGGTCTTGGAGATCTGATAGTATGGGCAACGGATGGAAAGTATTTCGGTTTTGACAAGGGGAATCCTGCGCAAGAGGGTGTGTTGGAAATAAAACTTGACAAACCTCTGAATTATACCGGCTCATTTGAATTCGATATTGTGCCACCACGTCAGTCCGGTTCACTGCCTGTTGCAACGGAGGCTGCGGAAAAAGAGAATGTCCGCAGACTTGCTGTGGAAGACAGCATACGCAAAGCGTATACGTCAACGTTCTTCACTTCTGATAAGGCTCGCAAAGAGGCGCGTAGACTTGGAGTGGATGAGGAAAAATTTGAAAAGATACTGACAGAAGCGCGTGGAAACGGGAGTAGCATTCTCGGGTTTGTAGAACGTTGTGAACCGGCGAAACGCGGCAGAGCACTTGATCTGCTTGGTGCCATAAGTGAGAAGGACCGGAGGGATATTACATTGGATGTGCTTATAGATAACGTTGATAACACTGTTGATTCTGACAATCCATTGTTTGTAGACTATATACTTAATCCTCGGGTTGAGAATGAATGGCTTGTGCCTTACAAGGCATTTTTTTCTGCTGAGATTTCTCCTGAAGATGCAAAGGCATATCGCAATAATCCTTCGAAATTAGCCGAATGGACAGCCCAAAATATAAAAATTGATACCGAGGGCAATCCTTCATCTCTTCGCATGGATCCACGAGCTGTATGGCGCACAGCCAGTGCTGATCCTCGTTCCAGAAACATATTCTTCGTATCGGTTGCCCGAAGCGTCGGGATTCCGGCACGCATTGACCCTGTTACGTTCAAGACGCAATATGCAGATGCTTCCGGAAAATGGATGGATGTGAAGTTCGATGCCAATGAAGATTCCGGCAACGTCGCTGCCCCTCATAATGGAAAGTTGATGCTTAAATATAAGCAGGAGGGCAGACTTGAGAATCCTAAATATTACTTCCAGTTTGCTGTCTCAAGCCTTGCAGAGGGCGTTCCAGTTCTGCTTGAATATGGAGAAGGTGATGGACTTAAGGAAATAGCTTCGGAGGGCGTGGATCTCGATGAGGGTAACTATCTGCTTCTTTCCGGACGACGAATGGCAGATGGCTCCGTGCTTGCCCGTGGTGAGATTTTCAGGATAAACGAAGGAGAGGAAACAGATGTGCCTCTCATAATACGAAAGGATGACAATGCATTGTCTGTAATCGGCTCATTGAATGCTGAAAACATTTATCATGACAAAAAGACCGGTACAGACAGAAGTCTCTTGTCTGAAACCGGTCGGGGTTACTATGTGCTTGCGCTTATAAAACCTAATAATGAGCCCACATCGCATATTCTCAACGACATCTCCATGCTAAAGGATGAGTTCGAGAAACGAGGCAACAAGCTGATGTTGCTCTTTGAAAAAGAAGGGGAGATGGCGCGTTTTAATGCCGAAGCATTTCCTAATCTTCCCTCAACTGCTGTCTTTGGCATTGACAATGGGGCTGTATCTCTTAAAGAGCTTAAGGCATCTCTAAATCTTGAAACCGACGAGCGCCCGATAGTAGTGGTTGCAGATACGTTCAATCGTGTGGTTTTCGCCACTCAGGGTTATACCATAGGTATCGGAGATCGTCTTGCCGACGTTCTTGACATCCTTTCTAAATGAGCAGAAGACTTAAGCTGTTTTAATTGATCTAATTGCTTCAACTGCTTCAGCTGATCTAACTGTTTCAATTGATCTAAGTTTAGAATACCGTTGGATTTAGGGAAGGTGAATCCCATCTGCCCGAAATTCAGATTTATTGAACCTGAAAGTACCACCATCGAGAAGCTTTTACCATTGTTCATGATGATGATGTTGGAATAAAATCCAGGTTTCTCACTCGGCATTCCGTAAATCACCGATTCCTCTTTCTCCGATTTGGTTCTCATCAGAACTTCAAGATTCTTGTTTTTCTTCCTATAGTCAGCAAGAGCCTTCTGGGCAAGTTCTATTCCCTCCGGATTTTTTGCGGAATACACGTATAGGTCGTCAAGATTCTTGGAATCGTATATGTTAAGTTGATCGAAAAGTATCGAACGCGATTTATTGGAATTCATCATCATCGCTTTCGATACATAAACTGTCTCGATATTCGGAGAATCATAGAGAGAAGGGAATAAATCGGCAGCGTAAGAAGAGAGACCACATAGGGCACAGGCTATTGCAGCCATAAACAATTTGATAGAAGACTTTTTCATAAATCTGTTTTTGATAATGTATGGTTCATTGATTCGATAATAATATCAGGTTTGTCACAGGCTCGCTCTGCGGTATACATATTTTCCGTCAGAATGCCCATTACGCAATCAAGGATATGGGCTGCTTCATCAGGATCGGTAACCACTCTTACATTCCCCTTGGATTGGGTGTTGGAGGTTGATGGAATGGCTGCGGCGAGTTGTTTATGAGATGCGGATTTCACCTGGCTGAATTCTTGTTTGTCAGTATCCTCCTTTTGTGCGGCAGATTGGCTAACCGGTATATGAGACGGTTCCGGCTTTGTTTCATCTGAAGTGTATTCCGCCATGATGGTTGCCTGATTTTCCGGTATTTCCATAGATGTGTCTGTAATGTCTACGGCATTCCATATCATGGAGAATAAAAGGATCACAGCGGCTGCTCCGCTTGCGTAATAGAGCATTTGCCATCTGAAGGGCTTTCTCCGAGGCGAAGCAGTGGAGATGGCATGTTCTATTCTTTGCGACAGGTATTCCGGCACGTGGATCTCTTCCGGATTCTCTATCGACAGATATATCTCTTTCTCGGTTTCAATATCTTCCGGAAGAGAATTGGCTGCAATCAGCATGTCCGACAGCTCTTTCCGCTCTTGCGTAGAGATGGAACCGTCGTAATAACTGTTGAGCAGCGTGCGGATTCGTGTTATGTCGGATGTATTATTCATTATTCAAATTTATTTATTCATCATCAATTCCCTGATGCGCCGTCTTCCGCGGCTCAGCAGAGCCCTGACGTTAACGGGAGTAAGTCCTGTTATGCCAGCGATTTCGTCGTTCGAGCAACCCATATAGGAGCTTAACCGTATTACCTCCCTCTGATTGGCAGGCAAAGATTCGATTGCTTTCTTGACAAGCGACAGCGATTCCTTTGATTCGAGCCGGTCTTGCAGATTGTCGGGAGCCGGAATGCTTTCCGGAATCTCAACGCTTTCTTCTCTCGACCGGATCAGGGAAAGAGCTCCGTTTCTCACAGCGGTGAGACAGTAAGCCTTGTGGTTCTGGGATTCAGAGATCTCATCGTGCCGTTGCCAGAGGCGTAGGATGGTATCCTGCACTATGTCGGCGGCGTCATCCTCCTGTCGCAACAGAAGGAATGCCACGCGATACATCGCGTCTTGCAAAGGCAATATGAGAGCTCTGAACTCCTGACCGGTCATTATGGAATCTAATTCGTTTACTTATTATACTCCTGACCGGGATATTTGTGACAACGTTTTGTACATTAATTTATACATTGAATTGTTGTCTCACTGATTCCTCATGGATTTCAGCCAGTATGCGTCTCATGAAATCCGGATTCAGGTTAAGCTTTTCTGCCGTGTCGACCCGATTTTTGATGAGGGAGTTATATCGCTCCGGCTGCACAACCGGCATGTTGTTCTCTTGCTTTAGTTTTCCAATCTCACGAGCCACAGACATGCGTTGGGCAAGTATATCCATCAGCCTGTCGTCGATTTCATCGATCTGATGCCGGAGGTCTGCTAATAACTCACCGGAAATGCATTCTGAACTGCCGCGTAGCGAATGGATTATTTCTCCTAATGCTGCGGGTGTTATCTGCTGTTCGCTGTCGCTCAAGGCACATTCCGGATGACAGTGGCTTTCGATGATGAGTCCATCGAAATTCATTCGCAATGCCTGCATTGAGAGAGGAGCAATAAACTCTTTTTTCCCCCCGATGTGCGATGGGTCGCATATTATTGGCAGTTCGGGCAAACGTCGGTGAAGTTCGATAGGTATACGCCACTCTGGCATATTGCGGTAAACGTGTTCACCATATGCTGAGAATCCGCGATGAATCGCCCCTAAGCGTCTCACACCGGCGGCGTATAGGCGTTCGATTGCTCCGATCCAGAGCTCCAGATCCGTGTTTACCGGATTTTTTACCATAACGGCTATGCTATCACGTTCTGTTTGCGACATGGCTGCGAAGGTATCGGCAATTTCCTGCACGGCAAACGGATTGGCTGATGTCCGTGCGCCAATCCATATTGCATCGATCCCTGCATTCATGGCTTCGTGCAAATGTGAACCGGATGCCACTTCTGTGGCTACAAGCATTCCGGTCTGCCGCTTGGCTTCTGCGATCCAGGGAAGAGCCTTTGCTCCCATTCCTTCGAATCCCCCAGGCTTGGTGCGTGGTTTCCACACACCGGCACGAAATATCGAAACCCCTTCCGATTTAAGGGCTTTAGCGGTTTCAAGCACCTGATCTCGACTTTCCGCGCTGCAGGGACCCGCAATCAATAAAAGACCATTATCGGTATATTCTGAAGGAAAGAGTGGTTTCAAATCAGTAATTTTCATAAAGTAAAATTACAAAATTGTAAGATGATTCGCAAAAATTTTATAAATTTGGGAATGGAATATAAAGAACTGAAAGAATTATTGATTCGCAACCGCTCCTATCGCAGGTTTGACGAATCTAAACGCATAAGCGAAGAAACACTTGCTGATCTTGTTGATCTTTGTCGTTACTGTGCCTCGGGTCGTAATCTGCAGCCTTTGAAATATAGGGCGGTGTCAACTCCCGAAGAGTGCGAAAAGGTTTTCCCTCTCCTTGCCTGGGCTGGATATCTCACTGATTGGGCAGGTCCGGAAGTTGGTGAGAGGCCGGCAGCATATATAGTGCAGTGTCTTGACAAGGATCTTACTGACAATCCGATGTGCGACGACGGACTGCATCTTGAGGCTCTGACTCTTGGATGCACAAGTGAGGGATTGGGTGGCTGCATAATCAAATCCTTTAACCGGGATAAGCTTAGAGCTGTTTTGAATCTGCCGGAGAATCTTGAGCCGCTGCATGTTCTCGCTTTGGGAGTGCCTGTTGAAAA
Organism: uncultured Porphyromonadaceae bacterium; assembly: GCA_902495075.1. Taxonomy (GTDB): domain Bacteria; phylum Bacteroidota; class Bacteroidia; order Bacteroidales; family Muribaculaceae; genus Lepagella. Next base: position 14,124 of record CABUVO010000010.1, read on the forward strand.
TGTGGTGATAGAGGATATGAAAGACGGAGATATAAAATATTGGCGCGATGAAAAGAGAATCCATCACGTGCCGAAAAGGAGTCTTAAAGAAATTTTGGTTAAATAAAGAAAAATTTCTATATTTGCAGAGAATTTGGCTCAATAGGTCGTTTATAAATGATGAATGCCGGATTTTACAGGTTTCGGCATCGAAGAAACAACTGATAGTCAGGAAAAAGATTAAACTTACTTAAATAATAATTCAACCCATGGTAGATTACAAAAGCTTAGGTCTTGTAAACACCAAAGAGATGTTTGCAAAGGCAGTTCACGGCGGATATGCAATCCCCGCGTTCAACTTCAACAACATGGAGCAGCTTCAGGCCATCATCAAGGCAGCTGCCGATACTAAATCTCCCGTTATTCTTCAGGTATCAAAAGGCGCCCGCAACTACGCCAATGCAATTCTTCTCCGCTACATGGCTCAGGGAGCTGTGGAATATGCTAAATCACTAGGTTGGGAGAATCCTCAGATCGTTCTTCACCTTGACCATGGTGACACTTTCGAACTTTGCAAAGATTGTGTTGACAATGGTTTCTCTTCAGTGATGATCGACGGTAGCCATCTTCCTTATGAGGAGAATGTTGCCCTCACAAAGAAAGTTTGCGACTATGCACATGAGCATGGCGTGACAGTAGAGGGTGAGCTCGGTGTTCTCGCCGGTGTTGAGGATGAGGTTAGCTCAGACCACCACACCTACACTGATCCTGAGGAGGTTGTTGACTTCGTTAGCCGCACAGGTGTAGATAGCCTCGCTATCTCCATCGGTACATCACACGGTGCTTACAAGTTCACTCCCGAGCAGTGCACACGCGACCCGAAGACCGGTCGTCTCGTTCCCCCTCCATTGGCATTTAACGTGCTTGAGGCAGTAGAGGCTAAGATCCCCGGATTCCCCATCGTGCTCCACGGTTCTTCTTCAGTTCCCCAGGAGTATGTTGACATCATCAACGCTAACGGTGGCAAGCTTCCCAACGCAATCGGTATTCCCGAGGAGGAGCTTCGCAAGGCAGCTAAGATGGATGTTTGCAAGATCAACATCGACTCTGACAGCCGTCTCGCCATGACAGCAGCCGTTCGTCAGGTGTTTGCTGAGAAGCCCGCAGAGTTTGACCCCCGTAAATACCTCGGTCCGGCTCGCGATGAGATGGAGAAACTTTACAAGCACAAAATCATTGCCGTTCTTGGCAGCGATGGCAAGGCTGAGTAATCTCATAAAGCAAGTTTTGCTAAATCACAGGATCTGCGTCATCATGGCGCAGATCTTTTTTTATGGAGATTTAAGGGTTGACATTTGGAATATTGGCGCAGTGGAGTTAAATTTGTAATTTAAACGGGAAACCGGTTTTCCCACGAATGGATGGATAGAGATTAATGAAGTATAACTGAGACAATGAAGATATTTACATCGCAGGCAATTCAGGAGATAGATGGCGCTACTTGCGAGGCGCAGCAGATCAGCTCGATTGACCTGATGGAGCGCGCTGCCGAACTGGTGACTGATGAACTTAATTCCCGATTTCTCCCGGGTCAGCGTTTTGTGGTTATGGCTGGTCCGGGCAATAACGGCGGAGATGCGCTTGCTGTGGCTCGCATGCTTATCGAACGCGGTTATAAAAGGGTAGAGGTATTTCTTTTCAACGTCACCGGCAAGCTGAGTCATGACTGCGATGAAGAGCGTAAAAAGCTTATCACTATCGACGGGGTGGATTTTACTGAAGTCTCGAGGGAATTCAATCCACCTTATCTAAGTGACAAGGATGTGGTGATTGATGGCCTTTTCGGCTCCGGTCTTAACAAACCTTTGATGGGTGGATTCGTAGCTGTGACGCGCTATATCAATGAATCCGGAGCTTATGTTGTTTCAATCGATCTTCCGTCAGGACTTTTTGGTGAATGGAATTCGCAGGTGAACCGCCGGGATATCATTCATGCCAATCTCACGTTGGCTTTCCAGCTGCCAAGACTCTCTTTCTTCTTTGAGGAGAATTATGGCGCTCTTGGTGAATGGAAACTTCTTGATCTGGATCTCGACGAGAAGAAGATTAAGGATATGACGGCAGATTTTCTGCTTGTGGAAAGTCGTAACATCCGTCCGCTTCTTCAGCAGCGTTTGCCATTCACGGGCAAACGAGATTATGGCTCAGCCTTGATATTCTCCGGAAGCACGGGAATGATGGGGGCTGCCGTGATGTGTTCACGCGCCACTCTGCGCAGCGGAGCCGGTCTTGTCACTGTCCACGGACCCAAAGGTGGTTTGCAGATATTGCAGACGGCTGTGCCGGAAGCAATGTTCGAACCCGATCGTAATGAGCATTTCATAACAGACATGCGAGTGCATCATGACCATCAGGCAATTGCCATTGGTCCCGGCATTGGAACCAATGAAATGACTGTCAATGCTCTGGAAGCATTGCTTAAAAGTGGTGTATCTTCGCTGGTGCTTGATGCAGATGCACTCAATTGCATATCGAAGAAACCGGAATTGCTCTCTTATCTCCCTCCCAAAACAATCATAACTCCGCATATCGGTGAGTTCGACAGATTGTTTGGAGAGCAACGTTCTTCTGAAGACCGTCTGAAGACCGCTCTCGAGATGGCTCGACAGTATAATATAATCATTGTGCTCAAAGGGCATTATACAGCTACTGTTCGACCCACCGGAAGGGTGTATATCAATTCAACGGGAAATCCGGGAATGGCAACAGCAGGCTCGGGCGATGTGTTGACAGGTGTGATCACGGCTTTCCTCGCCCAGGGCTATCGTCCCGAGCATGCCGCCACTATAGGCGTTTATATCCACGGACTTGCAGGGGATCTCGCTGCCGAAAAGATAGGGGAGTTCGGACTGATTGCCGGAGACATAGCCGCCCATGTCGGACGCGCAGTGAAAATGATAATAGATAAAAAAGTATAGGATATGAGATTCGGAAAAATATTTACACTGGCTTTGGCGGCAACGATGATGCCTACAGCCTATGCTCAGCAGACCAAATTGCTTACCGCTGACAAGCATAATGAATACGGACTGGTTTATACCCTTCCAGTGACCGCTCTTGAAATAGAGGTGACTGCGCAGCGCACGATAAAGAAGGTTGGTCCATACTATCAGTATGCAAAGAAATTCATTGGTACTGATAAGGTAATTAAAGAGGATTCCGAGTCATGGACAATTACCGGAGTCAGGGTTGCGCCCTATGGAGTTCCTGACAATGACAACCGCTATCTTATGCAGTTGAAAAGCGGGGCAGTGACATATATCTGTGTGGATGATAACGGAATGTTGCTCGCCATCAACCGCGATGTGCCAGCGCCTGCAGCAGGAACCCCTGCATATTCTCCTGCGGAAAATCCAAAATCCGATAAGGTCGAAATCAACGAGTATCTGCAATATGTGAATGAAGATTTCATCGCATCGCAAAGTTCTGCAAAACAGGCTCAGATGCTTGCGGAAAGCCTTATGGAGATTCGTGAAGCCAAGATAGCTCTCACTCGCGGCACAGCAGAGACTATGCCTCAAGACGGCAAACAGCTTGAACTGATGCTGAATTCCTTGACCCATCAGGAGGCGGCAATCACGGCTGCATTCACCGGAATCACGGAGACAGAAACAGTAAAGAGTAGTTATACCTTTACTCCTCAGGAGGATGGACGTCAGATACTTTTCCGCATGAGTGATTTTGCCGGTTTTGTAGGCGCTGATGATTATTCAGGAGATCCCGTGTATCTGACGGTAAAAATCACCAACCGAGGTGAATTGCCTGTTGATGCCAAAGGAGAGGAGAAGAAACTTCCCAAAGATGCCGTGATCTACAATGTGCCCGGTGCGGCTCAGATCACACTTTCATCGTTAGGCAGGACATTATACGACAAAGAGCTGGAGTTTGCTCAGTTCGGTGTTAAATTCGGTCTTAATCCCACGCTTTTCAGCGCGAAGAAGAATCGCTCTTTCGCTACGTTTAACGCCATTACCGGAGCTCTTGAGGAAATAGGTGAAGATGCCGGAGAATAATGCCATAAGTCTTCAGCAATTGCAACAGCTTGTCGGGAATACTATCCGTATGAACCCACAGCTGCAGGGAGTCTGGGTCACTGCAGAACTCAGTGATGTCCGCATTGCCGGAGGTCATTGCTACATGGAGTTGATAGAGAAAGATATTCTCGGCAACACATGTGCTAAGATGCGGGCAATGATCTGGAACAGCACTTTGAACTCTTTGCGTGGAAAGTTCTATGCCGCCACAGGAAAGGATATATCCACCGGAATGAAGGTTATGGTGCGAGGCTCTGCGAATCATCATAATCTTTATGGTTTGAGTTTCACCATCAACGATATCGATCCTACCTATACTGTAGGAGACATGGAGCGTATCAGACGTGAAATTCTTGAAAAACTCACTAAAGAGGGTATCATTGACTGCAACCATAAGCTTAACTTCCCGGCTGTGCCTCAGCGTATAGCCGTGATTTCAGCTGCCGGAGCCGCCGGATACGGTGATTTTATGAATCAGATCGACCATAATCCTGACGGCTTTAAATTTTATACGCATCTTTTCCCCGCAGCCATGCAGGGAGAGAAGACTTCGCAAAGCGTGCGCGATGCGTTGGAGATGGTAGAAAGTACGATAGACCTTTGGGACTGTGTGGTCATAATCCGTGGAGGAGGAGCCACAACTGACCTGAATGGTTTTGATGACTATGATCTTGCAAGAGCCGTGGCTTTGTTTCCTCTTCCTGTTGCTGTTGGTATCGGGCATGAACGAGACCGCACGGTTCTTGATGAAATCGCCTGTATGCGTTGCAAAACTCCGACAGCGGTGGCTGCAATGCTGATAGATTCTTTGCGGATTGCATATACTGCCGCGGTGGAGAGGGTAAAGAAGATTGCACGCTATAGCGTGGAGGCTATGCGTGGAGAAAAATACCGCCTTTCCAACATAGAGACAGCATTGCCGGCGAGAGTTCAGACGCGGATAATGCGTTCCGAGAAACATCTTTCCGAACTTGGCCATGCAATCGAGCGGGCGCTGTCAAGACGATATTCTACGGAAAGTGAGCGACAGAAACTTCTCCGCTACCGCTTCGAAAAAGCTTGCTCGCAAATCACCGAGAAGCCGATGATTAAGCTCAAGAATCTTGAGAATATGATTAGAGTGCTGAGTCCGCAAAATACCATCAACCGCGGCTATTCGCTCACAATGTTGAATGGCAAAGCAGTGCGGAGCGTGACAGCCCTCAAAGAGGGAGATGTGCTGGAAACCCGTCTCTCCGACGGCACAATTTCGTCTGTAATTGCTTCAAATAATTAAACATTACACATTTTACATTAAACATTATACATCAGATGAACGCTGAGTTGACATATAAGGCTGCTGTTGCAGAGCTTGAAGAGATTGTGCGTAAAATGGAATCGGACACATGCGATATCGACCAGTTGTCGGCGTATACCACACGTGCCCTTGAACTTTTGAAATTCTGTAAAGAGCGTCTTTTCAAGACAAACGAGGAAGTCGAGAAATGTCTTGAGGCTCTCCGTGAGGCTCTTCCAGAAGCCTGATTATTCGCGGAAATAGATTCGTTTTACGCGAGGTGAAACAGAGGTGAGGATCTCGTATGGAATGGTGTCAAGCACATCTGCAAGACGCTGCACCGGCATGTTCTGTCCGAATATCTCCACTGAATCGCCTACTTCACAGTCGATGCCCGTAACATCGATCATGCAAGCATCCATACAGATGTTGCCGATTGTAGGTGCTTCTTTCCCATTTACCATAACTGAGATGTTACCTCTGCCGAAATGGCGGTTCATGCCGTCTGCATAACCGATCGGCAACGTGGCGATCTTGGAATGCCGTTCTATTTTTCCCCATCTGCCGTATCCTACGGTTTCTCCCGGTTCATACTCTCGGATTGCGGTGATCACAGTGCGCAGAGTGGAAACAACGGCAAGCGGCTTTTCCATTTCCGGCGGCAGCGTGTTGGCTCCATAGAGTCCAATTCCGAGGCGAGCCATATCGTAATGATGTTCCGGATAACGTAATATGCCGGCAGAATTCAGCACATGCCTTAATATAGGATATTTTGAGCGCGAGAGCATGTAATCAGTATAGCGACGATAGCGTGACAACTGAAGCTCCGTGAAATCGTTCATGTCCGGGCAATCGGCAGTAGCAAGATGTGAGAACGTTGATTTAACTCGCACGGCATTCGTGTTCTCAAGAATATCCATAAGTGCCGGCAATTCTTCCTCGATAAATCCTGTGCGATGCATGCCGGTGTCGAGTTTTATATGTATCGGATACTCTGTAATGTTGTTTTTCTCAGCCTCAGCAATCACATCGTGAAGCATGGCGAAGGAATATATTTCGGGTTCGAGATGGTTGGCAAACATCGACTTATAATTCAGCACTTTCGGATTCATCACCATTACCGGCATGGTGATGCCTTGACGACGCAGCTCGATACCCTCGTCGAGCACTGCAACCGCGAGATAGGCAGCCCCGCAATCCTGAAGAGTTTTTGCAATCTCATAACTTCCCGCACCATATCCAGAAGCCTTTACCATACAAACGATACCACATGACGAAGGAAGATTACTACGGAAGTAATTGTAATTGCTCACTATGGCATCGAGGTTGACTTCAAGCACAGTCTCATGTTTGCGTGCTTCAAGCATTTCAGCCACGTCCTTGAAACTATATTCCGGAGAACCTTTGAGAAGTATTATTTCATTGGAGAAATCAGAAGTGGAGAGATTCTTCAGCAAAGATGCTGTGGATTCGAAGAAAAGAGCGTTGTCAGGGAAAAGACTGCGATGAGCGGAGAGTGCCTTCCCTACGCCGATAAATCTGTCTATACCGGCAACGCGGATCATATCTGCGATTTCAGCATATAGGAGATTAGGAGAGGTTGTCTCATGATGGAGATCGCTGAGCACGAGTGTCGATGTCTGACGTGGAATGCGACGGCGTCGCATGAAGTCGAGCGCCGGACGCAGTGATGAAAAATCTGATGTGTATGAATCGAGAATCACGGAACAGCCGTTAACACCCTCTGTCACGTTTAGTCGGGTGCCGATCTTATGTAGATGACGGAATCTTTCAGCTATCACATCAGCCGGTATGCTGCGTGAGAGCATAAATGCCAAAGCGTTCGCGGCATTCTCAATGTCCACGTCATTCTCTAATGGAGCCGTGAAAGAGTTGGTCTCAGGATGTGCAGATACAGGGTCAGCCTGTAAATGCGCACATGTAGAGTCGGTCTTGGCTCTGAAAGTATATTCAATCGTCATTTCTCCCTTTTCGCTTGGTTTGGGCGTGATGAAAATTGGAGCATTTTTATCTTTTAGCGACCATCCAATGAGCTCTTTATTGCCTGCATATTTCGTCACGGCTTTTGCTATTTCGGGATAATCCGAGCAATAGATTATGGTTTTAGTGTTGGGAGTGTCTGCGAGCAGAAGTTTCTCAGCAGCTTTTCCCTCCTTTGAATCGAACCCCTCGGCATGTGCATCCCCGATGTTCGTGATGATTACTGTGTCCGGTAGGATGCAGCGGGCAAGACGCGGCATCTCATCCTTACGCGATATTCCCGCCTCAATGATGGCGAGAGAAGTGTCGTTGCCGATTTCCCACATCGATAGGGGCACTCCTATCTGCGAATTGAAGCTGCGGGGCGAACGCGAGATATCCGACAGCGGTTCCATCAGCTGATATATCCACTCCTTGAGAGTGGTTTTGCCCCGCGAGCCGGTGATGCCCAGGATATGTCCCTTGAAAGAGACAGGGCGAGAAGCTATCTTCTGGAGGGCGTCGACGGTGTTTTCAATCTTCAGCCAATTGGCTTCAGCACAGTGTTGAAGCGACGAAGGGATTTCGTTTACTACGAAATTGCGCACGCCGCGGTTATAAAGTTCAGGGATATATTTATGCCCGTCATTCCCCTTCGTTGGGATGGCAAAGAAAAGGGTGCCTGCCGGATTAGCAAGCGAACGGGAATCTATCAGGAGAGAAGTGATTATGGTGTCGTGAAGGTCGGCATTGATGCCGAGCCTTGCGGCAATTTCATTTATCGATAATTGCATATTCCGTGAGCAGAGAGGCATTACATTTTGAGACTGCAAAAATAACACTTTTTTTCAACATTCCCATATAATAGTATGAGAGGTATCTCAATACTTGCATCGCTTCTTCCGGGACTCTCATAAATCCCTCGAAAATTCGCTAAATACGCATTCGCTAATTTGCAAGTGACTGACACAAGATCACATATTTATTATTGACCGACATTGGAATTGAGTCGAAAAGTGACTGAAAATAGGATATGAGCTGCTTAAAAAGTCACATTTCGGCTCGTTTTATTATGAATATGATGTAGCCGATTTTTTTACAAAATTAATTAGTTTTCAAGAATATACAATAAAATCCACTTCATTTTGAAGTGGATTTTATTGTATACATTGATAATCGGTATTCAATATATAATTCCGAATCAATACTCGTCCTCGATGTGGAGATCCGAATAGATTACATGTCAGATAGTTAGTATGATTTCATAGAAATTGGATAAGCAAACTTTGCTATAAAAGGGGATAAAATGTTTAAAGGGCTATTAACTATACGTCTCTTGTTATCTGAGCGTATTCGCAACTTTCAGTTAGAATTTTTACATTCGGGTATAGCAAACTTAAACTGTAAGTATTATTTTTGCCATTCGCCTTTGTCTGAGTGAGAGTTATCGTTTAAGGTATACTTTGCGGGCATGACCATTGGAGATTATAATGTAAATTCCAGATCGCAATTCAGCATTAGTGTTAACTTTTATCCCTTGCAGCGTATAAATAGTATCAGTCGTACTGTCTTTATCTATAGTTACATCATCTATACCGCTTGTGTCATCAATAATAGCATCAAAAAAAGGTGTAGCATCTTTATATATGTCATATGTTCCTTTCGGAATATGCAATGTCCGGTAAGGTCGCCAGTCCGGATTTGTCGAACTCTCATCAAACGCATACCAGTTAATCGACTTGTCAGACAGAGATTTCCAATGTACATAAACATCCACTTTCTTTTGATCGATGCCAAATGTTGTGAATGCCCGATAGCCAAGATATTCAACAGACTCAGGGATGTCAATTATTTCCATATTGTTATATACAAAAGCTTGCTCCCCTATTTCTTTTAATCCAGGAGGGAATTTAAAAGACTTAAAATCGCAGCCATAAAATGCCGCATATCCAATTTTTTTTAGAACTGAACCATCGGGAATATATAATTCGTTTACTAATCCGTTCGTACCAGCTAATCCATCAAAGGCTCGTTCTTCAATTTCTTCGATAGTAACCGGAATGGATAAGCTGCGAAATGCAGGTTTAAAACGATAAAATGCCTTGGCACCAATTTTTTTTACAGTATATTCTTTATTATTGAATTTTACCGAGGCAGGTATAACAACATTTTCGCCATAATGATCGAAACGACGATTTCTAAACGTTACAGTTGCTGTTAGATTCTCTTCATCAAGAATATACATAACGCCCTCAATCTCAACTTTATTACCCTCAATAGGATAAATTATCGTCGGATTAGAGTATGTTTTGATACCATTTTTAACAGAAAGACAAAAAAAATCCTGATAGAGGTCTCCGAATGTGAATTTGCGCCATTCGCCATCTACAAATCCTCCAACCGGATATACTATATACTTGCCGTCCTTATTGGGCATCTCTCCCAGGGTAATTTGTAAGGCGCACAATAAGCCTCCGTTTTCATCTTCGGATATATTGCGGAACGTTTCGTAATAATATACTTCTTGTGTCGATGTGTTTTCGACAGCATATCCTGCACGAATGTTTCTTGGAGGTCCCAAATACATAAAACCAAGCTCGCAATCTATTTTTGAATTAGTTCCTTTGGAGAAATCGCCAGATGCAGATAATGAGATTGCTGGTTCACCTCCTTCATTTTTTTTGATGCCATAATAAAAATTTTGGCCTTCACCCAACAATCCGTCTTGTGCTATGGAATAATACATATCAGTAAATGCATCACCCCATCCAAAGTTAAAATGAAAAAAATCATTGGAATCAAAACCATCACATATATATGCATGTGCTCCTGCCCCAGCTGGTGTCGTGCCCGAGGAGAACAGACATGGCCTGCCCGCAAGAAGCTCGGTTTTCAATATATTGACGTAATCAGCTCGTCTCATTCCATCCAAACTTGCGAAACAGATACCGGGATCATAATCGAAATTTTCAATCAGCCGACGGCATGCATAATATTGTGAACCTCCAGAATTCCAAGTTGTAAAATCGGTTTGTGCTGCGTATGCAATGTCTCTGCAAAGAGTTGATACAGCATCAATTTCTTCAACTGTGCGTTCATTATATTGCCAATAAGAATCTCGAATTTTATCCCATTCATAGTTATGTCCAAGATTAAGATTGATTTTTTCAGTTGTAAAATCAGGCTTATACCAATTGTACGACAAAACGCCTGAGCCATGCTTTGGCCATTTGTGATAGTTCATCAGCATTGCGAATGCGAGACCTACACACCCCACAGTGACACTCTGATTGTCAATCTTTGGAAGCTTTGTATTAAAGGGGTAATCTTGTACCCATGCGATGTTGCCTAACAGCGGTTTTACTATTTCAGTATATGGTTCTGATGAGGAAAAATTTTTATTCTCTATTGTGTTATATCGATTAGGCTCTCTTTGAGTATAACTATCTAAGAGTGAAAGGAAATCACTCGGCAGATTGTTATGGTCTATGGCTTTTGTATGTGAATATCCTAATACTCTCGGCTTTCTATCGGCATATCCAATAATCACACAACCCTTGCCATCAATACGATTTTGTAACTCCACAGTAGTTGTGAGTCGAATTGTTTTAATATCGTCAGTTTTGAGTATATTGCGAGCTATATCAATGGCAGCTTCGGAGGCAAAAGCCCTAATCGGGAAAAAGAATATTAGAATAAATAAAGATGTAAAAAATTTCATAATCAATTTTTGCCGCGGTCTTCCCCTCGTTGGCGTTAGGTTAGAAAAAGAAAAAGCGTAGGAATCTGTATCTGTTACCGTCCTACTTTCCGAGGCTTCTCGCATTGCCCTTTAGATGTCGGACGGCAACGTGCAGAAGCCCACGCCTGTATATGCAATCAGTGCATCCGGCTATATTTCTCCCGAAATATCATGCCGAATACAAGATAATTACATATCCACGGGCATCTACCGTTGCTCAATCCTTGACATCTAAATGAAATTTTGCGAGAATTTCGGAAAGTCAAGAATCAGCGCGGATAAACGCTTTCTTATGTATTTTCACTACATCCCGCTCCGCTTAACCCCAGACCGGGGCTTCTGCGAGGCGGTCTGCAAAAGCAAAATTACAAATATTTTTTGTAATTCATTGTCTAATGTGCCGAAAAACATTCTAATTATTTTAATTATGAAGCGATGAAGCGATGTTGATAGAGTCACGGCGCTTGAGATTCACACGTTATCTGCCCGTTCAACTTATGTCATCAGACCATTCAACATTTAACATTACATATTTTACGTTGCCGAATCAGGCTCTGTGCCTCCGTCAGGTCGTTAACGACCCTCTGCACCTAAAAATCCAAGCATAATTTTGTAGCTAAACCTCTGTACCTCTGTTGCTCTGTGTTATTATTTTGACACATTTATTGAATCTATAATACCTGTGATCAGACATTTCGCCGGATGGCTTGGCGACTTTGCAGGAGCTCTGCGACCTTCTGAAAATCCGAGTCAAACTTTGCTATTCGCTCCTTGGCATCTAAATATTTAGATTGATTCCTGTTTTCGAGGCAGCCCGTCAATATAAAGGATGGCAGAAAGATAGTCTTAAAATAAAAATATTCGATTCTAAATTTCGGTTATAATCCGAATTGGGAGAGGTGTTCGATGCTTTCAGCCGGGCTTTCCTTTATGGTGCCTATTATGAGCTCTACATCGTATTCGTCAACTTCACCGAGGTAATTCCATTCATTAAATTTTTGTGGATGGGCAATTTTTAAGCGGACGCAGTCAACAAATGAGTCATATCTGAGAAATGGATATTTAGACTTCTTAATCGGCATATGATACATTTTGATATGTGCCGGAAGATTTTTGTTAATCAGGGAATTTATAATGACTCCTCCATATGCAACTCCATTAGAGTCAAATCCAAGCACAATGAAATATTTATCTCTTGAACTATCTCCGGCTTTGGGCTTTATGCCGTTGGTTTCAGTCATAGTTATTTCATAAACATCCCCAACTTTTACCGTATGGGTTGCCAGTTTGGAAAGTTCCTCCGGTTTTAGAGCGTCGGAAAACTTCATCATTTCAAGGCTAATTCAATCTGCATTTGTTCTTCAATGTATTCAAGCATCGCTTCGTTTGCATGAAGAACTTTTGCCATAGATACTGGAGAAATGATGTTTGTACCATTTGCTCGGCGGTTGGCTTCATCCCATGCTTCGTCATGAGATTTGCGCATGAGTTGCCCGAATGTCAATGATTTATTTTCTTCGATTGATTCATCCAATGCCTCAATCTCTGATTGCGATAGAAACTTCAAATCAGCATCACGTTTAGGGAGAAGAACATTGGGAGCATCCTCTCCGGCAAACTGAATAACCTCAGACAGCTCTTCAGAAAGAATCATGCTGGGATGATCCAACTCCTTTACCGCATCATACAGGCGCGTTGGAACGGGACCATATTTCAAAGCGCAAAATTCATCAGGTACGATGCCGCTACCCCATTTTGCGAGATGTTTCATCTCTGCAAAATAGAGAATCTTGAAAGCATGGTAGAAATCAACTCCGCCGGTCTTGCCAAGTACGTACAGAACTAATTCTGTCAATTTCTTACTATCAAAATTTGTCATGCGCTTTTAGTATATATTTGTCTTTCTAACGTATAGTATTGTATTGCAGTTCAATTCAGTTAGCAAATGTAATAATAATTTTTCAAATTAGGAAATCTCAAGAAATACTCAGGTATATTTAGAGATATCAGGAGAAGACTTCGGAGAGGATGTCGGGGGATTTGAGGGAGGAGACGCCGGGGAAGTGGATGGAGTAGTAGCGGAGGAGGCGGTCGAGGAGACGGCGGCGGTCGGTGCCGTTGAAGCGGTAGTGACGCATGTTGGTCAGGGTGATACGGGAGAGGAGTGCGAGGAGGCGTGTCTCTTCGGGGGAGAGGATGTCGCGGTGCAAGGCGGTGTCGACTACCGGAATGCCGGCGCGCATATCAAAACTGTCGCCTTTTTCATAGCAGGAAAGATCGGGCGCAATGCCGGCAATGTCAAGAAAACGGATAAGAAACCAGATGTGGAAGTTGGCTAATCCTTTCTGCATGTTGTCGAGTGCCCTTACAGCGGCTATTATGAATTCCCAGGCTGTGGGGTCAGGCGAGGCATCCCGGAAGTATCTGTTAAGGAACTCTGAGATAAACAGAACAATGGAGGATTTAACGGGATTGAAATACAGATCGCGCCATATTTCATAAGGTGTTACCGCTCCGAGGAGCTGAAGCTCTCGGTTCTGACGCATATTGACGTCGGTTTCGATGACCGACAGCGGAAGAAGGCGGGCATTGCGCATGCGTGCGCTTTTTCCGGAACCGACAGGTGAAAGGAATGCTATCCTGCCTCGATCGCGCGTGAAGAGGGTCACAACGTTGTGGCGGTCGTTATGCTTGATCACATCTATCACTATCCCCCGTATCTTCTCAATTGCCATCTTCTGCTAATTCACAATTCTTAAAACCAACACCTCCCCATTTCTCCCATAAATCCCCATGTCGCCTCATCCATCCCTATAATCCCTATATCTCCCTATTCATCCCCATTTCTCCCTATCTCGCCCTATTTCACCCCATAAAACAAAAAAACGTCTTAAAAATTAAACACTTTTTTAAAATTTATGATTAAATTTGGTCAATAAAAAAAGTCTATCTCTTTTCACAAAGAAATAGACCGAAACCTTAATCTTAATTTAATACTATGAAAAACACATTACAAAGTTATAAAAATATTTACGAATTCTAAAAAAAGATTTTTTCGGGAATCGTTTGAATTAACAAATATTAACTAAGAAACTCTTAAAATAGAGAATATTCGTGGAGTGTATTTGGATTTAACTTTCATGTGAGTGGAAAATTAATCCTAAAGTTTCATGCACATTATTAAGGTTAAGCTGAGCACTCTCTTAGTCGGGGAAATTATGGAGAAGTTATATCAATATCTCTGGAAGCACCGAATGTTGGGGAGAAAACTCTATCTTGAAGATGGAGCGCAACTGGAGATATTGTCTCCGGGAAGGTTAAATTGCGATGCAGGTCCTGACTTTTCGAATGCACGTATCCGAATTGGCGACACGGAATGGGCTGGTAACGTGGAGATCCATGTGCGGGCATCCGATTGGTATCGCCACGGTCATGACCACGATGCCGCGTATGATTCAGTTGCTCTCCACGTGGTGGCTATCAGCGACAGGCGCGTTACGCGCTCCGACGGAACCGAAATCCCTCAACTTACCGCCACTTTCCCCGAAAGCTTTTTCAACATGTATGCCACTCTTTGTGACGGTATATCCGATATCCGTTGCGCCGGAGATGTTGCATGCATCCCTTCGCTGGTAAAAACAGATTGTCTTGAATCTCTCGCAGTTGAGAGAATGCACGTGAAAGCCACGCGTATTATTGACGAACTGCATAATCTCGGTGGCGATTGGGAACGGACATGTTTCGTGACGCTTGCTCGCGCCTTGGGATTCGGACTCAACAGCGAGCCTTTTGAAATTTTAGCAAGATCTATCCCATTGGGATATCTGCATCGCCATGCCGATAATCTTGTGCAGCTGGAGGCTCTGCTTTTCGGGCAGGCAGGTATGCTTGATACCTCCATACATATTTTTGATGAGTATTATCAGCTGCTCTGTCGTGAATATTATTTCCTTGCGCGCAAATATAATCTACGTCCCATGAAACGGGAGTTATGGAAATACGCGCGCACGCGCCCGCAGAATTTTCCGCATCGCCGCATCGCGGTGCTTGCCAAAACTCTTTACGGAGGATTCTCGCTCCTTTCGCGTATTCTTGCAGCTGCCGGAGATATAGACAAGACCCGCGAGCTGTTGCATTGGGAGCTTGAAGGATATTGGCAGACGCATTCAGATTTCGACAGAGAGCAACCGATGGGCGCGGCAGCTTTAGGGGCTGGGAGTGTTGATCTCTTGATGATCAATCTCGTGGCACCGATATTATATGCACACGGCGCGGCTCACGCTGAACCTGAGAAGGCGGAAACCGGACTTGAACTTTGGCGCCAACTGCCTCCGGAGAGGAATATGTATGTGCGCCAATGGCAGCAACTTGGGTTTGATTGTGAAGACGCCATGCGAAGCCAGGCGTTGCTGCAGCTGCGCAAACAATATTGCGATTCCGGCAGATGCCTCGACTGTCGCCTCGGGCACTGGCTCCTTCGTGCTAAAGTCAATGGCTGAAAAATGCGTTTATTTATAAAAAAATAGCTAATTTTGCAGAGTGCAACGTGTGGCGATAAAAATTGCCGCAGCATTGTTATAACCATAGATTACTCATTTAAGTTTCGCAAGCTTCAACTTAAAGTTTAAAAGTTTAAGCGTTTAAAAGTTTATATGATGCAAATCAGTTATTTAGTGGCAACCAAATAAACTTATAAACTGCGCTTTGCGCAAATAAACTAATAAACTTCAACTTTGCTTGTGAAAGTTGAATTACTTATATAATGGCACTACAAGGCGATAGAAAAAGAACAGGTTTCAAAGAAGACAGGATATTCACGTGGGAGAACAGGGATGTATCCCCCGTTACCCTTATGGATTTTGTTTCTCGTATGCGTCCCGATTCCAAACGAGGCGATATCAAGAAATGGATGAAATATGGGCATCTTAAGGTAAACGGAACGGTCACAAGTGCTTTCGATGCTCCGATAGAGCCGGGAGCCGTGGTGGAATTCAATGCCACGCGCCCGTTTCCGAAATTTCATCACCATCGCATCGAAATCGTTTATGAGGATAATGATGTGATTGTGATAAATAAGGGGTATGGTCTTCTTTCCGTGCCGACACAAAGCCACCGTAAGGAAGAGAATGCATATGAAATTCTTCGGAATTATGTGAAAGGGGTGAATCCCGCCAATAAACTTTTCATCGTGCATCGTCTTGACCGCGACACATCCGGGCTCATGATGTTTGCCAAATCGGAAGAGGCGCAGAATGTGCTGCGACACAACTGGAACAACATCATTCTTGAGCGCCTGTATGTGGCTGTTCTCGAAGGTAACCTGGAGCAGGATCGAGGATTTGTGAAGAGCCGCCTGGCTGAAAATTCACAGTTTGTAGTCTATACGACCGATAATCCAGATGAGGGTCGAATTGCCGTGACGCACTATGAAGTGTTGAGCCGCGGCAATGGACTCACACTTGCTCAGTTCTCGCTTGATACCGGTCGAAAGAACCAGATACGCGTGCATGCAAAGGAGCTTGGTCATCCTATTGTCGGCGATAAAAAATATGGCGCCACAAAGAGCCCGCTTCATCGTCTTGCCTTGCATGCGAGGACACTCCGTTTCGCTCATCCCATCACTCGAAAGGATATGAATTTCGAGACACCGATACCGCCCAAATTCGCTGCTGCAACACGTAAACAAATGAAATAGCTATGAAATTAGACACATCATCATATTATCCCGCCTCTCCGCTCGATGACGACCCTGAGGAGGAAATAATCGTAGAAGTCGAAGAAACTCCTGTTCCTGAAAAAAACGAAAATAGTCAGGAGGAAGAGAATGAGAAAGTAGAGAAACCGGACGAAGACACCGGTTATGAATCTGAACCTGACAGAAGCTGCCCTCCGACAACGGGAGAACGTATTGCCGACGGGTTCGCAACTTTCCTTTCATGGGTCATGGTTCCTTTGCTGATGCCCGTATATGGTGTGCTTCTTGCATTCAATGTCTCAATTCTGGATTTCACACCAATGTCGGTGAAGACTGTCTTTACTCTCGTCACAGTCGCGTTCACCGTTGCAGTGCCTGCATTGCTCGTGCTTCTGCTCAAACGCATGGGATTGGTTCACGATGTCGGTCTGAACGGACGTAAAGAGCGTTTGATACCCTATATCATATCTATTGTGTGTCTGGTAGGCACAGGTTGGTTTATGTGGTATAAAGGCGCACCGATGTGGCTTGTGATGTTCTTTGGAGGAGGTGCGGTTGCCGGACTCGTGAATCTGCTTGTCAATTTTAAATGGAAGATTTCAGCCCATGCCGCCGGCGTTGCCGGAGTTGTGGCTTTGCTGATACGCATAATTAAGATAGGTTTTCCTCAGGAAGGAGCATTCATCTGGCTGCTTGTTTCGATAGCACTCTCCGGATTGTTGGGTACGACCCGAGTGTGGCTTGGACGTCACACCGTTTGGCAGGTGCTTGCCGGGTATGCGGTAGGTTTCCTTTCTGTCTTTTTCATGACAATGATATAATTTATTAATTCAACTTTCGCAAGCGAAAAGTTGAAGTTTAGAAGTTTATTTGCGCCATGCGCAGTTTATGAGTTTATTTGTTTGATACGAATAAATAAAAACTCAGTCATATTCGCATCGGATAAACTTTTAAACTTATAAACTCTTAAACTTTAAGTTGAAGCTTGCGAAACTTAAATGATTAGATAGACGCAATGCAATACAACTATAAAAGACGCAATACACATGAGGTAAAGGTCGGAGACCTTGGAATAGGCGGGGAGAATCCCGTGCGTATCCAGTCAATGGCTAATACTGATACGAATGATATAGAAAATAGTGCGCTGCAGGGTGTGCGGATTGCTGATGCCGGCGGAGAACTCGTAAGATACACTACCCAGGGAGTGCGCGAAGCCGCAGCTTTGGGAAAAATACGAAGCCGAATGAGAGAACTCGGGTGCAATGTGCCGGTTTCCGCCGATGTGCATTTCAATCCTAAAGCGGCATTCGAGGCTGCCACCACCGCAGACAAGGTGAGGATAAACCCCGGCAATTTTGTTGATGCAGCGCGTACCTTCCGGAAACTTGAATTTACTGATGAGGAGTATGCTGCCGAAATCGGTAAGATTGAGGAGACTTTGGTGCCATTCCTGAATCTCTGTAAAGAGAAAGAAGTGGCAGTGCGTCTTGGTGTGAATCATGGTTCCCTATCCGACAGGATAATGAGTCGGTATGGCGACACTCCAGCCGGAATGGTAGAATCAGTTATGGAATTTCTCGAGGTTTGCCGGCGAGAGAATTTTAATGACGTGGTGATTTCCATCAAAGCATCCAACACTTCAGTTATGGTCGAGACCGTGAAACTGTTAGTTGCCCGCATGGATGAGAACGGGATGACTTTCCCGTTGCATCTTGGAGTCACGGAAGCCGGCGACGCAGAGGATGGTCGTATCAAGAGTGCAGTAGGGATAGGAGCTTTGATGGCGGAGGGTATTGGAGATACTATCCGCGTGTCGCTTAGCGAACCGCCGGAGAATGAAGTGCCTGTGGCAGCTCTGCTTCGCGATTATATAGCAGCAAGAACCAATCACGCGCCAATAGAGGAACCGACAAAGGTTTTGCCCGGAGCCTCTCGAAATCATCTTCGCAAGTTGCGCGGTTTTGAGGATAAGCCTGTGGCTATGCATGCCGATAAGCCTAATGAGATATTCTTCCTTGCTGATGCTTCCATGCCGGTGAAGAATCCCGAATTCGCAGGACCGCTCGTGATTAAATCCCGGCATGTAAATGCTCCGGCAGAGATAATGTCGTATATCGACAGGTTCGTTGCTGCCGGATATGACAATCCTATAGTGGTAAGTCTGGAATATCAGGATAAAGATCTCGATGCTTTGCGCGTAAAGGCAGGTGCCGATTTCGGCTATCTGTTGCTTAACGGCTATGCAAGCGGCATTGAAGTGGTAGATAATAATTTCGATGACAAGACACTTGCCGATCTTGAATTGGGAATATTGCAGGCTGCTCGTCTTCGAATGAGCAAGACGGAATATATCGCCTGTCCGAGTTGCGGACGAACCCTTTTTGATCTCCAGAAAACGCTGCAAGATGTAAAAGAGGCGACAAAGGAGATGAAGGGTCTCAAGATCGGTGTGATGGGATGTATTGTCAACGGTCCCGGAGAGATGGCTGATTCAGATTACGGTTATGTCGGCGCAGGTCCGGGCAGAGTCAGCATCTACCGAGGGAAAGAGTTGATACAAAAGAATATCCCTGCTGAGGAGGCATTAGCTGCCTTGATATCCTTGATTCGGGCAGACCGACCGGACATATGCTGAAAGAGAGGGAATCAAATTTAGAGGCGTTGCGTATTGTCAGCATGATGATGGTTGTGCTGGTGCATATCGACGGCGCCTCGCTTGGTTTGCCTTCACTAAAGGGGGATTTGCAGGCATTGACATCAAGAGATGTCTGGCGTCTTGCGGTGGAATCCATTACGATTATCGGAGTGAACTGCTTCACGCTGATTTCAGGATATTTCGGGATAAAGCTTAGGCTGAAAGGAGTTCTGTCTTTCCTTTTCCAATGTGTGTTTTATTCTGTGCTTATTGCCTCGTTGGCTCCGTGGTTGCTCGGGATTGAGTTTTCATGGAAAGAATGGGGTGAGAGTTGGCTTGTATTGTCGCATACCGATCTTTGGTATGTGCCGGCTTATTTCTGTCTGATGCTGCTGAGCCCGCTGTTGAATGCCGGGGTTGATAAGCTTTCCAGACGGGAGTTTGCGTGGATTCTTGGAGTATTCTTGCTTTTCAATATCTGGAGCGGATGGTGGTGGGGAGGTTCATTCAATCCTACCGGATATACTGTGATGCAGCTGATACTTATGTATTTGATCGGGAGATATATAGGGAAATATATAGGGAAGAATATTGAGGCAAAAGAGAATATTGAGGCAAAAGAGAATATTGAGGCAAAAGAGAATATTGAGGCAAAAGAGATTATTGAAGCGAGAGAGATTATTGAAGCGAGAGAGATTATTGGAGAGGAAGATCCTCGGCTTATGCCTCGGCACAGTGTTGAGGAACGAAAGCATCTTAAAATAAAGGGGGAGAGGAGATATTTGGCTATGATGGGAAGCGGGGGATATGTGGCTGCTACCGGGATGGTGTTTTTGTCGTCTTTGTATTTGGAGCCGGTTAAGGCATTTGCTTATAATTCGCCAATGGTGATATTGGCATCGGTGAGTTTCTTTATTCTTTTCTTGTCATTCAGATTCCATTCGCGGTGGGTAAACTATATCGCCCGCTCGGCATTCGCTGTTTATCTGATTCATAAAGCTCCTGAAATATGGGGCAATTTCATGCGTCCCGAGATAGCCGCAGCGTGGCGGGAGCTTTCGCTACCCGCCTTTACCGCAGCTGCAATTATAATAACAGTAGGTGTGTATGCTATAGCCGTGCTGGTTGATCCCGCACGCCGTTGGCTTTTTCACTTTTTTGAGGAAAGGGAACTTAAAGTTTAAATTTATTACGAAAATAAATTTAAACTGTTTTTATTCCGGGACATAGATAATATCTCCGTTTTCAAGCTCATATGCAACTCCCACGCGTTTTCCCTTGTTGGATGATGGATCAGAATCTTCTGATGGAGTGTATCTGTTGATTTTCTCACCCTCTTTGGTGATTATCTCCATATTGTCTTTTCCGGGATTCTTGACCATGGTGAAATCTTCCTGAGAAAACATCTCAGTCATGTTATATCTGCTGACGAGTGCCACCATTAGCGCTACGGCAAACACCATCGCTACATCAAAAAGGTTACTGACCACACTCATCGGATCGGAATCTTCGCTTTTGCGAAGTAATGAACGTCTTCTTCTCATGCCGCTTCGTTGTTGGTTTTATCCGTTTGTTTTAAAACTTCTGCCAGATATTCCAGCATGGTGACATTTGCCACAGCCCATCTCTCTTTAATCTGCTGGGTGAGGAAGCCGACTGCACTGACTACAAGACCTACAACCGTAGTGGCAAATGCTACCTGCATATTGTATGCCATTGATGCGATGTCGCCTGACGCAAGCCCTACAAGGGCAGGTCCCATAGGGATGAGTGTTCCCATAAGACCCAATATCGGTCCCATCTTTGTGAGCACCTTTGACGTGGCAATCTCTTTGTCAGCATCAAGTTCGTATTCAGAAAGAAGAAGGTCTGTTGCCGGTCCGTTCCCTTTGTTCTCAATTAGTTTCTTGGCATATGCCGTAACTACCGCTTTATCTTTGGAAAAAAGAATCTTCTCCAGCTCTGCATTGTTTCCAGGTGTCAGTGCTTTGATTTGCGGATAAAGAGCGGCAGCTGTTTTCTTTTGGTTCATATATTGTCCGAAAAAGACACCGATGAGGATTATTGCCCTGATAAAGAAGAAAATTAACAGAACAATCACCGGCACCAACAATCCGGTTGAAATCCAGTAAAGGATGTTGGATATTGCATTCATATCTTTATTTATAAATTTTTAGGTTATAGCTATTATTCGTAAATTTTAATTTTACTCTCGCGAAAGTTTTTTAAGTTTCTTATTTGTCGATATCCTGAAATATATCAATCCGCCACAGAGCCCTATGATCATAATGATGAATATGGCTCCGAGTGCCTGCCATTCTACGGAATTGGTGCCTATGGCGGCGGTGCGTCCGTTCACCGTGGCAATAATTCCGAGGGCAGCTGTGAGCAGATTGATCAAGAACATGAGTTCCAATCGCAAATCCGCTTCGGGAAGAAGATATTTCATTCCCCATACCAACACGGGCACGATAACAAGCGTTCCGGCTCCCGTGATCCACCCGATTGTTGTGAAATCCACTCCAGGCATGGAGAAGATTATTCCCACGAGCAACGAATATAATGCCGGAAAAAGGAGAATCCCGGGCACCCACAATGATATTGCGAGCATTATAGAACCCCATCTGTTAAGTTTCCCGGTTATCTGGGAAGACATCAGAACACAGAAACATATCTGGAATGCCACATCAATAGTGAGGAGCACTGAAGTATCGAGCATCAACTCCGGACGCGACAACCAATCGGCGATCTGTGTCTTTGACTGTTCACTTGCTGATTCTGTGGCGAGCCCGAGAAACAACAGTGGAATCAGACATAGCACGGCAATCCCTATCGGTCGATGGTATGTGAGTTTCAGAATGAAATTGAAACCGACCAGAATCAGTATTATCAATACCACTGTTTCCATTATTCTTTCTCAGCATTTTTGCGGCGACGACGTATCACAACAACCATAATTATTAATGCCAGAACAACACAGACGGCAACGATAAGTCCGTTAATCCGGTTTGTTGTTGTTTCGGTGTTGTTGAGTTCCTCACGTTTCATCACTTTCCCATCGTTTTCTCCCGATACATTCTCGGCTCTTACGGATGCCACTGCAGCATCGTAGGAAGCTGCGGACTCTTTGGAAACCTTAGATTTGATGAAATCACGAAGTTTGGCATTGTCGCATACGAAACCTGAACAAGCCGCACCATGTTTCTCTACCATTTCCGTGTGCAGTTCAGCTATTGTCTTTGTTTGTTCGGCGGATGCATTCCACATCCCTTTGCGGATAGTTTCGAGCATTACAGCCGTCATCTCCTGAAGAGCGGCAGGATTGACATTTGAAAAATGGTCTTTCAATCCGAGTCCGTTTTTATCTTTGACATAGGTGTCATAGATATCATTCCAGAGTTCGTCATCGATAACATCGGGCTTCATCACATTCCATCCATAAGTGTTGCGGATCACGTCAGCCACGGCGGAGGCATCTCCCGAGCCCCCTTTCATCTTTTCTTTGATGTAGGAAGGATTCAGAATCGTGGTTCGGCTCTCAATACCAATCGCCTCCTTGACTTCCTGCATTTTCACATTATTGCGGTTACGGTAGTCGCTAAGGTATGCTTCAGGGTCCTTGCCTGTGACATTGCGCACAGCAAGATTCATCCCACCCATGAATTCATACACGTGATCAAGACTGAGTGCGCCCCATGTGTTGCTCTGACGCGGCTGCACCACGGCGTCCGTTCTTGTGAGGGCTGCCTCGAAGGCATAATCACGCAGCTGTTCCCAATCTTCTTCGCTGTCGTAAGCTGCTCCCATGTTGTGAATATATGTATCCGCGATCTCACTCTCTTTCTCCCATCTGTCGCCGGCTTCGACCATTGCCTGGATGCCGCTGCCGTAATTACCGTTTACGCCTCCGAACACGCGGGATGTAGAGAGTTTTCGGGCTTCTTTTGGAGAGACACCTTTGTCGACAAGGTGTTTCTCAGATGCCACAACCCCTTCTGCAACATAATTAGGGAAATTTTTGTCTTTTGCCTCGGCTGCCATCTTCACGGCTCTTCCAATAAGGAAAAGACGCGATGCCGCGAGGTCTCGCAACTGACCGGAAGTCTGAACAACCACATCGATGCGTGGACGTCCTAATTTCTCGGAAGGGATGAGAGCCAGATCAGTGACCCTGCCGAATGCATCTCTCACAGGTTCGACACCGAGCATATATAGTATCTGTGCAATTGTCGCACCTTCCGTCTCTATAAATTCACTACTCCAGAGAGTATAGCTTACTTTGCGGGGTAGGGAATCATTATGCGCTTTCTTATATAGCGCAAGAGTGTTGTCGGCTAAAGATTTCCCTTTCTCCCATGCTACAGCCGACGGGGTCTCTTCTGCGTTTACGGCAAACATGTTTCTACCTGTGGGAAGGATGTTGGGGTTCAATATAGGGTCACCTCCCGATGTCGGAGAGATATATCCTCCATTGAGAGCATTTATAAGTGATGCCATTTCCTCTTCCGGGCTGTTGAGCAATGCTTGCCTGTATACTCCGACATTCTTCAATGCGTTTTCAACTTCTTTCACAGCCATGGCAAATTCCATCTCCTTCGGGGGGATCTCATTCTTCCGCATCATTCGATGCCCACCCTTATGATGGGAGGATGAAGCCTTTTTACTCTTCATCGCAGCTTCCATTTTCTTGATGGCAGCTTCATCAGCTCCCATCTTTCGAGCCATCTCAAGCGCTTTCTCGGGGCTCATGCCCGGAATCATGGCATGTTTGCGATGCGGAGCTTTTCTGTCGGCAACTTTAAGCGGAACACCATTGCCCGAGGGCATCATGGCTCCCATCACCATCATTCTTGAGAACATGTCTCTTGAACCCTCTATTGTAGCCATGGTTTTGCGAGCGCTGTCAAGTTCCGACTGTTTAACCCCGGTGATGCGGCAGATTTCTTGATCGGAGGTTTCTTTGCCGGTCTTTATAATCTCGGATACGATTTGAGATGCTGCCGCACGATGATTCTTAATGTTTCCACCCTTTAGTTTGTAAAGGCTGAAAGCAAGAGGTTCCACTGTCATTGCGGAGGCTGTGGAGAGTATGTGCTCCGGTGCGTATGGCACACCCATAACATAGGAAGCCCCTGTGATCCTTTCGTTTGCAAGCTCTTCTGCAAAATTCTCTATTCTTGCGATATCATCGGGGGAATATGGTTTGCCCGGAACGCTGTCAAGACGGAGCTCACGATGTATGCCGAGTTGCAGAGTATATTTCTTTACCAGCAAAGAAGCTTGTTCCACAGCTTTCGGATTGGGATTGTCGACAGAGCAAGTCTTATTATAATCAGTTATTGCATCCGACAAGGTTTTGTATATACCCCTGACATTACTTTCCATAAACGGAGGAGTAAGATAATTGATGATTCCGGCATAGCTTCTGCGCTTAGCCATCATTGCTTCTCCGACGTTTGAGGTGGAATAGATGTAGAAATGAGGCATTGTTCCGACAAGGCGATCCGACCAGTCGTTATTGCCGAGTGCAACCTGTTTTCTGGGTGTGAACTCCAGAGAACCATGTGCCCCGAAATGGATCAGCGCATCTGCTCCGAAACCATATCTTGCCCAAAGATAGGATGCAACATAATTATGAGGGGGAGCCGCGTCTGTGCCATGCACGATTTTGAAATCATCATCGCCCAAACCTGCTGCCGTCTGGGGAATGAGAACAACATTACCAAACTGCAGCATTGTCAACGCCGCGTTCCCATTGCCATCCTGCAGACCATGTCCGGGAAACTCGCCATCAACAGCATCGATGTCTTTTCTCATTTTTGGAGAGAAGGCTTTTGCACACCATTCATCGTAATCTTTGGGAGTTATGATCTTTGGATGGTTTTTCTTTACAAAATCTTCTTTGGCTCCGAGGGCATAATTATTGAAGACTTTCCCGTTTTCATTTATCATGAGCTCAAATTCCTCTGCGGAGGAGGGGAGCCCTTGAATATCGTAACCCTCCGCACGAAGGCGTTGAAGCACATTGAAGAGGGAGGGTGCTACTTCCATACCTTCTGCTACCAGTGAGTTTTGTCCGGGACCTTTGAAATAGAAAATAGAGATTTTTTTATCCTTGTTTGGTCTAGATTGAAGGGTGATATAATTGGTAATTGTATTTGTGAAGTCTTGGAGACGGTCGGGAATTGCGGCAACATAGGGCAGACCATCCTTCCCTTCGTAATGCGCGAAAAGGGAATATGGCAGGATGGCACCATCAATTTCCGGAGTTACGATGCTTTGAGACATGAACCCTCCGTTCATGCCCATTTTGTCGTCGACCCATTCGTGATAATCGCGGTTCACATTCAGAGGAGAAAACAGAGGGATGTTCTTATCATCAAGGTATTTCACAACCTGATCGCCCATGCGTCCGTGTGCCATATTTATCATGGCGTTGACCTTTAAGGAATCGGCATGTCCGCCGGCAATGAAACGTTGGATCACATTGACCGGATAAACTACGAAACCGCGCTTTTCAAATTCAGTTACCAGATCATCCGGGACACCCATTTGCCCGGTAAGTATAATCTTCGGAGCAGTCTCTTGCCATTTCCCTTTCTCTCTTAAAAATTTCTCGTAAGATGCTACCGAGGGAAACTGCAGCTCCTCATCATCTGAAGGATAATACAGAAGTGATGAAGAAGAGAGCACCGGATCGCCGGGAGTTGGGGCAAACAGTTTCTTGCCGTCTATGAATTTTCTGATATATTTCAGCATGTTA
This sequence comes from uncultured Porphyromonadaceae bacterium, assembly GCA_902495075.1. GTDB lineage: Bacteria > Bacteroidota > Bacteroidia > Bacteroidales > Muribaculaceae > Lepagella. The sequence goes on from CABUVO010000010.1 coordinate 40,288, forward strand.
CGGTAGTTGTCTTTACCACCGGTCATATATTGTTTCAGGAATTCCACATCAATAGAATCCACTGAAATTATGTCGTTCTGGGGATTAGTGACAGCAAAACTATATACAGGGGTGCCTTTGTCGGCTGCCGCTATGAGATGTTTGCGTTGATCGTCTGTGATTCTGAGTCCCATTCCGTTAACCAGAATCATATCGTAATGCGAGGCTTTGTCGAGATTGTCAACGTCCACCTCCTCAAGTTTTATGAATGAATTATCGTTTGATTTTGCTATTTCTCCAAGTGTTATCGCTTGAAAATTAACGCATGCTATGCGCGTTGTTGATGCGAAGCTTCTCCATAGCAAAATGGCTGCGCCTATGATCAAGGCGCAACCTATACTTAATAGAATGATCTTTTTTCTGATGTGTATCATATGAAACTACTTAAAAAAGTCGTCAACATCCAGAGAAAGTCCTATAGAATATGTCCTTCCTGTTGTAGGAGCGGAATTCCAATAATATATCTCAGGTTTGTAATTCAATAAGTTGTCAATTATGAAATTAATGCTGATGCCTTTCCACACTTCCTGTTGAAAAGTGAATTTCCACAGGGAATATGCTCCGTCGGTTTCGTTTTGGCTCACCGGTTTGGAGAGATATCTTCCCGACAGCGAAGCGTAAAGCTTATATACGCTGCAAAGTCTTTTCTCATAGTCAAGTCTCCAGGTAGCAGAGTGGGGACGTGGCTGAGTGAATTGAGAATCAATTGACCGTCCCCCAACATGCAGATAGTTGTAACTTGCTGAAAGTCCCAGACCCATAAGCGATCTGTATCTTGCATTTATGTCGAGCCCTGCAACCTTCACGCCTTTCTCATTGCAATATATAGCTCCTTCTTCGCGATAGGCATCTCCCGGAAAATCCATTGTGGTGATGCGGCTATTATAATAGTTGTAATACCCGTTGGCTGTTACGCTGTACGACCCTCCGAAATAGTCACCGCGTATATGTCCGGTTCTTTCAAGAGCCACGTTGAAATTATGGCTTCGTTCCGGTTTGAGGTCCGGATTTCCATAAATCATCTGGATTCCAGCCATATCAAAGTCCATGTACATCTCCTTCAGAGTCGGAGCACGGAAGCCACCCGAATAAGAAGCCCGGATAGAGAAAGGTTTAAGCTTGAACATAGTTGCAACACGTGCTGTCAGTGCATTGCTTTTTGATTCGGAGAAATAATCCTCACGCACGCTTGCAATCACATTGAACCATGATACCGGAGAATAGTCAAACTGCACGAATGCATCAACCGTGTTTTGAGAATGTTTGTCACCTTCGGCAAACTGATAGGTTGTGAGGTAGTCGTGCATGAAATCGGCTCCGGCAGTCAGGGCATTGTTTCCCCATAAATGAGTGTACAGGGCATGAACGATGTGCTGACGGTTGCTGTAGTCATGATCGTGGGTTCTGTTTCCCGATATGAAACGGGCTTTATCATACTGGTCGTAGCTATACGATACCTCAAGATTCTGGTTGCTGTCGATATCCCATATGGAACGCAATCCACCTGAATAATCGGTATAATGGTCAGTATAGTTCGCCCTGTTGCTCGTGCGGTGGAAATAAGCCCCTCTTGCAATAAACCGGAGATTGTCTGTGACCCGATAGGTCAGTCTCTCCTTAACGTTGACGGAGGTGCCACCGAATATATCGTGGATTCTGGATTGAGTGTCAAACACATCGGTCAGCTTGATGGTCTCGACAGTGGTGTATTGAATGGAGGAGTTGGAATTTATCTTACCCAGATTGAAACTGATGTTTCCTCCTGCCCTCCACTCGTTTCCGGCAGAACGATAGCGTGAATTGACGTTCACATGCCAGGGACGGCGGTCTTCCTTGGAAATGAGGTTTACCACTCCTCCCACTGCATTTGCGCCGTAGAGGGCGGATGATGCACCCTTCACGATTTCAACCTGTCCGACATTGTCAAGATTCAGACGATTATAATCCACATTGTCCATTGTCTCGCCGGCGAGGCGTTCACCATCAACGAGAAAAAGAATGGCATTCCCGCCGAAACCACTCATGTTGAGAGACGTTTCCTGGCTCATCGCATAACCGAATTCAAGTCCCGGTATCTCCTCTGTGAGAAGGTCTTGAATATTTGTGGCATCGGTTTTTGAAATGTCTTCTGCCGATATGAGTCTTGTGACAACGGGCACATCTTTCAATGTCTTTGGTGTGCGGGTAGCTGTTACCACAACTTCTCCGAGTGCCGTCTCGTCGGGCGACATGCGCAGGATCTGGGGATTTTTTGATCCGGTAGGTTTCAACACGAATGTTTCCGTAACGAAGCCTACATACGATATCCTGACTTTTACAGTTTTATCCGTGTCAAGGGTAATGCTGAAATTCCCATCTCCGTCGGTCACGGCAGCTCCTTTTCCGTCAGTCATACGGACAACAGCGCCTACGAGCGGAGTTTCCTCCCCGTCGATGACCTTGCCGCGATATATTGCCGCAAGAGCATCAACGGGAAAGAATATTGCGCATATCGCAAGTATTGTCAAGAGAAGTTTCCGTGACATCCTTTTTATTTTTTAGGGGCGGTGAAATAGCAGATCATCGGCATCGGCATATTCCCGTATTGGAGACTGAGTTGCACTGTAAGTGTATTGTTAGAGAAAGAACCTGCAACGAATCCCGACATCTTTTTACCATTGGATTCCGTGTCGAATGTGGTGCGGTCGAGTGTATAAGATCCGTTTTCTCCTGCAACCTTGATGCCGGGGATGGTGATTTCGGGTACCTGCATCGGAGGCTCACCGAATGAGGATATTGTCAATGATACGGTTGCATCATCTGTAGCGGTCAGGGTGAAGGTCATGTTCTCAAATGTTGATTCCTGCTGCATCACCGTGCATTTCATATCTCCTTTATATGTTCCCTCAACATTTTTTGCCGCAGGGGTGGAAGGTTCATTTTTCTCATCGTCAGAGCATGACGAAAAAACTGTGGATAAACCGATGCAAAGCATCATTGCTGTGAGGATTGTTGTAAACTTTTTCATTGTGTAAATAATTTAATTATTGAGTTATATATTATTTTTCTTTTTTAATCTGTTGTGCATGATCAGACCGGATACCAACACAAGGATGAAGATCGCGCCTGAAATAAACACAAACAGTTCAGATAATGGTCCGAGAAATGGAGTGTAACAGCGCCCAACGTGAAGTTCAAGAGCGAAGTTCCAAAGGGACATGGACTGTTGCCGAAGCAAATCCGGCATTTCCGGCAACAGCCCGGTGCCTTGGGTATAATCAAAAACTATGGGTTCGGATGTATTGTAATCGGAAGAGTATCCGCTTATGGGTGAGGAGAGAATGAAACGGGAAGCGCTCCCCGCCTTGAATGGCTTTCCGGTGGAAAGATCCGTAACTTCTCCTTTCTCTGCATCCCATTTGTATAATCCGCTGAAGGATCCTACAAGCCATTTCCCCGGTTCGGTTTCTTCAAATACGGTTATTCCCATGGGGCTTACCGGAGGTGTCTTGTCAGATTGTAAACGGACGGGGGAGGAAGAGAAAGTACTGTCCGTTCTGATGAAACCCTCCGATGTCGACAGCAGCCATTGACGGCGGGAAGAATCCCAACGGATGCCGCGCAGCTTGTCGTGCCATGCGTTGTCATTATCAAGAGAACTCCCCGGAATAGGGGATGTCTTCGTCATGACGAATGGAATCATCAATGGAGGTCTGAGACACATTCCTGTGAATGCAATGATAATAGTGAAGATTATGGTCAGATATCCGATGCGGTTATGCCATTTAAAATTCCATTTTAAAGATCCGGATTCACGTTTTAACCTTTCTCTTGCTTTAACCGACGATGAGCGTGCCAGCCTATGCAATGAATGTGGAAATATGAACAGCAGGATACCTGAGATACAGAGGAATATGATTATTATTGCAATAATGTCAACCACAATGCGGCCTGTGAGTCCAAATAATTCTCCACTGTGAAGATTCCAGATTGTCTTGAATAAAGATATCTGGTTGGAATAATCCACAGGCGCAGGAAGGAATGTGCGCGTTAAATCCCCTTTTTCATTCTCTACATACACTGCGCTGCGTGTCAGCACTACGATCCGACTGCTGTCGGGGTAAAGGGTTATGTCGGAAAGACGCTCTTCGTTTTCGGGTAATGTAACTTTCGACCATTTCCCTTTTTGCAGTTTGTATAAATCATATTGGGCTGCACACCAAATGTTCCCGTCGTTGGTGCGTACCATGCTGCGTATGTTTCTTATGTCAGCTCCTTTGGGGAATCCGGAATTGAAATCTATGATATTCTTACCGTCTCGGTCAGACAACCATGCTCCTGTGGCTCCATATGCGATCAGGGTGCTGTCTGAGAGAGGAAGAGTGCCTCTTATGATTCCATTGTTGTAATCGGATATACGATATGATGGAGGGAGGATGTTCCGGCTCACGTTTATGCCCGACACCACTTGGCGATGGTTGAGAATTATTCCTGAAAAGCAAAACAGGAGCAGAAACACCGTAAAGACCAGTCCTGCCCATTTATGGAATTTTTTCCAGGTTATTTTTCTCTTTAAGTTATGCACTGTTCCGTTTCTTGATTACGGATGCAAAGTTAGTTCGATATGATTTGTAGCACAATACTCAAAAATAGGGAAAATAAGAGGTCAAAAATGCACACAGCAGCGTAAAACCTACGACAAGTAACTAAATTTGGGTAATGCACCATGATTGGCATTGATTGATGATGCTTCAGGCATGGAGCAATTTGCGGTAAAACCACTCCCACATTTTTATTTTTTAGAAAAAACATTTAACTTTGCATTCGATAGGAATATCGCACGATGGCATATGATTGCTGCGTGCATATCTTGTCGAGACATATTATTAAGCGTTCTAAGCTTTTGTCAGCTACTTGAAATCGCCAAATCTAAAAGCAAAGTGACAAAGTTGGGAGACGCTCATGCTGTCGTGTATCAGTACATGACCTTCCGGTCTGTATCCTTGATAGCGATATAAGCGTGGGAGTGGTCCGGCTTATCCTTTGCAAGGCGTTTGGCGATGCCTAAGTAGCGATAAGCTGAGAAACTGTTCCACGCTTATATTTATTAATAGATGGAATGTCATTTGGAACAGACATCCCGATATCTTGACAGCGATGCATCTTGGTAGGCTCATACAGACATATTTGAGCAAAGAACCGAAAGAACATACCGTAACTTGGTTCGCGAGGCAGCTTAATTGCCATCGTGTAAACGTATATGACATATTCAGTCGTCGCACGATTGATACTGAGCTCTTGTGGCGCATATCCACTATCCTTAATCATAATTTCTTCATTGATATTGCAAACGAATTCAATAATAGCGGCAGTCTCCGACAAAGTTCCGACAATAATTCAAAAGATTGAATATTAGATATTTGTAGATTATTGTAAATATATATATTACACTCTGTATTGTAATGTATTACACATATTTTTCAAAAATTTTACCCTCCAATAATAACTTTGTAAAACTTTATGGAATCAGAACGCCAAACGCTTATGGTAGTATCATTTAACTTTCTGATTAACAGATTCCGAAGTGAAAATAAACCAATTGTTTAACATAAATTAATTTAGTATGAACAAAAAATTTGTGAGTTTGATGGTTTGCTCACTCTTGCTTGGAGGTGCTGCCAGCACGACGCTGGTTAGCTGCTCCGATCATGATGACGACATCACTAACCTTAACAACACGACAGCTGATCTGAACAAGCAGCTTGCCACTCTTCAGGAGGCATTGAAAGCCAATGAGGATGCGGCTAAGCAGGCTGATGCAGCTGCCAAACAGGCTTTGGCTGATGCAGCAAAGGCTGCTCAGAGCGGAGATGCTGCGGCTGCCGAAGCAAAGAAAGCTGTAGCAGAGGCTGAGTTGGCAAAGAAAGCAGCGGCTAATGCAAAAGCTGAGGCTATAGCTGAGGTGATCAAACAGCTTGAGCCTCTTATCAACAGTAAAGCAGACGCAGCAGAAGTTGCAAAACTTGCCGGAAGAATTGACGGTATCGAAAAAGGTCTTAAGAACATCGATCTTACCGATATCAACAAGCAGCTTGGTGATCAGGCTCAAACGATTGCTAATCAAGCAAAATTGATTGAGACTCTGCAAAACCAGGTGAAAGCTCTTGAAAATTTTAAAAATGAGCTTACGAAAGTAGGTGGCACCATCGATGGAATCAACGGTAAGATCTCGAAAATCGAGGATACCATTAAAGAGCTTAACGGTCTTAAAGCTCAGGTTTCTTCCAATACTACCGCGATCGGAAAAATTCAGGAAGAGCTGAAAGGTATATCTGCAAAAATCTCTAAGGAGATTGGCAATAGCGTCAATACAATAGCCGGTGTTCTGATGCAGCGGCTTACATCAGTCACTCTGATGCCGGATCTTTATGTTGATGGAATCCCTACTATCGACTTTAAGTCTGCAAAATATACTAAGAAAGTATATAAAGGTGCTACTCAGGGTTGGGTCAACGCAACTACAGGTAAGACTCAGTATATTGTATCCAATAATAGTGCCGTTGCTCATTATCGCCTTAACCCTGGAACTATTAAAGAGGGAGACATTGATGTCAATGGTATGGGCTATGTGAGCCGTATAGCAACAACTCGTGCTGATGAGGTGCTCAATGATATTGTCACTGTTGCCGGTGTCAAGATCGAGAACGATGGCACAATGACTGTAAATCTTGGTAAAGGAAATACAGAATCTCTGGAACTTTCGGGCAATCAGATTTACACAGCATCGCTTAAAGTGCCTATTGCATCCAAACATCTCTTTACTGAACAAGGCGAAAGTTCTGCCGCTGTTTATTCAGAGTTCACTCGTCTCGCTGAAACATATTTCACTCCGGAACTCGCATTCGTGCCCGGTGCTTATGACGGTGGAAGTGCTGTGTCACACATGAATGATTCTGCAGCACTTTATAAGTCAGCTGCCGGTCAGATGGTTAATGAGGAGATAGTATATAACCATAAAGGTTATGATTTGTATGATCTTGTTGAGGGCTGTGCCTTTGTCGCTCCCGATACACATACTCCTATGACTCGTAAGGATCTTCAGTCTTATGGCTTTGATATTGTCTTCGGCATTGCTGGCCGTGCTTATGCGCCGACAAAACCTGATGGAACCGACCAACAGAAATTTGTTAAACTCTCCGGTGAAAACAACAGCATTCTTACTCCTATTGCTTCAAATGGAGTTACCGGTAACAAGGTAATCATTGGTAAACAACCGATTCTGCGTGCTGAACTTCGCGATATGACAAACAAGAATGTTATCGATGTCCGTTATTTCAAAGTTCTCTTCACTGCTGAGGATATGCAGGATGTTGTTATTAACTGGGAACCCACAATAACTACTGTCGGAAATGCTTGTCAGGGTGCTTCTTATGATTTCACTTGGAAAGACATGGCAGAGAAAGTACTGATGAAGATTGGTAAAGAAGGTATGGACAAGGCTACATTTACAAAGATCTATAGTGTAAATGCTCCCGTAATCACACCTGCAAATGATCAGCAAGGCACACTGACTGCAAGACTGGTAGAATCCAACATGGATGCTTCAATTCCTGTTATGAGCTGGACACTTACATCCGATCAGCTTGGCAAACTCAAACAAGGTCAGAACAGTGTGACAGTGACTAAGTCTATCACATTTACCGATCCTGAAGGTTTGAATCCTAAAGTTGTTATCAACCTCAAGTGGACTGTAACTACAAATGTAGCAGCTATTACTCTTGGCGCTGTTGACGGTCTTAAGTGGCAGAACAACACTATGAAGGTTTATCCTGTGCCGATGGCACTTCCGTATGATGGAAAACAGAAGGCAGCGTACAGCACCAATATTCTTGAAGGTCGCAAGCAGCCTTATGTTAATGGTCTCCTTGGTTGTGGATTCTATGATATAGATTATGCAACTTCTGGTAACCCGACATACGTAGGTAAGCCTCTTGCGTTCCCATCTCCATTCGGTCACTGGAAGATGACAACCGCAAATCAGGCTCAGTTGAAGGAAGTTATTTACTCTATTGAGAACAATGCAGCCGGTAAGAACCTTGTAAGCAATGGTGGAACTATCAAGATTAACTGGAGTTCCGATATCAATGGTTTGTCAAAGAACCGTTATGTATTCGGCACAACAAATCTTCAGATTGTTAAGATCCTTAGCCTCAACACCCTCCTTGGTGATGTAATCGTTGATGATTCTCACTCTCAGGAAATCAATATTGCAGATAAGTTTACAATGACAGATGCTTATGGTCACATAGTGGCTAAGGTTGCAACACAAGCAGAACCTTTGGCAGGTGACTACTATAAGTTCTATGGAGTAGAAGATGCAGTATTCGGTAGTGATATCACTCTTGCAGATGATGCAGCAAATACTATTAACAAACGTACTTTGGCATCTCTCAATATGACTGCAAATGTAGATAACACATCAGGTGTGCTTACATTCCAGAATAACGGTGCTCCTCTTCAGGCTAACGCTTACTTGATCGTGCCTGTAACCGTTGAGCATCTCTGGGGTACTCTCAAGGGACACATCGCAGTGCCTTTGCACAAGAGCAATGCTCCTCTCAGCAAGAGACGCAGATAATCTACAGGGAAATAATACACTTGATTGAATCTTAGATTAGTAAGAAATTTACCAATAAGCCGAAAAACACTACTCTAAGAAACAATTATCCGGGAAGTCGGTCGCGCACCACACAGCGCGACCGACTTTTTTGTATCTTTCCTTACAAATTTGGTAACACTATAGTTAATATTGCCTACAAAAAATAGGCTTTAGGTCGTAAAAACCTAAAGCCTATTTGGTATCTAACGCCTAAAGCCTAATGCCTAACGCCGCCTACTTCAGACTCCACTCGGCACCTTGCTTTGTGTCTTTGACGTTGAAGCCGAGGGCGGAGAGTTTGTCGCGGATGAGGTCGGAGGTTGCCCAATCTTTCTGTTCTTTGGCATTCTTGCGGATATCCATAAGAAGATCTACCGCTCCTTCGAAGGGCTTGATGTTTGCTCCGGCTTCGTCTGTTCCGGTCTTTATGCCGAGAAGATCCACCAGCATGGTGTCGAACAGATGACGAAGCTTCGAGAGGTCTTCCGCATTCAGTTTGGCATTGCCATCGGTTGCAGAATTGATAATTTTCCCGGCTTCGAAAAGTGTGGCGATGACGATAGGCGTGTTGAGGTCATCGTCCATAGCTTCATATGCCTGAGTCATGAAATCCGGAACTTCCACCGTAGATTTCTCAGCGGGCAGCAGATTCTGCAGACGGCGATATATGTCAAGCATCTTCTGGAGCGCTTTTTCTGCAGCCTGGAGTGCTTCGTTGGAGAAGTCTACAGTGCTGCGGTATTGCGCCTGAAGGATGAAGAAGCGTATCACCATAGGTGAGTAGGGCTGTGTGAGCAACGGATGAGAACCCTCGAAGAATTGCTCAAGGGTAATGAAGTTGTTGTAAGACTTGCCCATCTTTTTCCCCTCGATGGTGATCATGTTGTTGTGTACCCAGAAATTCACAGCTTCATGACCTTGCGCTGCCACACTTTGTGCAATCTCACATTCATGATGAGGGAACATCAGATCAAGACCGCCTCCATGAATATCGAATTTCTCACCGAGGTATTTCTCACCCATGGTAGAGCATTCGAGGTGCCATCCCGGGAATCCTTCGCTCCAGGGAGAGGACCAGTGCATGATATGTTCCGGCGAAGCCTTTTTCCACAAAGCGAAATCGAGAGGATTCCGTTTCTCATCCTGTCCATCGAGAGAACGTGTGGTGTTAAGAAGGTCCTCTATATTGCGACCTGAGAGTATGCCGTATTTGTGGTCACGGTTATATTTCTCTACATCGAAATATACCGATCCCTGGCTCTCATATGCATAACCGGCATCAAGAATCTTCTTTATATATTCTATCTGCTCGATGATATGTCCTGATGCATGAGGCTCGATGCTCGGGGGGAGCACATTGAGTGCCTCCATGTCGTGATGGTAACGGTTCAGATAAAGCTGCACCACCTCCATCGGTTCGAGCTGCTCGAGTCTGGCTTTTTTCGCAATCTTGTCTTCTCCGGAATCCGCGTCATGTTCAAGATGACCGACATCGGTTATGTTGCGCACATAGCGCACTTTATATCCTAAATGGCGGAGATAGCGGTAGAGTATATCGAAAGTGATGGCAGGACGGGCATGACCGAGATGGGCATCACCATAGACAGTGGGACCGCATACATACATCCCTACATGACCCTCATGCAGGGGCTTGAAGGGCTGCTTGGTGCGCTTCAACGAGTTGTAGAGAAAAAGTTGGTGATCCATTTTGTTTAATGTTGAATGTTTAATGTTAAATGTTTAATTATTAAAATGTTTAATGTCGCTGCGCATTACACATTACACATTTAACATTTCACATTAATTATTGGTGATTCCGGGTTTTACGTTGCGGGGCATGATTTCGCCGAACTGAGCTTCGTATTTCTTGATGTTGTCGGTGAGGGCGAAGAGAAGCTGTTTTGCGTTCTCGGGAGTCATCATCACGCGGCTAACAACGGGTGCCTGAGGCATGCCGGGAGCTGCAAATATGAAGTCGATCAGGAACTCGTTGGGTCCGTGACCGATCATTGCGAGGTTAGTGTATTTGCCGTCGGCTACTTCCGGACGGAGCTGAATCTGAAGCTGATTTTCTTTATTTTCCATTTTTATTCTTATTTATTCGTTAAAGATTTGCTCCGGAAAGAATATCCGGAACTGTTATAGATAACAAAATTAGCAAATATTTTTTAAGTAATGAACCAAATCTTACTGAAAACTGCATTAAATTCCGCAATCAGTCAGTCTATATTTGATTATTCTGAATATTGTGTATGACAAATTCGGTGACTGGCGAGATTTTAGCTCATCGCCAATCACCGAATTATTCATTGTTGAGTGAAGTCATGCGTTATTAATCCGCATGACTGTCAGGGTTGTTATTTAACGTATATCATGGTCGCGGTATTGTTGTGGCGCACTATATAGAGTCCTTTGGACAGATAGTCGCGGATTTCGCCCCAAGGTTTGTTGAAGTGGAGCATGATGCCGGATGCTGTGTATACGGATACTTTCTCGTTGTTGTCGATAAGTATATCGGCAATGCCACTTACCTTAGTGCATGTGCCGTGGATTTCCACATCATGTGCGGGCATTGTCGCAGGTATCTCGTCTATCCATCTTTCAAACTTATAACCTTCCGGCACTACAGGGTTTGTTTCTGGTACTATCGCATCCCCTTCATAATGCTGCTCTTCCTTATAGGGTTCACCATCGAGAATATATGTCAGTGTATATTTGTACATATTCTTCAGATACAGATGACTGTCAGCTCCTATATCCGTCACTGTTTGGGTGAGAGTTGCATCAGAATACCAGCATACTTCCTGACCGTTGACAGATTTAGGCAGCGTAGAGTTGGAGTAAAGTGTAAGTTCATCTTTTGAGTCTGCTACATTTGGTTCAACTACAGTATATGTCACTTTATACACTTTGTCATTACTGAATACAGGGTGTGGATTCTCACCTATTTTCTGTCCGAAGGCAGCTCCGAGCATATATGCGATCTCTCCGCTCGCCATGCGCTCCTCTGTCACGAGTGTGTAGCCCCCGGTTTTTGCGTAGTCGGCTGTTGCGAATGCATTGGAGATGTTGTCAACGGTATAAGTGCAGTATGCTATCGCGTGACTGTTCGCATGATCCTCGATTGCTCCAATATTGAATACATTGCTGATTGCTACGTCACAGTCTTTTGATAGGTTGCCTACAATTCCCGCACGCGACGACTCAGCATATATGGCACCTGCATTGTAACAGTTGCTGATGGTTGATGTCTTCTGGGTCAAAGCTCCCACAATGCCGCCTACACCTGACTTGGCTCCGTGGATTTCAGCATGGTTAGCGCACGCGTCAATGTCAGTAAAGCCTTTGACATATGAAGCGATGCCACCAAGAGTCATGTTGCCGTTGATATAGCCGTCAACGGTCACTCCCGAGATGCGGGCGCGATTGTCTGCGTCCGTTCCTTCTACGCATCCGAAGAGCCCAAGATAATTGTTTTTCGGTTGATTGATGTACAAACCTTTGATGGTATGATCGTTGCCGATAAATTCTCCGGTAAATGATTTGGTAATGGTATTCCCTATCGGAGTCCAGTCATAGTCACCGAGATCAATGTCGGAGGTCAGTATCGCCTTTGCACCTCGTTCGCCTGCATTGACCTTATCGCTGAACCATGCGAGTTCGGATGCACACGATATGACATAGTATCCGTCCGTATTCAAGACAGGCTCTTTAGAGTTGGTGCCATACCAGTCATCGTCAAGACCTTCAGGTACAACAGTAAATGTCTGTAGTCCGTCAGCATCATCGGGAATATTGTAAGTCAATCGCTGACAGCGATTGCCCGGAGCATAGGCAACTATGTCATAGTTCCCATAGGTGCCTTCATAAAGACCATCTGCATCGGGTTCGAGTTCCTTGCCGAGATAGGATACTGTTACATTGCCTTTTTCAACCTTGAAATCAACCTTGATGGGGAATTTCTTGACAGCAGTAAGGGGTATTCTGACATCCGGTATAGAACCGAAGTATGTTTTGTGAGGCACAGCTGTGAAATTGGGCGAGCGGCCAGCTTTGGGATCGATGTTGCGGTGATTGCCTATGGGATCGCCGTAGCCGTTAACCTGAATCACACCATCGGTAAATGTCAATTCGGGTTCGGCATTGATGTCATGGTCGGCAGGGATGTCGAGTGTGACTGCCTGTGCCTTGTCTACAGAACCGAATTTATACTGATTGGCGCTTAGAATCAGCGATGTGCCGTTGGGAACACCGTTATAGGTTACGTAAGCCGACATGTTGTATATGCCGGAGAGTTTGTTGGCGGGATGGCGTAGCCCGGAATACTGGATTGCCACCTGATCGCCCGGCTGGTAGATTTTGCTCCCGGGGCGGTTTATGTTTACAATTTCGCGATGGCATTTTTTTGCCGTGAAGACCTGATAGGTAGACTTTCCGGCATTATCCGTCATCTGTACGATCTGGCGCCCTTCTTTGAGAAGCACTGTGTAGGAGCCGTCAGCATTTACGGTTACGCCGTCGTTACCGAAACCGGTATATGTTGCCATCTGTTTGCCTATGGTTGGATAGGCAATCTTCACTTCTTTGGCTCCATCAGCCTTGAAGGTGTATGAGTATCCGGCTTTAGTGTCGAGATAATAGAATACGTCGTGCTCGGCATCAACGTAGTCTCCTGCAAGTTTGAGAGCTCCCTGGTTGTGTTTCTCGTTGAGAAGCATCTGCGCGTCGACAGCAGATTTGCCCTGACCTACGGTGATGACATAGGCAGCCGTGTTCTCGGGCCATATGGCGCCCCAGTATTCACCTCCCATATACGCCTGCTTCGCTCCTGTGGATGAGGCATAGAAGTTGAGTCCAATGGCATCGTATGTTACGAGCACGATTGCTGTGCCTTCGCCCACAGCCTTGAGATTTGCCCATGCGGATCCCGCTTTCTGCTCAACTTTTAGGACAGAGTCGCTTTCTTTGCCGTCGAGCCCGAGGATGGTATAGTGGAAATCAGGTTCGATGAAATAGTTGTTGGTGGAGTTCTCAGTGAGCTGCCATGTGCGCATGGCATGTGCGAGGAAAGTATCGCCGACATTGAGGTCAAGATAACCTTCTTTGTTGACATTGACAAAAATATCGCCCGTTTCGAAGCCATCGTTTGCTTGGACATCATGTTTGATTGTCTTGGGATCAAACGCGTCATAATCGGATTGAGTGAACATGAGTACGGGGCGTTTTGCCACGTCTTTGTTCATTGTGAAATATCCGCCTTGGGTAAGCTTACCCGGCATAGAGGTGCGGTAGTTGTACACCTGGCCGTGTGCAAGACGATAAATGAGCATCTTGAAATCACCTTGCACAACCTCTTTTAGCGGTTCAACTTTTGTGAAGTCAATGAAATGGAAAAACTTTATGTTAAGCTCGAAGTCTGCGTCTTTTGGCACGGTGACCGTAAAGTTGTCAGATTGAGGTATCGCTCCCGACACGTTGACGTTGCCTGTCAGAGTCGCCTGCTTGTATAATGTTACATATCCTTCGTCTGTATGGGCTTTCGATGGAATGAACGCGCAGGAATACGTATCGCCATTGAGGGCTAGAAATGTCTTTCGTCCGGCAGTCACGCTGTTTCCGAGTGTGATCGGATGGTTTACACCCTCACGGCTGTTGACTTTGACATCGATGGTGTAGTCTCCGTTGTCAACGGTCCAGGTTGTGCCATTGGTTTTGTTTGATACGTAGGCAGTCAAGGTGAGGACGGTAATCTGCTGCGCCACGGAATCACCTACGCACACTTCGATAGTGCCGTTTTCCGTTGTGCCGTCTTTGCCGTAGCCGGTAATTATATACTCGCCGGGAGGTGCTGTAAATTGATACAGCTGCTTGTTGACATCACCGACGGCAATGTCTTCTCCTGTGGCTTTTGATTTCATCGACATGGTGGTTGACACGGCATTCATCTTAACCGTGACTTCGACTGCCGATGAGGTGAATGCGCAGATGACAGTCGCCATTAACGCAATTAATACAGTTTTTAGTCTCATTTTAAGTTTTATATTGTTTGTGATTGTTTGTTGGAGTAATGAAGTTATTTAAACTGTTTTTTATAAATAAATTTCCGCCCGTGCTGAATATATATCTGTCCTTCTATAGGTTTGGATACCTTGATACCTTGGAGGCTGTAGATTGAATCGTCAGGCTGGCATTTAGGTAAGCCGGTAATTTCGTCTACTCCGTTTCCATCGGGTTTCAGCGCGAGGAAGTGGGCGGGATTGATATATACTTTGTAGGAGCCTACGAACTTCCCTTCAGGTGTCCATTGATACAATCCTCCCGCCGCCACGAATTCACCAGCATCGGTGGCATAGATATAACCTGTGTAGGGGTTGACGTAAATACCATAAGGCATCTGGATTTTCATGATGTCTTCACGTACGGTGCCGGGCATTTTCTCATACACACCACTTGCCCCCTTGGTTGCCATGACCTCGACCGGATCTACGGAGATATAATTGAATGTGTAATCGCCCGTGTAGTAAGAGTAGCGAGAGCCGATGGCAAAGAATTTGCCGTCGGTGTTCACACAGTTGTAGGTGGCGGCATATTCAAGTCTTTGGAAACATGTGGCATCCGTTTTGCCGTCGATAACGGCTTGACAGTCGAAAATCAGCATAGCCGCCGGAATATCATAGTAATCACCGGGTGAATTTATGCATAGGTATTGCCCGCTTTGCGACATTTTTCCGTATAGATTTATGGTGTTGGTCTCCACGTTACGTTCAACTTTCATCGATGCTGCATCAATCACACTGACAGTTGTCTCATACTCATGGTCTTCTTGGAATGCATATCCGCCGGTATTGGCGACGAAAAGTTTTCCTTTGTAGAGAGCTATGCCTTCGGGCTCATAACCTACTTCCACGGCATCCACTACTTTAAAGGTGTTTACATCTATTTTTGCCACATAACCTTTTGTGAAGTATTTCATTACACCATTTACTTTACATTCGTGGCCATACGACGATATGTAGACGTATCTGCCGTCGGATGCAAGCTTGCGGTTGTTGGGCACATCCTCGGTGGCGGCAACCGCTTTCCCCTCAGGGGTTATGAACTGCACGATATTCGACCAGTTGATTGCCATGGCGATAAGGTTGTCGTTCACCTGGATTATATCGTTGGGTGTGTCACCCAACTTATATCCGTTTACATCGCGAAACCACTGGTTGCTGACTATGCGCCCGTTTTCGAAATAACTCAGCCGACCGTTGTCAGACTGCCAGTTGCCTTCGTTCAGCAAAATTATTTTTTCATCAGCGATGGCTGTCAGCATCGCGACAAAAAGAGTTGTGAGGGTTAATAGAATCTTTTTCATTTCCGTAACTTATTACCGAGTGAATATGAAAGAGTGAAGTAAAAGGCACGACCGGGCATTGGGTAACGCTGTATATGCTCGTACTGCACGTCAAACAGGTCATTGATTTCGAGGGATGCCGTGAAATTGCGCCAGCGTCCTGTGATTTTCAGGTCGACATTGTCATATGGTTTGAGCACATCTTCCGGGTCGGCATACGACCACATGCGCTCGCCTACATGCAATTCGCTGATTGTTAGAGATAACCATCTCCATGCCGCAATGGCTGTGATTCCGCAGGAAAATTTTGGTGAATAGCAGATTGGCTTGTTGTATGTGTCCTCATTGTCGGGATTGGTGCGGTTGAGATCATCCTGAAGCGTGAAGGAAGTAAGCAGTGATAATGTCCACGAACCTGCCATATACTGCCCTTGCAGGGTAGCGTTCAGACCCCGGCAGAATGTCTTGCCATAGTTCATCATAGACCACGTATAAGTGCCTTTAAGCGGAAGACACACAATCCGGTCATCTATATGGTTTATGTAGACATCCGCTTGCGCCTGTGCCATCCAACGGTTGTTGAAGTAGTTGTATTCAAGGCCTAAATCCCATTGTCTGGTATATTCCGGCTTAAGATTGCGATTGCCCGCCTGCGTGTAGTAAAGATCGTTGAGCGTTGGGGCACGGAAGATACATTTATACCATGCGCGAGCGCTTAACCCGTGCCAGTTGTAGCCTATGGTCACCGAAGGTGTCACCTTCTGTAGCGGGTCGGCGGCTCCGACCTTGAGTTTTGTGTGGTCTTTGTAGTGCTGATAGAGCGCAGATGCCGCTAACCGGAATCCTCGCCATTCCGCCATAATGGCGGTAACGGCTTTCTGATCGAGGCGGCGAACGGAGCTGAAACGTTTGAGGTCGGCGTCGAGCCAAGACATTCGTGCGTCATATCCAACGTTGATGCTAAGCCAGCCCCAGGGGCGCATAGCGTACGCAGCAGAAGCAAAAGCATCATTTTGGTAATAATGGTTGTCGACCTTTGCTGTGTTTTGATTTTCTGGATAGTTTGTGTTATAACGCAGATATTCATGTGTGTATTTTGCGTTAATTTTCACGGTATGCATGTGATTGTAAGTGTGGTGCCAGGATACCTGAGCGAATATGTCTTTGTCCCATTCGCGGCCAACATTGGTATATTTATCAGATAAACGCCTCACTATGCCTCCCGGACACCCGCGTTCCGACACATAACAATACAGATGTGAAGCAAAGCCACCCTTGAAAAGCGCACCCTCTATGCGGAAATATTCTATATCCGAATTTTTGCGTCGTCCTATAGTGTCTTCGAATTCGGATTTATATCTGAAAGAATAGTCACCTTTGGAATTTAGATACTCTCCGTCGATAAAGCCGCTCCATCCCTTTCTGTTGAACTGAAGGTTCATGCGCCCCCGATAAGTATGGAACGATCCGATCCCCCCGAGCACCGCAATTGAATCGCTTGTTGGTCGTCTGGTCTGCATATACACCGTGGCTCCCGATGCATATTCGGACGCCGACTGGCAGTTGTCCAGCTTGTTGGCATTGTAGAGAGAAACGGACTCAAGCGTCGACAATGAGAATTTTCCCAAATCAACGGTGCCGTTCTGCGCGTTTGTAATCCTGATGCCGTCTATGTAGACTCCAACGTGCTGAGAGCCGAGTGAACGGACGTTGATCGTTTTAAGACCACCAAGACCACCGTAATCTTTTATTTGCACACCTGCGAAATATTTCAGGGCATCGGCTATGGATGTTGAGGAAAGAGCTTGCAATTTCGACCCCGCAAGTGTCTGGGTTGTAGCCAAAGGCTTGCGGTTAGCAATCACTTCCACATTGTTTAACAGGTGTGCCGAATCATTTGGCTCATGACTCGGGGCGGCATTGAGACAAATGCCGCTGAAAGCTATCGTACAAAGTGATATTACCGGTTGTCGGAGTGTATTACGGAAAAATACCATCGGCAGTATGTTGGTTAATTCTACGAATCGTAAGTCCATACGTATCCCGGTGGGTAGAATGTAAAAAATCTCGGTGCGAAATATACGCATCGAGATAACATACTGCTTCATTTACGCTTCATCAACCCGCATTGAAGGGTGATGAAAACGATTAATGATGCTGACCCGTGATCCCGCAGGCGCAAACAAATATTAATTGTCAGGAGTAAGTGGGTCTTCTGGCTTATCCCGGTTTCTTTGCGCCTTCCCAACCTTTGAGGTCAGTGGCGGATTCTGTCATCGCGTTGCACTGCGTGCTGCGGCTGAAGTAAGAAACCTTTTGCGCGGGAATTACAGCAGCGGGTACTGCCACGGATTCTCACCGTGTTCCGGGTGTGGTTCAACACCCTTCACTTCTTCCGCTGCAAAAGTATAAATTATTTCCGGACTATGCAAATAAGATGTTGCATTTTTTTAGTTGCTTATCGTGTTAACGGGGGGTTGATTATTCCGGCAATGGGTCTATGATGCGTCTGTCTTCCTCCGAAATGATCCGACCGTCCGCCATGGTTATCACACGGTCGGCAATGGTTGTCATCGTAGGGTCGTGGGTGACGATGACGAATGTTTGTCCAAGACGTTCGCGCAGCGAGGCGATCACGTCGCGAATCTCATCGCGGTTGCGAGAGTCAAGGCTGCCCGTCGGTTCGTCGGCGAAGATTACTTTCGGGTCATTTATAAGTGCCCGGGCAATTGCGGCGCGCTGTCGCTCACCTCCCGACATTTGTGCGGGCTTATGACGTTTGCGCTCGGAAAGTCCGAGCATGTCAAGAAGTTCCGAAGCCTTCTGCATGGCTTTCTTCTTTGACATCCCGCCGATCATTGCCGGAAGAGCCACATTCTCACAGGCGGTAAACTCCGGCAGAAGCTGATGAAACTGAAATATGAAGCCTATGTTGCTATTGCGAAAATGTGACAGGCGTTTGTCTCCGAGTGAGGAGATTTCCTCTCCATCGTATATCACCTTCCCGGAATCGGGACGGTCGAGAGTTCCCGCAATTTGCAGGAGCGTAGTTTTGCCGGCACCGCTGGGACCAACGATGGTGATTATCTCTCCTTTGCAGATTGAAAGTGATATATCGGAAAGCACGGTAAGCGTGCCGTATGATTTTGATATGTTGGAAAGTTGAATCATTTTCTATTCTGTCAATTTCATTATCACGTGATTTGCGAGATATATCCCGAAAATCGCCGGGATGGAGATGATGGTGCCGTAGGAGCTGCGTTTGTTCTGCTCTTCGAGTTCGATGACAGCACGGCGGCATGGTGCCTCTGTACTTGCAACTACTTTCAGAGGCTTACGGATACCTGCTTTCTTGAGTCGCTGGCGCACGGCACGTGCTAATCCATCTTCTCGCGTCTCCGAGATGTCGAAATATCCGATCTTGGTCGGATCAATTCTGCCACCGGCTCCCATGGAAGAGATCACAGGTATTCGGTTGGCAAGACAATGCATGATCACTGCCATCTTGGGTGCTACCGTATCAATCGCATCTATCACAAAATCGGCATCTGTGCCGATCAGGGCAGCCGCGTTCTCGGGTGTGACGAACTCTTTGACGGCAGTTACCGATATCTCCGGATTTATATCGCGACAGCGTTGCGCGAAAAGCGACACTTTCGGTTCCCCGACAGTGGAGCGCAAGGCAATCAATTGTCTGTTGATATTGCTTTCGGCAACATTGTCGGCATCTATTATCACGATATGTCCCACGCCGCTGCGGACCAGTGTCTCAACGGCATAACCTCCTACACCGCCGGCACCGACCACAACGACTTTTGCTCGGGCGAGGCGTTCTACCGCCTCGTCGCCAAGCAGACGTCGTGTGCGTGAGTCCCACGCATCTGTTGTCATCGGATCAGGCATCGGCAGGGAGCCAGCTACCTTTAAATCCGGTTTCCTCAATTGTCTTGACTATCTCGGCGGCTTTGGCAGCATCATCCGGGATGCCATGACATTCAAGCACTTTGTCGGCAGATTCAAGATCCATCGACCATTCCATATTCGGGAAACGCTGTTCAACAGCACCCATTATTGCGGCTTTGCATCCGCCGCATTTTGCATTCGTCTTAAATTTCACTTCTATTAATGTTTAATTTGTAATGTTTAATGTGTAATTGATAGAGGCTTTAGGTCTTAGGCTTTAGAAGTTCCATCCGGCGGAATGTCTCAAATAATTTCTCATTCCTAATTTCTAATTCCTAATTCTATTAAGTCTTAGCGAGTTCGCTACTACGCAGAGCGAAGAGAGTGCCATCGCTGCTGAGGCGAACATGGGGGAGAGAAGGAAGCCTGCCTTATAAAGCACTCCTGCTGCAAGGGGGATTCCAATTACATTATATATAAACGCCCAAAACAGGTTTTCACGTATAATCCTGAGAGTTGCTTTTGATAATTTTACCGCTCCGGGGAGTGATGAGAGTTTGCCGCCAACGATGGTGATCTTTGCAACGTCAATGGCAATGTCCGAACCTCCTCCCATGGCTATGGAGACATCCGCTGTGGCGAGAGCCTGAGAGTCGTTTATACCGTCGCCAGCCATTGCCACAACATGTCCTTTTCGTTGCAGATCCTCTACGCGGTCTTGCTTCATCTGAGGCAAAGTCTCTGCCGTTACAGTGTGAATCCCCGCCAAGTCGGCAATATGCTGGGCTGTGGCTTCGCGGTCGCCGGTGAGAAGCTCTACGTTGATTCCGAGATTATTGAGTTCTTTGATTGCCGATATTGCATCCGGACGGATTTTGTCCATCACTGCAAACGCTACAGCCGGTACACCATCAACTGTGACCGCCACCACACCGGCACCTTGTTCAAGCCATAAATCAATCTTTTTCAAGAATTGAGAATCGCAGCTGTTGTCTGCAATTGAGGATGAACCGATGTTGTATCTTGCTCCTTCTGTCACGCAGTTGATGCCAAGTCCGGCAATATATTCATATTCGGATGGTGCTACCGGTTTCGCACCAAGTTTTTCTATACCTCCCGAGATTGCAGCCGCCAAAGGGTGGATGCTCTCTTTCTCCGCGCCATATATGGCACTGAGGATTGAGGCTTTTGCTGATTCATCAATTGCGGAAGACCAACAGATATCGGTCATCTGTGGTTTGCCGATGGTTAAGGTACCGGTCTTGTCGATCAGAAGTGTGTCGGTTTTTGCCAACAATTCCAAAGCGGTGGCATCTTTTATCAATATGCCCGAGCGTGCTCCGCGTCCTATACCTACCATAACCGCCATCGGGGTGGCAAGACCTAATGCGCATGGACACGCGATTACAAGCACTGAAACTGCACATACAAAGGCTATCGGGAGATGGCCGCGTCCCATCGCCATCCATACGCAGAATGTAATCAGCGAGATTACCATGACAGTCGGAACGAAAATGGCGGCAACGCGGTCAACGAGTTTCTGCACAGGTGCTTTAGACCCCTGGGCTTCCTTCACGGCGCGTATTATCCTTGAAAGCTCAGTGTCGGCACCAACCTTTGTTGCCTTTACCTTGATGCTTCCCGCATTAAGTATTGTGCCTGCGCTTACTTTACCGCCCCGTGTTTTTTCAATGCCTATTGACTCTCCCGTGAGCATAGACTCGTCGATAGTGGCATTTCCTGCTTCTACGATACCATCTACAGGAATCTTGTCGCCCTGCCTGACAACCAATATGTCTCCTACTTTTATTTCCGATACAGGCACGCGCCGAGTGTTGCCATCCGCAAGTTCGAGCAATGCCTCATCGGGTTGAAGGTCCATAAGTGCGCGTATTGCCAGTCCTGTGGAATGTCGGCTGCGCATTTCCATCATTTTTCCTGTCAATACAAAAGCGATGATCATGGCAGCTCCTTCGTAATATACATCCGCGCTTATCGCACGTGATGTGAGCACTTCAGGAGCGATCGTATTGAACACGCTGAAAAGGAAGCTGACAATGGTGGAGATTGCAACAAGGCTGTCCATATTCGGAGCTTTTGCAATAAGCGCCTTTATGCCGCGCCTGTAGAAGCCCTCTCCGCAATAAGCCATGACGGCAAGGGTCATTGCCATGAATATCCAGTTGTCGGCAGGGAAGTGAATATGGAGCATGCACAAGATGCAGAGGGGAATGGTAATGATCCACGCAACGATCACTTTCAGTTTCATTGTGCGGTATGCCTGTTCCTCCTGACGTTCCTTCTCTTCAACAGCTTTCGCCTCTGATTCGCTCACAATCATCTCATATCCGGCATCTTTCACAGCTTCCGCTATCCTGGCGGGAGATGTGAGCGACGGATTCCAGTCGATTGTGGCGGAATTGGTAGCAAAATTCACGTCAACCTCTGTCACCCCCGTGCATTCGGAGATGGTCTTTTTTACTGTGCCGGCACATACGACACACATCATCCCGGTGACGGGAAATATTTCGTGTCTTATTTCATTCTTATTCGCCATTGCGCAGGATAAAGATTATTGGCTCGGTTTCCGAGATTTTTAACAATTCCCAATGGGTGGTCTTTATACATAACAACAACATACCCTTTCGGGATTTCAGGATTTAGCTGAATTGCTTCATGTCGCAGATAGGAGAGGGCTGTCTGTTCGTCAACTTCCACTTCGGGTAGTGTTCCTCTCTTGTAATCGCAAGAAAGCGCCGATTCCGTGGTCGGGACCTGATCTCTCCCTTTGGTTGTGGTCATGGGTATGCCGTCGGCAATAATTTTAGCTTTGTCTGCAATCAGTTGGGAGAATGATTTCCCACGCCGCGTACGAGCCGGCATATAATCACCCTCTTTGCGAAGAACGCAGAGGAACAGACCTTCGCCTCGTGTGATATGCGGCATGAAACGCAGACACGGATAAGGGGTGTCTATCCCTTTGCCGATTCCCCATTCCTCAGGGAAAGTCATATCTAACGGAACCATCCCGAGTTCTTCGACAAGATAACCGACATTCTCTTCATTTTCAAGGCGGTTGAAAGTGCAGGTGGAATAGATGAGGAAGCCACCGGGTTTTAATGCCTCGAATGCGTCAGCGAGGATTTCCCGCTGCAGGGAAGCGCATTGCTTCTGCAATCCCTCTCCCCATTGGCTCACAGCCACATCCTCCTTGCGCATCATCCCCTCGCCGGAGCAGGGGGCATCTACGGCAATGATGTCGAAAAGTTCACCGAGCGCGGCAAAGCGGGCTGTGGGTGAATTGGTGACTATAATGTCGGGATATCCCCATTTCATCAGGTTCTCCTTTAAGACTGTGGCGCGGTTGCCGACAAATTCATTGGCAACAACGGTTGTGCCGTCGGGAAGGGCATTGATCATGGAGGTTGTTTTTCCACCCGGTGCGGCGCATAGATCGAGCACTCGGAGCGGGTCGCCCGTGTCAAGAGCTATCGGCACTATTTTCTCGGTCACCGCCTCGTATATCATCGATGAAGCATCTTGCACATAGAACACACCTGCATGTATCAGAGTATTGAGAGTGAACACAGGCCGCTCCCGCAGATAATACCCGCTCGGACACCATTTCACCGGTGTCAGCCCCTCATATCCGCAAATATCGGGATTATCGCTCTTTCTGCGATTGATTTTTATGGATACCGATGGCGGCTCATTCATTGCCGAAAGGAATGAATCTGTTGCTTCTCCAAGAAGATTGCGCATCTGGTTGATGAAATTCTCAGGTAATGTCATAATTCGGGTTGCTTCCAAGTGCAAAATTATTCCTTGATGGTTGCACACAGCGTGCAATTAACAAAATTAACAAAAAATGAGGAAACGTGTAATAGAGTAATATGGGATTTTTATTAAATTTGTAATATGAAACAGGAAACGGCTCTATATCTTATCCCCGTAAACATCAGCGATGCTCCGTTGGAAAATGTTATTCCAACGGGTAATCTTCCTTTAGTCAAGGGTTTAAAATACTTGATAGTGGAGAATGTGAGAACCGCACGTCGTTTCCTTAAGCGGTGGGATAAAAGCTTCGATATAGATTCCATCACGTTTTATGAGCTCAATGGTCACACGAATCTTACGGAAGTAAGTTCCTGGCTGGAGCCGTTGCGTAGAGGAGAGTCTATGGGTGTTATGAGCGAGGCGGGCTGTCCTGCGGTTGCCGATCCCGGTGCGTTGCCTGTTGAGATTGCGCAGCGAGAGGGGATGAGGGTTGTTCCTTTGGTGGGACCTTCGAGCATCCTCATGTCTTTGATGTCATCCGGCTTCAATGGTCAGGGGTTTGCGTTCAATGGTTATCTGCCGATTGAAGAGAAGGAGCGTATTCGCGCTGTGCGCGAACTGGAAAATGAATCACAAGCTAAAAACCGCACCGAAATATTCATTGAGACTCCGTATCGCAACAACAGTATGATCCGCTTCCTGAGTGAGAATCTGCGTCCCGACACGCGTCTTTGCGTGGCATGCGACATAACTGATTGCGAGAATGAGAGTGTCATCACTCGTCCGGCAGCGAAATGGAAGAACTGCAAGGAGAATTATGATAAACGCCCGGCAATATTCCTGATCTACCGTGGTGTCTCCCAAGAGCATAAGAACGATAAAGCGAAAGGAGGGAGACGGAATGTGCGCTAAGAAGATAAGATTCTACGATCATCCTCAGCTTCCTTTTGAGGAATGGGAGCCAGATGCCCCTGAGCGTGGGCGTTCGAAGAAAGGACAGTGCGGATATACCGATCTTGATATCACCCCTGAAGATCTCGCGGCAGACAAAGCTTCCGACAATAATCTCTATTATATGTCGCTCGGTTCCGGATCGAGCGGCAATTGTTGTTATATCGGCACTAAGCGTGGAGGAATCCTTGTTGACGCAGGGGTGAAGACGGATGAAGTAGTTAGGATGCTTGCTTCAAACGGCATTTCGATGTCTTCCGTGAAAGCCCTCCTTCTCACACACGATCACTCCGATCACGTCAGATATGCATACAATATCGTTCGCAATCACAAGCATATCCGCCTTTTTTGCACTAACAGAGTGCTCGGAGGAATCCTTCGTCGCCATAGTATATCAAAAAGAATAAAGGATTATCATCATCCGATTTTCAAGGAAATACCCTTCAGTGTGCTGGATTTTGAGATCACGGCATTTGAGGTGCCCCATGATGGCACCGACAATATGGGTTTCTCGATCGATTACGATGGTAGGCATTTTGTGCTTGCCACCGATCTCGGGGCTGTGACAGACCGCGCGCGATATTATATGAGTCGCGCCAATTATCTGGTGATAGAGGCAAACTACGATCTTCAGATGCTTAAGTTCGGGCGTTATCCAGAATATCTAAAGGCGAGAATACAGACTGATAACGGACATATGGACAATGAAGCCACCGGCGCATTCTTGAAAGAGATTGTTAATCCGGAATTGAAATATGTATTTCTCTGTCATCTTTCGCAAGATAACAATACTCCGGCAAAGGCTCTCAAGGCAGTGCGTGATGCATTGGAGAGTGCCGGTAAAGTTGTTGGAAATGCAGCGGAAACAATACTTGATAGAAAAGCAGACATCCAACTGATGGCTTTGCCTCGGTTCGAGCCGTCGCGGTTTTTCGTGTTTAGAAAAACAACTTGATTAAGGGGGGATTTAAGGAATTGTCGGAGGTGTTGTGGTGGCAATAATGCTCATCAACGGACCTTCAAGTCCGTTTGGCGCGACAGCAGCGCGTGTTTCAATGCGAAGATATACCCCATCGATATCGTATACCACCAGCTGGGTCTCCTCGTCATCGTCATATTCTGCAGTCTCAATGATATTTTCCGGAGTGAGGTTTAGGCTTCCGGCAAGATAACTTTCAAGATCATCGGGGAGAAGGTCACCTAAATATACATTCCGCACCACAGCCGAAGTGGTTGAAATCACATCAACATCCCATGTTCCCGGAGTGCCCTGAATGTCGGTATAGAGAGGATGCCCCTCACCATCGGTCAGTACGCCCTCAAAGTTATAGTCGAGGGTGTCGAGAGGTTCGCCAACGCGCAGAGCATCGGTTATGCTACGGATAGTCATGGCAATATCGTTGTCGGCATGAAAATCTTCGGAATAAAAAGATGAGGAATCCGCTGCCGGAAGATTGTCGGTGGCGGTTTTACGGCATGAGACCAGACTGATAGTCAGCCCCAAAGAGATGCCGAGGATAACTGCAAACGAATGCTTTGAGTAAGTCATTGTTCCATTTCCAAAAATGACACTGCAAATTTATTGAATGTTTTTGAAATAACCTTACAAAATCTTAAAAAATATTAATCAAGTTTCAAAAAATAAAAATTCCGGTGTGAATGGTTGTGTTTTATTTTAGATTGTGAATGGTTTTATATAACCGCTTAAAGAATAAATATTTAACGGAGTATTTAAAAAGTAATGGTAACAATTTGGCAACCATGTTATTTTTCAGCGTTTTGCGGTGTTTGGCTGTCAAATAACTCAACTGCAAAAGTAGCCAAAATCTTTGGATTGGCAAAGACTTTGGCTGTTTTCATGTCACTCTTTGACAATGATATACTTCTGGTTTTGGCTATTGGGTTTATCAGGAATAGTCATTTGTAGTTTTGTGCCGATATAGGGAGCAATATATTTTTTTCTCACCCATCTTCTATCATTCACCCCAAGCATTTCAGCTATTTGAACGATACTTTTCGGAGATTTACAAAATTCAAAAACTTTTTCTTGAGGTGTGATGATATTTGACTGGTCGTTTATCTCGTTATGACTTGGGGTGAAATAATCATCACTTGGGGTGGGACTTGGGGTGTATGAATCTTCCGCTTGGGGTGCAAATGTTTTTACACTACAAGTCAGTGCTTGCTTGAACCATATTGTGAGGTTCACGAATGGTGGGATAACTTTTATTTCAGGAGCAAGAAGTCCTTGCTCTCTGCAACTTTCCATAATAAGACCTATACCACGTCCCCAAGCCTCCATCGTACCACGACGATAAAAAACATTTGCAATAGTAGGATTGGCAGGCAAAGAACCTATTTGGTCATTTACAAAGTTCTGCCATGTCATGCCGAGTGGAAAGGCTCCGGGATTTTGAAATACAATACGATCATCGTATATGGCTAAACTCGGAGTAGTATTTTCAGCATTCCATGAACGATGGCAAAGCATATTGATAGTCACTTCTTTTATTGCTTCATATGGAACAGTTAATGTGTCTTGCCTGAATTTACTATCCATATGTCCGGACAGATTCAAATGCTTCAAACAAAAATCCATTGCGGCATCGTATTGTTCAAACAGATTTCCTTCACAAACAGTCTGGTCGCGGAACACTCTTTTGTCTGTGCCTTCAAAACGTGCCAAACGGATTTTGCATTGAGAGTGCAACGATGTCGGTTCTTTGCCGAACAACACATTCGCAGCATTCAATATCATACCGTCCTTTCTTGCCACTCCAAGTTTCAACATAATCTTTACTGGATCTTGGAGGGTCATAGCCGAGGCATGGATTCTCCTCGAGCCGATACCATCGTGCAGTGTCTGATACAGTAGTTCTATATCAATATCATCAACGGTTATATCCGAATTAGGTGTATTTTCCCAACTGAATCGCTGAGGGTTGCTGAGTTTCAATCGTTCCTCATACATTTGTCTCGGCATCAATGCCGTTGTGCTCTCCACTTTATAAAATGCCCTGCCATCAAATGAATATGGTCCGTTCTTAAAGTTATTGGAATCGAAGTAGATGGCAATAACATAAAAATCAGGTTTGTCAGGTAACTCTATATACTTTACATCCACATCAATGGCAGGCTCTATTTTACGAAGGGCATTGCCGATTTCTTGCCGAGTATTATCTGTAACATTCTGTCCGTCAATTTTCAATGACGGAGTTATGCCAAACATCAGCCAGCCGCCATCTGAATTAAGAAAAGCACAAGCAGTTTCCAAACCTTTATAAAGTTCGCCTGTCGTTTTCTTCAGTTCCAAAGTACGGGTCTCGTTTTTGGCTATCAGCTTTCTTATATCCTCAATCGTCATCATACAGTTTGTTCTCTTAATTCAAATGCTTGATTATAAGTTTAGGTAATTATATACAAGTTTACACTCACAAAGATAATAAAAAAGAGCGAGACTGAGAAGTCTCGCTCTTTTTTATTATATTTTATCATTGTTTCTTACACCTTATACCGATTGCGTTATCTGAATTGTTGCCAGCATATACCTCTAATTCTGCAATACCTGCATTAACAGAAATTATATCATACTGCATATATGTCTTGCCGTTTACATAACATGTTATATGTGAGCCCACAAGTTTATATGTGCCTGAGCCGTAGCCAAAATATCCACTACCCGAATATGTGCCATCGGCATTGAATGTAGCAGTCGTCGTTTGATATGGCCATTGGAACCAATGTCGTGAACTCCCATAGTCAGTTATCTTCCAGGTCCCAATAATAGTCTTCGCATAAGGGCTATTGCTTTGCGGCTCATCTTTTTTATCATCTGAGCAAGCATTTAAAACGAGTGTTGCGATCATCATAAACAACACCAAGAATAGTTTTTTTGAATCATAATTTACTTTAGTTTTATTTGGTTGTATTGCAATATTGCCTCTGTTATTGCCACCACCAAAAATAGTGGTGGGCTTTTGCATCCTGTACGATCCAGAGGCACTGCCATGCCAACACAACATACAAAGACACTAAGCCCACCAGAAGCCGCACCTATACAGGTATGGCTATTCAGTAGGCGTTCAGTGCATTGTCCTCGTTGTGTATGAAAATTGGCAGTTTTCTGAATCGAGTACAATAGCATCAAACGCTATTCGTTCGTATAATATGTATGAATCTCTGTAGATTCAGCCACAAAATTAAGTAATTTTTATTAGTATGCAAAATATTTTGCATACATTGACGCGGACATAAGGAGATTTACAGAAATATTTGTTATCTTTGTAGACAAACAAATAGGTTCTATGATGGAAACAAAACTTAATATAAAAACAAATCTTGATATCAATGACATTGCTGATTACATCATATTAATGTGCAATGAAAATGGTGTTAAAATTAGTCCCTTGAAATTACAAAAGCTACTTTATTATACACAAGCCTGGCATTGGGTATATTTTAATAAGCAAGATTTATTTTCTGAGTTACCACAGGCATGGGTAAATGGACCTGTTTATCCTACAGTCTATCATAGATTTAGTCATGTTCCAAGATATAATCTTCTAACTCCAGAAATTGCCAATATCAATTGTTCTCTACAAGATAAGGCGCATCAACTGGCTCTTGATAAAGAACAATATAATTTTATCGAATCCATATTTCAGTTTTATGGAATTATGGATAATGATAAGTTGGTATTCCTTACTCACGCTGAAAAGCCTTGGAGTGAAAAGAGAGAGGGTTTATCTCCTTTTGAGCAATCTACCAAGGAATTGTCAAAAGATACAATGTATGAATATTATTATCAGAGAATGGAACGCAATCGCAATAAGAAATAAAAACAAAAAAATATGGAAATAAACGATTTCTTTTGTGACCCAGAAGAATTGAGCGATATTCACAAACTATATAAATTTGGAGACAAAATTGATAATAAAGCCATAGCAGCAACTAAAGAGGTACCAATAGTTATATGCTATTCATATATAAATACTACTGATACTAATTATGGTTTTGGTCAAATTGATTTTGACAACATCGATGCTTTCCATTACTTCACAAGGATGAGGAAATTGAGTGAAAAATCTATTATAAAAATAAAAGATGAATTTGATGCACAAGATTGGCACTTAAATTCGACTAAAGGGAGAAATATTATTAATGCTCTTAAACTACATTTTAATATTAAAGAACGCATAGATATTGTGCCTGATATAATGCATTTTGCATTATATCCTAAAAATATGCAGAAACAGGCAGATAAAACAAATCATATTAAAAATCCAAGAATACATTTCTTAGTTGCACACAATGGTATTATTTATCCCCTTTTCTATGACCCATATCATAAGATTAATCCGTGAGATAAGTATTCATTTATTCATCTCCACCAAGCATTTCTGTTAGCAGCTTGTCGAAATCTTCTTTAGGGACCTGGATGGAAAGCCGGAACTTCATGTTCTGAAGCTCTTCTTTGGTCAGTGACCTTATCTCATCTCCTCTCTTTCGTTTGTTTTGCTTTGTCATCCCGATTTAAGCTACGTTCCGCAAAAATAGTTCAAATCTTTCAATTTCCCTACATTTTCGGGTGTTAAATCTAAAAATAAACTCATCCACGTATCTCTGGAGGTGTTTCTTGCTTACTTTGTAATATGTGCCGAACACCATCCGTTTGAAATGCGACCACACATTCTCAATGCCATTAGTGCTTACGCTTATAGACTCTCCGGCAAGTGTCGTGATCTTTTCTCCATAGAAGCCTCTGCCATGATCAACTGAGAACTGTCTGTAATCTTTTTCAAGACCATTGTATTCCCAACCATCGGTAAATACATTGCTCCCCTTCTCAATCCATTGCATGATTATAGGCTTCAATGTAGATGCTTTGGTATCAGGTACGACAGTGGCTGATACATGACCGTCACGTTGCAAAACTCCGAATACGGGAACCTTGTCCTTAAAGCTTCTTCCCTGACATTTTTCCACTTTCTTGTCTTTATGTCTGTTCTTGTTCTTTCCTCCGACAAAAGTCTCGTCTATTTCCACATCCCCAGATACGGGCTTGTTGTTCATTGACCGCATGAATGCCCTGATCTTATGGAGCATCCCCCATGCGGTCTTCTGCGTCACCCCAAGATCCCTTGCAAGCTGGCATGAAGATATTCCCCTTTTATGGGAGAGGAAAAGGAATATTGCGAATACCCATGTACGTAATGGAAGTTTTGTCCCGGCAAACACCGTGCCTGTTTTCACATCGAAATACTTTCCGGTGTTCTTACACTTGTACTTTCCGTTTCCGCATTTATACACTTTTGACGACTTGTCGAAAGGAGAAACAACGATACCTTTCCATCTTAGTTTTTCAAAATACATGACACAACTTTCCTCATCGGGAAATGCTGTCATGAAGTTGAGTATGCCATCCTTTTTATCCATATCGGGGAGAGTTTTTGTTTCATGCCCCTAATATAACAAAAAATCATTATCTTTGCAAATAATTCTAAAAGTGTAATCTAATATATAATTGCCTAAGTTTATTTTTCTTCTCTAAAGAACAATTGATAATAATGCATACCTCGCTCTTCATCATATCCTCTTTCAATATATTGCTCTCCTCCATGAATATTAATGTCAAAGTTCTTATCAAGCTTGATTGTTGTCATTGTACCTGTAGCCGTACGTTTTATTGCGTTTGATGCAGTCTCAAAGGTATTATCAATTTCTATATCACGTTCTTTTTGATAGGTTTCTTTATATTGCTTAAATTCAGAAACTAATTCCGGAGTTTCAAACACTTGCTCTGCAAAGGAATCTATATTAACAGATTCCTCTTTCAAAGCTTCGACACTTCTATTCATATATGTTGCTTTCTCTATTTTACCGTTTTCAGCAGGTAGTTGAGAAACAAAACTCTTGCATAGAGAAATCATATTTTGAGTTTGATTGAAACTATCTTTCCTTGGACGTACATGAAGGAAATCATCAGTCCAATATTTAGCTTCCGTACCTTTATTGGTATTATCTACAACAGCAACTACATAACCATTTTCTTTTTCACGATTAAAAATTAGACAGCCTTTATCTAATTTATTTAAACTAATACCCTTTTCACTTTCAATCATAAATCCATTTGATTTATGTTGTATCTTTAAATAAGTATCTTTATTTTCTGATTTAAATAGACCGATTGCATTCGTACTTAGACCATCAACTATACAATCTTCAAAAAACACAACATAAAATTCTCCTCCCTTTACTTTGGGATGGGTACTTTGTTCATATAAATGCTTTGATAGATCAATAGATTGATGTAATATTGTATTTGGATCTGAAAAAATTTCATGAACACACATATATACTTCATTCATTGATTTATCTATATTATGATAAAAAGAATAATATTTTTCAGATCTAAAGGGTGAAAAAAAATACTCTATAAGAAATTCATGAATGCTATCATAGTCATCATATTGATTCTCAGATAAAATACATCCTTCATCTCTTAATTTATTACCTACACGATGTATTACACATGCTTTAATTTTTGCTTCTATAGATGAAATCATAACTCTATGCCTTATTAAAGGCTCTTAACTTTTCTTTTACTAATCTATTGAACTCTATTTTCAATTCTTTTTCTATCGATTGGATGCTTTTGACTTTTTCCTTACAGTTGTTATTGATATAACATTTTGGACTATAGATAAATATACCATCTGGATTTGGCTTATTTTTTAATGCATCTGAGAAATTGATAACCACAAAATAATTTCCATTTATATCTCGGATCTTAAATCTATAATTTATAGATATTTCTTCGCAAAGTATGATTGATTTTAGTGTCGGGTCTTGCAACTCTCTAATTGAGTCTAAGTTTTTACCCTTTAATTGAGTAATACATTCCTTACCCTTTTTATCTTCATATTCTTGCGGCAATATTGCACTTTCATCAAACATATATTTAATTGATTTTGCATTAAAGTCGGTAAAAATATTTGATGAATCAATATTTGTAAAGCTTAATAAATAATTAGCTCGTTCTAAATTAGAAAAACTTGAGAACAACACCTCATCTGCTTTATCTTCAATCATATTATTTTGCATCAATTGTTTCGCTATTCCATCCACTAACCTATCAGAAAGCACTCTTGCTGGTCTGGAATTATACTCTTTTGTAAATTCGAGTTTTTTAGTTCTTGAATCAACGCTAATTGTAACTTGTGATATGCTACTTACCGTATTGACTAAAGCCTGTTTATTGGGATTAATTTCTTCTATATATATTTTTATTGTAACACTACCATTATCATTCTGTACTGTTTCAGATGAAATCACGTTTGCCTTTAAATTGCTTTGAAGACTATCAATTTGAATATAACTTACAGCTTTATTTATTATATTTTTATGGTCAGCACTATCAAATAGGTGATATTGTTTTGATGCAGTTGATAACGGTTTCTCGTTAATATTTAAAATATTAACGAGAGTTTCAATATCATTTGAACTAAATAACATACTAGTCATTAATTGGACTATCTTCTTTTTATCTGCACTTTTAAAGAAAATACCCTTCTTCGATAGAAATACCTTCAAATCATTGGATTTAACTGCATCTGAAGATAGAAAAGGTCGCATGGAATCACCATATGGTAAATACTCTATTAAGTGTGGCGTTATCCTTATACATTTATTCCTACTTTCATTATATGATTCATCAATAACAGTCTCATTTAAACAAGACGGAATTAATTTCAAACTATCAATTTTAATAAAAGAGATTTTATCAACCCTTAAATTCAAATCATTATTCCTATAACTTCTCAAGACATCTGTAACAATATTTTCTTTTGAAGAATCATAATCGGGAAAATACAAAATATATTCGTTAGCTAATCCACTTGTAAGTCGCAATGATAGCCAAATCAGCTTTTTTAAATGTACCAAATTGAATTTGTCCGAACAAAACAATAAAACACTTATTTTATTTTGGTCCTCTTTAATTATAGGAAGAATAGAAGAATTTAAAAACTGAGGAGGCATGTATGTACCACGTTTACCAATTTTTTGTACATCGGAATTATCTTCGGTAATGGGATATAAAAATTTAACAGGAGTCGAAAGCCTATAATTTTTTGCTGTAATAATTGAACTCAGCAAAAAACTCAATTTTGCATTATCTATAAGATAGTAAATTACATTTTTATTTAATAAATTCTCCTTAAACAAACTAGAGCTAATAATGGGCTGTCCTGTGTCGTTATCTGTTAATGACAAAATAAAATCAACATAATACTCGTAAGAACTATCAATAGCAAGATTCTTTTGTTTGACAAGTTTATCTCTTACAATAC
This sequence comes from uncultured Porphyromonadaceae bacterium, assembly GCA_902495075.1. Classification (GTDB taxonomy): domain Bacteria; phylum Bacteroidota; class Bacteroidia; order Bacteroidales; family Muribaculaceae; genus Lepagella. Next base: position 74,285 of record CABUVO010000010.1, read on the forward strand.
CAAATCCATATAAACCTTCTTTTATCTCTGCATGTATACCTTGAGAATGATCAATGTCAAAGTTAGAATTTATATACAATAAATCTTTACTGTTATCTTTTAATGGAGATTCATAGTCAGCCCAATAATCCAAAGAATATACAATATCCTTTCCTAATTTTTCATTATATAAAGATTGACTCTCACCTTTGGTCATATTTTTCCACCCAAAAAGTTTAAGAATATTATTCATAATAGTAGTTCTAACATCCTCATTCTGTACAGGATTATCTGGTAATATCAAGGAATATGGCGATTTTTTTAATTGGTCCTCTATTGCACTAAAACTATCTAATAGATATTTTTTAAATTCATCTCTAATAACAACTTTCCCGGTCACTGAATTTTCAAGTATCTTGTGATTTAATGCTTGAGCAAAAAGTTTACATAACTTTGTAGATATAATCGTTTTACCATTATGTTCAAAAAAATTATTTATTTTTTGCATTATGATAGATTGAAAATCATCTATTGACATATTCTTATTTTCAATAACGATGTTTTCAATCTTATCGTTTACACTAGCCGCAACATTTCCAATTAAGACTAATTTGTATTCACTTGCATTAGGGGTGGAATCTATCAACTCTTTAGCCCAGTTTTTAATTGAGGATAGACTAAATGTGTTTTTTGAGGATTTTACTTGAACAACTACGATTTTTCCATCCGGATAATTCCAGCGAATATCAACCTTTTCAGATTCATCATTAGGCTCCACACAAATACTCTCCCAATCAAATTCAAAGGAATCCAACAATGCGACTAGCGACTGATAGAGATATCCCTTAATTGCATATTGTCCATTCATATACTATGATTTTTATATTATTCTACTATTATCATTCGTTCAACATTGCGTTTTGCATTTTCCAAAATGTCTCTGCCATTTTGTTGTAATGTTTTTGCCTTGTTTTGTATGTCAGTAACGTGATTTACTATTTCTTGCTGCTTTTGTGGTAATGGCATAACAATCGTTTGAGATAGAAATTCGGTTAGAATTAAATTTCGTATTCCGTTAGTTTGGCTTTGCATAGATTCCGTAACGCCAATATTATACATCGTTCTTAAGAAATAGTATAAATAGTTTGGATTGATATCTTTTACTTTTATTTTCAACAAGAAATTACTAAACGCAATGTTATCATTTTGAAGTAGGTTATGATCAATAATTGCAACTCGGCCAACAGGTTGATCTTTGCTGCCACCTGATTTTTCTATAATTATATCATTATTCTCAATAAATATTTTGTTATATGTATCTTGTTTTATTAACCGATATTTTACCTTGTCTGGATTAATTTTTATGTTATATTGGTTATCTATTTCCGTAGCCCTTAAAACAAGGCATTTGATATAATCTTCATGCAATTTTCCATCATCTTCAATACCCCAATCACCAGAACAACACTCTGTAATCAATGAATACAATGTGGCTTTATGATAAGAGGAGGCTTCTATCGACTCATATAAATTACGAACTTCTGAAGAATATTTCTTAGGATCAATTCTATTCCCCATAATTTCATTATAGGAAGAATAAAACATTCGATTCTCTAACCCTCTATTAACATTTGGTATAGTTATTCCTAGCTCTTTCAAAAGATAGTCATCAATACTATCCAAAAGTTGCTGTGCTTCCTTTTCCTTTGCTTTTTTTATTTTTATTGCATTATCAATAGGCGAAAAATCTATGCCCTCTATAATTGGAATGTTCTTTAACGATGGATAATCTAATGCAGGTCTTGTGCCACCAGTTGAATGACGAGAAGCTATTTTTTCTATAATATCAAGGTTTAGATAATGTGCAAGATATTTACTTACGTCAGCATTTCCAGTTTTGACAACGACCATGTGCTGATTGGTATTTCCCACAAAATCTTCTGGAGCGACAGAAGCAATCGCCATACGACCAACGCCCGTAATTTTAATCAGCAAGTCCCCCTCGGTAACCTGACTTCTTTTTAATAATCCATTATGAGTATCATCATTTATGTATATGCATCCATCAAGAGATAATTCTCCTGTTGTTTGGAGATTCTGTACCCTAAGAAATGGTACTCCATTTTCAGAGTCTGAATAATAATTGTCTCCTTCCGATTTTTTTGGTGTCGCTCCTCCTGCAAAAGACAATGCGAAATTCCTTAGTTTCTTCGAAGACAAAGATCTAACTTGAGCCTCTATGCAAGCAATAGAAGGTTGGTAAAATTCAGGCTCTAACCTTCCTTCTACCTCCGATCGATTAACGAAGAAGATTTTATTCTTATCTATATGTTGCGGCACTTGGTAACTCATAGCGTTTCAATGAATTTCTTTAGTTCTTCTCCAATAATATTCAATTCATTTACAGCTATTTTCTTACCTGTAGCATCATATCCAATTTGTTCAGCTATTGCCATAAAGATAGGATAGTCCGGCAGTTGCTTTTGTTTAGCTTGCTGATACTCATCGGTCAAACGGCTTTTAAGTTCATCTACTTTGTTGGCATATTCATTAAGCAAATCAGAGTTCCAAGACTTGTACTCCTCTGTTTGCTTGGCTGCTGTCGTAGAAATTCTTTGGCTATTTTTAATCTCGTTAGCCTTTTGTTTTTGTTGCAACTTAATCTCTTTTTCCCATTTCTGTCGCTGGACTATATAATTATTGTCATTTAACAACCTGCTTTCTATATTCTTTTTAGCAGAAATCAATTTCTCCGTTTGCCCTTTGCTCCATTTCTTAAGAAACAGCACAGAACTTTTTACTCCTGCTCCATTGGCAGAGAATGCTGTTTGAGGCATACTTACAACTGCAACAATACGGAACCAATCTTCAATTTGAGTACGGACATATTGCATACTGCTATTGGTTAATATACCATCGGGAAGAACGATTGCAAGATAACCTCCCTCTTTCAGAAATTTGTAATCCTGTTCAATAAAAAGAACCTCTGTGCTTTGCCCATCACGAGTATTTCCCGATTTAGCTGTTACGGCCAACCAGTCTTCTTCCTTTTTACCAAGTTGATACGTTTTAAGATATGCTTGTTCTGTTTGGCGTATAGTACTTCCAAACGGAGGATTTGTGATAATAAAGTCAAATGTACCATATTTGAATCCTTGATTATTGGTCTTTGATATGATAGCTTCATCTGACACAAGACCATCTGAAGTGATAACATTAGTATGACCATCGTCATGAATAATCATATTCATCTTTGCAGCGCGTGAAATCTGCTCGCTAATTTCAATACCATACAGATTCTTCTCTGCAAAATCGTGCCAATATGCAAACCAATGCTTATATTGTCTTGTATCTGTTTTATAATTAGGGTATATTTCTGTAGCTTTATCACGTACTTTGTTCAGTGCGTAAAGCAGAAAGCCTCCACTTCCACACGATGTGTCGAGCACTTTAGAATCATGTTCTAAGGGCAAGACATCTACAATGAATTTTACAATCTCGCGTGGAGTAAAATATTGTCCGAAATTGCCTCTAAAGAATGAACCCATAAAGGTTTCAAAAGCACGCCCCTTACTATCTAAGTCTGTTTCTCCAAGATTGACACTTTCCAAATACCCAACAACAGTACGAATTTTCTCTGGTGTCAGCCTTATATTATCGCGAAATACCTCTTTGTCTTTTTTCCTGCCTTCTTCATACAACGCCATTACTCGGTTATAGAGATTATCATTCTCTATAAGTCGTCGTTTGGATTCACTTTTCTCCTCTTCTTTTGGAACTGTGATGATTTGAAAATCGTATGGTTCTCCCATTCTTCTCGGCTTGCGTTCGTCCCATATTTTGCAAAAGATAAGTTTATCCAATTCATCAAAAGCTTCTGAAGGGTTAAGCTGCCCACCTGCCCAAAGAGCTTCATGCGCTTGCTTGAATCTTCGAGTAAGCTCTGATTGGTCGATGATTGAAAGATCAAAAAAACGTTGTTTGCCTGATTCTTCAGGTAAATATTGAGCATCATATACATATTTATATGAGGCGACATTTTTTACCCCAAATTGGGGGATGTCAGGCATCTGGTTTCGTGTATCCTGATTCTTATCTACTTCAAAATAATCAGATTTTATACCGGATGTTACCCATACATATTTAACATCGCATGGCAATGCAAAAGCATAACTATAGGCTTGTTCTATAGCTTGTTGGTATTCTGCTTCGCTAACTTCTTGTCGTTTGCATTCTACCAAAATATGCGGACTCAAACACATATCATCTTCGAATACAATTATATCTGCTTCTTTTGTTTCACTACCCATTGTTACAGAAACAAATTGCTTTATTCGTTTCACAGGATAATTGTAATCCAATATCAATCGTAGAAATGTTTCTGCTTGTACTTTTTCTTCTGGGGTGTTGTAATTGCGTTCTTTATTTTGGTACACATAGGTAATCCTTGACATATCCTCATTAAAAGATATTAGATTTTGCTCTATTCCTATTTTTATATAGTCTTTCATATTCCTGTTACAATTTACGTTTTGTAGCAACAATCAGTTCTTGAACATTAACCTCTAACAGATTAGCCACTTTAACAAGTATTGTCAAATCAGGCTGAGACACATTTGAATACCATTTTGAAACGGTTGACGGTTTTTCCCTAATTGTTTAGCCAACCATTTACCCGTTTTTTCTTTTCTACTAAAACTATTTTTAGCCTATTTATATCTTCCATATCAATCATTGAATTGAACTATATGCAAAGGTAATGAATTTATTTGATTCAATAATTCAAAGTAAGCTACTTTTTATTCGTGTGGGGCTGTGCCAAAATTGAACTGCACCTCAAAAGTTTGTTGTCTAACTTTGGGGGTGCAGCTCATTACGACATAGCCCCTTTTAGTAAGTAGTTTTGGGGCACCAGAAATATTTACGGAGCCCCAAAACACAACTTGATATATATGTTAGAAGAAGAGAATGTGGCGTTTTTTTTAAGATTATTAAGATTTTGATGAAAATTCCGTATATTTGTTGAGTAGTTATCTTTGGAATTGTCGTAATATATAGTCAGGCCCATATCAGACCTGATATGCGCTTGAATGATTAACCGAAACCGATTGTCTGTAGAATAGCCTTTTTGAGTCTCATATGACTGATATAGATTTATGGAACGGCGCTCTGAGTGGAGATATGACAGCTATCTCGCTGTTGTATAGGGAAAATTATAGCCTGATGTATAACTGGGGACTGAAATTCGTATCAGATGAAGACTTTGTCGAAGACTGTATCCAGGACGTTTTTGTAAAAATTTGCAGCAGCCGGACTCTTTCTCCCACACAATATGTAAAAGGATATCTTCTCACCTCATTACGCAACATGATTTATGATAGGATTGCCACCACTCATGAACAAGTCGAATTGAATGAACAGATGTTTGAGATTGATGAGGAAGACCCGGCAATAATGCGAATGTTTGACAGAGACGATGAAACTTTGGCTACGGTGAAGCAACTCATCGCCTCTTATAATGCCCTTACTCCTAACCAACGTATGGGGATTTATCTTAAATATGTGAAAGGCCTTTCGCATAAAGAGATTGCCGTTGTGTTGCAAATGAATTCACAATCTGCCATGAACCTGGTTTCGAGGGCGTTAAAGTCACTTCGTGTATCGATGGGTGAAAAAACTAACATGTGGCTGTTATGTTTATTCATGTTCATTGAGTAGAAAAAATGTTAAACTCCGTAAATAGAATGTAGCATCTAAAATATTGCGATGGAAAACGAAAACAGTAATATCAATAAAATTTTTAACGACCTCGTAGATTTTTTCCAACGGGAGGAACGTATTGTCCCGGAAGAAAAGATTGTAAAGGGCTGGCGTGATGTTGAAAATCGTACTGAAACCAACCGGTCGCGTCGTCGTCACCGGATTATTGCTGTCTTAAGTGCTTCTGTCGCCGCAGCGGTGCTCATTTGTGTCGTGCTCTTTCCTTTCTGGCATGATGGCGGTAAACTTGCACCCGGTAGGGATATATATACGTTTGCCAGAGAATCAAGTCTTGACACTGATAAACTTGTTTGCATCGTGCCAGGATGTGACACCGTGCGTATCGGTCAGCACAGAGCCAATATAACTTGTCAGCCGGATGGCTCTATTTCTGTCAACGACATTCAGATTTCTTCCGCTCATTCCACCCCCTCTGACAAAGACTTCTGTCAGCTTCATGTGCCGGCAGGCGACCGGGCAGAGATAATGCTTGCCGACGGCACACGTATATTGGCAAATTCAAATTCACATATAATATATCCCCATTCTTTCGCTAAGAATCGGCGCGAGATATATGTATCGGGAGAAGCATATCTTGAGGTTGCGCGAGACGAAAAACGCCCCTTTGTGGTATTGACCCGTGATTTCAATGTCAAGGTTCTTGGCACTACTTTCAATGTAAATGCTTATGAAACCGATAGCTTGGCGAGTGTAGCTCTGGTTTCAGGGAATGTCGAGCTGAGTAGCGCGGTGTCTGGGAATGTGCGCCTTTCGTCTGGAGAGGTTGCGGAGATCAATGGAGGCGCGATAGGGAAACCCGTACGCGCTGACCTTTCTCCTTATGTCGGATGGACAAGGAATATCCTTGCCTATCAATATGAATCCCTTGTAGATGTATGCAACCGACTCAGCGAACATTATGGACGAGAATTCGTGCTTTCTCCAGAGGTCGCAGATATAAAAGTTAGCGGTAAGCTCTATCTCAAGGATGATCTTGACGCTTTGTTACGCGCTATAATGTTCGTTACATCGGTTCAATTTGAGGAGAAGGATGGGAAAATATATGTCTATAAGAAGTGAGACTGACTAAACTGACAACGAAGTGATTTAAACTTTTTACGAAAACCCAATAAAAGTGAAAAAATTTAAATCACTTCAATCAAAAACACCTAACATTAGAATATACACATCGATTGTATCAGATAAATATCCGGAGAGAAGCTTTAATTCGCGACTAAAGATCTACTCCATATTATTAACCTTAAAACCAATGCAAATTCATGGATAAAGTTTTAAGCATGAAATGCATTAGAAAGGGTATTCCCCGCCTGATGCTTTTCATTCTGTTGAGTGTTGTGTCTGTGCCCATGCAAGCCAACGCCAATGGAGACCGAGTGGATAATAAAGTCTTTACTGTCTCTGTTAAAGACAGGCCAGTAAAGGAAGTGCTGGATTATATAGAAAAGCACAGCGAGTATGTCTTCTTTTATTCTCCAAAGGCTATCAATACATCAAGAAAGGTGAGTGTTAATGTTTCAAATCAACGCATCACGTTGTTGCTTGATAAAATTTTTGCAGGTACTGATGTAAAATATGATATTGACGGATACCAGATATCGCTTAAAAGTGTTCCTACCTCAAAGAAGAATAAGAACGAAGTTCGTCCGACAGTGAGGAAAGTAACTGGAAAGGTAATTGATGCGTCGAACAAGGAACCTCTTATAGGTGCTGTAGTGCAGCTTGAAAAGGGTGGCATCGGTGTGTCAACCAATATTGATGGGGCGTTTTCTCTGGATGTTCCCGAAGACAGAAACTTGTTGGTGTCGTATATTGGTTACGTGCCTCAGACAATAAAGCCGGGCAATAAAACTGATCTTGAGGTCAGCCTTGTTCCCGACAATAAACTTCTTGACGAGGTTGTGGTTATCGGTTATGGAACCACAACACGGAAGAACCTTACAACCTCGATTGCCTCGGTAAAGCCTGATAAAGTTTCCAAGGCAGCCAACAGCAGCGTGTCGAGTATGCTACTGGGACGTGCTGCCGGATTGCAAGCCACGGTTAACAGTACGCAGCCAGGAGGAGACATAAACATCTCGATTCGCGGAGGTGGAAATCCTATTTATGTGGTCGACGGTGTGGTTATGCCAAACTCATCACTTGAGCCGGGCAGTGGAGAAACAGGTTTGCCCGACAATGTGAAGCGGTCTGCGCTTGCCGGTTTGAATCCCGGTGATATCGAATCTATTGAGATCCTGAAAGATGCCTCAGCCGCGATTTATGGTATAGGCGCAGCAGATGGTGTTGTGCTCATCACTACCAAGAAGGGCGCAGAAGGGAAACCAAGCATTACATACGAGGGAAGCTGGTCTTTGCAGAAGCGATATAACTATGGTTTGAACCGTCTCAACAGCCGCCATTACATGAACCTTGTCAATGTTTTTGACAAAGAAAAATATCTGCTCAACAACAATCAGTATCCATATGGCAATATCGCCTATGACGGCAAATGGTCTCCCGTCTTTTCTCAATCGCAGATAGATTCGGCAATTGATACAGATTGGCAGGATTATGTATTGAAATCCGGTCAGGTAAACAATCATTCCATCACAATTAGCGGCGGAACGCAGAAATTGAAATATTATCTCGGATTGAATTATTTTCAGGAAGACGGTATCATCCGCAATGCCGGAATGAGGAGATATTCGTTAAGAACAAGTGTGACCGCCCAGCTTTTCCCTTTTCTAAAGCTCACTACGATTGTCAATCTTAATGATAACAAATATGAGAATGCACTTGTAGGCGGTGACACCGGAAATCAGGGAAACTCTGCTGCCGGATCGCTCTATTCAGCACTTCATTATCCCAAGTATCTCCCTGTATATGACGACAGAGGGGATTACACAATTTTCGGCAGGGTGCCTAATCCTGTGGCAACCTTGGCTATTAAGGATGAGTCGCGACAGAAGAGTTATTATGCGAATTTCGCGGTTGATTTAGATATAATCAAGAAGATGCTATCCGTGCGCTTTATTTATGGTGTCAATAATGAAAATGGACGCCGCACTTCCTATGTGCCTAAGGATGTATATTTCGGTCTTGTTAAGAAATCACGCGGTAGTCTCGGATATGTGGAGCGTCAGAATGAAACATTGGAGGGGATGATAAACTTCAATCATACTTTCTGGGATGCTCTTGATGTGAATGCTGTAGTCGGAATGGGGCGTTATGTAGATAAGGGCAACGGCATGACCGTCTCCTATCAGAATGCCAACGATATGATTCAGGATACGAATCTTGGTGCGGCGGATGGACCTTTCACTCCTACTTCTTACAAATACGAGAATGAAAAGCGGTCGCAATTCGCGAGAGCATCGTTTATTCTTTTTGACAAATATGTGCTTGCGGCAACTCTTCGTCGTGATGGCACCGATAAATTCTTCGATAAAAAGAAATATTCATGGTTCCCCTCGGTGTCTGTTGCATGGAAACTCTCACAAGAATCATTCCTCCGCGATCTTGACTGGCTTGGAATGCTAAAGTTGCGCGCAAGTTATGGAGAAACGGGCAGCGACAACCTCGGTTCTACGCTTTACGGCACGGTTGGTGTGTCGCGTGAAGATGTCAAGTTTTCCAACAGTAGTGTCACATATGTGCCGTTTGTGTTGCTGAGCGGAAGCTATGATGACGTGACATGGCAGAAAACAACCATGAAGAATATCGGTCTTGATTTTTCTGTTCTTGACGATCGTTTGTCGGGAAGTTTCGACGTGTTCAGAAACGATGTTACAAACATGCTCGGTTATGCTCCGACATCTTTGTTGAATATGTATGGTCTGCGACCCATCAATGGCGCCCATTACAAACGTACGGGAGTTGAACTCTCACTTAACTCCAGAAATATCCAGACTCAGGATTTTACATGGACCACATCACTTGCATTATCGCATTATCGTGCCAACTGGGTTGAGCGTATGCCTAATTATGATTATCAGACTTATCAGAAAAGGGAGAACGAACCCATGAGTGCCTATTATTATTACAATACTACGGGCATCATCAACGTGGACAGGAGTAACATGCCGGATTCACAGCGGTCGCTTCCCCTTGATGCGCAGAAACCCGGATTCCCGATTATTGAAGATAAAAACGGAAATGGCGTAATCGATGAGGGTGATATTTACATGGACGATCTTCTTCCCAAACTTTATTATGGTTTCGGCAATACATTCACATACAAGAACTGGGATCTCGACATCTATATGTATGGTCAGCTTGGAGTAGAGAAGTATAACAACACTCATGCTGCGAATTGCTCCTCCGGCAATCTCGCTGCGGGCATCAGTGCCGCCAACCCCACGGATTATGCATTCACCGCCTGGAATTCACAGACAAATCCTAATGGATCAAGTCCCGGCATAGCCATGAAGGATGTCACTATGCCCGGAAATGCTCCGATAAAGGTGTTTTATGAAAAAGCAGACTTCTTGCGTATCAGAAACATCACTTTGGGTTACACTTTCGATGCAAGGAAATGGAAGATCTTCAAGGGTTATCTGAAGAGTATCCGACTTTTCGCCGATGTGCAGAATCCATTTACTTTCACAGGTTTCTCAGGTGATGACCCCGAAATAACAGTTGCATCAAACATGCTGTCAGGGTGTAACTATCCCCAGCTCAGATGCTATTCTTTCGGAGTGAAGATTCAGTTTTAACCATTCAATCTAACCAACATATATGAAAATAAAGATATTATGCCCCTTGCTGATGGCCATGGCAGTCATGATGACGGGGTGTGAAAATAATTTCGATGCCAAGATCTACGGCAGTCTGATGCAGGGGCAGTATCCTTCTACTGAAAGTGAGTATGTCTCCTATATGATGACATGTTATATGCCGTTCAACACCACTTTTACTTACACGATAAATGATGGCACGGGTATGCACGGCTGGTATATCGCCACAGGTGGTGACATCCGGTTTTTCGACTCCACTTCGGATATTATGGCTCCCGGCTATTCCCGATGTAATGGAGAATGGCTTCAATTATCGAAGGCGGATTATGAGAACTGCATACATTACTGGCGTGGATGGGTAAGTGATGACAGTAGTCCCAACCATTTTATGAAAACTGCAGAAATCACAAGGTTCACGGAGATAATAAGTGTTCTTGAGAAGGCTCCGGAGGAGGTGTTGTCGTCGGAGAAAAAGAAATCTCTTTTAGGAGAGGCTCGTCTATGTCGAGGCATGATGTTGTATTATCTGCTGCATGTTTATGGTCCTGTCCCTGTCATATTGGATCCGGCTCTTGTTTTCGATGACATGGCGCAGCGCACTACAGTGCGTCCAACTCTTGAACAGATGTGTTCATATGTTTACGACGATCTGTCGTATGCCGCTGAAAACGCTCCCGAAATTCAAACGGATAAAGGGCGTTACACACGGGATTATGCTCGGTTCTGCCTGATGAGGCACTGTCTTAACGAAGGTTCGCATATGACCGGATATTACGACAAGGGTCTGCAAATGTTTAATGAACTTAAGGGTAAATACGAACTTTTTAAAGGTGGCGCCAACCCTTGTGCGGATCTTTATAAGAACGCCAATAAATTTAATTGCGAAATCATAATGGCGGTGAGCTGCGATCCTTTGGCAGATGGCTCTCCAAAACATGGCAACGCAAATATCCTGTCGATGTGTACAGTTCCTTGGGATGCCTCCGACAGGGATCCAAACGGAAATCCCACTGTCTTCTATCCGCAGAACGGCGGTTGGCAGGCTTTCTATAATGTGGCTAAGAAATTTTATGATGGCTTTGAAGATAAGGATTTGCGCAAACGTCTGATCGTGACAGAGTGGTGGACAAAAAGCGGAGAGAAGATTACACCAAATGATCTCGGAACAAAATGGGATGGCTATATCTGCAACAAGTTCCCGATCGAGACTTCTGGTTCTTTCCAGGGAACGGATATTCCAATTGCTCGTTGGGCGGATGCATTGCTGATGTTCGCCGAACTCTCCGTTCGTAAAACCAATGCCGCTCCATCGGCAGATGCAGTTGATGCGGTTAATCAGGTCCGCAGACGCGCCGGTCTTGGCGATCTCTCCGGGTCAGATATATCAAGCGCAGAAGGCTTCCTTAATGCAATTCTTACCGAGCGTGGACATGAACTCTTTTATGAGGGTTGCCGCAAGATAGACTTGATACGTTTCAACCGTTATGCCCGCGACACCAAAAAAGTCAAAGGTCTTGTGCCCACTCGTCAGTATGTTCCGCTTCCCAATTATGCTATTGAGGCAGCCCGTGCGAACGGTTGTGAACTTGATCAGTATTACACGCGTCCCGACTGGGATTTTGACCGCAGTCAGGCACAAGGAATGTAATGCAGTGTTTAATAAGTAATTGATTGAATAAAATGAAAAAAACATATATGAATCTGATATCATGTTTAATATTCGGACTCGTGGCGTGTGGTTGCGAATCATCCGAACCTCAGACTCAAATCGAAAAGCCTGTAGAGGCAACAGACGGTGGTTATCTTTTCGCTCATATGACGGATGATAATTACGGCTCAATTTTCTATAGCGTATCCCGTGATGCTTACAATTGGGAGACCCTTAACGACGGACGCACGGTGTTGCCTGCATATTATGGACATCCGGATATTTGCAAAGGACGTGATGGATATTATATGATAAGTGTGAAGAAAGGCACCGGCATACCGTTGCTGTGGCATTCTACCGATTTGGTGAACTGGAAAAACACCAAACTTGCAAAATCTGTGTTTAATAAAATCAAGGAACTTCACGGCTACACCAATGAGGAGACCTATTATGGCGCTCCTAAAATGTTTTATGACGAGCCGAGTGATCAGTATATCATTACGTGGCATGCGGGTTTGACAGGTGATGATGGCGATGCCCGCGAATGGGACAGCAAGCGCACTTTCTATACTTTGACCAAAGATTTCAAGACTTTTTCAGATCCCCAGTTTCTGTTTTCTTTCACCGGTGCAGACGAGGATATGGCCACCATCGACGTGATTATACGCCGGCAGGGGGATACATATTATGCCATAATGAAAGATGAACGTACTCAGGAAGCTGCTCCGGAGACGGGTAAGACCATAAGGATTGCTAAGTCTCCTGCTCTGACGGGACCTTATTCCAATCCGGGCGCACGCATCACTCCACTTGATCGCTGGCATGAGGCTCCGATCGTAGTCCCGACTGTTAATGGCAATGGATTCTATCTCTTCTCGGAAAATTATCCTCATCAATATGACATGTTTGAGGCAGAATCGCTTGATGGTCCTTGGAAGGAAAGATATTTTGCCGGACCCAAAGCGCGTCATGGGTGCATGTTGCGTGTGAATGAGACAGAGTATCAGGCGATTCTTAAAGCGTATAAACAATGAAAAACCGGGAAATTATGATAAAAAGGATATTGTTGTCGGTGATGATGTGTCTGACTTTGGGGTTGTTGTCTTCATGTTCGGATGACATTAACCGCCCTGATGAATGGCCGGAATGGCCCGGGAAGAGTGTTGTGAAAATCAACGGGAAAGAATTGTCGGATACGTATTATGAGAAATTCAACGGCATGCGGGTTTCGCTAAGCGAGGGCGCGGCGGTGAATTTCGAGGGACTCGGAAAATTAAAGTACTCTCTGCAGAATCATTTCTGGGATGTACAGGGGGACGATAAGGCTGTTTTCAAAGGAGCCACCGGAGAATATGACCTTATATATGATCATCTTAATTCACTGCTATATGTGGAGAATCCTGAGGTGAAATATCCGGATGCATTGTATGTAATAGGTGAACAACTGGGACACTCCGGGGCGACAGAGTCAATTTCTACATCATGGTCTATTGATGCTCCCGATAATGTTCAGAGCTTTAGGAAAATTTCGCAGGATAAGTATCAGATAAGTCTTTATCTTGCAAGTGGTTTCAAGTTCAAATTCTTCAAGCATCATGGTTGGGGTAATCATGGGGTCGTCGAGATATGGGCAGAAGATCTGACTTTAAATCAACCAACACTCATCACCGGAACCGGAGATTTCTGTGCCGGTCCGCTTTTCCAGGCTGGCGTTTATGATATCACGGTTGATCTTGCGGCAAAAACTCTTGACATGGAGAGTCGGGTTCCCGTACCGGAGGAAGAATTTTTTGTAAACGGAGAGCTGATGCAACCGTGGGGTCAGTATCTTCATGTGCATAAAAAACTTACCAAAGGCGAGGAAGTTGTATTTTCAAACTTTGGTGGTATCAGCGAGATGGTGCAGCCCGAATTCTATGATGTAAAATCGGATGTGGAAGGTAAAGCCGTGTTCCTGGGTCTTTCCGGAGATTATGACATATATTTTGATGTTGCCAATATGCTTCTATACACTGAGTCACCAACAATGAATGGTTTCAATGGTGAATGCATGTGGGTAACCGGTGATGGTCTCGGACATCCGAAAGCGAAGAGTGCAACTGTCGGTTCATGGAAACTTACCGAGCCAACCGGTTCGATTCAGATGAAAAAAGCGGGAGAAGGAATTTATGAAGCCACACTGTATCTCAGAGAGGGATTTTGTGCCAAGTTCTACAAGAGCCGGGACTGGGGAAGCGCAAGTTCGACAGAACTTGTGGAACCGATGCCTGCATCTCTTTTCCGCAAAGGTATTTCCGGCACACAGGAGCATTGTGTTTTCACCGGAGACCTTATCCCGGGAGATTCCTTCAAGGCTGGTGTCTACACGGTGAGGGCTGATTATAACAATAAGATTGTATATGCCGTTGGGCATCTTTCTGATGATCTGATTCGCTCAGTTGAATATAAGGTGAACGGCGTTCCCATGACCGACAGTAAGTATGCAGGTTTCAAGGAAGTTGTATTGAACCTTACAAAAGGTCAGAAAATGCAATTCGAGAATCTTCCGGATATTGATTATATGCTTCAGCCGGAATATTATGAAAAGCAGGAAGACGGATCTTATGTCTTCAAGGCTATGAGCGGAGAGTATCGTCTCATTTATGATGCTGATGTCAGTGAGTATATATGGACAGAACGCACGTCTCAGAACGGACTTTGGATTACCGGTCAGTATTTCGGTCATCCTAAATTCGGAGGTTGGAATGCAGGAGATCCCAATAATTCACCATATGTGTCGCCGGGATGGAGTTGGGACAATCCGCGTCAGTATTTGTGTTGTGCGGAAATATCTTCAGGTGTATATGAGACCACATTTATACTGCACAGCAGCTGGGCGCAACTCACCTTGTATGGAGAGAGAGGATGGTCAAACGTGTTGAAATCAAGCGAAGTGAACATTACAGATACAAGTTCGTTTGGACGTTCATATTTTTGGTCGGACGGTGTTGGGAATGACACCAACTTCGGTTGCACTGTGGGAAACATTGGCGAGCAATATGGAGTATATCGACTTCATATCGATACCAATAAAACTCCCGTTGAAGTGAAACCAGTCCTGATGGATGGTTTCGGTCATCATTGATGTCACAAAACAACTGTGAATAAAAATGAATTATAAAAAGACGATACCGGTGTTGATGGCAGTGTCGTTCATCTGCGTGATGTGTTCCTGCGTGTCAAACAGAATAGAAAACGCAGAAGTCAGGATGTCTGAATTTATTGACAGCCTGATGCGTGAAATGACGGTTGAGGAGAAACTTGGACAACTGAACTTGGTGACTGGAGGCGATATGGTCACCGGTCATGTCATGGAAGTTGAACTTGAGAACCTTATAAGGCGTCAGGAAATTGGAGGAGTCTTCAATGTAAAAGGGGCAGACAAGATTCTGGCTTTGCAAAAAGTTGCAGTGGAGGAAACAAAGCATGGCATCCCTCTGCTTGTAGGGGCTGATATCATACATGGATATGAGACGGTTTTCCCTATTCCTCTGGCATTGTCGTGCAGTTTCGACACTGTGGCTGTAGAGCGGATGGCGCGAATATCCGCAATCGAGGCGAGCGCGAGCGGTATCAATTGGACCTACAGCCCGATGGTTGATATCTGTCGTGATCCGAGATGGGGAAGAATAGCCGAAGGTAATGGAGAGGATCCTTACCTCGGCTCGATCCTCGCTCCGGCATATGTGCGCGGTTATCAGGGGAAGAATATGTCGGGTAAGAGCGAGATTATGTCTTGTGTGAAGCATTTTGCTCTTTATGGCGCATCTGAGGCAGGTAGGGATTACAATGTAGTGGATATGAGCCGTCAGCGGATGTTCAATGAATATTTCCTACCTTATAAGGCGGCTATCCAGGCAGGTGCGGGAAGCGTTATGACCTCTTTCAATCTCATTGACGGCATACCCGCCGCTGCCAATAAGTGGCTGATGACAGATGTGTTGCGTAAACTGTGGGGTTTTGACGGACTTCTGGTCACCGATTATGATGTCATATCGGAAATGACTAAACTCGGATATGCTCCCCTTAAAGAGGCTTCTGTCAAGGCTCTTGAGGCGGGAACAGACATGGACATGGTGTCAGCCGGATATTTCACCACTCTTGCGCAGTCGTTGAAAAACGGAGACGTGACGGAGAATATGATAGACAATGCATGTCGCAATGTCCTCAAGGCAAAATACCGGCTCGGCTTGTTTAAAGACCCTTATAAATATTGCGATACAACGGCTGTTAAACATAAGGTGTTCACACCCGAACACAGATCCGCTGCGCGTAAGATTGCAACTGAGACATTCGTATTGTTAAAGAACAAGAAAGAGCTGCTGCCATTATCGACAAACGGAAAGATAGCTCTTATTGGTCCGATGGCGGATGCCGCCAACAATATGTGTGGAATGTGGAGTATGACGTGTTCTCCTTCTGAACACATCTCGCTTTATGACGCCATGCGCGATGCCGTGGGGGGAAAGGCGCAGATTCTCTATTCCAAGGGTTGCAACATTTATCGTGATGAAGACATGGAGAACCTTGCCAACGGGATTCGCCCGATAGCGCGTGGAGATGACCAGCATCTCATTGCAGACGCTTTGCGCGCAGCCTCAGAGGCAGACGTAATTGTGGCTGCATTGGGAGAATCTGCAGAGATGAGCGGTGAATCCGCTTCGCGTGCAGATCTCGATCTTCCGGATGTGCAGAAAGAATTGCTGAAGGCTCTGGTTGCAACAGGTAAGCCGGTGGTGCTCCTACTTTTTACGGGACGTCCGCTTACACTCACTTGGGAGGATGCCAACGTAGATGCAATACTTAACGTATGGTTTGGTGGTAGCGAGGCGGCGAACGCAATCTGCGATGTGCTTTTCGGCAAGGAGTCGCCTTCCGGAAAACTGACCGTGACTTTCCCCCGGTCGGTAGGACAGATTCCCCTCTATTATAACCATGTCAACACCAGTCGACCCGATTCCGATCCTGCGGCGTTCAATCGCTATCAAAGCAATTATATCGATGAAAGGAATGAACCATTGTATCCTTTCGGATATGGATTGAATTATACAACATTTGCTTATGGTGATTTGCATCTGGATACTGACACTTTGACCCGAGACGGAAAAATCACGGCATCCGTGAAGATTACCAATACCGGGAAACGAAAGGGAACTGAAATTGTGCAGCTTTATTCCCGCGATACGTTTGCTTCTTTGGCACGTCCGGTAAAAGAATTAAAAGGTTTTCACCGAATAACTTTGAAACCGGGAGAAAGCAAGGTCGTGACGTTCGAGATAACATCCGCAATGCTTGGTTTTTATAATAACGAACTTGAGTATGTCTGTGAGCCTGGAGAGTTCGAGATTATGGTCGGACCTGATTCGGAAAAACTGAGCGTTAAAAAGTTTTTCTATGAAGAGGTGTTTGAATGAGTAGTTATTTGGAGTAATGCCGTAATAATAGTGGAAGTGCATTCTTGGATACTTTTGTTGAAAGATTGTTTCCGGGAATGCAACTCCATTTATTTATTGTCTAACTTAAAATCTTAATTACATGAAGCGAATTTTTTTACTATTTTCATGTGCTTGTGCAATTGGTTTGCAATCGTTTGCGACAACGGTAATAGAACCCGGTGTCAAATATTACATGCGTAATGTTGCCAATGGCAAGTATTTCTCAATAGGTGCTTATTATGGCACGCATGCCATCGTGAGTGAAAGTGCAGCTCCTATTACGTTTGAGGCTACTTCTGAAACAAATTCATTCAAACCCAGAACTTCTTGCGGATATCTTCAGCAAGTGGATATATATGTTGACAAGGGTATGGATTATCAGAATCCGGCTGTATGGACTCCAGAGTTACAGAATGACGGCAAGACATTCGTGTTCACCTATATGTATGACGGGAAACAGTTGGCAGTAGGAATGGATGGCGATCTTTATGTGAACCAGTGCGACTATAATAAGGATGACAAAGGTCAGCAATGGGAAGTGTTTACATGGGAAGAGATGATTGGAATGTTCGATCAGGCATCTGTGGAGAATCCTGTAGAAGCTACCTTTCTGATTGAAGGCGCATCCATTATTCCCAACTCGAGCGAGAATGCCAAATGGGTGCGTTCGGATGCCGGTGCAAATGCTTTGTTTGAATATGCTGAAGTAACCTCGGGAAATGACTGGCGTCGCACTCAGGCTTACAAGTCATATAATGCCGCGACAGAAGACGGTGCGTCGACACGTTACACCATTACCAATCTCTCCACCTCCCTTCCTGCCGGGCAGTATCTGCTGACTTGTCAGGCGGTGAGTGATGGAGCCACTCCGGTGCTAACAATCAACGGAACAAAATTGGATTATCCTAAAGTTGGAGATAACGGGGATTTCGATGCCATAGTTTTTGGAGACAGAACATACAATGGCGAATATAAATCTTCCATGGCTCCGTTTATAGCCGACGGAAACCTTGAAATCAAATTTGTCAAAGGAGACAACACAAACGCAACTGTGCTTTATTTCGATAATTTCAAGCTTTATTATATCGGTAAGGAAAAGATCAATGAGTATGAGCTAACTCATAAGAATGTCAAGAATGCGATGGAAGATGCCAAAGCGATTGCCGACAAAATGGGATTGACAGATTTCGATAACAGCGAAGTGTTGGGTCGCTGGACAAATCATGAAATCAAAGGTGACGGAGAGGAAGAGGTACTCTTGACATATGAGGCTCTTGCTAAGGCAGTCAAAGCGCAGACTGCAATTCCTGCGGATATGACCTATGCGGTTATCAATCCGAGCTTTGAACACGGCACGTTAGGCTGGACTTTTACATCCGGAGGTGATACCGGTATAAAGGAAAGTACAGGAGGCAATACAACAGATGGTTGCGATGGCAAGTATTACTTTAATACCTGGCATGATGCAAAAGGACATCCGGTGTCGCAGGTGCTGAAGGATATGCCTGCCGGTAAGTATAAAGTATCTGTGAAGGCATCTGCAGAAGGAGGAAAAACACTATATCTTACAGTAAACGACAAACATAACAGTGTGGTAATTCCTGAGGGAGAAAGAATGCAGGATACTTTCCAGAATATAGAAATGGAATATACTCTTCCTGAAAAAGGAGATATGAAAATCGGAGTTGCCGGTGGTAACGACTCTACAGGTGAACTCGTTCCTGACAATGGTGCATGGTACAGAACCGACAATTTCAATGTGACACGCGTAGCTGCCAATCCCGCATCAGGTGTTGAGATTCTCGAGGAAGTGGCTACGGAAGCCGTGGAATATTACAATCTTCAGGGAATGAAAGTTGTCAATCCTGTAAAAGGTCAGATTTATATCATGCGTCAGGGACGCAAGGCTGTAAAGAAAGTTTTCTAATCGGGAACTCCTGAAAAATAATTATGAAGATAAATTCATTGAATCCCTTTTTGGGGGCGATTCTAATTCTTATTGGCGTGCATGGTCTCAAGGCTGAGACCGTGCACGTGTCTACTCCTGCCACCTCACTTGTGCTTGATGCAGAAACGGGGAAACCGTTGAAATTCATGTATTACGGCTCTAAAGTGGAATCTTCCGATTTAGAGAATATGCTGTGCGGCGGATCAGTATATGCCGATGCGTATCAGGCTTACGGAATCCATCCTGAACATAAGACTTCATTGGGAGTTGTTCATTCCGATGGAAATATGACAAGTCGGCTTGTGGTTCGTGATGTAATGTCGGAAAACAATAACGGTATGGTAAAAACCGTTGTCCGGACTTCCGATGATCTCTATCCCGTTGATGTCGATGTGTGTTACCTAACATATCCCGGCTGCGATGTGATAGAAACCTGGACTGAAATTATCAACAGGGAGAAAGGCGACATCAGACTGACACGTTTCGATTCTACAACGCTTCCCATACGCAAAGGAAACGTATGGCTGACTCATTTCGCCGGCGACTGGGCAAGTGAATCCCAAATGATTGAGGAACCTCTTGCTTCGGGGCTTAAACGTATTGAAAATACTGATGGGACGCGCAACGGGCATTATACCCGGGCGGAAGTGATGCTCTCGCTCGACGGGCGTCCAGATGAGCGGCATGGTGCCACTATTGGTGCAGCTTTGTGTTATAGTGGTAATTACGCCATTGACATAGATACCCCTGTGGGTGATTGCCATTATTACAGAGCGGGGATTAATCCCGACAATTCAGAATATAGATTAAAAAAGGGTGAGAAATTCGTAACGCCACCTGTCGCGCTTACTTTCAGTAACGAAGGAAAGGGAGGTGTCAGTCGTAATTTCCACCGCTGGGGGCGCGATCATATGCTTCCGCATGGCAGTACCCCCAGAAAAATATTGCTAAACAGTTGGGAAGGAGTATATTTTAATATAGAAGAACCGGTCATGGTCTCTATGATGAAAGGCATATCCGACCTTGGAGGTGAATTATTCGTCATGGATGACGGTTGGTTTGGAGGAAAGTATCAACGCAATGATGATACTCGGGCTCTTGGCGACTGGGTAACAGATACGCGAAAACTCCCGAATGGACTCAAGGCGCTTGCTGACAGTGCAAAGTCGGTAGGTGTTGGTTTCGGTTTGTGGATTGAACCGGAAATGGCGGATTTGTCAAGTGAAATATATGAGAAACATCCAGACTGGATTGTAAAAGCTCGCGACAGAAAACCCGTAACGGGACGTGGCAACGCACAGGTTGTGCTCGATTTTTCCAATCCAGCGGTGCGAGAACATGCAATAGGGGTTGTTGATAAAATACTGAGTGATAATCCTGGAATCGAATATATAAAATGGGATTCAAATTGCGGCATACATCTTCATGGATCACAACATCTTGACAATAGCAGACAGAGTCATCTGTATATCGATTGGCACAAGGGATTTGAAGAGGTGATGAATAGATTGCGGGCACTCCATCCTGAGATTGTGATTCAGGCTTGTGGGGGTGGCGGCGGCAGAGTGAACTGGGGTGTGATGAAATATTTCGACGAGTTCTGGACAAGCGACAACACCGATCCTCTTCAGCGCATATACACGCAGTGGGGCACTTCTTATTTTTATCCGGCAATGGCAATGGCTGCACACATAAGCGCATCGCCCAATCATCAGACTCATCGCAAGACCCCTATAAAATTCCGCGCCGACGTGGCTATGAGCGGTCGTCTTGGTCTTGAGTTGCAGCCTTCGGAAATGTCGGAAGAGGAAAGGAATGTATGCCGACAGGCAATTGCAGATTACAAGAGTGTAAGAAATACCATCCAGTTGGGAGATCTGTATCGATTAAAGTCTCCTTACGACCGTCAAGGTGTTGCATCACTTATGTATGTTTCCCCGGATAAAAACGATGCCGTATTTTTCTGGTATCGGACAGAATCTTTTGCCGGGCAGCGTCTGCCGGTGGTGAAGATGGATGGTCTTGACCGAAAACGGATATATAAGGTTTCCGAACTTAACAGGATAGACAATTCTCCTCTGCCTTTTGAAGGTAAATGCTTCTCCGGCGATTACCTCATGAATAATGGTCTTGTATTCCCTTATCCATATACTCATAATGTTGATCATGATAGTTTAAGTGATTTTTCCAGCCGTGTCCTTCATCTTGAAGCGCTTTGATCAAGGAATAATCAAATAACTCGGGTATAATAAAAATATAAGGATTGCCATCATGGCAATCCTTATATTTTTATTATATAGTCGTGTTTGTTATTTTGTGACGCGTTCGAGCCAGTTGACCATCGCGAACATTACGCCCATCGAGACAACGCAGACAGAGAGGAAGACGGTCCATGCAACCCAGATGGGGCAAGCATTGTAGATAAGCGGACCGATCCAGAGCAGGAGGTTGCCGACTGCTGTCGCACCGAGCCAGAGACCCTGGCAGAGACCTTGAAGATGCTTGGGTGCCACCTTCGATACGAATGAAAGACCGAGGGGGGAGATGAAGAGCTCTGCTACAGTTAGGAAGAAATAAAGGACGAATAGTACCCAGGGACCGGTCTTGAGACCTTCTGCCACGGCGGGAGCAAGACTCTTGAACTCATCTGCGGAGGGATACCCTTTCACTGCGGAGAAAATAGTGAGGAAAAGATATGCTATGCCGGCAAGACCCATACCGATTGCAATCTTCTTAGGGGTTGAAATTTCTTTTCCTCTTTTTGCGAGCATGGAGAAGATCCACATCACAATTGGAGTGAGAATGATCACGTAGAAGGGATTAAGTGCCTGCCATATCTCGGGTTGAATAGAGTCTGTCTTCACGAAATCGCGGGCGAAAAGTGAAAGAGATGTGCCGTTCTGATGGAAAGAGAACCAGAAGAAGATGGCGATTCCAA
Organism: uncultured Porphyromonadaceae bacterium; assembly: GCA_902495075.1. Lineage (GTDB taxonomy): Bacteria > Bacteroidota > Bacteroidia > Bacteroidales > Muribaculaceae > Lepagella. Next base: position 96,768 of record CABUVO010000010.1, read on the forward strand.
GCACTGCGAAGAGAGCATACATGCGCTGCTTAATCTCTTTTGCCATGCGTGCCTTTTCCTCGGGAGTGTACTGCACGGTTTCCGCCTTGTCTTTCTTTGCAGGAGATGGAAGACCATTCTTTGTTGCAAGGAAGATTGCCAGTGAAATCAACATTGCAGCCACGGAAGCGATGAAGCTGTAGTGGATACCGGTGTTGAACACGTCAAGATACTGGGTGCAGAATCCTGCCACATCCTGCATGTTGCCACCCATTTCGGTGATTAGGGCATAGAGGTTGTCGGCATTCTGCTGGTTCATGTTGTCGGTTACGCTCAGGTATTCATGACAGAGCGCCGGGAGCGATGCATTGTAAGCAAGATTATGCACGCCGAGCCACCATGATCTGAGAATCGGGGCGATGAACGGAGCCATTACACCTCCGATGTTGATGAATACGTAGAAGATCTGGAAACCGGAGTCGCGTTGGGAGGCATAGCGGGGATTATCGTAGAGCTGACCAACGATAGCCTGCAGGTTGCCTTTGAACAGACCATTTCCGAAAGCAATAAGGAAAAGCGCTACGCACGTGAGTGTCAACAGCCATGTGGTGTTTTCCGGAGTGGCAAGGATTGGCACTGCGAGCACCACATAACCGGCGGTCATGACCATCAGACCGGAGATGATGGTTCCCTTATAATTCTGTGTGCGGTCGGCAATAAGACCGCCGACAAGACTCAGGATGTAGATTCCTGCATAGAAACAGGAATACACTATGGCACTCGTTTCCTCCTTTAAGCCGAACTTCGAGCATAGGAACAACACGAGTACCGCGTTCATGATGTAATAGCCGAATCGTTCGCCCATGTTTGAGAGGGCAGCCGGGATAAGGCCTTTGGGTTGGTTCTTGAACATGTAGATTAAGATTTACTATTAAAAATTATCAAGGAGTTTGTATGCTTTGGCATAGTTGTGGATCTGCTTCACCATTGCCACGAGTCCGTTGGAACGCGTAGGGGAGAGGTGTTCTTTCAGTCCGATTTTGTCGATGAAATAAAGATCGGTGTTCAAGATTTCATCGGGCGTACGTTCGTTAAACACACGCATCAGGAGCGCTACAATCCCTTTTACGATCAGCGCATCGGAATCGGCTTCAAACTTGATCCGGTCAGCGCTGTCGCGTTGCGCCGAAATCCAGACCCTGCTCTGGCAACCTTCGATGAGGTTCTGAGGAGTCTTTTCAGCTTCGGGATACTCGGGAAGAGTGTTTCCAAGCTCTATGATATAAGCATAGCGGTCCATCCAATCGGTGAGACCGTCGAATTCTTCGATTATTTCGTCTTGTGTTTCGTTAACAGTCATTTTTTTTAATTTAAGTTTCGCGAGCTTCAACTTAAAGTTTAGAAGTTTAAAAGTTTAGAAGTTTACCAGATGCGAAGACTAAACTCATAGACAGCGCACAGCGCGATTAAACTTATAAACTTCAACTTTATGCTTGCTAAAGTTGAATAGTAATTTTCTCCAAAGTTAATAATTTTTATAAAATCATAAAATATTTATGATAAAAAAGGGGGGATATTTGTTATATCAAAATAAAAGAGTTAAATTTGCACCCGAAATAAGAACGACGGACTAACCGTCAGAAAGGGTCTTTTTTTTCCGGATCATCAATCGGTGATGATGCCGAATCGAGAAAAAGGATTCTTTATTTTTTTAACGCTTACCAATAAACAAAAATATATTATGGCAACTTATCTGACCCAAGAGGGATATAATAAAAAGATGGAGGAGCTCTCCGCTCTGGAGGCGCAGCGTCCTGCCATCAAACAGGCTATCGCCGAGGCCCGCGACAAGGGTGACCTCTCCGAGAATGCCGAGTATGACGCAGCCAAAGAGGCTCAGGGAATGCTTGAGATGAAGATCTCTAAGCTCAAAGAGCTCATTGCAAGCGCACGTATTATTGATGACAGCAAACTGAACACGGAGGAAGTGCAGATTCTTAATAAGGTTACAATCCGCAATGGTAAAGGTATGACTATGAGCTATACCATCGTTACCGAAAGCGAGGCGAATCTTCGCGAATTCAAGATCGCATCCAACACCCCGATCGCGCAGGCTCTGCTCGGTCATAAGGTCGGTGACCACGTGAAGGTGAATGCCCCTGCTGGAGTTATAGATTTCGAAATAATCAAAATCGAAGTGTAATTGTAGCAGGCTTTAGGTTTTCCTAACACCTAAAGCCTAACACCTAAAGCCTAAAAGAAACATGACTATTTTTTCGAAGATAATTGCGGGAGAGATTCCCTGTTACAAGATAGCTGAAAACGATAAGTTTTTCGCTTTTATGGATATAAATCCGGTAAACTGGGGTCACACACTCGTTGTCCCCAAGAAGGAAACGGATTATATCTTTGATATAGAAGATGAAGAACTGGGAGAGATGATGATCTTCGCCAAGAAAGTAGCAAAAGCCATTAAGGAGGCAATACCTTGCCGCAAGGTAGGTGTGACTGTGCTCGGTCTTGAAGTGCCGCATGCTCATATTCATCTTGTGCCCCTGCAGAAGGAGGGTGATATGGATTTCAAACAGAAAATTTCCAATCCCGATCCTGCCCGCATGGCAGAACTTGCTGAAGCAATATCCTCAAAATTCGAGGCATAAATAATTAAATTCAGGCGTAATTTGCCAGAATTAAAAGAAAATTTAAAGAAGCATTGGAAACGATGCTTCTTTTTTTGTTAAATTATATATACATTTGTAGCCTAAAGTATTTTATATGGAAAATTTCACATTTTGCTCCCCTACGGAGTTTATATTCGGTAGAGACACTCAGAAACAAGTAGGCAAAGCTCTCAAACGCTACGGCGCGGCAAAAGTCATGATCGTTTATGGCAGCGAACGAATCCGTGAGAACGGATTGTTGAAAGAGATAGAGGATGCTATTCAGGCAGAAGGGATAGAATTCTGTGAGTTTGGCGGCATCGCTCCAAATCCTACGGCTGAAAGTGTATATGCCGGTATTGCAAAAGCTCTGGAGGAGGGTGTGAACTTCCTGTTGGCTGTTGGTGGCGGTTCTCCTATCGATGCGGCAAAGGGAATCGCCCTCGGTGCTGTCACAACAGAAGATTTCTGGAATTTCTATAACGGAAAAGCTACGCCTGTCGCTGCTCTGCCGGTCGGTGTTGTGCTCACCATTCCGGCTGCCGGAAGTGAAGGAAGTGGCAATTCTGTCATCACAAATGAGAAAACGCATCAGAAAATATCCGTGCGTTATCCGGGGTTACTCCGTCCGCGTTTCTCGATCATGAATCCGGAACTTACATACTCTTTACCATGGTTCCAGACTGCCTGTGGCATCGTTGATATGATGGCGCATATTTACGAACGCTATTTCTCAAACACTCCGGAGACTCAACTTGTGGATGCATATTCAGAGGCGATACTCCGGGATGTGATGGATCAGGCTTTGACTCTCAAGCTTGACGGAGACAATTATGCAGCTCGTGCCGATGTGATGTGGGCTGGCACGCTTGCCCACAACGGACTCTGTGGCGTCGGCAAAGTGGAGGATTGGGCGTCACATCGTCTGGAACATGAGATTTCCGCATTTTATAATGTTGCTCATGGTGCCGGGCTTGCAGTGATGATTCCGGCATGGATGACTTTCTGTGCACAGCGTAATCCCGATAAATTATGGCGGTTTGCCATCAACGTAATGTCGGTGAATCCTGCAGGAAAAGATACAGAGGAGATAATTGATGAAGGCATCAGCGAGTTGAAGAATTTCTATCACGATCTTGGTCTTACCACCAATCTTCGCGAACTTATCGGAGAGGAGCCGGATATCGACAAGATGGTGGAATCCCTTCACCGCAACATGGGAGACACACTTGGCACTTACGTTCCTCTCTCAATGGACGACTGCCGTGAGATTTACCGTATAGCCCTTCAGTCTTAATGTTAAATGTTTAATGTTAAATGTTTAATGAGAAATGCATCTGAAAAACATCATAACGTATTCCACATTAAACATCCCACGTAGGACATTAAGTATTTCACATTACACATTAAACATTTCACATTACACATTACATATAATGGAGATAAAGATTGATAATTTTATAAAGATATATGAGAAGAGTTTCATAGAGAACTGGGATTTGCCGGCATTGTCGAATTATGTTACAGGCAAAACTATGACATATGGTGATCTGGCGCAATATATAGCCATGATCCATCTCTTCTATAAATCGAGCGGGGTGAAGAAGGGGGCGAAGATCGCTCTCTGTGGCAAAGACTCTCCTGAATGGGTAATGGTCTATATGGCAACCATCACCTATGGCGCTGTTATTGTGCCTATACTCTCTGAATTTAATCCGGTAGATATTACCCATATCGTTAATCATTCCGGTGCAGACCTGTTGTTTGTTTCAGGATCTATCTGGGAACAGATGGAGCCGGAAAAACTCTTAAAGGTAAAGGGTGTGCTCCGCATGGAAAACTGGGAATTGCTGTATGAGAAGCGGGGGGAGGAACTGTCACGTAATCAACGGTTGTTGAAACGTAGGTTCCGCAGACAATATCCGAAAGGATATACTTCGGAAGATGTGCACTATGCTGAGCGCTCTAATTCGGAAGTTGCAGAGATCAATTATACGTCGGGCACCACGGGCTTTTCAAAGGGGGTGATGCTGACGGGAGAGAACCTTGCGGGGAATGTCTGCTTCGGTCGAGACACGCAGTTGCATTTCCGCAGTTCGCGTGCTCTCTCTTTCCTGCCGTTGGCACACGCTTATGGTTGTGCGTTTGACATGCTCACTCCTCTTGCAGTGGGTTCGCATGTAACATTGCTCGGCAAGACACCTTCACCACGTATATTGCTCAAAGCCCTTCAGGAGGTGAAACCAAATCTGGTGATATGTGTCCCTTTGATTCTTGAGAAAATCTATAAGAATCAGATTCTGCCGATGCTCACCAAAGGTTCGGTAAGATGGACTCTCGCTGTGCCGCTACTCGATAATTTCATCTACTCCAAAATCCGAAAGAAACTTGTAGACGCTTTCGGGGGTGAGTTTGAGGAGGTGATTGTTGGGGGTGCTCCCTTGAACCATGAGGTTGAGGATTTCCTGCATAAAATCAAATTCCCGTTCACCGTTGGTTACGGCATGACGGAATGCGGACCGCTGATCTCTTACACTCCTTGGCGTGAATTTATACCCGGTAGCTCGGGTAGGACACTTCCCACAATGGAATCAAAGATTTTATCGGAAGATCCAGAGAATATACCGGGCGAGATCTGCGTGAAAGGAACCAATGTGATGAAGGGATACTACAAGAATCCGGATGCCACGGCGCAGGTTTTCGATAAGGATGGCTGGCTGAAAAGCGGCGATATGGGCACGCGTTCCGCTGACGGAACGTTGTTCCTTCGCGGTCGTTCCAAGACGATGATACTCTCGGCGTCGGGACAGAACATTTACCCCGAGGAAATAGAGGCGAAGCTCAACAATATGCCGTTTGTCGCGGAGAGTCTTGTTGTGGAGCGTGATGGCAAACTCGTTGCCTTGGTTTATCCCGACTATGATGCTCTCGACAGGTTCGATGTCTCCGTGCACGATATGGATCCGACGTTGGAGAAAATGCGGACTGAACTCAACAAACTTGTGGCTCCTTATGAGAGAATTGCTAAAATAGTATTGATGCCCAACGAATTTGAGAAAACTCCGAAACGTTCTATCAAGAGATTTCTTTATACTGCTAAATAAGTATTGGATTTCAATACTTACTTAAATGAACCGTTGGAGGTGTAAAACGTTATACCTTTTGAAGAAATGAAAAAAACACTTAATTATCAATTATATTATGAAAAAGGTATTTATGACATTAGCCATCGCAGCAATGGCTATCGGTTCGCTCTCTTCTTGCGGCTCAAAGGCAGCGCGCGAGGGCAGCGACGAAGGTGAGGCATTGAAGGCAAAGATCGAGAACTGCACAAATCCTGACAGCCTGAAGATGTATGTAGAGCAGGCGCAGGAATATGCCAGCAAGCTTGAGGCTGAAGGAAAAGGCGTTGAGGCTGAGGCTTATCTGAACAAGATCGCTCCCGTGGTGAAGGAGAAAGATCCGTCGGTAGCATCTTATTTTGAAGAACTGAAGACAAAAGCTAAAGAAGAGGTGACCGAGGCGAAAGAGAAAGCTGACAGTGTTGCAAGCGATGTGGCTGATAAAGGTGCCGCTGCTGTTGACAGTGTCAAGAATGCTGGAAAGAACGCTGTCGAGGCTACCAAGAAAGCCGGAGCCGCTGCAGTTGATGCTGCCAAGGATAAGGGAGCTGCCGCTGTAGAGAAAGGTAAGGAGAAAGTATCTGATGCCGCTCAGAAAGGTGCCGACAAGGTCAAAAACCTTCTGAAATAAAGCAACGCTTTATTTCAAGGTAAAAGGAAAGAGGGAAAAGGTAAAAGGATTAATGGGCTCGCCTTAAGTATGCGCTGCCACTAATATGCGCTACCTCAACCTATAACTGTAATGACATATAAAAAACAATCCGACAAACTCAAGTTTGCCGGATTGCTTTTTATATGTCTTGAGCAATTACACATTGCTCATTTAACATTACTCATTAATGAGAAAGTGGTCGCCGGTTTCTTTTACGATGTTTTCGTAATATTTTTTGTCGTAACCGGGGAAAGTGGGATAAACCGGAAGTCCGTACTCACTCTTGATGAAATTGCCGTTCTCATCAGTTTTCTTCATGTTGCCGTCCATATATTTCACAAAGAGATATATGGCGAGATTGCGGTAATCATCCGTTGCCTCTTTCGCAACTTCAGCTCCCTCTTTGTTCACGGCTTTGCGGTAACCCTCCATGTCTCCGGCTTTCACCATGGCGGCGAGGCGGGAGTCTGTGGCATTTCTTGTGTTGCGGAATTTATCCTCCAGCTTGTTCTGCACTTTGCGGACATCCGGGATCATCTGGTCGTAGCGGTTGTAAGCCTGATTGGCAACAATGTTTGTCATCCAGAAATTGGCTTTGGGGTCGAAAGTATTTATATCGCCGTGGGCAAGTTCCTGAGGAATCTCGGTCATGCCGCAGTAGAAAGGCATGTAGACGGAGGTGTTGGTATCGTCAGTGCCAAACCACAGGATACCACCCACAGGGTCGGGCAGCCAGTTGCGGCTCTGGCTTACGAAACTCCAGCCGGTCTGCTGAGTGGCTATCGCACGCTCCATGCAGTAGGTTTTACCGTCAACCGTATAATCCATCGGACGCCAGCGATAAGGCACATGATAAGGACCGGCACCGATGTCATCGGTCATGTTGAAGGGTGTCCCCTCGAAATGATCGCGCATGCTCCATTCCATATCCTTGAGGCTTACCTTTTTCTCCGGCACTACATAGAGGGGCATCGGATCGTTGCTTGTGCCTGCGCACCATGAATAATACTTGTCTGTTTCCGGGGCGAATCGACGGAAATAGCTCCACACGCGGGCATCGCAGCCACGGCGCGTTGAGACTGTATGATTCTCATAAGCATCGGCGAAAGAGAAATCCTCATCCTTGCCGTTGAAATAGCCACGTTTGCGGGCGAACGAGATGACATCTTTCGAATATTTCACATTCTCCTTATCCTTCATGTTGACCTTGCGGATGCGAGGTTCGTTGGCGTGACCCGAAATGGCATTGTCAGGAATGCGGACAGCAATCCATACTGCTCCCTTTTCAGCGCCTTTCCCAATCATCTCCATGACCCACACCTCATCTTTGTCGGCAATCGAGAATGATTCGCCGCTTGAGGCATAGCCGTATTTATTCACGATATCTCCCATGAAATCCACAGCTTCGCGTGCTGTCTTGCAGCGTTCGAGAGCGATCTGTATCAGAGACCCATAATCAATGATTGATTTGCCGGTGGTGTCTTCGAGTTCCTTATGTCCTCCCCATGTCGATTCACCGATGGCGAGCTGATGCTCGTTCATGTTGCCGACAACATTATAAGTTTCAGCAGCCTGAGGTATTTCGCCGAGAGGTTTCCCCGTGTCCCATTCCACCACCTTTCGCATCGCACCTTTCGGGTGACGTGCTGCTGGCGTATGCGTCAGCATGCCATAGAGGTTATGGGAATCGGCGGCATAAGTCACCATCACCGAACCATCGGTTGTGGCGCCCTTAGCCGCGATCAGATTGGTGCATGCCTCGGAAGACGCGCCCCCAAGCCACATCATCGCCGCCGTCAGCGACAAACTGTAAATCCGTTTCATATCTGTATCGGTTGTTTTAATAAAATTCCTCGTAATGTTTTGTAATAACTTATGCATGAAATCAATTAATATATTTATTAATTTCATGATTTTGTTATGTTGTTGAAACCTAATTTGATGCAAAGATACTAAATTTAGAATCATAAACAAAATATTAAAAATATAGACGTAGCCGGTTGAGTGAAGGCACCTTGGTGCCCTGTATGTTGGCATGAACTGATCAATCCGGTATATTCGGTTTATTAACTAATTCGACTGATTCCTTCTTATTTTTGCCTTTACTTATCGCCTTTTTCTTTAAAACCTCACCCATACTTGTATAAAGAGAGATACAGTTTTACACGTAAAAAGAGTCTGCAAACGTTTTAAAATTGATATTTAATAAAGATTAACATATTTTAACAATCGGGGGGGGTAATTTGTGAATTTATGTTTAATTTTGCGGTGTGATTTTTAGGGAAGCCTAAAAAGATTAAGAGTTATATGCCATGTTTAATCATCTGAATGATAAAATGTTATTTGGTGATTTTATTATTGGCGGCAAGAATATCACATTTATAATTGATTCGATTTGTTATTCTATTTAAGATTTATGATTATGAAAAAATTACTATCCGTAAGGTCTCCATTTTGCAATTTCAGGAACCTATTGCATGTAATATACCCTTAGCCTTGGAAAGTGGGGTAATGGATTATGGCTATCCGGAATATTATCCTCTTGTTCGCGTGGCTGCTTTCAGCATTAACATTCATCTATCAGATATTGTTGTTCCGTAGGTTCAGTAAAGCCATTGGCACGATTTCATCTGTAGTTTTTTTCACATTGACTGTAAGCTTAGCCACTCGCATTCTCTGTTTTTCGTTTA
>CABUVO010000011.1 GCA_902495075.1 uncultured Porphyromonadaceae bacterium
CCGCTGCCCCTCGACTTGCATGTGTTAAGCCTGCCGCTAGCGTTCATCCTGAGCCAGGATCAAACTCTCCGCTGTTATATCTTGTTCTTTTTTTTCTTCACAAAATACTTTCGGTCACCTCCCCGTCAGGGAAGGCGCCTACGTTCGTTTGTCTTGACCAGGCGTCTTATTAAGTTGGAATCCTTGACGGAAACTTATCGTTTCCCTGTACTCTCAACTTGACTGACTTCTCAGTCTCGCTGCTTGTCTTGTGGCAAAATTTCATTGTTCTAATCGCCCCGAGATTCTGTCTCCACCGAGATTTTCAGGTCTTGGTTGCCGTGTCGTTTTCTCGTTTGCGGTTGCAAAGTTATAACGAATTTCAGCGCTGTGCAAATATTTCCGAAAGAATTTTTGGAATTTAGATTAAATCCATTGAAAACTCTTTGATATTCAACCAAATCAATAAATGTTAAAATATCTTTCGAATTGTTAACACATTTTTATATTTCCTCAACATCTCTCCCTTTCTCCATATCGCCCTATTCAACCCCATCTCGCCCCATTCACCTCCGCAGATTTCTCTGTTCATTCACAAGCATGAGAAATTCATCTCTCACTTCCGGCGGCAGCTCAAGTCTACGGGCAGTAATGCTTCGTCCCCATCCCGCAATATCATCAGCCCGCAGAGTCATCAACACATCCCTGAATTCCTCCACCTCTTCCGGCGAATAATCATTTCCCGATCGCCCAATAAAACGGTCGAGCTCCTCGTCGTCATAATATTCCACCTCCGCCGACACAGGCGACAGCGAATCCTTCTCGCAAACCAAATGCAATCCGCAGCATTCACTTCCCCCTTCATCTCCTTTCCCGTGTTGAGGCGGCAGCCGAGATTCAGTTTCTTTCCCTTTTCTCCGCGCCCGAGAATCAAAAAGATATAAAATCACCCCCACCACAATCAGAAATCCCAATATTATCAATGCCCCTTTCATATCAATAGCATATATTATGAATTATCCTTTTATAAACTTCACCTCAAATCCCATCTTCTCCAATTCCTCAAAAAATCCGGGGAAAGACTTGGCAACGCATTCCGCTCCATCAATCGTAAGATATCCCGTTCTTGCAGCCGCCATGGCAAACGCCATCGCGATGCGATGGTCACCATGACTGTCAATCACCTCATCCTCTCCTACGGGAAGCTTTCTGCCATTCCACGATATGGAATCGTCGCCGGTCTCAAGAGAGTATCCGATCTTTTCCATCTCCATCTGCAGTGCCATAAGCCGATCCGATTCCTTGTGCCGAAGATGTCCTACATTATAAAACCGATATTTAATTCCGGCAACAGCCATCCCCACAGCCAACGCCGGCACAAGATCAGGCATCTTTCCCAAATCGAGTTCAAGCGCCATAGGCATACGTGCCATCGAATCTATAATCTTGCCATCGCCCTCCAATGCCGCCTTGCCATCGGGATGCCAATTCGTTGTCACGCCCAGCAATCCAAAAAGCTTCTCACATCCCGCATCGCCTTGAACCGATTCCTCCGGTTTCCGAAGGCTTTCAATCTCAACATTATTCCCCGGCATAATCAGGCACAACTCATAAAAGAAAGCTGCCGCAGACCAATCCGGTTCTATATCCTCAGAATCCGTATCCTCCATCATCCTCCGGGTCATTTCAACATATGGCTGTGAAACCTGTGCTCCATCGATCTTCAAATGCAACGGCTCCTGCCACAGAAGCGATGCCATCAGCAACGCGGAAATAAATTGCGATGAAACGCCCCCGGCAATCTCCACTTCTCCCCCTTTTAGTTTCTTTCCCTTTATATATATAGGAGCGTATCCTTCGCATTCCATATAATTTATATCGGCTCGCACCTGACGCAACGCTGCCACCAGCGGAGCCAATGGTCTGCGTCTGAGTTGCGGAGAACAATCCACAATCCCGTCGAAATTCTCCAGCGAAGCGACCAAGGCGATAAAGAAACGAAGGGAAGTTCCGCCCGTGCCGAGATCATATCGCGAGCCAGGCACGCCCTCACGTAACTTCTGCAACGCCGCAGAGAGCTCGCGAGTGTCATCACAATCCGGCAAATCCGCCCGCCCCTCCTTATATCCGCGTATAAAATCGAGTATAAGCCTTCGCGCCGCCATGCTCTTGGAGCGTGGCAGCCGTATCGGCATCCCGTTTTCGAGAGATTTACGCCTGTCGAAGTTTATCTGCACCTTTCCCATCAGCTCATAGGAAACAGCAGACATGCGTCTCCATACGATAAAAAACGATAAGCCTGATCAAGTGCCTCATTATATATATGTCGCCACTGCACCCTCTTCCGTTCCGGGTCACGGTCAAGGAAAGAGGAAACGAGCAGGAGCAGCGTTGACTGGGGCTGATGGAAATTAGTTACCATCACATCCACCATGCGCCATCTGAAACCGGGCGCTATCATTATGGAGGTGGATGCGGTCAGTGTCCCCACCCCTTTTTCATCCATATATTTTAGAATATGCTTCAGCTCTTTCAAAGCATCTCCCGACGGCTGCGCCGCAGAATCGCCATACGGACTCCATTGGTCAACATGAAGAGAAAAATCTCCCGCATGCAGTTGCGCTCCTATATAAGGAAGAGACTCGAGAGTGCGCACGGAAGTTGTTCCGACAGCCGTTATCTTGCGTCCCTCTCTTTTGGCATTGATCAGCTTTTCTATCGAATCGCGATCAACACTGAAGACCTCCGTATGCATCGGGTGCTCTCCGATTGTCTCAGATTTCACAGGCTGAAAAGTGCCGGCACCGACATGAAGCGTGAGCGGCGCAATGTCCACTCCCGATGCTCTAAGTCGCTCAAAAAGTTGTGGAGTGAAATGTAAACCGGCGGTAGGAGCGGCGACTGAACCTTTGACACGGGCATATACCGTCTGATAGTCATCAGAATCACATGCCTCCGAATCCCTCTTAAGGTATGGAGGGATTGGAATATAACCCGCAGCGTCCACAACTGAAGCGAAAGTCACCTCCGGATCATCCCATTCGAAAAGGATCTCCTGACCATTCCCTTCAAGAGGGCGTAAGCGGGTGGCACGCAGTTCTACCTTCCTTCCATCGATATCAAGCATTTTTACGAGAGGACCGTCTTTCCATCGCTTGAGATTTCCAACGAGACATCCCCACCGACATGAACCCACAGCCTGAAACATCAGCATATAATCCTCGGGAAATATTGGTTCGAGCAGAAACACCTCAATTTTCGAACCCGTAAGCTTCTCAAAACGGATGCGCGCATTGATAACCCGGGTGTCGTTGCATATCATCAAAGTCTTTTCCGGAAGCAATTCCGGAAGTTCAGAAAAAGTACGATGCTTGATCCTCCCGTCAGGACGGCTCACAAGCAATTTGCATGCATCGCGTTCCACCAAAGGATGCCGGGGAATCCTTTCGTCAGGCAGGAGATAATCGAAGTCTGCTATTTTTATATCCTTTATATTACTCATTTACAACAAATTTTGATATTTTTCGCATGTTTTTAGCCAAAATCATGTAAAAATTTTTTTACAAAAATAGCAAAAAAATTTGTGTGATTTAAAAATTGTGCTTAACTTTGCATCCGCAATCGGGCGATTAGCTCAGCTGGTTTAGAGCGTCTGCCTTACAAGCAGAGGGTCTGCGGTTCGAATCCGTAATCGCCCACAAAAAAGGTCTTTTCGAGAGAAAAGGCCTTTTTTCGTCCCCTATTTATAAATATAGATGTCACACATCTAAAAAAGATGGTCATCCAAAACCGGACAACCATCTTTCATTCAGTTATAAAACTTTTTGCATTATTTGATTGTAATCTTGCGGACACTGCCGTCGGAATAAGTTACAACATATATGCCCGGTGTCAGAGCATCAGCCTCAACCTTTACACCATCGAGTCTGTAAACTGCCTTGACCTCCTTGCCCGCTTCAGTTGCGACCTCCTCGATTCCCGAGCCCACAACCGGTATCTCTCCATAAAAATACCTGTATATTTCAGAAGTCATTCCAACTATATTCCCGGCTTGTTGATACTCGCTACTTCTCGTCAGTCTCGCCACACGACCATCATTATCATATACCCAGACATTATCATTTATCGTTGTGTTATCGTATTCTGTACGGCGGATATTATTTTTTATCACTTTTCTGTCCTCATTTACAGTAATTGCCTGTAGAGTCTTCCTACCATAAGAGGACAATTCTTTAACTGTAAGAACATTCCCTTCAGAGCTACATTCCTTTCCATCTTCATACGACAGATCCCATGATTTCGTATCTGCATTCCACTGCCATTCACGCCTGATATCTGTCCTATAACCGTTTTGTTCGGAAGTCGGATAATGAAAATCAAACTCCTTTTCTACATTCTCGGGATTTCCAGGCCAGATACAAACAAAATCCAATAGAGGAGCAGTAATGTTTTCCCATTTATTCTGCCCTACCCAATCGTTGACGGCATCATCCCAAGTATAATATTCTCGTTTATAAGAACCATCGTCTCCGTTCCATTCTATATTTTTACTGCGAGATGTTATATTGCCGTTTTCATCCAGTTCGTAGCTGATAATGGTCTGGGTTCCATCTTCAGCAACAGATTGATCTGACTCCTTAGACCAGTAAGAGAACAGCCATTCACCCTCGCTGAAATCATACTGCTTAGACCTGTTATCTGAAAAATACTCTCGTCTGGAACCACCTTGCGACTCACCCTGCTCGTTATAGTACTTACTCCATTCCTCTACCAGTTTGCCGTCCGCATCGCGATTCACATATTCTTCACAATATTTGTAGAATCCCCCGTTTGAAGTCGGATCGTATCTAACTACGGTCACAGCATTTCCGGGACCGTAAGTATAAATCTCATAACAATAAATTTTCCCGTCCTCATACTCATCCATTCTCGTCACACGTCCTTCGGAATCGAATGTTATTTCATATGAATCATCTGAATCTTCGGCAACCTTTATAGTCCCGGTGCATTTCACCCATGCCGTGCCGTTCCATTCCTTCCACAAATAGTTTTCCTCACGGAATTTTTTCAGCACGGTTCCGTCCGCACGACAGATATAGTAATATTCCACTTCATCATTATCAGGATCTGATTCACTATATGCGTAATCACCAGTCGCTGTGTCATACGATATGCCCAAAAGTCCGTCATCATATTCTTCTTTTGGCTCGGTCACAAGATAATATGATATGCTGCGCTCATCATCTTCATAATAAAACTCTTCTTCTTTTACAATCTTCTCATTGACCCAAGAATATGTGGATTCAGAACGAAGTTCCCATTCTTTGTTATCAGCATTATATTCGTAATTCTTGTAATAACGCGTTTCAGACGGTGAATACTCTTTCCAAACATCATAATAATCAATGGAATACACACGCTTAGAACTCGGAACCCACACACCGGGCATAATATAAGTCTCGTTCAATTCCGTTCTTTCGATGGAAGTTTCCGTAATAGATCCCCGGTATCCGTAACAACTTCCAAGCACCAAAGAGGTGCCCTCCTGCGTATAGTACTCTTCCATATTCCCGCACTGAATCCCATTCTTATCATAATATTCGCCACGGCGCTGAATTGTCTGCCATTCACCTTCTATTTTTTCTTTACGACAAAACACAACTCCATTGCCGTCTACCATATATTCTTCAATCCTGTCAGGATAAATGTAACCCTGATACCATCGATCGGCAGGTGCGAAATAGAGATATGTCACGCCATACCCTTCAGAATTGATAGATTTCGTCAGATAACCGTTTTCATCAAATTCAAGCACTCTTCCGCTTTGCTCATCAATCTCCTTTGAGATCATGCCATTAGAATGGAACTCCCTGCTTATAACACTGGTCGTCGTACCCGTCGAATTCTTGTTTTCAAGGGTTCTCTTCGACCACACCGTTCCGGGTTCTTTCCATTCATATGTAAATGTAGTTTGAAAATTCACACCGCTAATTACTTTCGGGAAACCATATTCGTCGTACGTAAACGTAACAACATCATGATCCATGCTCCCATTATTGTTCAGCTCCAGTTCATATTTCACAAGTTTGGTCTCGTTGTGAACCGCAGCCTCAGCACCCATCACGATACGCTCCGGAGCGGGAACAGCGCGGAGAGGCTTGATAGGAGTTTTGTAAATTGCTTTTAATGATTCAGAGACATTGCGCTCTTTTTGTGTTCTTGCTGTTTTTGCCACGCGTAAAGACAGATGGCTGTCAGCAAAGGCGACACCTGAAACCAATGTCATCGCAAATGCCACAAGTAAAATTTTCTTCATACTACATGTGTTAGGTTAATAAATTTCAATAATTTGGTCACAAAGATAACACCTTTTAGCTTCATTTACAACTATTTATACAATGTTTTGTCTTAAAGAAAATAATCCATTGATTATCAATTTATTACATATGTTGTTTTACAAATTATGTCTTCATCTCTTTCAAATTAGGCAGATTTTTCGTATTTTTGCAAGTTAATAGGCAGATTCCCAACAATGTGACCCAATAGAATCCACAAATAGGAGCTGCATAAAATTAAGGAGCTGTAAAAAAATACATTGATATGAATCTTTTTGATCAGGTAAGCGAAGACATCAAGAAAGCGATGCTCGCTCGTGAAAAAGTACGCCTCGAGGCACTTCGTGGCGCAAAAAAAGAATTCCTTGAGGCAAAGACTGCCAAAGGCGCCAATGGAGAACTCTCCGATGAAGCAGCCACCAAAATCCTCGTGAAGATGGTGAAACAGCGCAAGGAAAGTGCGAAAATATACACGGAGAACAATCGTCCCGAGCTCGCGGAAAATGAACTCGCGGAGGCTGCCGTGCTCGAAGAATATCTCCCCAAGCAGCTCTCTGCAGAAGAGCTGGAGAAGGAGGTTGCCGCAATAATCTCCGAAACCGGTGCTACCGGTCCCAAAGAGATGGGGAAAGTGATGGGTGTTGCATCAAAACGCCTTGCAGGTCGCGCCGAGGGACGCGCAATTTCTGAAATGGTCAAAACTCTCCTTAACAAATAATCCGACATGCTTACAATAAACGTCATAAAAGCTGATCCTGAATTTGTGATCAGCCGTCTTGCCGTCAAAGGTTTTGACGGAAGAGCTGTAATTACCGAAATACTCGAAATCGATGCCGAACGTCGTAGACTTCAGCAGAAAACCGACAATGATGCCTCCAACCTTAAGAAACTCGCCGCTTCCATCGGCTCCCTTATGAAACAGGGGCAAAAAGAGGAAGCCGAGAAGGTAAAGGAGGAAGTGGCTCGCATTAAAGGTGAAACCAAAGGATTGCAAGACCGACTCACAGAATGCGAGGATAAAATGCGCAATCTCCTACTGACTGTCCCCAACCTTCCCTGCGCCGCTGTGCCGGAGGGTTTGACTGCCGAGGATAATGTTGTGGAAAAGACCGGCGGCGTGATACCGGACCTTCCCGAGGATGCCCTTCCCCACTGGGAACTGGCAAAAAAATACAATATCATAGATTTTGAGACAGGTGTTAAGGTAACAGGTGCCGGATTCCCCTTCTATGTAGGCAAAGGTGCCCGCCTCCAACGCGCCCTCATACAGTTCTTCCTGGATGAGGCATGGAAAGCCGGATACATCGAAGTTGAACCTCCATTCGTAGTTAACGAGGCTTCCGGTTACGGCACCGGGCAGCTTCCCGACAAAGAGGGACAGATGTATCACGTGACACTCGACAATCTATATCTCATACCTACAGCCGAGGTGCCCGTGACAAACATCTATCGCGATGAAATCATACCTGCTGCCGAACTCCCGAAGAAAAATTGCGCCTACTCACCATGCTGGCGCCGTGAGGCTGGAAGCTACGGCAAGGATGTGCGCGGACTCAACCGTCTACATCAGTTTGACAAAGTAGAGATTGTGCGCATCGAAAAACCGGAAAACTCTTATGCAGCGCTTGAAGAAATGAAAGATCACGTGCAGGGTCTTCTCGAAAAGCTCGGTCTTCCCTGGCATATCCTGCGTCTCTGTGGCGGCGACATGAGTTTCACATCGGCGATTACATTCGACTTTGAAGTTTGGTCGGCAGCCCAAAAGCGCTGGCTTGAGGTTTCTTCTGTCAGCAATTTTGAATCTTATCAGGCAAACCGCCTCAAATGCCGCTATCGCGACGAAGACAAAAAGATTCATCTTTGTCACACCCTCAACGGTTCTGCCCTTGCTTTGCCCCGCATCGTGGCGGCTCTGCTTGAAAACAACCAGACTCCCGAAGGAATCGTGATTCCTGAATGCCTCCGCAAATACACCGGATTCGACATAATTAATTAGCAACCGCTAAATCCGAAGAATGGACGATAAGAAATATATTAGCAAGGAAGAGACAAAGATTCCCATTGATGACCCGTCCGGAAAATGGTCAGACCTCACTCTGCTCCCGGAATGGGGCGAAAAGTATTATGATGTCTATACTGTCCGCAAACACGGCAAATGGGTGATGCTTAAGGCTCTGAAAAAAGAGTATGCCGACAGCCCCGAATACCGTAAAATGCTTGAAAACGAGTTTGACACCAGATATAATCTCGCCCACCCGAACATTGTGATGGTAAACGATCTCGAAGATGTGCCCGGCGTCGGGTTGGCTATAATCACCGATGATGTCTACGGATATTCACTCCGCAGACTCATCGATGAGAAACGCCTCACGCCCAAGATCGTGCATCGTCTGGAAACACAGCTTCTCGATGCGATGGAATATATCCAGGAAAACCACATCGCACATAGCCCCATCACCCCGGAAACGATCATTTTCACGGAATATAATGAGAACCTGAAGCTAATCAATGTAGGCTATGCCCAAAAATCGAGCATAACACCGCTTGATTCCTCCGAAGATATACGCAGTTACGGCAAAGTGCTCAATGAGGTGCTCGACCATCTTCCCACATCTCTGCCGCGACTAAGACGCATTGCCAACAAATGCAATTGCGAGAGCCCCGCCTATCATTCCATCACGGATTTGCAGCTTGCCGTAGAGAAACGGAACTCAGGGCAGTTATTCACAATCATCTGTATCTTCATTCTTCTTATGGCAGCCTTGCTGATATGGCTGACAGTCAAAAACTAATTAACTTATTATGGTCCAGATCAAACAGATTGAGCCGACAAAGGCAAACCTTAAGAAATTCACCCAGTTTCAGATTGACCTTTACGACGGCAATCCTTACTATGTGCCGCCATTGATATCTGACGATGTCGACACTCTCCTGCCCGAAGCCAATCCGGCTTTCGATTTTTGCGAAGCTGCATATTTCATGGCTTATCGTGACAACAAACCTGTGGGACGCATCGCCGCCATCATCAACAGGCAGGTCAATGAAAAATCAAATTCAAAAGATGCACGCTTCGGATTCATTGATTTCATCGACGACCCGGAGGTATCTTCCGCATTGCTTAAGGCTGCCGAAGACTGGAGCCGCAAAAAGGGAATGACCAAAATCATCGGTCCCCTCGGATTCACAGACCTCGACCACGAGGGAATGCTGATAGCCGGGTTTGACGAGCTTTCCACAATGGCAACCATATACAATTATCCATATTATCCGGACCATATGGAGAGACATGGCTATAAAAAGGAATCCGACTGGCTTGAATTCCTCATGGAGGTTCCGGATGCCATTCCGGAAAAATACAACCGCATTGCGGAGATTGTAAAAAAGAAATTCGGTCTAAGAGTATTAAAATACACCAACAGAAAACGCATCAAGATGGAATACGGGCACGCTCTTTTCCACCTCATCAACGATGCATACAAAGACTTATATCAGTATTCCATGCTCACAGAGAGACAGATAGACCATTACATCAACATCTATCTAAATCTTCTCGACCTTGATCTCGTAACCCTAATTGTTGATAGCAACGGCAAACTTGTGGGCGTTGGAATATCCATGCAGTCAATGAGCAAAGCGTTACAGAAATCCAAGGGGAAGTTCTTCCCGTTAGGATGGTATCATCTTCTAAAAGGACTGAAGGGGAAAAACGATCGTGTCGACCTTCTTCTCGTGGCTGTGCATCCCGAATATCAGAACAAGGGTGTGAACGCACTCCTTTTCCAGGATCTTATTCCTTATTATATAAAGAACGGCTATAAATACGCAGAATCCAATCCTGAGATGGAAACAAATGCAAAAGTGCAGAGCCAGTGGGAATATTTTAATACCCGCCAGCACCGTCGTCGCCGTTCATACGCAAAAAAGCTGTGATATAGATGAAAAGCGGAGCGGAACTGATAAACCCTTATTCAGGAGATGGAGACAAAGGGGAGCAGGTGGAACAGATGTTTGACTCCATCGCCCCGGCATATGATTTCATGAACACGGCGATGACGTTCGGGCTCCACAAATGGTGGAAGACACGCGCTCTCAATGCCGCCACTAAAGCCTTGTCATCTCCCGATATAAAGAATATTCTCGATATCGCCACAGGCACAGGTGATGTGGCTCTCGACCTGCACCGCCGCTTCCCGAAAGCACATATCACCGGGATTGACCTCTCTGCCGGAATGCTTGGGGTTGCGCGTGAGAAACTCAATAAAATGACTGATACTGCAAAACGCAGCATCTCTTTTATTCAGGGAGATTCACTCGCCCTTTCCCTACCAGACAATTCGCAGGATCTTATCACGGTAGCATATGGAGTGCGCAATTTCGAACATCTCCACAAAGGATACGAAGAGATGTATCGCGTGCTTCGTCCGGGAGGCGTCCTCTGCGTTATTGAATTGTCATGTCCCTCCTCTACGCTTCTCCTCTCTCTGTATAAAGTCTATTCTCGTAAACTTATTCCTCTCGTTGGCAGAATGGTGTCGGGCGATTCCCGTGCATATTCGTATCTGCCGGAGAGTATTGCCGCAGCTCCACAGCGCGATGCAATGACTGCGATAATGAAAGACTGCGGTTTTTCCGATACCCGATGGCACTCCCTGACATTCGGTGTCGTCACATATTATATAGCACACAAATGACCCGTAAGGATTTTGAAATAATGGCTCCGGTAGGGAGCCGGGAGTCTTTGGCAGCGGCACTTGCCGCCGGCGCGGATGCCGTGTATTTCGGCATCGAAGGGCTCAACATGCGTTCGCGTTCAAGCGCGAACTTCACCGCCGACGATATGGCTGAAATCGCAGCCATATGCACAGAAAGAGGCGTAAAAACCTATCTCACCGTAAACACCGTCATCTACGATTCCGACATGGAGACAATGCGCATGATCATCTCACGCGCAAAGGAGGCGGGGATTTCGGCAATCATCGCTTCCGATATGGCTGCAATCCTTTATGCCCGCGAGATCGGGCAGGAGGTGCACATCTCCACCCAGGTAAATGTCAGCAACACTGAGGCAGTGCGTTACTATTCTCAGTTTGCCGATGTTATGGTGCTCGCCCGCGAATTGAACATGGAGCAGGTAGCGGAAATTCACCGCGCCATTGTGGCGGAAAACATATGCGGACCCAACGGAAAACCGATTCGCCTCGAAATGTTCTGTCATGGAGCCTTATGCATGGCGGTGAGCGGCAAATGCTACATGAGTCTGCATGAGATGAATTCAAGTGCAAACCGAGGTGCCTGCAACCAGATATGCCGCCGGGCATATACCGTGCGCGATAAGGAAACCGGTGATGAGCTCGAAATCGACAATCAGTATATAATGAGCCCCAAAGACCTCAAGACCATTCATTTCCTGAACAAGATGGTGGACGCGGGTGTGAGGGTCTTCAAGATCGAGGGACGCGCGAGAGGTCCCGAATACGTAGCTGAAGCTGTCGGATGTTATTCCGAAGCGTTGCAGGCGATTGTTGACGGAACCTATTCTGAAGAAAAGGTTGCCCAATGGGATGCCCGGCTGGTGAAGATATTCAACCGTGGATATTGGAATGGCTACTACATGGGGGAACGTCTCGGTGAATGGAGCGCGAAATATGGCTCGAGCGCTACCCGAGTGAAAAGCTACGCAGGCAAGGCAATGAGATACTTCTCCAAGATAGGAATCGGTGAATTCCTTATGGAAGCCGGTGAGATAAAGGTGGGCGATGAGGTAGTGATTACCGGTCCGACAACCGGAGCGTTAATATTCACCGTAAAGGAATTGAGATTCGACCTCAGACCCGTGGAGAGTGTAAACAAAGGACAGCTTTTCTCGATGCCCGTGCCCGAGAAAGTTCGTCCGTCAGATAAATTATACCTTTGGAAAACAAAATAGCGGCTAAGATAGACCCGAATATAAATAATGGCTAAGATAGGAGATACAGTCCGCTTCCTCAACACTACAGGGGGCGGCAAGATAACAAAGATTGATGGAAAAATAGCATACGTGGAAGAGGATGGTTTCGAAACTCCGGTGCTCCTAAATGAAATTGTGGTTGTGCTCCCGGCTGGTCACGAACCGGACACAAAGGGAGCACGCATGATGTTCGACCAGAAAGCTTTCGACGAAGGGAAGAAAAGCGTGCGCGAAATGCCCTCTCCCAAGGCGGCTCCCACGCCCGAACCTGAACCGGAACTGCCCGTTGAGGAAACCGAATATGGAGAAGATCTGACCGTGGCGTTGCTCTTCGAACCGGAGAATGTCAAGGCTTTATCTACCTCCCGCATCAACACAGCCCTTGTCAACGACTCTAATTATTATCTCTATTTCACTATCCTCATACGTGACAACGAGGCAAAGGCATGGAAATCCCTCTTCACGGGAGAAGTAGCTCCCAACGAGATGATAGACCTCGCGACTTTCAGCCAGCAGAACATCTCCGATGTTGAGCGCATTGTGTTCCAGGCGATGGCATATAAGAAAGGGAAATCCTTCCAGGTGAAATATCCCATCAGTGTTTCCAAGAAAATTGATCTCACAAAATTCTTCAAGGCTCACTGCTTCCGTCCTGGCGTCTACCTCGACACCCCCTGCATCGAAGTTCCCCTCTACTCAGAACGCCGACACTAATATTAACCATTAATTATTAACCATTATGACGGAGCGTTGGTGGTCAGCGCCTACAGAAGCGGAAAACGGGCGCACAATAATAGTTACGGGCCGTGATTATATGGATGAGATTATCGCCAAAGGTAAATTCATCTATCGCGTCACGGTCTCGTGGGAATACAATTCCCTCTCCTCCGGAATGCCGGAAGATGAGGATGCCAGACTGATGGAGGAAGCTACAGACTCCCTGATGCAGGAATTCAAGAAAGACAAGGTGGCATATCTCACCGGCATCTACACCGGCGACGGTCGTCGCGACTGGGTATTTTACACTCAAAACCTCAACATCTTCGGTCGCGTCTTCAACCGCGCACTTGCTTCCCTCCCCCAGATGCCTCTGCTCATCGAGGCAGAGTCCGACCCCGACTGGTCAGAATATCGCGAAATGCGCGATATCTCCTACATCGCCCCCGACGACGAAGAAAAATAGCACTCCTCCTCTCCATCTCTACCCCCATCTCTCCCCATTCCGCCCCATCCAGCCCCATATATACACCAACTAAATAAATTCTTATAAAATGCTTAAAATCTACTTACTCACCGCAATAGCGGTCCTGACCGGCATTTTCGGTCTTGATGCGCAGGTTGTCACTTCCTCTCCTGCCATTTTGCAGGAAAACTCACAGAATGTGACCATCTTCTTCCACGCTGACAAAGGCAACAAGGGGATGATGAATCTTGCTGCTACAACCGATGTCTATGCCCACACCGGTGTAGACGTTATCAACGCCAATGGTGGCACCTCCTCTTGGAAATATGCTCCTGACTGGAACACCAACCTTCCAAAATACAAAATGGAGTATATCTCGCCCAATGTATGGAAACTTGATATCGGCAATATCCGCACATTCTACGGAGTTGCAGACAACGAGACAGTGACTCGTCTTTGCTTTGTATTCCGCACAGGCGACCGCAAGAAAGAGGGAAAAGATGAGGGCAACAAAGACATTTTCATTAATCTTGAGGGATGGAGCGAACCGTCAGCTCCCTCTGCACTCACTGAATTACCGCCACTTGGCGCAACCCGCAATGCCGATGGTTCCGTCACCTTCTGCATGGCAGCCCCCCAGAAGCAGAATGCCATCCTGTTCGGATCATGGAATGGCTTCAGCTATGACCCCGCACAAGTCATGGACTACATGGATGCCGATTACGAGGGAAACAAATACCGTCACTTTGTAATCAATGTGCCTGAATCCAAAATAAAACGTGGAGAGACCTACACATATTATTACATGATCGACGGGATAGCCGTATGCGATCCCTATGCGCGACTTGTGCTTGACCCTTGGAATGATCAGTATATACCTGCGGGTGTATTCCCCGATATGCCGAAATATCCCGCCGATAAGGTTCAAAACCTCTCACTTGCGGTATTCTCCGACAATCTCGCGGATTATACATGGAAAACCGCCAATTTCACTGCCCCTGGGAAAGACGACCTTGTAATATACGAACTGCTGCTTCGTGATTTCACCGGCACAGAGGGGAAAGCCGGCGCAGAGGGTACAATCCGTGGAGCGATGGCGAAGATACCGTATCTTAAATCATTAGGGATAAATGCTGTGGAGCTGCTGCCAATCATGGAATTCAGTGGCAACAACTCATGGGGTTACAATCCGAATTTCTATTTTGCCCCCGACAAAGCCTACGGCTCCCCTAAAGATTATAAGGAATTCATTGACCTGTGTCATGCTGAAGGGATTGCTGTTATTCTTGACATCGTATTCAACCAGGCTGACGGTCTTCATCCCTGGTATCAGCTATACACCCCTGCCGAGAACCCATTCTTCAATCTTGAATGCCCACATGCTTACAATGCCTTCAATGACTGGAACCAGGACTATCCTCTCGTAGACCGCCAATGGAAGGATGCATTGCAGTATTGGCTCAAAGAATACAAGGTAGACGGTTTCCGCTTCGACCTTGTTAAGGGATTAGGCAACAACTCTTCATATTCAAATAATTCTGAAGCCGTCACAAACGCATATAACGCTTCGCGCGTTGCAAGAATGAAAAAACTTCATGGGTATATAAAAGAAATCAATCCCCTCGCCTATCATATCAATGAAGATCTCGCGACCCCGAAGGAAGAAAACGAAATGGCTGCCGACGGAGAGATGAACTGGGCAAACGTCAACTATTCCGCATGTCAATTTGCCATGGGTTACAAGGATGATTCCAATCTAAATCGTTTTTGGGCAGTTGACGACCAACGCACAGCAGGCTCAACCGTGTCATATCTCGAATCGCACGATGAGCAGCGCCTTGCATACAAACAGAATCGATGGGGAGCAGCAGGAATAAAAGGGAACGCCACTGCAAGTTGCCAGCGTCTCGGCGCAGCCGCAGCGCAGATGCTTCTTGTGCCCGGATCACATATGATATGGCAATTCTCTGAGTTTGGAGACGCCCAGAACACAAAAAAACTTGATGCGCAGGGGAATCCCACAATGGAAAACAACACCGATCCCAAACTGGTGAACTGGTCGCTTCTCGATGAACCGAACCATAAGGCTCTCTTTGAATCATACCAGCAACTCATCGCACTTCGCCTTAACAACAAGGACCTTTTCCCATCCACATCAGGCGTTGATTTCGCAATGAACTGCAATGTATCCAACTGGGCTAACGGTAGAACAATTATCGCCCGCACTGCCAACAAGGAACTTTATTGCGCCATTAATCCCAACATCACAGGCTCAATGAATATTAGCATCCCATTCCGCACTCAAGACAACTCAGCTTACGAAATCTATTCGCAGAGCCACGACTGCAACGCATCTTTCGATGCTGTTGCCGGGACCATCACCGTGCCTGCCAATTGCTATGCGGTAATCTGTTCGAAGAATGTCAGCGATGTTGAAGAGCTACCTGCCGAAACAACAGAAAATCTTTCTGTGATTATAGGAAAGGGATCTCTGAGCATCAACAACGCCACAGCCCCTGTCTTCGTTTATGACCTCGCCGGAAATAAAGTTGCATCAGGACATGGCGATTTCACAGTTTCCCTCCCGGCTGGAGTATATTTGGTGACAAACTCTGCTACAACCCGGAAGGTTTTGGTGAAATAATTCAATATAATTATTCATTTTCGGAAGTAAAATTTACATTTGTTCGATTTACAATTGTTAATTTATGGGTAATTTTAACTTAAAAATGTTAAAATTTGCAATTATCCATATTTTTTTTCAAAAAAATTGAAGTTTTTTACTCCGTGAAAAAAATTTATATTAACTTTGCATCGTTTTTGATAGCAAAGAATATTGTTTTATTATTTTAAATTTTAAAGAGATGAAAAAATTAGTTTTCTCGCTTGCTGTTCTTTTCAGCGTAGCTATGGTTTCCTGCGGTGGCAACAAGGCTGCTGAGGCTACTGACACTGACACAATGGTTGCTGTTGAAGAAACTGTTGTTGAGGCTGTTGATTCTAACGACACAACTGTAGCTGTTGAGGCTGCTGCTGAGGTTGCTGAGGCTCCCGCTGCTGACTCTGCAAAATAATTTTTGCTAACTACAGCAAGACGAAAGTCAAAGATTAAACCGGTGGATCCTTCGGATTCGCCGGTTTCCTTTTTATCTCCGATCCCTCTTCTTCTTGCTTATATCACCTCTTTTAGCTATCTTTGCGCATTATAACACAAATCAAGAATAGGAATTGCAATATGAATACCAACCAGAAGAAACTTCTAACTGCCGGCATTGCCGTGCTGGCGTGCTTCGTGGGTCTTATAATATGGCTGATTGTGGCAAATTCTCGCAACACCGCTGCTGTCAACAAAGCCGAGGCAAGAGCCGACAGCCTCGCGATTGCCAATGATCAGCTTGTGCTAACAAACGAGTTCAACCAGCTTAACGCGGATTTCAATCAATATGAAGGTCAGCAGATCTATCTTAAGAACGACTCACTCGTGCATAAATACAACGAGGCTCGCATGAAAGTAGAAGGGTTGATCCAGGAACTCAACGATGAAAAAAGCAAGAATGCAAAGAATATGGCGGCATCCCGCGCCAAAATCAAACAACTCGAAGGAGAAATTGCCACGCTTAAGAATATAGTGCGCCACTATCTTGAAGAGATCAAGCGTCTCGGAGAGGAGAACGAAGGTCTGAAGCAGGAGATCCAGCAGGTGCAACAGAAAAACGAACAGCTCTCATCGCAATATACCGCAGCAACAAAGAGCAATGCTGAGCTGACACAGACCGTGCAGCTTGCCAAGAAGCTTAACCTTACCGGCATCTCTTTCCAGGCATATAACAAAAAAGGGAAGGTGGAGAAAAACATCACCAAGGCGCGTCAGCTTGGAGTTCACTTCACCGTGAGCCCCAACAACACCACTGCGCCGGGCATGAAGGATTTCTATATCAGAATCCTCTCTCCTGAAGGCACACTTCTCGGTGGCGGTCCGTCCTTCCAGCTTGAGGGATCAACAATCTCTTCTACATCCCATCGCAAGGTGGAGTATGCAAACGAGGAACTTTCCGTGGCAGTGTATTGGGATGTCAACACAACCCTCACTCCTGGCGACTATACCGTGGAAGTCTTCTGCGACGGTTACCGCCTTGCTTCACGTCATTTCACGATGAAGAAGTAAACACTCCCGGCAAGTCCGGAGAGCAAAATCAGCAGAGTGATAAAATCGGCACGGGTGAATCGCAGTGTCCCTTCTGCTTTCCTCTCGCTCCTGGCTTTTATATAGAAGCCTATGCCGGCAAGATAGAAAACCGAGGTAAACATAAAAAGCTTCAACCCTCCGGCATATATCATCCATAAGCAATAAAGCGTGCAAAGAATTCCTACAATGCGATAACGCAGACGGGAACCTTTGCCCGCTTTTTTAATTTCATCTTCATGGAAACTCACTTTCCAAAGATACATCCCGCCTGAAAGATAAGCAGGGAGCACCATCATGCCCGTTACCGTAAGCGCAGCCATGTAAACATCGTCTGCCATCATCACCAACACAAGAAAGGACTGCATCACTATGCTCGACACCAGCAGTCCGTATGCCGGCATGCCATGACGGTTAAGACGCAGAAACGAGCGTGGGAAGATTCTGACGACTGCCGCCTCATGAGGCACTTGCGCGCATACAAGTGTCCACGCGAGCCAGCCGCCAAGGAGGGAAACAATTACGGAGATAATAACGAAATAATATGCCCAGTTGCCGCAAACGGCACGCAGCACATATGCCACCGACGGATCTTCAAGACCGGCTAACCGTGCACGTGTCATAACCCCATAACACAGCATCGACACCAACACATACAGCAACCAGGCTATGAAGAAACCTGTCACTCCGGCTTTCCCAACATCTGAGGGACGCTTCGCACGCGCAGACATCATCACGGCGCCTTCAATGCCGATGAAACACCATAGTGTCACCATCATAGTGCTTTTAACCTGACTCCATAGAGAGACTTTGGAGAAAGATTCATCTGTAAAATTAAGATTAAACACACCTGCCTTTATATTAAGAAAGAGCAACAGCACAACCAACGCTATGGCTGCAATCTTGACCACTGCAAGAAGATTATTGAGAATCTTTGCCGTGCGTATACCCCCGGCAACAATAAAAAACATCGTCCAGATCAGCACCGAACCGAAGATGAGAGTCTGCCAGCCGTGCTTCAGCAGTGACGGGAAGAACGCCCCGAATGAGTCGTTGAGCATAACGGCATATGCCACGTTGGCGAAAGCCGTGCATAACCAATAGCCCCACGCGATGTTGAATCCTGCGAAATTACCGAAACCCACCTGCGCATACTGATATATGCCGGCATCGAGTTCCGGACGCCTGTCGGAAAGGATCTTGAATGTGGCAACCAGCAGCAGCATTCCAGCTGCCGTGATCACCCACGACAATGCAACTGCACCCGGACCGGCACCGGCAGCCAAATTCTGGGGAATATTATAGAGTCCGGAACCAACCATCATTCCGAACACGATAGCAACAAGAGCTCCAAAACCTAATTTACGGTTATCCGTATATTCTTTCATTTCTACCTTGACCTTTTAGAACCTGCAAAATTACAAAAAATAAGTTTTATGTACGCTACTATAGCGGTCTGCGCCATTGGGCAAAATGTCGTCGTCGCCGCAGATAATCCAAATCAGAAGCATGCGCATATGCCTCACGTTCGAAGGAGATGCTCCGATAAGCCCGATATGTGTCACCCCGTTGTTGCACCAGACGCCACACCCATTCCGCAACATAAACGATATAGAACGGAAGATACAGCAATTCCCTCATTTGCGCGCTGTGTATCTCCTCATGATTGACGACCTCCTTGGTAATAGCCATCCCCCTCTTGGCAAACAATACTCCGAAAAGATTGATCGCCCCATACCTTCTCCCAAACGGTATAACCCTATTCCAAATCACCCTCATAACTCAATCTTTCAACGAACATTCTCAATGTAAAGAAAGAGTCCCTGCGGTAAGCAGAGACCCTTTCGAAGCGGTTTATTTGGAGAGTTGGGTGGAAATGCGTGTCCAGACTTCTGCGGGGGTAAGTGCCGACATCGGCTTACTCTCGAATGAGACTTTAACCGGAACATTCCCACGATATACAACCAATGTGTCAATATCCTTACCGGGGATTAGAGTGATTTCTCGATTGTCCTTGTCTGTAGCAACGTAAATACTGTCTTTCTGTTCGAACATCTTGGAGAGTATCGCTTTTGCCTTAAAATGTGTGCGATTGCCATTCTCATAGATGTAGATCCCCGCATTCCCGGGATCGAGTGCCATCAGCATTCTGCCGTCAAAACGTGTACGTACGGCTCCTGCTGCCGTGTCCTGAAAAGACACTACACGGTATTCACCGCTCGTGACAGGCAGCGTAGCATCCAATGACATTTCTTCAGCCTGCGTGGAATCATTTTTGTCGGCTTTACCTCCACCTGAGCAAGCCCCCAAGAGCAATGCGACACCCATTGCGCTCATCATAATCAATTTTTTCATCTCGCTTATATTTACTTGTGATTGGTAATTCTACGCTACCAAGTTACACAAAATATCCGAAACATGAAAATATACGAAACAGAATTTTATTAGCGGCGGTGCATGGCGCGGAATAATTCACCGGTCCATAGCACAAGCGATGTCGAGGCGATTATCAACAGCCAGTCGCTCCATCGGAGGGGCACTACGTTGAAAAAGCCGTATCCGAAGGTTACAATGATGAATTGACCGATAAGTATCACCAAAGCTATCGTCAGGAAGCCGTTGCATCCTTTCAGATGCAATGCTGATCTTCCGGTGCCGAACGCGCGAGCGTTGAACATATTCCAGAACTGCAGGAACACAAAGAAGGTAAAGAAGAGCGATAGCTCGTAAGCCGTCAGTTCATGGAAACCTCCTACTCCTGATTTTATCAGAGAGATTATTGATTCGGCAGTCGCCCCCTCGGCAGAGACATGCTGAAGGAAACTGAGGGCAACAAAAAGAATCAGGAAGAAACCGAAACCTACGCCGATGATCTGACGCCACATTGCAGGAGTGATAATGAATGCCTTTCGGGAACGTGGTTTGTCGCGCATCACGTCTTCCGATGGAGGCAGCGACGCCAATGCCATTGCGGCAAATGTATCCATTATCAGGTTGACCCACAACATCTGTGTTACGGTCAGCGGCGATTCCATACCCATGAAGGCTCCTGCCAACACTATGAGACATGCGCAGACATTCACTGTGAGCTGGAACATTATGAACCGCTGGAGATTGCGATACAACGAGCGGCCCCACATCACTGCCCGTCCTATCGATGAGAATGAGTTGTCAATGATGGTTATATCCGAAGCTTCTTTGGCGACGGATGTGCCGTCGCCCATCGAAAGACCGACATGTGCAGCTTTCAATGCGGGGGCATCGTTGGTACCATCGCCGGTAACAGCCACAACTTCATTGTTGCGCTGCAGTGCCTCAACAAGTCGCTTCTTGTCCATCGG
The DNA here is from genome assembly GCA_902495075.1 of uncultured Porphyromonadaceae bacterium. Classification (GTDB taxonomy): domain Bacteria; phylum Bacteroidota; class Bacteroidia; order Bacteroidales; family Muribaculaceae; genus Lepagella. Next base: position 20,969 of record CABUVO010000011.1, read on the forward strand.
ACGCGCACGCGCTATAATCTTTATTTTCTCCACACGCTGCTCAAGCTCTTCATCGGTCATGGCGGCAATATCCGAACCGGTGGTGATATTCTCATCGGTATCCTCCTCTGTCCATAACCCTATCTGACGTCCTATCTCACGGGCGATGGCGGGAGTGTCGCCGGTAACGATCTTCACCTTGACCCCGGCATCGAGAACCTCCCTGACCGCGTCAGGCACGTCTGCGCGCACTGGATCGGAAATCGCCACAATCCCTAAGAATGTCAGATCCTCACCGGTGAATCGGTTATCCTCAATCACATCTTCCCCCTCCGCTACGATCTGATAGGCAAACGCCAAGGTACGCATAGCCTGATTCTGATAAGCGAGAAGCTGAGCCTCTATCTCTTTTTTGGTCACACCTTCGGGAAGATGCCGGCACATTCCAAGCACAATCTCTGGCGCACCCTTGACATATGCTACCTGCTGTCCCTTGCCATCTGCCGACCTGACAACATCCGACTCAACTACGGTAGCCATATATTTGCGTTCTGTGGTGAAAGGAAGTTCGTCAACGGTCGTAATCTTTCTCTTCAATTCGGCATAGTCCACACCATTGTTGCGGAGCCAGAGAAGCAACGCTCCCTCTGTTGGATTACCCAATACTTTCGGTTTTGAGCCGTCGGAAAGATCCAATTGGGCTGTGGAGTTCGCCGCAATTCCTTCCACTACTGTCTGACTCAATACATCTGACCCGATGGATTCCGATGGCAGCCCATAGAAATTGGTTTTATAGACCTGCATCTGGTTCTGCGTGAGCGTACCGGTCTTATCGGTACAGATAACGGTAGTGGCTCCCATCGTCTCGCAGGCGTGCATCTTGCGCACAAGGTTGTTAGTGCGCAGCATCCGGCGCATGGAATATGCCAGCGATAGAGTCACAGCCATCGGCAAACCTTCGGGCACCGCTACAACCACCAATGTCACGGCTATCATCAGCGTCTGCAAGAAATACTGAACGAAACTCAGCCATTCAAATTCCACGCTGTGGGTGAAATACATCACCATGCGACCGGCAACGATAATTGCCGCTATGACATAACTGGAAATCGACACCAACCTACCCAGACGGTCAAGCTGCTCATTGAGAGGTGTCTTAACTGAATTATCTATCTGTGATTCCTTGAATACCTTCCCGTTCTCGGTCTTGTCGCCGACAGCCGTCACCTCAAACACTCCATGACCTTCCATCACTTTTGTGCCACGCATAAGCGCATTCGAGCGATAGGTGGCTTCCGGGTCAAACAAAGATTCGTTTGTGGTCTTCATGCACGATGGCTCTCCGGTAAGCGACGATTCGTCAACATTCATCGATGTTGCCTCAAGAAGCGTGCCGTCTGCCGGAATCTCATCACCGGTATTGACAACCACTATATCACCCACCACGATATCTTTTCGGGGAATCTGGGTGATCGCACCATTGCGCCACACCTGTACCGGCTCCTCGTCATTGACCTGGTTGAGAACGGCAAACTCTTTGTTGGCTTTCATCTCAAACCAGAAACTCAAGCCTGTTGCAAGAAATATGGCAGCGAATATACCTACTGGCTCGAAGAATGGTTTAAAGGAGTGGTCGGCATCTATATATGCTTCATAGATTGCAATTCCTACCGATAATGCAAGAGCAACAAGCAGAATAATGATCAGAGGGTCTTTGAATCCTCTGAGAAACTGTTTCCATAATGGATCGCGCTTCACAGGCGTTAGCACATTCTCTCCGTTTACGCGCCTGCTTTCAATTACCTGGCTGTCATTAAGACCTTGATAATTCATTTCTATCTTTAAATTGGGTTTTAGTTATTTAGGAGGAGATCTTAATTACATAACAAGAGTGACGAGCATATAGATCAGATGCGCGGCGACCGCAGCGCAAAGACCGCCAATTGTGTGGGCTGCAATCGCCTTCGAGGTCAACTCCCTGTAGCCGAGAGAGTCGAGCATGGCGGTGTGAGTGGAGAGATACCCGCTCCAGCACATACCTATCGCGGTGCACACCGCTATCGCATTGCCGTCCATCCATCCTTGACTGAGGAAGTTGGGCACAAGACTCAAAGCGGCACCAACCGCACCGAGAGATGTAATAGGGAAAGCTATAAGATGAGGGTCATGGAATCCGAACAGCCATTCGAAAACCACATTTATCTTTTGCGCCAGCCAGGGCAACACAGCAACACCTTCGTATGCCGCGCCGGTATATTCTCCATTGGCGGAGGGTCCGAAGGTCAGGAGCATCACAAGCGTTGAGATAATCAGCACTCCTGGAATAATGGCGATACCGACATCTACTCCGGATTTTCCGCCGTCGAGCAGTGCCGACAATATCCTCACAAATGCAGATTTTCCTTCTGTCTTATCGTCTTCCTCTTTCTCTTCTCCGGTTTCTACCACCGCATCTTCTACGAGATAGTTGGGATAATTCTTAATCACAAAATATTGCATCAGGCGCGTGGAGACAATGCAGCCTATGAACGCCCCGGCAAATCCTATCAGAGGCTGCCAGAAAAAGCCTTGTCCCACCATAAACACCATCACGAGAAGTCCCATGCCGAACGCTGTGCCGAAATTGGTGAGGGAAATCAGCTGGAATTTCTTGAAATATGAACTGAATCGTTTGTCGGAAGCCAGGGAGATTATAGCGGGATTATCACTCAGGAAAGTCATCACGGCTCCAAGAGATGCCACACCGGGGAGATTGAAAAGCGGCTTCATTAGCGGACGTAGAATCTTCTCCAAGAGTTTCACTACCCCGAATTCCACAAAAATTCTACCGATCGCACCCGTAAGGACGCAAATCGACATCAGATAGAACACGGTGTTAAGCAAAAGATCATGAGCAGTGTTCATCATGGTCTTGAGCATGTTTGCCACACCCATACCCTGTCCTAAAAAATAAAACAGTCCAAACACCACGAGCAGACATATTATGCCGCTCTTTGCAGTTGCCTCTTTCTTTTTTGTTTTCTTTTTGGTATCAACTGTAGAAGGGATCTCCTCTACAGCTGTTTTTTCGTTTGATCCATCCATTTATCGCAAAATTTGCACACAATTATAATGCAAATTAAACGATTTTTATCACGCTCAACAAATATTCAAATTAAAATTTCACAATTTCTTAACATTATTATGCTCCGCTATCGACATGACGGTGTCCTCCCCGGTAGCTGCAACGGGAGAATGCTGACCGGTTTCGAAATGAATCTGATTCATTTCAGGAGGGGTGAGCACCTCAAGACCAAGACTCTTGTTCAAATCATCAAAAACACCCATATCTCATCTGCTTTTTATAAAATTCATCACCCTGTTCACAGCCATCAGCGTTGCGCCATAAGAAGCTACCATCATGAAGAGCGACAAACGCAATGGGAATATATCGCTCCACCATCCTCCGAAAAGATAACAGAAAAACTGCAGCCACAAAAGCCCTTGCGTCGTGACGCAAAGCGTACACCAGGTCTTGATTCTGTATTTCTGATACCAGATGCTCCACACCGTGAAGGGAAGGCAACACCCGTTAAGCAATGCTAAATAATGGATCTCTCCCGGGAAAAGAAATAGTATAAGCGTTGATATCGAGAAATATGTTATTCCGACTTCGCTCCAACTGAAAATGCCGAAAAAGGTAGATGCCTTCTGTTCGAGCACATGATCGCAACCATGCTCCTGAAGCACTCCGCATATTCTGTCGGCAGATTTACTTTTGATCTTTAACGTCTTAAGTATAAGGAGCCATGTCACCGCAATACCTGCGAAATTCACCAAAGTGAGGAAGATTGTGGATAAATTGCTCCAGAAATGATCAATCACAAAACCGGATACCACCAGAAAGAGGGTACAAAGAACCAGTACCCAAAGTTTCCCTTTTTCAACAACATCAAAGAAATGATGCTTTGCATATTCCGGTTCGCGAGAATCTTTCGTTGCCTTGGCAAGCAAGACAACACCTGTGGCTTTTCTTTCAAAATCCTCAAGCTTCCACTTTTTCTGTTGACCGAAATGCAAAAAATCCACCGTCTCGCTGCCGTCATATTCCTTACGTATATCGTTAACAATTACGAAACAGCTCTTCACCTGAGCGAGATAAGGGCGTGGCAATTCCGTATAGAGCTTCTTATCAGGCAGTTTAACCGCCTCCGATTCCACACCATACGAATCGAGCAGCCGCGAAAAGCCGAACAGCGACTTGAAAGACATCGTATTAAACGCCTTGTCGCTGTAGCTTTCCGTATGGGCAACCCCCAACTGTTTCAGAAAATCAGACAGCAGAGTCATTTTCGAATCTCATTTAGTTTCAAAGAATCAGATTGGTGAATCATATCCGAATCTCATTTAGTTTCAAAGAATCATATCGATGAATGATATCCGAATCTCATTTAGTTTCAAAGAATCATATCGATGAATCATATCCGAATCTCATGGAAGCGGCTTTATGACTTATTACCTTTTCCCTATTACCTTTTCCCTCTCCCTTATAAATTATAAATAAGCTTCCACTTTTGCATCAAGTGTAGAACCTTCCATTTCGCCGCTGCCACGCCATTTTTCCTCACCATCCTTAAATACGATGAAAGTAGGTATAGACGTCACATCGAGTTCTTTAGCAAACTCCTCATTCTCATCGATATCAAACTGATAGACATTTGCTCTCCCTTCGAGCAGCGCCTTCACATCAGCCACCACCGGCATCATTCTCTGGCAATGAGGGCACCAAGACGCATAAAACTCAACCAGCACCACACCCTTATCCTCTTTCAGTTCCTTAATTTTCTGTGTATCCATAGCACTAAATTTTTATATTTAAGTTTCGCAATAATCATTTGTATCACTTTAACACCATCCCCGTCCCCTTGGTTCATCTCCTCCTCTATGTCTATATACGTCTGTCCCAATGTCTGTCTCGATGTCTGGCGCCAGCCGGGATGTCTATCCCTGTCTGGATGTCTGGCGAAGCTGGTTGAGTGAAGGCACCTTGGTGCCCCGTATGCCGTCCCTCCCCTCAATCCCTCCTTCTTCCTTGCATTTTTGATTATGTTAATTATTGTTAATTTATAGTACTTTGCATTGCATAGTACTATAAGAGTTATTACCTTTGCGACATCAAAAAAAACAAATTATGGCTACTAACATCGATAATCTGAAATCTCAGATGCGGAAGGGGATGCTCGAATTTTGCGTGCTGCTTCTGCTGAGCCGTAGCGATGCCTACGTCTCTGAGATTATATCGCGAATGAAAGACGCGCATCTGATTGTGGTGGAAGGAACCCTCTACCCTCTGCTGACAAGACTCAAAAATGATGGATTGCTCAGCTATCGGTGGGAGGAATCACCCTCGGGTCCGCCTCGCAAGTATTATTCCATCACTCCGATGGGATCGCATTTCCTAAATGAGCTGCATCAGTCATGGTGCGAAATCTCAAAATCCGTTAACCATCTTTTAAATCAAGATCAACAACCAACTCAAGATCAACAACCTCTTAAAACAGACCAATTATGAAAAAAACATTTCCTGTCAACATAAACGGCAAGGTATTCTATATAGATGAAGATGCCTACGATCTTCTCCAGAACTATCTCAACCAGCTTCGCGCGGCATTCTCCGGGGCAGAAGGGGATGAAATAGTTAACGATATCGAAAGCCGTATATCCGAACTTTTCGACGAGCAGATAGCATCCGGCGCAAACGCAATTGTTTATAGCGACGTGAACCGTGTAATCGAGATTATGGGCAAACCCGCCGATATCGGCGACATCAACGAAGCCAACATTCCTCCTCATCCCTATGATGCTGACGCATCAACCGCCAACACTTGCGAAGAGCGTCAACCTCGCAAGCGTCTTTACCGCAACCTCAACAACAAGGTTCTCGGCGGAGTATTAGGAGGTCTGGCAACATACCTCGGCTGGGATGCCAACATCATGCGTCTGTTATATGTAGTGCTATGCTGCGTGACATACGTGTGGCCCTTGACACTCATCTACCTCATCGCATGGATGGTCATTCCCGCTGCCAACAATCCCCGGCGCGTCCTGGAAATGCAGGGCAACCCCGTCACGGTAGACACCATCGGGCAGGAAGTGCTTTCCTCCACACCCCCTCCTTTTCAGAGGGCAGCCGACAGCGTGGTTAACATCACCGAAAACGCATTCTCCATTTTAGGAAAATTCCTGATGGGTCTTTTGGGACTTATCGGTTCGGCGGCTACACTCGTTGCTACAGGTTTCTTCGTCTTCTTCCTCGCGGCATTCATAGCTACAAGCGCATTCGGCAACAACGTTCTTCTTGATGCCTTCGGCTGGAACATAGCCTACTACTCATCATCCATAGTGCCGATCATCTGCAGTCTGGCATCCATGACCTTCGCACTTTGCTTCATAATCCCCGGTGTAGCCCTTGCATGGACGGCAGGATGCGTCCTCTTCAACTATCGCGCAGCTTCGAAGACCACGATGATCGTAGCGGCAATTTTCGAAACGCTCATCATCGTCGCCACCATCATCCTCGTCATCTTTGCCAACTACCTCACCTGATCTCTATTTTCATAATTGATTTCCATAATCGTCATCCCGGCGCGTTGTCTCACCGACAGCGCGCCTTTTTATCAATGCAAGAGCCGGAAACTGAAAACTATTTACTATCTTTGCAGGATAATTAAGATAGAATGACACCTATATCGAAAAACATAACGGAGACGCGCGTGGAAAACGACCGTCGTGTGCTGGAACTTCTCGCACAATCTTTCCCGAATATCAGCGCTGCCTCTACCGAAATAATAAACCTTGAGGCGATCCTCAACCTCCCCAAAGGCACGGAACATTTCGTTGCCGACCTCCACGGCGAGCATGAGGCGTTCCGCCATATCCTGCGCAATGCATCGGGCAATATAAAGCGTAAGGTTACAGAGCTTTTCGGCACAACCATGCGCGAACAGGAAATACGCGAGCTCTGCTCTCTGATTTACTACCCGGAGCAGAAACTGCAGATCATCCGCGCTTCCGAAAGTCAGCTTGCCGATTTCTACAATATCACTCTTCATCGTCTGATACGCGTGTGTCAGTCGGTGTCTTCGAAATATACACGTTCGAAGGTGCGCAAGTCGCTCCCCAAGGAGTTTGCATATATCATTGAGGAGCTCCTGCATGAATCTCCTTCCGACGATGATAAGCAGGCTTATTTCTCCCGTATTATCGAGACAATAATCTCTACCGGGCAAGCTGATGAATTCATCATTGCGCTTTGCAATGTGATACACCGCCTGAGCATCGACCAGCTCCATATCTTGGGCGATATATTCGACCGAGGTCCTGGTGCCCACATCATCATGGATATTCTCTGCGATTATGGCAGATTCGATATCCAGTGGGGCAATCATGATGCGCTCTGGATGGGCGCGGCAGCGGGCAACGAATGCTGCATGGCAAACGTGCTGCGTCTATCGCTGCGCTATAACAATATGACGACCCTCGAAGATGGCTACGGCATCAACCTTGTGCCGCTCGCTACTTTCGCCATGGAGACATATGGCGATGATCCCTGCACTCATTTCCTCCCCCACCTCGCCAACGAGGATGAGAATACCATAAGCGAGAAATCGCGTCTTCTGATAGCCCGCATGCACAAAGCCATAGCCATCATCCAGTTCAAGCTGGAGGCGCAGATGGCAAAAGCTCATCCGGAATGGAATTTGACCGATCGCGATCTTCTCTCAAAAATCAATAAGAATAACGGAACCATCACCATCGACGGGAAGGAGTATCTCCTTAACGATACTAATTTCCCGACTGTTGATCCAGCCGATCCGACAGCACTGACTCCCGAAGAGCGTGAGCTCGTGGATAAGCTGCGCCATTCGTTCAGCGTCAGCGACAAACTAATGAAGCATATCGACTGCCTCTTCTCTAACGGCTGTATGTATGGCATCTATAATTCCAATCTTCTCTTCCACGCTTCGCTGCCGCTCAATGAAGACGGCACTTTGAAGGAGGTTGAGGTTTACGGCAAAAGATATAAAGGACGCGAGCTTCTCCATAAGATCGGCATGACAATGCGCGAGGCGTTCAACGACGATTCATCCGCTGAGATGCGCAGTTATGCCCGAGATTTCTTCTGGTATCTATGGTGCGGTCCGGATTCCCCACTGTTCGACAAGTCAAAGATGGCAACATTCGAACGCTATTTCATTGATGATCCGGAGACCCATGTAGAGGAAAAGGGATGGTATTTCAAGCTCCGCAACAATGAAGAAATCTGCGACATGATTCTCGATGCTTTCGGAGTGGAAGGTGATCACCGCCACATCATCAACGGACACGTGCCGGTGCGTGCCGCCAAGGGTGAAAGCCCAATACGCGCCAACGGCAAGATGATGGTGATCGACGGAGGTTTTGCCAAGGCATACCATCGCACCACGGGCATCGCCGGATATACCCTCGTGTTCCACAGCAGCGGTTTCCAGCTCGTGCAGCATGAACCCTTCACATCGGCGGAAGAGGCGGTGCGTAACGGTTCCGACATTGTATCGACCACACAGATCGTGGAGCTTTCACGCCATCGCATGCGCGTACGCGACACCGACAAGGGCGACGAACTGCAGGCACAGATCGACGAACTCTCCGAACTCCTCTACGCTTTCCGGCATGGAATAGTGAAGGAGAGACACTATAAGAATGTGTAATGTTTAATGTGTAATGTTTAATGAATAGAGTAGTTATTTCGATTATAATGGTGATGATAGCCGCCGGTGCGGCTGCGCAGGTCAGTGCCTCACCGGAGCGTTTCTCCCCTCTTGCGGCAGGATATCTCGAACGAGCGCGAACAATGCTCGATGCGGGTAATTATCCCGGTGTGATCGACCAGTTGAAAGACCTCGACACCAAGGGAATCAAACTCAATCCCTCAGAAAAAGAGGAATATGTCTTCATGCTCGCACGCGCATATTACGAGCGTGGCGATGCGGAATGCGTTACACTCCTCCGCGGATTTGTAAAGGATTATCCCGCTTCCACCCTCGCATTGGAAGCTCGCCTTTCAATTGCCGACTATTACTTTTTCCATCATCACTGGTCAGAAGCGCTTGTAGAATACAACGATATCGATTTTGACCGCCTCAACCGCGAGGATCTTGCGCTCTACACCTACCGCCACGCCCTCACCCAGATAAAGACGGGGCACTACACCGAAGCGCGCAAAAGCCTCAAGGCACTGAAAGACAATCGTCTCTATCGCGAGGCTTACACGTTCTATAATGCATATCTCGATTACATCGATGGTGACTACGACAAGGCTTATGCCGGTTTTTCGAAGGTGAAAAGCGGTGAAAAGGGACTTGAGGCATCGTATTATCTCACCCAAATCGACTATAGCCGTGGCGAATACGATCGCGTAGCAAACAACGGACAACAGCTGTTGCGGTCACTCACGGATCCTGAGCTCGCTCCCGAGCTCAACCGCATCACCGGTCTTAGTTTCTTCAAGCTCGGTGATTACCGGCAAGCCCGAACATTCCTCAACCAATACACGTCTCTGTGCGACGGTGAGCCCGCTCCGGATGCGGTATATGCTCTCGGAGTAGCGGATTATAACGATGACGACTATACTCGCGCGGCGGAAAGATTCGCAACCCTCACCGAACTCAACAATGACCTGGCGCAGAGTGCATGGCTCTATCTCGGACAATGCGATGTGAAGACAGGCAACGACGATGCCGCCGCAATGGCTTTCGAGAAAGCAGCCCGCATGGATTATGACCGCAATGTCTCGGAAGTGGCTCTTTACAACTATGTTGCGGCTCTTACCCGCGGAGGGAAGATACCTTTCTCCTCTTCTGTTGATATGCTTGAGGGTTTCATCAAGCTATACCCCAATTCCGAATACACTCCTAAAGTGGAGGAATATCTCGCCACTGCCTATTATAACGAGCGCAATTATTCCAAGGCACTTGTGAATATCGAGAAAATCCGTCGTCCGTCAAACGCGGTGCTCGCTGCCAAACAGAAGATTCTTTATGAATTAGGCATCGAGGCCATGACCAACGGTCGTCCGGAGGAAGCGTCTTCATACCTGCGCCGCTCACTCGAACTGGCGTCACACGACCGTCAGCTTGCGGCACAAACCCAGCTTTGGCTTGGTGACGCTGAATATTCGCAGGGAAATTATTCCAAAGCTTCTGCCGCTTACAATACTTTCCTGAAAACGGAGAAAAATACTTCCAACCGCACATTGGCTCTCTATAACCTTGCTTATTCCGAATATCAGCAGGAGAAATACGCCGCGGCTGCCAAGGAATTTGCCCGAGCTCTTGATGCCAAACCGGCTCTCCCTACAGCTCTTGCACAGGATGCGGTTATCCGCATGGCAGACTGCCAGTATTATACCGGCGACTATCGCTCTGCGCGCGATAACTATGCGCGAGCCAAAGCCAAAAATTCATCTGATGCCGATTATGCGTCATACCGCCATGCGGTGATGCTCGGTCTCGGAGGGGATGTTTCCGGCAAGATAAAGGAACTTTCCGAAATGGAAAGTAAGTATCCTGACTCTAAATGGATGCCCAACGCCCTTCTTGAAAAGGCTCTCACATATGAGGCGCTCGACCAGAACAGCAAAGCGGCTGAAGTGTTCGACCGTCTTGCATCGCAGTATCCGAAGTCTGTGCAGGCTCGCAAGGCAATGATAAATCTTGCCCTCACTTATTCCAAGGCGGGAAAGATGGAGCAGGCAGCTGACACATATAAAGAGATTATACGTTCCTGGCCCTCAAGTGAAGAGGCATCTCTCGCCAACGATGACCTCCGCAAGTATTACGCTTCACGCGGTGAGTTACCGGAGTATGCGGAATTTCTCCGCAGCGTGCCGGAAGCGCGTCAGCTCGATGCGGGAGAGATGGAGCAGCTGGCGTTCGACAGTGCCGAGACCGCCTACGCTGAGAATAGCGAGAACATCACCCTCCTTCGCAACTACGTGCGCGATTATCCCGACGGGAAATATCTCGCTCCCGCACTTCTCGACATAGCAACCTCGCTCGAGACATCCGGCAAATATGTTGAGGCAGAAGAGATACTTACGCGCCTTGCGGAAGCTCGTCCCCATTCAGTGCAATATCCGGAAGCATTGCTGATGAAGGCAGAGATACTGGAAAACAATATCCCCGGTCGTTCAGGCGAGGCAACTGAAGTTTACAAGGCTCTTGCAAACACGGGTGAGACAGATTTCCTTGCCGATGCATATGCCGGAATCGCCAGGACTTCCACCATTGATTCCGAAAAAATAGAATATGCACGCCGTGCCCGTGCCAATGGCGGACTCAGCGCCGATCAGGCTGAGGAGATGCAGCTCATAGAGGCTCAGGCGGCTTTGCGTTCAGGCAACACTTCCGAAGCTCTCTCCATGCTCTCGGAGTTGGCTTCCAATCCAGCCGGTCTGGCTGGCGCGAAAGCAGCAGTGGAACTCGGTGAATACTATATTGACCGCAAGGATTTCGCCACTGCGGAAAAAACTCTTCTCGAATTCACCGATGCCGGCACTCCACATGAGTATCAACTTGCAAAGGGATTCATCCTTCTTGCCGATGCCTATAAGGGTCAAGGGAAGCACTATCTTGCCAAGGAGTATCTCCAGAGTCTTCGCGACAATTATCCCGGCAACGAACCTGAGATTCTCAATGCTATCAATTCACGCCTCAAAGCTCTCAAGTAATGAAAAAATATATATTTTCAGCACTCGCGGCAGCTGTTGCTCTCCCCGTAGCCGCTCAATATAACCAATCGATCTCCGTTGACGGCAAATATGTGCCTGAGGTGTTTCGACTCGACCGCATCAACTCTTTCCCCAAACAGGTAAAATTCTCTCTTGAGACCAATCCCCTTTCTTACGATGGCAAAAGCGTGCCTGCCGGGTTTGCACCCCGACTCCTACCCCTCCCAGCCACAGGTTGGCGCGACACACGCGATTTCTCCGACTCTCGCGGATACCTTGAACTCGGTGCGGGAAGCTGGCTCAACTCTACCCTGAGCGCAGGCTATCGGTTCATTGACAACAAGAATACAACTTTCGGAGTGCGTCTGCAGCATAATTCCACCTCCCTCTGGAAACCGGAAGTGTCGGAACTGATGAAAGACACGAAGATGTATCGCTACGATGAATCTCTCGGTTTCTATGCCTCACACGATTTCGAAGGGAAGGGTCGTTTGCAGGGAGCAATTGACTGGCATATCGGCAATTTCAACTACTACGGCTTCAACCCTCATTGGGGAGAATACACTTCGGAGAACGCCCCCAAAACTCCGACGCAGACTCTCAACGACATCTCCGCAAGATTCGCATGGCAATCACCCGATAAGTTTGATGCCATAACCTGGAATGCCGGAGTTGGCGTGCGCTATTTCGGATACCGCTCGGCATACTCTCCGTTCAAATACATGCTTATCGGTATGCCGGACGATCATCTTGAGATGGCAAGAGCTTCAGGTGGAAGAGAAACAGATATAAATCTCTTCGGAAGCGTAAATTTCCCAACATCCACAAAATCTGCAATCGGAATAGACATAAATGCCGATATCCTCTTATATCCGCAGGAAGAGATGGATGGAGGATATTGTCCCGGTCAGCCTGACAATTATGGGATGCTTACCCTCACTCCGTATTATAGTTTCTCCCGCGACAGACTTCTTGTGCGTATCGGTGCCGACATTGATCTCAGCTTCAACGCCGGAAATGAAGGTGACCGCTATAGCTTTCTGCATATAGCACCTGATGTTAAACTCGATTACCTCGCCGGTCCGGTAGCTTTTTATCTCCACGCACTCGGTGGAAGCCGTCTCAACACATTGGCTGGCAATTATGAACGCGACTATTATCAGACACCCTATATAGGCTGTTCACGCCCTGTCTATACTCCTCTTGACGGCAGTCTTGGGGCTACATTCGGTCCCTTCTCCGGCTTCTCGGCGGGTATGGATTTCGCGTTCAGAATATCTCGTGGCGAATATCTCAGCGGATGGTATCAACAGAAACTAAATTATTATCATGATGCCGCGCCCGGTCTTCCCGAATCAATCTTCGCTGAGAATGCAGAGAGAACACTGACATATAATTATAATCAAGACCGCACCTGCAACATCCATGGGTTCAGCATCGGGGCTCGCGCTTCATACGATCTCGGCAGCATCATCAAGATAGAGGCTAAAGGAAACTATCAGCCGCAAAACGGCACCAAAGGATATTTCAACGGTTACGACCGTCCGCGCTGGACAGCCAATATCTCTGCCGAAACCAACCCCTGGAGCACCCTTAAGCTCAAACTCGCTTACGATTACCGGGGAGTACGCAACATCTACACAATGGCAAATTATCAGGGTGGACTTATTTCAGATGCGGATGTACTCATTGGCAAACGTCTCCCCGACATCACATATCTGAATTTCGGTGCATCCTACGGCATAACATCCAATTTTACCGTCTGGGTGCAGGCTGACAATATCCTCAACCGTCATGACGAGCTTCTCCCCGGTTTGCCGCAGCAGGGAGTGCGTCTTGCAGCAGGTTTCGGAGTCACATTCTAAAACCAACCTTTCTCCCCGCTTGTTAAATAAGTGAGTCAACTTTCGCAAGCGTAAAGTTGAAGTTTAAAAGTTTAATCGCACACGGTGCAGTTTATAAGTTTAATAATCTGATACAAAATAAATGAAATATCAAAAATATTCGCATCGGATAAACTCTTAAACTTATAAACTCTTAAACTTTAAGTTGAAGCTTGCGAAACTTAAATTAAGAATAATGAGCAACGAAATAATGACCCTTACATATCTCAATGAAGACGACAAGGCTTATGGTCTTGCCGGAATGGCAATATCGCTCGCGGCTCTCGATGCCATCGACCGTGTAGCGGCTGTATCCCTCGATGCCGACGGACCGATGGTGACATTCTCCCATCAATACTACTTCTCCGGTTCTCCGTCGGTATCTCCCAAAGTAACGTGGGATACCCTACTTCATAATTTCTACATCACATCGGCAATGGTCATCTCTAATGTGATGGCGCGTTCGATAGTAAGGCTCGGACAGGAAGTGCCGGCTGATCTTCTCGACACGATCCATAAAGAGATAGCCGAGGAAGGACGCGACACATGTTCTCTTGAGGACGACGAGATAGACACCCTTTATGACAAGACACGATCATACATGGGACGCATTTTCCGCAATCCCCGTCTTCATCCTGCCATCGACGACTTTGCCCGCACTCTCTCTCGCCGACGCAGCCTCAGCGGCAGCGAAATCATTGACGAACTCCGTGCCTTATCGATAATCTGATGTTACAGGAAGTTCAGAAATCAGTCGACGACTGGATCCGAGAAATCGGCAAACGCTATTTCTCGGAACTCACCAATATGGCGTTGCTCACCGAAGAGGTCGGAGAGTTAGCGAGAGTCATAGCCCGCGTATATGGCGACCAGAAAGCGAAATCCGGCGACCTGCGCGACGATGTGAAGTCGCAATTAGCCGAAGAGATGGCAGACGTAATCTGGGTTGTGACCTGTCTGGCAAACCAGACAGGCATCGACCTCAGCGAAGCCTTCGAGGCGTCGCTACACAAAAAATACACCCGCGATCGCAACAGATTTACTTCCGACGAATAATTGCCGCGAAGCCTCCTCCGGCAGCCATGTCAGCTGCAAGAGAATCACGGGATGTTACAAGAGATTTTGACATCATGTAATCACACCCGTTTTTGTCGGAGTTTGCGCCGTCTCTCCAGATCGTGGCTTCATACTGCACACCATCTTTAAGAAAATCAAGCGGTAAAGACAATTTCCGAGAATTAAGGTCGGTCATCGCTCCCACATACCACGTGCCGTCATCCGCACAACGTGCGATAGCAACATATTCTCCTATTTTCCCGTCCAAGACTTTTGTAATATTGAATGTTGTTGGCACCTTTGATAGGAACTCCGTACATTCCGGCTCGCGATCATAATCCGACGGTGAATCGCAAAGCATCGACAAGGGCGCGTCAAACACTACGAACTGAGCCAACTGACGGCATCGTGTGCCCTGACTCATCGGTTTATGGCGGTTAGGCGTATACTGTCCCGGAACTGCATTGCGCATTGCGCCCGACGTATAGTCCATCGGTCCCGCGATGCTGCGTATGAACGGAAGAGTCACATCATACGTGATCTGATCGATTTCCGGTTTGCTCCATTTCATCTGTTCAAGCCCAAACACAGCCTCATAGTTGATAACATTCGGATATGTGCGCTGCAATCCTGTCGGCTTTGAGCACCCGTGAAAATCCACAAGCATTTTATTGCGGGCACAAACATCCGCTGCATGATACATAAACCGTATCATATCCTGATCATCACGATTGAGGAAATCGATCTTGAAACCTTTTATGCCCATATCGGCATAATGCTTCACGACACGCTCCATATCAAGATCAAACGCAAGATATCCCGCCCATAGAATCAAATCGACATTCTTGGATTTGGCATAATCAGCGAGCATCTGCAAATCTATTTCAGGCACGACATCAAGAAGATTGGCTTTCCCTTTGACAGCCCAGCCTTCATCAAGAATCACATACTCTATGCCGTTACGCGAAGCAAAATCAATATAGGCTTTATATGTGTCATTGTTTACACCGGCTTTGAAATCGACGCCATAAAGCCCCCAGTCATTCCACCACTCCCAAGCCACTTTTCCCGGCTTAATCCATGAAATATCGGCAATGCGACAAGGAGAAGCGAGGCGATACACCATATCATTGTCTGGGAGGTCAGTGTCGCTATGGCTTATAATAAAAGCACGCCACGGAAAGGATCGCTCTCCATCCACACGCGCAATGAAATCCCTACGGGTTTTCACAAGCCGTTCAAGGTCATTGTGCCCACCGATCTTCACAGAATCCGGCACCTGGGCAAGCACACCTTCCAAAGTATTGGCTACCGGTCGCGCCGCAAGATACATTCCGGGATAGTCTTCCACATCAGCCTCCGCGAAAGCTATCTTCAAATTGCCTTCTCCGGCAAGCAGAGGCGTAAAAAACAATGATCCATCTTTAAATTCCGACAAATGCGCATGTGTATAATGGTTCTGCATATCATTCCAAAATAGCTTTTCATGCGATACGTCAGTCTTTTTCTTACGGTTTCGCACACGCGGCGCCCAGAGATCTACGTCTCCGGGAAGACAATACAATGCTTTCTCGGAACTCACCTCGCCTTGTTTCCCCTTATGATTGACAAAACGGTATGCCATGCCGTCATCGAACACCTTCACCTGCAATGTGAAATTCTTAAATGCCAGATCCAACCCATTGAAATTCTCCTTCACTTCGCTTTTCTTATAAAAAGGAGAAGGTATGGTGGCATCCTTACTATAGCGACGCTGGCGTGGAGAGCCATCCTTCACACCCCAGACCGAGCCGTCGGTCCAGGATAATCCTATAGATGAATTATCTACGAGAATCTTGCCATCAGCTTGTTTCAAAGAAAAAGAGAGTGAGTCTCCGGTGTTGACAAAACAGGAAAGTCCTCCGTCAGGAGAATCGACACGATATACAGCAGCCGAAGCAGACACCGACAAAACGGACGCAACGATAAAAGACAGGAATTTCATAACTTGTGGAAGAATTATAATTTAAAATGCGCCATAATAGGATAATGATCGGAAATATAGAGTGTGCCATATCCCGGGTAATCGATAGTCTCGAAAAGAAGAGGCTCGGCATTGCGATAGAAAATATGGTCAAGGTTCTTATCTCGTATTTTCGGATTTATTTTACCAAAACCGTTGAAACTGGATCTGTTATTGGTAAAAATCGCTGTGCGGCGCGCAGATTTCATATAATCGAAAAACGGTGTAAGACTTGGCGAGCGTGGGTCTGAAGGGCTATCGCCGGCATTCATGTCGCCGGTAACGAAGACTATGGCACCATCACCGGCAATTTCCTTTATCTTGCTGTTGATAAGTGATGCGCACTGAGCACGCACTTTGGTGTCAACCTTTGCTTTCTTATAGGGCATGTGAGTTGAAAAATAATATATATCCTTGCCTGAAATCCGGTCATGAAGTTTTACCCAGACACAACCTCTCACATGCTTGTCGGTAGAATCCCATGGGACTGAAATCGTATCAGGAGTCGCGCTTAGGAAAAAATAGCCAGAATCCAGAGGAGCAAGCCTGTCTTTTTTATAAAGCACAGCTATATCTGGCGACTTATGACTTTGCGAAGGAAGAGGGAAGCGGTAATGTCCATACTCCGGAAGAAGGGAGTAAAGGCTATCGGTCATAGTGGAAGTCAGTTCCTGAACGCCCACTACATCCGGTTTGATTTCATCCATCATTCTTTGGATAGGTTTCTGACGTGCACTCCACGACAGCTGCGCCGTATCCTTGGGTGTATCGAAACGCATGTTGAATGACATTGCCTTCAGAAAAGTTTTCTCCTGAAGAGACTTTTTTGCTGCGAAAGTCGGCAGAGCACCGACCAATACCATAATAATGGTTGCAGCTGCTACACATTTAAGATTTTTAATCATGGCGATTATATGAGATATTATTTTACGAATTTAAGAGTCTGTGTACCGAATGATGCCATATACAATCCATGCTGCAACTCCGACAGATCTATTTGTGCGGGAGATACAATATTTAGTGATTTAATGAGTCTTCCTTCGATAGAATAGAAATTAATCAGTCCTTCTCCGCGGTGAATTATCAGCATGTCATCATTTATTTCCATTATATTTGGAGAGATTCCCTCAGTGTCGCTGATTCCACTTGACATTCGAGCCGACAATTCCAGATCTGAATCAATAATGCTTGAAAAGGTGTATTCCTTTCCTTGAGCGTCATACCATCCTTCGAACTTATTGTCAGCATCAGGGACAGGATTTGTTGGCAAGCGTAGAGAGGAATTGCAGTAGAGAGTTTCATAAGGAATATCGTTTACGCTGTATTTCACCCTGTAAACATGATTTGCACCTGTGGGCAGATACACTTCCGGCATACCCTCTGCGTTATCGAGATCCTGCCCGAAAAGCATTTCGGACTGATCTCCATTTAGCGCATAAGCCGTCTTCCCCGAATGGAATTCTTCGGCTGTGGCTTTTGCGCCGCCGTCGGTCTTATAACCGAAGTCATCAAGATAGAAATTATTGCCGCTATAAAATTCCGGAGTTTTTGCGAGTCCGTATATAACCCCTCGGTTGGTTCCGCTTGATTTTATTGTCCCGGATACATAGCAATTAGTGATGCTCTCCGAGCCGGAAGTGATGCTTGAATATGCATTGATTCCGCCTACATATTTCGGGTTCTTGCCGCCATTATTGCGTATAGAGCCGGAGAATATACATCCGTTGAAAATTGCCTCCACGCCTGCAACCGATGAATTCGTGCTTCCGGCAATTCCACCGAGACCATTTGTGACACTGCCATTAACGTCAATGGTGCCTGAGAAAGAACAGCTCTTTACTTCTGAATTTTTCAGGAAACCTACCAACCCTCCGACATAAGCCGGGCTGCCGTTTATGACAAACGCAACGTCGCTGTGACAATTGTAAACGGATCCGATACTGTTGGCTTTGCCGATCAGGGAACCTGCCACGGTTTTATCTGCCACTTTTGTCGGTATCTCTATCTTACCCGACAGATTGATATCTTTTACACGTGCACCGCTTTCGTTTGTGCCCCCGATCAGACCGCAGAAATGTGTAGACCCGGTGAGGTCATCCTTGTTTATGTAAAGATTGCGGATATGATAGCCTTGTCCGTCAAAATTACCTTTGAACCATGTGCCGTAACCTATAGGAGTCCAAGGATTACTGCCGAGATCTATATCTTTTGCAAGCTTAATGCCCGTCACCGGCAAACCTTTATTGACACGGTCTGCGACCCATGCGAGTTCGGCGCCACAGTATATGATATAATTCCCCGAAGCGTCGATAGCCGGTTGCGCCGTGGATTTGCCGTCCCAGGGATCTTGAGCCACAGGTTCAAATGGTTTTATATCAATCATTGCCGGCACCATGATAGTCATGGCATTGATATATCCCACTTTATATGTGTCCTCGCTTGTGGCTCCTGGTGTGACCGTGAACCGCAACCGCCCTTCAGAATCTGCCATGACGCTCGGAAGAGTGGCTGTCTGCGTTGTATTGTCGTTGCAGTTGAGCGCTATAAAGTTGTCGCTCTTGCCGAAAGTGGAATATTCAGCTTCATAGGTTTCTGTAGAGTTAAGCTTCGAACCGAAAATATGAATTTCGTATGATTTACTGTTGTCAAGCCCTGTAAACACGAGCTCCCCACAGTCAGCCAGCACGCCATCCTTTTCAACACCGTTCACCCAGTAGCCTGTAGAGGATACCGTCGACGGCATGTCAAGCAGTGTCTCGGTGACAGTGGCTCCGTCGGTTGTTGTTCCGGCAAAGCTTTTTGTCAGGCGGAGCGAAATTCCTGACTCGCTGCCGTCGGAATATGTGAGATTTGTCACAGCATCACCGGCAAGATGACTCGTAATGTTGTTCCAGCCGGCATCCGGAAGAGGGCTGTCGCTTGTAGTGAAATTGATGCACACGGCCTTGCTTCCCGGCACACTCATATGTGGTATTATCGCCAGAGCATTGAGATGGCTCAGGCCTCCCTCTGCACACTCCGTTGAAAATTTGATACGTCCGTACTTGTCAGCCACAATATCCGGGACAACGGCGAGACGTGAAGTATTGCCGGTGGCATTTATGGATGTCTCTGCAGTATTGTCACCCGAGAAACGGAATGTCGAGCCCGTATCAGAGGCAGACGACGCATATACTTTCATATCATACGCCTGTCCCGGATATAGCCCCGATATCGTGATTGAACCTCTCCCCCGACTATAGAAAGATGATTTGGCTGCGTTCTCAGGAATTGTGAATTCCTCACCTGCGTAAAGAGATCCATCCTTCGCCACGCCATCAAACGCCTCTTCGATACTGAGGCAAATATCGGTGCCGTAGCCTTTGTTATTGTAAATATTGCGTATCGATGCGCCAGCAACATTCGATGTGAGGCTGTTCCATACATCAGCATTATTGTCGGCATATCCTGTGGCAAGTCCGAAATTGACATAAACGGGACGGTCTACGACATTGAATGTAGCATCCGGATTCACGCCGAACTCCTCTTTCAAAGATGTCACGCTAAGTGGAGTCGCAATCGCCTCGGCAACAGCCTTTTTGCATACGGTTGCACAAAAGTCACTCATCTCTGCCGGGTGATAGGTAACATCGTAAGGATTTTTGCCATAGATCTTTGCATACCATGTCAATGAAGCCGTGTATCTGCCATGCTGCAGATCGAGATGATATCCGTCTCGATTGAAAGAGTCACCGAGGTAGCTTGTGCGACCATTCTGCACGGCTGTGCCGGCAGGAATAATATTATCGGCTCCGATACCTGACTGCACGGCTGCCCTCGAGGCACAATCCGTGATTTTGGCATACTGGTCAGCCTGGTCTGTATAAAGTCCCTTCTTGACAAGATCGGCAATCTTGGCAGAGCCGTTCTGATATGCCCAAGTCATATACAAATAGAATTTCGCGTCTTTGTTTGTCAGATGTTGCCGCAAATAAGCTATGATATTATCAAGATATGGGAAATAATGATCGTATGCTCCGGAATAGTTATGGTCAGTCTGAATCACCACAACGTCCCAAGATTCTGATGCAATTATGCTTTCGTCCAGACATTTTGTGCCGGAACCGGTGGATGTTGTTTTGCCGTTTTTAATAGTGTAGTAATTGTATATCTTATCTTTGTTAGTGATATATTGCCAATGTTGTTGCAAAGTGGTTCCACCTTTGTAGGGGAAACCGACCACAATGTCATCTCCGCCTGATCGCACCACCGACAGCAATTCTTGCAGTATGGCATCGTAGGAAAAACTGTTGCCGATAGCAAGAATACGCTTGGTCTCGGCGTTTGAGATGGGGCATACCAGCATTAATGCGAGCAGCGCCATAAGATACGAGAGTCTTTTTTTCATGACATTAAGAAGCTAATAATTTCGACCTCTGCCCTAACATTTCTCTTGGGAATGGGTCTTATATGAGAATGTCACTCACATGGATAATACGTATCCCCGCCTTAACGGAAATTTCAGTGAATTCCTCCTTTTCACATTACACTTTACATTTAGAAGCTTTTCCCTTTCCCTTATTTTACGTACTTTTGAGGAGCAAACCATTCTTTAATAATGCAGCAGTTGCATTATGGGAGCAAACGGAATCTTACCATGGAGATATTCAGAAAGAATGAAAATTACAATGAGCGCGACACGATATTGCGCATAAAGCTCGGAGACGCTTCGAGTTATGAACGTATGTTCATGCGTTATTATCCCAGATTTCGCGTTTTTGTGCTTCGTTTCGTTCAAGATGAAGCCACTGCGGAAGACATTCTACAAAACATTTTCCTGAAAATATGGCTCAACAGGCATAGCCTCCATGAGGATCAATCGATGACGGCATATATATTCGTATTGGCACGCAATGAGGTCTTCCAGTGGATGCGATTCAAGCATACCCATCAGATCACACCTTTTGAGATGGCAACCGAACAAATTGCATCTATGGCATTACCAGGTGTCGACAGTGAATATGATTATTCTGAGCTTGAAGAGCGACTGAGAAAAGCGGTAGATGAACTGCCGCCAAAACGACAGGAAATATTCCGCATGAACCGTTATGAATTTAAATCCGCCAAGGAGATAGCTGAAATCAAAGGTCTTTCCACTCGCACGGTGGAGAAACAGATAGAGCTTTCGCTTCGCTATATCCGCGGGAAAGTCGGTCCGGAAACGCTTGCGCTCTTTATTATAATGAAATTCTTCATCTGCGCTTTCAGCACTCAGTGATACCCGCCATACACAAAATACAGAAAAAAGCGCGCGGCAGATTACGTATTTTACAACTGCCGGCATTCTCAATATATACGACCCCACTTTCAAAAACAATAGCAACTTGGATACAAAAACATTCGAAAGATTTATGCTCGGGCAGTGCTCAGCAGAAGAACGCGCCGCTGTGGAGCAATGGTTTCTCGCCGAGGGTGAAAGCGAGGAAGCGATGCACATTTGCCTCCCCGTGTTGGAACGCATGGGATGTTATGAAGACAAGACAAAGGCAAAACAGGCATACAAACAACTTCGCCGACATCTGATGATGTCGCCGGCTGCTACAAAACGCCGCCGCATGAGGCATCGCATAGCAGTATGGAGCGCAGCGGCAGCAGTGCTTGCCGTCACGGTGTTTGTATCCATTTTTATCAGCACCCGGAATATGCAGTCGCAACACAAGGCTTCGGTGCTCGCTGAACTGTCAGCAGCACAGTGCGAGAATCTGAAAGCCACACTTCCCGACTCCTCGATAATAATACTTCACCCCGGAAGCCGTGTGGTTTATGATTCCGCCAATTTCGAGGAGCATCGTGAAATAATGCTCTTCGGCGATGCATACTTCAAGGTCACCAAAAACGGCATACCCTTTGAGGTGCGTTGCCAGGGAGTCACAGTGAATGTGCTCGGCACCTCATTCGATATCTCCTCACATGATTCAGAATCGGAATTCTCTCTTTCCCTCTACACCGGCAAAGTGCGACTCGCTTCTAAACTCGGGGCATCCCTCGACACGCTGACCATGACTCCCGGCGAGATTGTGAAAATCGACAAACACACCGGCGCCATGATGACAATGAATATGGGGGAAATGGATGAAGCCGGCACCGGAAATTCCATTTATTTCTTTGAGAAGCGACTCGGAGATATCGCCGCTGAACTTACGCGCCGCACAGGACGCCACATCATGATCAGGAATCATGATTTGAATTCACGACGAGTGTTAGCGATGTTTACCAACAACGAGACTCCCGAACAGATAATGGAGGTTATTGCAGCCAATACCGGCGCAAGAATCGCCTACCCCGACAGCCTCACGATCGAACTATATTAAAAATCAGATAAATAATTGAAACTTGGATAAACAATTAAAACTTGAGTAAATAATTGAAATTTAAATAAATAATTTAAATTGAATCTTAGAATCGGGCATCACTGTGTTGAGGTATAAGCCGAAATCTTCCAGCCCCGTTTCTAATAGCCTAAAAATTTTCTCATAATCTTAAAATCTATATAAAGATGACAGAACAAAACCTAACAGGATGCTCGCATCCAAGGCTTATGACCTCGCTTTTCTTATTCCTTGCGTGGATGATAGTGGGGTTGCCGCTGATGGCACAAAGCTTTGATTTTAAAGTAAAAGACGTGACCGTTCGCGACGCCGTAATTCAATTCCAGAAACAGACCGGCTATTCGATGAGTGTCGATGCCGACAAACTTGACATGAACCGTCATGTCACCGTGACAGCCAACAAACAGACTCCCGAACAGATCATACGACAGATTTTTACAGGACAAAACATATCTTGCTCCGTGAAAGGGAAAACCGTCACAGTCGGTGTTGCCAAGAAAGCACAAAAGAATACAGAAAAGCCGAAAACTACTCGAATGGTCGAAGGAACTGTCAGCGACAAAGCTCTCAACGAACCGCTGATTGGTGTGACCATCTTCAACAGAGCCACCGGAAAAGGCGTTTCCACAGATCTCGAGGGTCATTACAGCATTGCCGCCGATCCCGGACAGACTCTCGAAGTGAGCTATGTCGGATACACTCCCGAAAAAATCAAAGTTGGCTCAGACAACACCATCAATATCAGCATGAAGGAAGCCAGCACATCTCTTAATGAAGTTGTAGTTGTAGGTTTCGGAGTTCAGAAAAAGATCAACCTCACCGGCGCAGTCAGCACCATCGACAAAGAGCAGATCAACGGTCGCCCTGTAGCGAATGCTGCAACTGCATTGCAGGGACTTGACCCGTCAATGAACATCGGTATCAACTCCGGACGCGCGGATGCGGGCTATAGCATAGACATCCGTGGCGCAGCATCGCTAAACAGCAGTTCTCCGCTCATTTTGGTGGATGGTGTGGAAATGCCTCTAAGCCGCATCAACCCTAACGATATAGAAAGCGTATCCATTCTTAAGGATGCGTCGGCTGCAGCTGTATATGGCGCAAAAGCATCTGCCGGCGTTGTGCTTGTAACAACGAAATCAGGCACAGAATCCAAACCGACAGTCTCTTTCAACGGTCGTGTTGGCTGGGCAAGCAACACCACATCCACTGATTATATCACATGCGGTTACGACTGGGCAAAGGTTGTGGATGAGTTCTATTATAATTACAACAATCAGAAATATCTGAAATATAACGACGAAGACTGGGCTGAGCTCGAAAAACGTCGCTACGACAAGACAGAGAATCCCGACAGACCTTGGGTTGTGACCGGAGAAGACGGAAACTATAAATATTATGGCAATTTCGATTGGTATAATTATTATTTCCGCAAGACACGTCCGCAGCAGGAATATAATCTCTCGCTCACTGGAGGGACTGACAGGGTGAAATATTATGTCAGCGGTCGTTTCTACAAGGCTGACGGTATGATGAACATACACAACGATCCCTTTACATCATACAACTTCCGTGGCAAAATCAACGTAAAGCTCACAAACTGGGCGCGGTTTTCAACCAATTTCAACTATTTCCACGGACGCTCAACATGGGTTGGATTCAGTAACATCGAAAAGACTTTTACATCCACGACTTACGGCAACAACCCTCTCTTCTCCCCTTTCAACCCGGATGGCTCCATAGTTCACCTTACTGATTGTGTAAACCAGGGAGCTTCCGTATCGGGAGATTACAACCTGTTGATTCATACTGGCAATAACCGCAACAAAGAGGAAGACAATGATGTCTCTCTGAAAAGCAATCTCGATATAGACATTGTGAAAGGATTACAGCTGCACCTCAGTCATGCCTACCGCACAAAATCCACATTCGAGATGCATCGACGCGCCAATGCACAGTATTCCCATGCCGAAGGAGTCCTGACGGATGTAAATACGGGAAACTTCCTCAATCAGCTTCAACAGAAAAATGCCCGTTCCTATCGCCATATCTTCGAGGGTTATCTCGACTACAATCTCAGATTCTTAGGTGATCATAATTTCAAGGCAATGGTTGGAACCCAGTATGAGAACTATCACAAGCGTTCGGAATCTTCAACCCGCGATCATCTTATGACTGACGAACTGGATGATTTCGATCTCGCAACAGGCGAGACATACAAGCTCACCGGAGGCAAGACTGCCTACCGCACTCTCGGATTCTTCGGGCGTATCAACTATGATTACGATGGCAAGTATCTTATAGAGCTTTCCGGTCGTGCCGACGGATCCTCCCGTTTCCGCGAGGGTCACAGATGGGGGTTCTTCCCTTCAGGATCGTTAGGCTGGCGAATAAGTCAGGAAAATTTCTGGGAACCCCTCGAATCATGGTGGAACAATTTCAAACTCCGCGCTTCAGTTGGATCCTTAGGCAACCAACAGGTTTCCGACTTCCTCTTCTTCGACAAAATCACAACAGGCAACTATGACAGCGATTTCACTTTCAACGGTAATGACCTGCTCCAGTATTCAGGAGAGTCCACGCCTGTCTCAAGCGCGCTGACATGGGAAAAGGTAACGACATATGATATCGGTATCGACTGGGGTTTCCTGAATAACCGCCTTACGCTGACAGGAGACTACTACATACGCCGCACGACCAATATGATGATGCCCGGCGCAGCCCTGCCTGGCGTATATGGAGCGAGCGCGCCAAAAGAGAATTGCGCTGACATGCGCACAAACGGCTGGGAACTCAGTGTCCGCTGGCATGACCGGTTCACTCTTGGCGGCAGACCATTTTCCTACAGCATCAACGGTTCGATCGGCGACTATAAAACCGTCGTGACCCGCTTCAACAACGAAACCAGACTTATCGACGGCACCAACTACAAAGGTCAGCAACTCGGTGAGATATGGGGATATGTCGTTGACGGTCTATTCCAGTCGGATGAAGAAGCAGCCGCTTACCAACAGCAGGTAGACTGCTCTTATCTTATGGGACGAATCATGAGCAAAGGTGCTCCGGAATACAAACGTCTCGTTGCCGGAGACCTCAAATATGTGGACCTTGACGGCTCAGGCGCCATTGATCGAGGGAAAAACACGGTTGACAACCCCGGCGACCGCAAGGTAATCGGTAACACGCTTCCACGTTATTCCTATACTTTCGGAGGTGATTGCACATGGAATGGCATCGATTTTTCAATCCTGTTCCAGGGAGTCGGGAAACGCGACTGGTATCCTGGTGGTGGATATTCCAACTTGTTCTGGGGACCCTACTGCCGCCCTCACGGCACATTCCTCAGCCAGCAGCTCGTCGACCAGATCTGGAGCCCGGAGAATCCCGACGGATATTTCCCCTTCCCTCGCGGAATGGAGGCATATTCAGCCAATTCGAACTCAAACTTCGATGCTTCAAACTCTCATTACACGCTGACCGTGCCGAATACACGCTATCTGCAGAATGTGGCTTACCTGCGACTTAAAAACATCACACTCGGATATACCCTTCCCGTATTGAAAAAATATGTCAGCAAAATCAGAGTATACGTCACTGCAGAAAACCTTGCTTATTGGTCACCTTTGAAAAAGCATTGTAAGTATATCGATCCGGAAGGTGCTGTGTCCGGTTCCTCCACCACTACAAATTCAGGTGAAGTGTACAACTTCAGCAAAACATTCTCAGTAGGACTCGATGTAACTTTCTAATCTCAGAATCATGAAAACAAAAAATAAGATAGCAATTATAGGAGCTGTTCTCGGTGGCACAATGTTATGCTCGTGCGACGACACACTCAATCTACTCCCTCAGTCAGCACTTGCTCCAGAAACATATTTCCTCAAGGCGGAAGACCTGGAACTCGCCACAAACCGTTTTTATCTTCTTGAACCGGATTTTGAAAGCATTGACAGCGAGCCTTCGGATCTGGTAGTTGACAAAAGTCAGGCAAATTCCCTTTATTATACAAACCTGCGCACTGTGCCCGGTTCCGGAGGAGGATGGAGCTGGGGAACATTGCGGCATATCAACTATTATCTGCAGCATTCAAAAAACTGCGCTGACATTCAGGCGCGAAATCAGTATGATGCCGTGGCGCGATTCTTCCGCGCATGGTTCTATTTCGACAAAGTGAAAAGATATGGAGACGTACCATGGCACAACCAGCCGATTGATGCAGCCAACAAAGAATTGCTTTCCAAACCGCGAGATTCCCGTAAACTCGTAGTCGACAGCATTCTTAGGGATCTCGATTTTGCAGAGAAATATCTTCCTGCCACATCCGATGGTTTCCACCTCAATCAGGATATTGCCGCAGCTTTCCGCTCGCGCGTCTGCCTTTTCGAGGGAACCTTCCGTAAATATCATGCCGGCGACCTTTTCAATCCAGACAATCTTCCATGGGAAGACCTGTTGAAGGATGCCGCCGCTTCCGCGCTGAGAGTTATCAACAGCAAAAAATACAGCATTGCGAGCAGCGGAGACCGTCCGTATTACAACCTGTTTGTCAACGAAGTTGCTGATAAACATGAGTATATATTTGCCCGTAGTTATGGAGGCACTGTCACAACCACCGTTCCGAACTCTGTTCCTTTCAGTGGCGGTGGCGGATGTCAGGGTGCAACCAAAGCTTTCGTGGCAAGTTTCCTGATGAAAGACGGTTCACGATTCACAGATCAGGCAGGATGGGACAAAATGGAGACGGCTGCGGAATTCAAAAACAGAGATCCGCGTCTCACCCAGACTGTGATAGGTCCCGGTTCCGGGAAATGGAGCACCGGCGAGAATATGGATTACAAGATCGTTTATTCCGAAACTTGCTATCCGCTGATGAAAAGCGTTCAAGGACCTGCGCTGCAAAAATCCGGTACCCAGGATATGCCTGTGATACGTTATGCCGAGATCCTTCTGAATTATGCCGAAGCTCAGGCTGAATTAGGAGTACTGACACAGAAAGATCTTGACATGTCGGTCAATCTCCTGCGCGGCAGGGTGAAAATGCCTGATCTTGATATGGCTGCCGCCAATGCCAATCCCGATCCTTTCCTCACTTCCGAGGATTATGGCTATGTCAACGTGCCTGACGGCGCGAACAAGGGCGTGATTCTTGAAATCAGACGTGAACGCGCCATTGAACTTGTCAAGGAAGGATTACGCTGGCAAGACCTCATGCGTTGGCGTGAAGGACATCGCATGACAAAGGAATTCTACGGAGCATATTTCAAAGGTCCCAACTCATACGATATGGATGGTGACGGCAAAAAAGATTTCGCCATCTATAAAGACAGACCTATCCGCGTGCCGGGAGTCACACCCAAGAAAATCGGTGCGGATATCTATTTGAGCAATGGAGACAGCGGTTTCGTGATTGGAGTCTACGGCATCACTCACGCATTCAATGAAAACAGGGATTACCTGTTCCCGTTGCCGAGCGATGATATAAAACTGACCGGCGGAACTTTAACCCAGAATCCAAACTGGTAACATTAGATTTGAAAAATGAAATTACGGCACATCCTGGCAGCGGGGCTTTTCGCCCTGCTGCTCCCGACATATGGCGCGGACAACCCGATTGTATACGGCAACAAGCGCATCACTCTTATCACTCCTACCCTTATACGCCTTGAATACGCAGAAAAGGGTAAATTTCTTGATGCCCCAACAATGTTTGCCATCAATCGTGATTCCATCATGCGTTCAGGCTTTGAAGTGAATGAGTCTGACGGAGGTAAAAAAGTATCAGTCAACACAGGTAAAGTGCTGATGACATTTGTCAACGACGATCTCCCTTTCGGACAAGGTAACACCTGGTTTCAATTCACCCGCAATGGGAAAGAGAAGAAATCCACGGCTCGCAACCTTCATTCCAAGCGTCGTAACCTTAATCTCGGCGGCAGCGTGGTAACCCTTGACGCGGTGCAGAAGGAGATTCCTACCAACGATGGTCTGCTCAGCGAAGACGGATGGTATTATATAGTCGATACCGGCAATGAATACCTGACACCCGACGGCTGGTTCGCCCAGCGTTCAGCGAATCATGTGCAGGATCAATATTGCTTTATCTATGGCGATGATTTTCATGCCCCGTTCAAGGATCTTGGTGTGATATCAGGCAAGGTTCCGATGACTCGCCGATACATGCACGGGATATGGTATTCTCGCTGGTATCCTTATGACGACAAATATATATCCGACCTGATATCAGGATTCAACGAAAATGGTTTCCCGCTTGACGTTCTCTCGATGGATATGGACTGGCACACCATCAACGATGCTAAAGTAGGCACCGGCCATAACAACACTGCTCTGGGCTGGACAGGATTCTCATGGAACAGAGACCTGATCAAGGATCCGCGTGCCCTTGTCGACAAACTGCATGCCGACAGTATTCGGGTGTGCGTCAACGAACATCCTCACGACGGGATACGTCCGCACGAAGATTGCTATGCCTCGTTTATGAAAGCAATGGGTTATGACGACCCTCGCGACACGGTGCTTCTCTTCAATGCCGGTGACAAGCATTACATGGAGAACTATATACGCGAGTCGCGCCGTGAGAATCATGACATAGGGATAGATTTCTGGTGGCTCGACTGGCAGCAAGACTATCTTTATCCATACGTGCGCGGCTCCAGGCTGCCACACGTTAAATGGCTAAACCGTCTCTATTATGCAGACACAGAGCGCAACGGACTCCGTGGCACCGGCTATAGCCGTTGGGGAGGATGGGGCGACCATCGTTATCCTATAAATTTCTCAGGCGATGCCTACAGCAACTGGGATGTTCTCAAATTCGAAGTGAAGCTCACTCAGACTTCGGGCAACCAAGGGTGCTATTACTGGGCACATGATACCGGTGGCTTCGCAGGAGCAACCAACCCGGAATTGCTCTCGCGTTGGAGCCAGTTCTGCGCACTCTCGGCTGCCTTGCGCACACATGCCCACCGTGGCGAAGATGCCGACCGTCGCCCCTGGATATGGGGAGAAATCCCTACTTCGAGTATGCGCAATTCCTATAGATTCCGTTCCGAAATCATGCCATACGTGTATACCACCGTTCGCAAGACCCACGACACGATGCTTCCATTCAACAGATGCATGTTCGTGGACTATCCTCTTGAAAAGAACGCTTACAACAGATACGGCCAGTTCCTTTTAGGAGACCTTCTGCTTGCCGCGCCTATTACTTCTCCGGGGAAAGGAGAAAATTTCACGGCATCTACAGAGATCTGGTTTCCCACCGACAGCGACTGGTATGATTTTTTCACAGACGAACGTCATTCAGGAGGTTCTGTTGATATCGTGAAGAAGGATCTCGATACATTCCCGGTGTTTCTGCGCGGCGGCTATCTGTTCCCCATGCAACCCTTCACTCGTCGCCCCGGCACGGAGCGCATCTCTACTCTCCGTTTGCGTGTGTATCCTGGAAGAGACGGAGATAACAACACATTCCGTCTCTATGAAGATGACGGAGTGACAGTAAAATATAAGGACGGAGCATATGCTTTCACCCCTCTGCGATATGAGCAGAACGGGAATAAAGTGACTTTGACAGTGCACCCTGCTGAGGGAGAATATGAGGGTCAATTACCCAAACGCTCCTACTCTTTCGAACTTGGTGCCTTCGACAATGTCGGGAACATAAAAGTAAATGGTCACAAAGTGAAAACGGAAATCAAAGATGGAAAGATAATGGTCAACGTTCCCGAAACTTCTGTCAAGAAACCGGTTAAAGTGGATTTTACATTTAATCCTGCGGTTTCCGCAGAATCGGCTGCCGAATATGAGGTAGGAAGCACACTTGCGCCTCTTGGGGGATTCGACAATCTCACCGACACCACAATGAAAGAGCTGAAAGAAGCCGGTCTTGATTGCATAGAAATCTCCCTCACAGGTCTGGTTAACGGAGACAATCCCATTCCTCTCCCGGAACTTAAAGAGAGGATGATTCGCGTCAAGAAAGCAGCTGATGAAGCGGGAATTCGCATTCGCTCGATCCACATGCCTTATCATGAGGATGCCGACATATCAATTCCCGACGAAGAGAAGAGAACTGCCAACTTAAAGAATGTGATTGACTATATTGATGTCGTAAGCGTGGTTGACCCGGAATACATCCTGTTTCATCCCTCGGCAATGCCGGGCGTTCAGCCTGGAAGGCGTCAGGAGCATATCGCCGCCCTTGTTAAATCGGTTAATGAGCTAAATCCTGTCGTGAAAGGAATAGGAGCGCATATCCTCATAGAAAACATGAGAGGACCGAAACTTATGCGATCCAATGGTTATGAACGAGGATTAGGACGCACTGTAGAAGAAATGGAAAGCGTAATGGCAATGATGCCGCAAGACGTTTACGTCTGCGTTGATCTCAACCACATCACTGAGCCGGAGAGACTTATCCGCGCAATGGGGAAGAGAATCAAATCGCTGCATGTCTGCGATTCCGATGGTTCAAAAGATTGTCATTGGCTTCCCGGTAAGGGAAAAAACGACTGGGTGGCAGTGTTCGCTTCATTAAGGGATGCAGGATACAACGGACCCTGGCTCTATGAGCTTAAAGCCGCTGAAATAGAAAAAGGGAAATACAGTCAACTGACGGATAACTACCGCGGCTGTCGCGACTCATATCTTAAGAAACTGAAACTTGCAAAATAAACTGAAATCTGCAAAATAATATGAAAAAGACAATAGCAACATTATTATTTGCTGTAACATGTGCTGCCTCGGCAAATGCCGGAGCCACTTTCGTTGCCGGCAATTACAATATACGATATCGCACACTGGTAGATAAGACCGACGACCCCGCCACAAACAAATATTGGGACGCACGTTGCGACAATGTGGCGCAGACCATTCGCGACGGAGGGTTCGATATTCTTTCGATCAACGAGATGACTGATGATCCGCGTTACGATGGTCGCACGATGTTTGCCGATATGCAGAAATTCTTCCCCGAACCTAAATACAAATTCGTGACGAAACTCGGTCATAATTACAACAAGCATGCGATAATGTATGACGCGACAAAATTTGAAGTGCTCGATGAAGGAAGTTTCTGGTTGGGTCCGGATCCTGACAACTATCATTCAGACGTATGGGATCATGGAAATTTCGGTCGCATGTCGCTCTGGGCAAAATTCCGTGTAAAGGAAAGCGGAGAAATATTCTTTTATATGTCGACACACCTTCATCATCAGGGGAATATTTCCAAAAATGAGGGTGCGGCTCAGAATGTGGATTTCATGCGTAAGATAGCCGGTCCGTATCCGGTGTTTATCTGCGGTGACCACAATTGCACCACCACCCGCGAACCCTTCTATAAGCTCTACAGTTCATACTTCGACGACAGCCGTTCGATTGCTGCCAAGACAGACGGCTCCGACGGCACCTGCAACGTCTGGAACGGATCTTCACTCAAACGTCTCGACTATGTATGGGTACGTGGCGTGAAAGTGAACGATTATTCGACCATTCAGAATAAATATGACAAGGATTTCTACCCCTCCGACCATTTCCCCGTCCGTGTTGAGGTAACACTTGAAAATCCTGTTGACAATTATGGACTATATGTAGACTCCGAAGCATCGGAAAGCGGCGACGGAAGCAAGACGAATCCATTCAGAAATCTTCAGGATGCACTCGATAAAGCTTCGCGGGGAGCAACAATATATGTTGCTGAGGGAACATATAAACCCACTTTCCATCCTACGGGCAATAAAAACCTGACCATGACATTCAATATCGAAAAGTCTGTGGCACTGCTCGGTGGATATGACAGGAACTTTGAGAACGTAGTGGGTAGAAGTGTTTTAAGCGGCGATCTGAATGACGACGAAGTGGCAAATTCGGGAGATGCCACAGCAGTAGTTACAATTGCTGCAACAGCCTCCGTGCATATGTGCGATTTAGAGATAACGGGAGGATACGGCAAGGGATTGCGTAGCGGCGGTATACATTGCTACGGACCGAGACTTATGCTTGATAATGTGTATTTGCATGACAATAAAAGCAGCCTTCAGGGAGCCGGAATATATGCCTACGGACAGATAAAGGCTGAGAACTGCATATTCGAAAACAATGTCACCCCCAGCAACGGCGGCGCGGTGTTCACGGACACCAATGGTAGTTCAATGCCTTGGAGCCACACGTTTTCACATTGCCGTTTTAATTCAAATGAAGCGATGTCGGGAGCTGCCATTTATGTCAGCAATACGATGTGGCTTGCCGTTACCGGATGTTCATTCTATTACAACAAGACCACAGCTCGTGGCGCGTTGACAGTAACCGGCAACAAAGCTTCCTCGACGGTATCAGTGACCAATTGCACCTTTGCCAACAATTTGCTGAAATGCGCCAATACTTCCGCCAACGACAAGAAAGGAGGAGCCGCCATCTATATTCAGGATATGCGAGATACATCAACCGCCGACGAACCGAAAGCACGTATCGCGCTTGCCAACAACACCATAGTGGGCAATACTTGTGAATATGTTGCAGGGCAAACAGTTCCTGATGATTTCAACGCGGCAGCTGTAAATGTATTGAAAAATGTGGATGTTTACCTGAACAATAACATCATTGTCGGCAATTATAGTCCCAAAAATGTGTGCGATGTATATCTTACTGTGCCTGAAGCCATAGTAGGTTCTAATAGCAAATATAATCTCATCTCGTCCAAAACCGGTGTTAACTACACCCTTCAGAGCAGCGACAAATATGCTGCGGATAAAACAGAAGCCAACAGTCTTTTAGCATCCTCGCTCGACGGCGAATTAAAAGATGGTCGTTTTGTTGCGAACCTTTCTGAGGACGGACCGACACCGGTAGTAAAAATAATCAATCCGATGTTCGGCACTATCGCACTCAATAGCCTCAAGGTAACGCGTTTCAATGAAGGAAACACATATTCCGATTTCAATGGCAATCTCCAGATTGTCAAAGGCGAGATGTGTACATTCGACCAACGCGGCGCCACTCGCGACACAGAAGGCGGTGCTTCATACGGGGCATATGAATATGGCAAATCTTCTCCTTCCTCTGTAATGGAAGTGACACAAGAAGATACTGAAGCGCCCGTGCTGTATTATGATCTCCGAGGCATCAGGGTTAATCCCGAAAACCTTGTCCCCGGCATCTATATACGCCGCCAAGGCTCAAAAGCCACAAAAATACTCATTAAGACGTAAGGGGAAAGTGTATCGGGACGTAGCTGCTGTTGCTTGCAACTGCAGCACAAACAAAGTCATACTTAATCGGATACAGTTCGATAAGGTAAGAAGTGAGAGGTAAAAAAGATTTTTTTAGGTTTATTTTACGTAATTCGGATTTAGGATGGATTCTCTATAAAGATTAAATAACATTAACAGCAATTCCATGAAAAAGTTTTTACTCGCAATCGCCGGCGCGGCTTTATGTCTTAGCGCATCGGCTGAAACTGCAACATTTGATTTCACGGCGGATAATCCGTATAACTGGAACAGTCTCCCTAAAGATGCAAGCGGCTACATCGACGACTCCGCAAAACCGTTAAAACTAACAGAAGGTCAGGTCTCTATTTCGTTTAATGGCAAATTCAGAAGATTTGAACAAAAGGCTTTCGGCGGCAAAACTTGTCTTCTTGTGTATCGGGGAACCACTTTGGATTTCTCGTGTCCGGAAGGCTACAAGATGTCGGAGATTGATTTCTATTCAGGCAAAGGCAAAACTGCCGGTCTCTATGTAGAAAGCGGAGAGGTAATCCTTTATGATGAGGAAGAAACCGGCGAATCCTACACTCATAGCGAATCAGGAGCGACACTTGCAGAGGTCTCACGTGTGGCTCAGCTCAATACCCGCGGTCCTGTTGTGTTCAGCGACAACGGAGGCACCGTGGTGATCAGTAAAATAACCGTAACCTATGAAGCAACTTCACTCAAGGAAGCCGGACTCGCATGGAGCGTGAATGAGTTCACGGCATATATGGATCAGAGCAATCAGTATCCCACACTTACTAAACTATCTCCTGCTGTCGCCGATTATTCATCAGACAATGAAGAGGTGGCAACCATCAATGCAACAACAGGCGAAATAACACTTGTCGGTCCCGGCACAGCTCGTATCACTGCCGGCGTTGATGCCGCCGATGGCTATGACTGGGGCGAGGCATCTTACATTCTCACCGTGAAACGCAATGGAGAGGTCAATGCAATCTACAATTTCACCAAATTCACGATTGCTGAAGACAAAACCGGACACATGACCGATTTCCCCGACATTCCGTATGACGGCAATAAAACCGTATGGTGGACCACTAATCCGGATCAATCATACACATCCGGAGCCCAGTTCAAGCCATTGACAATCACAAAAGACAACACATCCATAACATTCAGCTGGGATGGAACGGAAGGAGGTCATGGAAACCTTCGTGCCGCAACCTCATCAAAAAACAACAATCTTCAATTGGGAGGAGGCACAGCAATGACAATCAAAACCGATGGACAAGAGAGTTATCTTTACGAAGTCGTGCTGCATATAAATCCCGGAATCTCAGATGCCAACTGGACAAAAACAATTGATGCTATCAAGACTAACGAAAATGGTGTTTTGAAATCCGACAAGGAAACAAAGACCTCAATATGGACTACCAAAGATGGTGGAAAAACTAATGAAGCCTACATTGACTGTGTCGGAGGGGCATATATCAGCAGTATCGATGTAAACTATTGCGATGCCGGTCAATCCTCAATCGTAATAACCCCTGTTAACGACAATCAAAATGCTCCTGTGGAATATTACAATCTCCAGGGTGTTAAGGTAAATAATCCCGCCAATGGGCTGTATATCCGCCGTCAGGGAAACAAGGCAACTAAGGTTATTATAAAATAAAATCTTATGCGGCGACGTAAGCTCGGTCTTTTTCCAAAAGTAGTGATAGCCATCATTCTTGGAGCTCTTCTTGGAATGGTGTTGCCGGAATTCCTGCTGCGCACGCTCAAAACATTCAACGTGCTCTTTGCCCAACTGCTGAAGTTTGTGGTGCCCTTGCTGGTTCTCGGACTGGTGACACCTGCAATCTGCAATTTGGGCAAAGGTGCAGGGAGAATGCTGCTGACAGTGGTTGCGCTGTCTTACATATCCACTATTTGTGCCGGGTTCTTCGCTTTCGAATGCTCCACTCATCTTTTCCCTCACTATCTATTCGCAGGGGAAATTGAAGCAACAAAAGAGGCGGATGCCGCATTGGCACCATATTTCAATCTGTCGATTCCACCGATATGCGATATTCTGACCGCCCTCGTGCTTTCATTCATGATCGGAGTCTGCGCAATCTTTACGAATGCAGTGACTATCCGCAAAGGATTTGACGAATTCGGGGAGATTATCAAATTATCCATTGAAAAGGCAATCATACCGCTTCTTCCGGTGTATATCTTCACTATGATATGTGAAATGAGCGCCGGTGGCAAACTCGGGTTGATAATGGGCACCGGAGTGAAAGTCATCCTGACGGGCATTGGCATATCGATAGTGTATCTCATGATACAATACACTATTGCCGGCATAGTTTCCCGCAAGAATCCGTTGAAACTGATGTGGAATATGGTGCCGGCATATCTCACCGGATTTTCAGTATGTTCTTCATCGGTAGTGATTCCTGTAACTCTTGAAGGCACCATAAAGAATGGCGCCAGTCGGGAGACAGCCGGTTTTGTTGTGCCGCTATGCTCCACCGTGCATATGTGTGGTTCTACCATCAAACTTGCAACCACAGCCGTTGCCGTGATGTATATTTGTGGCATCGAGCCAGATTTTGCTCTTTTCGCCAATTTTGTGCTCCTGCAGGGTATATCATCTGTAGCGGCACCTGGCGTGATGGGGGGAGTGTTGATGGCTTCGGTTGGATTGCTTGAGTCCGTTCTCGGATTCTCTCCCGAGCAGAGTGCATTGCTAATGACAATATATCTGGCACTCGACGGGTACGGTCCCGCCTGCAATGTAAGTGGAGATGCCGCCATAACACTTATGGTAGACACACTGTTTCGCCGCAAGAAAGAGAATTCATTTATTACGCAAATTTCATCAGAATTTGCAGAATAAAGAAATTTATATTAATTTTGCATCAGCTTCGAGGCTTGGTCCTCCTAATCCCCAATCCCTATCCCCATTCCCGGGAGGGCTTAGCCTGAAGCTTTAGGATTGTCTTATGGTGTAATGGTAGCACTGCAGTTTTTGGTTCTGCCTGTCCAGGTTCGAATCCTGGTAAGACAACAATTAGAAAGCCCTCAAATCTTTGAATCCAAAGAATTGAGGGCTTTCTAACAATCTTTCGATCATTACTGACTCGATTCGATTATGGCTGACACTAACTGGAAAGGACATTGCGCCATGCTTGGCGCAAACATTATTTGGGGACTGATGTCTCCGGTTGCCAAACTGGTACTCTCTTCCGGCATCATCGCTCCCTTGGTTCTTGTTGATTTCAGAGTTGCCGGAGCGGCTTTACTTTTCTGGATATTATCTGCATTCTTCCCAAAGGAACATGTGCCTCCGCGCGATCTTCTCCTTCTTGCCGGAGCCGCAATGATTGGCGTGCTCTTCAATCAGGGATGTTTCATAATCGGAGTCAGCTTCACATCTCCCGGAGAAGCCTCACTCATCACCACAACCATGCCTATGTGGGTGATGATACTCGCTTGGTTCATACTCCATGAACCCATCACGGGGAAAAAGATCGGGGGCATCCTTCTCGGCGCAGCCGGAGCTTTGATACTTGTATTCGGCAATCTTCATTCGGCATCACGTGGCAGCAATCCCGTTTTAGGCGATTTCATAGTGCTTGCCGCCCAGTTCAGCTATGCGCTATATCTCACACTCTACCGCAATTTCATCCGCAAATATTCGCTTGTGACATTGATGAAATGGATGTTTCTCGCTGCCACTATCGTTGCGTTGCCTTCAACCTCTCCATGGCTTGCATCGACCGACTGGAGCGCTGTGGCATGGACCGAATGGGCGGGAATAGCTTATGTCGTGGCAGCCGGGACATTCCTTGCCTACATATGCATAATGATCGGTCAGAAGACACTTCGCCCGACCGTTGTAGGCATTTACAACTACGTCCAGCCCGTAGTAGCGATGTTCGTAGGTATCAGCCTTGGTCTCGACTCCCTCACCCCGATGAAACTCTTCGCCATTGCCCTCATCTTCTCCGGCGTCTACCTCGTCACCATCAGCCGCGCAAAAGCATAAGCATATCAAGGTAATTCCCCTCCCTCAAATTTTTCAATAGGTCAGTAAGTCAAAATAAAACATCCGTGTTCTCAACTCCTCGGAATCGTTTATATCATAAAATGCCTTTTCATCACTGACACGTGGAAAAAGTGGCTTGAATCCATTCCGTTCGTAATACGCTAATGTATGTGGGTTATTTACAGCATCAACAAGTATAAACCGACATCCCGTTTTGTTGTCAGTACTTATAAACCAATCCTTTATAAAGTCCATGATTTGTGCTCCAATCCGAAATTGAGCACTCTGATAATCTTTATCAACCCCTAATCGTCCAATCAATACAGCCGGATACGTTCGTCCCTGTTTATTATAAGCAATTGCTTTATTAAGATGCCGCTTGGGATTATTAGGCAAATGGGTAGTCTGAATACCCGCATTGGCAAGCGTTATCATGGCTATGATTTTCCTATCATTGGAATTATCAAGCCAACAATAGGTTTTACCCATGAGATCTTTCTCATAAGTAATCGCATCATTTGTGAAAAAATCGTTAAGATCATCCATTCCACAATTAAAAGGGGCACAATTACTTAGTATAAGTTCATTGAGCTTATACAAAGTACTGTCGTTTCCGAGATTAAAAATGGAATCACCCATTATTTGAGCCAAGAAGGAACGAACTCACGCGAACGACGCATTATCTCAGCAATTTTTTTCTCCCTTTCTTCCGAAAGGATACGGCGTGGCTTACGCTCGTTTTCCTCAGCCTGACGCACAAAATCGTCAGCCAAACTACCGGTAAGTATAGGTACTGCTTTAATTGGAGTTGCCATATTGCATTCAATTTAAGATACAAAGATACAATATTACAACGAATAAACCAAAGAGATGGATGTTAAAGACTTAAAAGAATACTACTACATACCCGAAACGAAGAAAACAAAAGTTAGGGGATGGCGGTCTTGCGACCATCGATGATGTAGATGCCGGGGGCGGGAATGCACTTCAATTGGCGTCCTTGAAGATCATAGATACCCTTACCGAGAGATTCTCCATTCTGTTCAGCCTCAATCTCACCTATACCCGATCCATCGCTCTGCACGGAGCCGGTTGGCACAATCGTGCTCTGGGTCTTCACACTGACCGACAGAGCAGGAATCATCCAGCCAGGTGTGGCATCATTATATAGATTTCCTGTGCGGTCGAAAGTATAATAATAAACACGTGTTAAACGTCCTGCCTTCGGTCTGTACAAACCACTGACAATCACCTTTCCCTTCCCTACTTCTATAGGGACTGCCGGTTCAAGCTTTACTCCCTCGACCAGAAAGGGCTTTTGCAGATTACGTTCAGGATTGATGACGTAGGGACGGTTAGCATCGATAGAACTTACCGGAGCAAGTTTCAATTCCGTTCCTTCGACAGTCTCAACAGTCTGTACCTTTGTGCCCTCACCGAAAACCGAGGCAATCTGCGCCTTACTCAACGAAAAAGGGAAACATACCGACGACCACTCTCCTGCAGTCATTGTTTTGTCTACCATCACGTCTGCATTATCCTTACCTTCTTTAACCGACACTTCAGAATCCTCGGAGATATAGGTAATACCCTCAAGATTGTAAAGGAAGTGCGACAATTCGCTTTTGATGGTTTTCATACCCTCAACATCAGGGTGATTGAGTTTTTTCGACATATTGCTGAGTTTGAGCAAAGGTATGCCGTAGTGCTCGCAAATCGCCTCCGTAGAACTGTTGATATCCTCGCTGAGACCATAGTTGAGCATAAACACGATTGTCGATTTCGGATATTTTCTCTGCAAATAATCAATCACATAGGCTGTTCCGCCACGATATGTACGCTTTGCTGCGTCAGTGAAGTTGCTCCATGCATACTCCCCGATAGGAGCATTAAAGGTATTGTCGTTAGTTGCGCCCTCTATGATAATCAGACCAGCCTCGCGGAGATTGCTTACACGCCCCACAAAAGAGTTTGTAAGGTCAGTAGTATTGTTTTTGCCATAAGTGCACATGGCGCTACCGGAAAAAGAATTGTTCTGCTCCAGACGCATGCCCGTTTCATTCTCGAAAAGCTTCCACCAAGTCTGCTCCACATCCGTCACATCGGTCTGCGACCGTGGGAAAAAAGGAGTATTCGTTACAGGGTCGTTATAACCCTTGAATGTTGAAAACGAATCTCCAAGCACTGAGAAACTGCCATACTTATCTGCTAACAGTGTGTTGGCACCAGCCGAAAAGGCAACGACGCAACATAGCGCCAGAAAATATATAATTTTTTTCATTGATAAGTCAGAGTTATTTTTTTAAGATTTGCACTCGACGAACCAGTCATGATATTGAAAAGACCGGGTTCGCACACAAAGTCAAGATCATAATTATAGAACTTAAGCATATCGCTGTCAATGGTAAACTCAACATTATGCGATTCCCCTGGAGCAAGCGATATCTTGCGGAAATCTTTCAGTTCCTTCAACGGTCGAGTGGTCGAGCCAACAAGA
Source organism: uncultured Porphyromonadaceae bacterium (assembly GCA_902495075.1). Lineage (GTDB taxonomy): Bacteria > Bacteroidota > Bacteroidia > Bacteroidales > Muribaculaceae > Lepagella. The sequence goes on from CABUVO010000011.1 coordinate 61,773, forward strand.
TCCTGAATATAGAGCTGAACAATCTCTTTTCCTTCGCGTTCTCCGATATTAGTCACACGAACGGACACCTTAACTATGTCTCCTTCTTTCATGGTTGAGGATGAAAGCACCGGATCTCCATATTCGAAAGTTGTGTAACTTAACCCGTAACCGAAAGGATAAAGCGGGTCATTGGGAATATCAGTGTAATTACTGTCATACCGACGGTAATACTTTCTATATTCCGGTTGCGGACGACCCGTATTTTTCCTGATATAGCTCATAGGTAACTGACCGACATGATAAGGGAAACCAGCCGGCAGTTTGGCAGACGGATTTACCTTTCCTGTAAGCACGTCTGCAACCGCATCTCCCCCTTCGCTCCCGGGAAACCATGCATTGAGTATTGCATCAACATTCTCATTTTCCCATGTGAGCACAAGCGGGCGGGCTGTAAAAAGAACCAATACAACCGGCTTACCGGTAGCCACCAGATCTTTCAGCAACTGTTTCTGAGGTTCGGGGATAGAGATATCTCCGCGCGAGCCACCCTCGCCCGACATTTTGTAAGGCTCACCCATGGCAGCGATAATGACATCCGAAGATTCGGCAAGCTTTAACGCTGCCTCTCTCATCTGCTTTTCGGAGCGTCCATCGCGCCGTAAGATATCTTTATACGACATCTTCTTTTCGAGCACGGAGTCTAAAAGCTGATGGCATCCGGTCTCAAACCGCACGTTGTCACCATATACCTTCTTAAGCCCCTCGTAAAGTCCTACACAATGGCGTTTATCATAAGCTACGTTCCACATACCCTTCATTGCCTCTGCATAATCCCCCATCGGGCCGATAAGGGCTATCCGGCAGTCCTTGTTGAGAGGAAGAAGATTCTTGTCATTTTTCAGAAGCACCATCGATTCTGCAGCGGCTTCACGTGCAAACTGACGGTTCTCTTTTGTATAGACATCCCTTTTTTCCCTTTTGGGGTCAAGATAACGATAGGGATCATCGAAAAGTCCGAGTTTATATTTAGCCTCAAGAATCCTGCGACATGCTGCATCTATCTGGTTCTCGGTAACACTGCCATTGGCAATCGAAGCGGGGAGAGTGGAATTGTAGAGATTGCTGACCATATCCATGTCGCAACCGGCATCAAGCGCACGGGCAGCGATGGTGGCGTTGTCTCCAATACCATGATTCCTCATTTCTTCGATACCGGAATAATCAGACACTACGAACCCATTGAATTTCCATTGATTGCGCAATACATCAGTCAGCAGATATTTGTTGGCTGTTGCCGGCACGCCCTCAAACTCGTTGAACGCTGCCATAACGCTCCCCGCTCCGGCTTCGACCGCCTTCTTATATGGCAACATATATTCGTTGAACATCCGTTGCCTACTCATGTCAACCGTGTTGTAATCACGTCCTGCCTCCGCTGCGCCATATAATGCGAAATGCTTTACACATGCCATCAATGTTTTCGGATCGTCAAGGCGTTCACCCTGATACCCTCTCACCATCGCGGCGGCAATCTCTCCTCCGAGCACAGGATCCTCTCCTACACCTTCCATGATACGCCCCCAGCGAGGGTCATGACATATATCCACCATCGGCGAAAAATCCCAACAGATTCCCATTGCGGTTGCTTCCAATGCAGTGATGCGAGCCGTCTTCTCGATCATCGGAATATTCCACGATGATGCGAGAGCCAAAGGAATAGGAAATGTTGTGGCAATACCATGAATCATGTCCATACCAAAGAGGAGCGGAATTCCAAGGCGAGATTCCTTTACTGCGATATCCTGGAATTTACGCAATTCCTCTGCTCCTGTTATGCCGAACACACCGCCAGCCTGCCCCGACCTGATTTTACCCGCTACATCAAGGCTCTTCTGGTTACCGGTGAGCACACCGGTAACCGGAAGATTAAGCTGTCCTATCTTTTCCTCCAGCGTCATGCGCGACATCAGATCCGAAATAAAGGCATCCATATCCTTTTCCGACCTTTTTTCTGCCCCACATGGCACTGTCAGAAATGCAGCTCCTGCAATTATAAGATATTTACAAAGATTCTTCATAATAGAATTACCAACCGGGATTTTGCACAAGAGCTGGATTCTGATCCAATTCTACAGAAGGTATGGGCCATAGATAATCCCGTTCCGTCACTTTGCGCACATAGAGCGTGTTTCCCGTGATGTAGCGTTCCTCCTTGCCGTTAAGCGTTTCGAGAAGTTTCCAGCGTTTCATGTCTGAGAAGCTATGACCTTCGGCACAGAGTTCCACGGCACGTTCATGGCGTATTCTTTCAAAGACCTCCTCTTTTGAATTAGCCTTAAGCCATACAGGACCGCTGTTAATACCCGGCATTCCGGCACGGGCGCGCACTTTGTTTATATATTCCACAGCTTCCGATTGCCGGTTGAGTTCGTTCAGACATTCAGCCTGCATAAGGTAAACGTCCGCCAGACGGCAAAGCGGGAAGTTGATGGGAGTATGCGAACGGTTACTGATCAGTCCGTCCATATCGGCTTCAGGCACAAATTTGCGCCAGAGATAGGCTTCATGATTCTGGTTTACCATAATCATGCCGTTACCGACAGGCATACCCATTCCTGTTGCTATTACATACTCATTATCGTGTGGGGCACTTTTATACCATCCCTTGTAATGAGTATACGGAAGAATAATCGAAGCTGCCATACGCGGGTCGCGTTGAGAATACATCTCAAGAAGTTTTTCCTTATGCTTGGTGTATGTTCTTACAGCTGTTTTATTGGAATTGAGCGTAGAGCAGAACACTTCTCTCTTCTTGGCATTGGAAGTGGTGAACCTTGGAAACACTTCCTCCCAATCGAAAGGTCTTCCGTCAGCCCATTCATAGGAATCTACGAACGATGTTGCCGCCATCACATTGTTCCAGCAAGATCCATAGGTTGAGCGCGTGCCCATATAGAAACACATCGGCATACCGGCTTCCTGTCCCTTTCCGCTAATATTCTGAATGGCAAAAATCATCTCGGAACTATCATCCCCACCGGGGAGGAAAAGCCCGGCATAATCCGGATAAAGCTCATAGAGTCCGCTTTTGATCACCTCATCAAAGCATTCTGAAGCTTCCTTATATCGTCCTGCAAAAAGGAGAGTCTTACCCTTCATCGCCATAGCCGCGCCCCATGTGGCGCGTCCATGGTTCGCTGCATCCCATTGTTTGGGAAGCGCAAGGGCAGCCTCGAAATCGGCAAGGATAAATTTGCGTACCTCCTCCACAGATGCACGCGGTTTTTTCATATTAGCGAAATCCGTATCAATATCGACCGATTCGTCATAGATTGGCACTCCACCCCAGAAATCGAGAAGGTTGAAGTAGTAAAGACCGCGCAAGAAATGCGCTTCGCATTTATATTGCTGCTTAAGCTCGTCTGACATATCGCACTTGTCAACATTCTGGATCACTCTGTTGGCGCGGGCAATTCCTTCGTATCTGTTTGTCCAGTTGTTTCTGACCATGTAATTGCCCGATGTTACTATACTTGTCTGGAAAACCTGAAGCGACTGGTCGTCATAGCCGAAGCAGATACCGCCGAGACCGTCCCAGGCGAAACTGAGACCATAACCGTTGGCTGATCTCAACAATGCATAAGCCGCCATGGTTGCCTCTTTGGCATGTTCCTCGTTCTTGAAGAATGTTGCCGAGCTGAGCTTATCATCCGGATATCTCTCGAGGTCATAGCAACTTGAACATACCAGAGCGCATGTCACAGCTGCAATTAATATTGATTTTATATTTTTCATTTTCGGGATTTATTAGAATGATACATTGAGACCAATTACCACCTGGCGCATTGTCGGATAGCCCAAGCCTGAAACTTCTGGATCAATACCTTTGTAATTTGTAAAGGTGAAGAAATTTTCGAGCGACCCATAGACGCGTATTTTATCGATTCCCCATTTCGATGTTATCTTGCGCGGAATAGTATATCCAAGCTGGATATTGCGGATCTTCAGATAATCGGTTTTATAGAGATAAAAATCACTTGCCTGAGTGTTTATCTTGTTTTCATTGTAAAGCAGTCGCGGATAGGTTGCATCGGTTCTTCCTTCATACCAACGGCCGTCGCTCGCCTCTTTACTAATTTGCCATCCATATCTCACAGTCGGAGTGTTGTAGCCGTCCTGATTCCAGTAGCGGTGACCTCCGAGAGCGGATTGCATCAGCATAGCGAAGTCAAAACCTCTCCATTCTGCATGAAGATTCAAACTAAGCAACCAGTTGGGCATTGCACCTCCCGACACGATTGCACGGTCATCGCTGTTGATGACGCCGTCGCCGTTGACATCTTTGTAAAGGAAATCACCTTTCTGAGGAGTTCCATAAGAAGCAAAAGGATTTATCTTGTTGCCATCTGCATCGAGAGGAGCGTTTTCTATCATGTTGTTGACGATTGCAAGATCCTCGTCTGTCTGGATGATGCGATCCACCTGAAGCAGATATTGTGAGTTTATCTGATAACCTTCCCATGTGAGGTTCGTACCTAAGATAGACATACCGTCTCTTCCCTTACCTTTGAATTTCTCAACACGATTCTTCACATAACCAAGCTGGAACGTGGCGCCATACTTGAAATCTTCGATATTATCGTTCCATGTGATGTCAATATCAAATCCGGTGTTGGATACCTCAGCTGCGTTAGTCTTCGGCAGCGTTGTTATGCCATGCACATAAGGCGCAGGCAGGTCGATAAGAATGTTTTTAGTTTTCTTGTAATAATATTCAGCACTTGCAGTCAATCGGTTGTTAAACAATGTTACGTCTGCACCCACATTGAATACGCTTGTCGATTCCCAAGTCAGATCCGGATTGGAAATAGCTGCCGGCGACAAACCCGCAACCACTTGGCTGTTGAGTGAATACTGTTTGTTCTCGGTCACATAGAGTGCGAGCGTATCATAATTCCCGATTGCGTTGTTCCCAAGTTCGCCATACGAAGCTCTGATTTTCAGTGCGTTCAGACCTTTATCCACAAGAGAGCTCATAAAGCTTTCCTGATCAAGACGCCAGCCTGCTGAAACAGAGGGGAATGTTCCCCATCGATTTTTTTGACGGAAACGGCTCGAACCGTCGCGTCGCAGATTGAACTCAAACAGATAGCGGTCATCCCAGTTCAAGTTGATACGTCCGAAATAGCTGCTCATCGCCCATTCTGATGTGGAACCGGAATTTTCAGCATCAGAACTCGTGGCAGCATCGAGTGCCCACAAATCTATGTCTACAAGATCCCAACCTTTTGCAGTAAACGATTTTGTGCGGTATAGTTCACGGCTTGCGCCCACCATGACATTGAGTTGGAACTTATCCCAGAATTTAGCATCATAGTGCGCCACAGCATCCCAGAAATAACGTTCAGTCTTGCCGTTGGAATAGGAGACGTTGCTGCGACCGATGTTGTTGGATACAACCACATCATCCTTGAAGTTCCAGTATTCGAGCCAGTGGGGTTTGTCTCGGGAGTCACTGTCGAGCAGGGAGAAGTTGTAGTTTCCCACAATCGACAAACCCTTGAAGGGGCGAATAGTTCCCGAGAACTGGACACGAACGTTTGTTTTCTTGGTGTCACCGTCGCGCGAATAGGCGGCTCCTATGATACTTCTCATCTGCGGATCATCCTCGGAATTGTTGGCTGCGCCGAACCTTCCGTCGGGGGACTGGAACACCACCCCAGGCGATGTGGCGGAAGCGCTGTTGAATAGGTTGCCCTGTTGGGCTGCTCCCGGCTCGGTGGTGCTCCGGTAACCGCTGGCATTAATGCCAAGGGTAAGCCAGGGTTTGATGTCTGTATTGACATTCACACGTGCGCTGAAACGTTTATATGCGGAATTGGGCATAACGCCGGGGTTATATAGGAAACCGAAAGATGCAAAATAATGCGTCTTTTTCGTTCCGCCGCTCACCGAAATGTTGTGATTGGTAGAGACTGCATTCTTGAAAGTCTCGTCAAACCAGTTTGTATTAGGATATTTCAAAGGATCCTTCCCTGAATTTTCACGCCATTCAGCTATGCTGGCATCAGAGAATATATAGTTTTTCTGTCCGTATGTATTATAATAACCCTCATTTACAAGCTCCATGTAGTCGGCATAATTGCTCACCGGCGTAATGGTCTTGCGCACCGATTCAAACGACACATAACCGCTGTAGTTGACTTTTGCCTGACCTTCGTTACCTTTCTTGGTGGTGATGAGAATGACGCCATTGGCGGCTCGGGAACCGTAAATGGCAGCCGAAGCAGCATCTTTTAGAACCGACATTGATTCTATATCGGTGGGATTCACAGTGTTGATGCCGGCTTCCATGCCGTCGATAATCACGAGAGGATATGCCTCGTTGAGCGTTCCCACGCCACGCACACGTATGGTAGCGTTATCATCTCCCGGCTGATTGCCGGCTGAATTCACGTTCACGCCGGATGCCAGACCTGCCAATGCCTGCGACACATTGGTGATCGGGCGCGTCTCGGAGATCTTGTTGACATTGATGGCAGACACGGATCCTGTAAGATTCACCTTCTTTGCCTGACCGTAACCGACAACCACCACTTCATTCAGCGAGATATCACTCTCCTTCATTGTGATATCATAATTCGATTGCTTGCCGTCGACTTTAACTTTTACCGGCAACATTCCAACATAAGAGACTTCCAACGTATTTCCGGGAGCTGCTTTCAAAGAAAAGCGACCTTCAAGATCAGTGGCACATGCTTCTTTTGATTCTTTTACTCTTATTGTGGCTCCGATAAGAGGTTCGCCGTGAGTGTCAGTTATAATACCGGTGATGGTTTCAGCTTTGGCTGATGCCGAAGATATATTTTTGGTTGCCGGAGGAGCCCCCGAGGCAGCCACATTTCCAAAGGAGACCATAGTAAGACCCAGAAGCAAACCAATGCAGCATTGTTTGCTCAAGAGAGCCTTTCGATAGTTTTTTGTTATTTGTTTCATAAAATCGGTAGTTGATTAAAAGTGTTAACGATATTCGGTCAATGCTTAAATGCAGTGTAAAATTATCTCAATTTGATATCTACCGCGACATAAAATCGTACTGAAAAAGCATAAAAATTGTCCTTCGCGACCAATATTTACCTAACAGTGTGCTTTTAAGTATTATTTGTTCGTACTTCTCGGATGATTTGACCGGATACTTGCAAATTTAATACTTTATTTTTGCATCGTCAATTAAAACAAACTGAAGATATTCGGTGAAAACCGCTATAAATGCATTTTTAACAGAACAGTGTTTTTTTAACTAAACAAAACCGCTAAATGAAAAACAAGCTAATAATATTATGCGGAGTTTTACTGGTTTTGGCTACCGGGTGCAGGGTGTCACGCTCAACCACCCACGCAGACGCCTCTCAGACTGCCATAATTAACGCCAAGCAACAGATTGCCCGGCAGCTTGTGGCTATGGAGAAGAAATGCAAGTCTTCAGATCTGCTTCTGCCGGTGACGGTGAAGCGAAACCGCTATGCCACGGCATATTTCAGATATGACGACTGGAGAAGCGGTTTCTTCCCCGGAACGCTGTGGTATCTCTATGAGCTTACAGGTGACCGTTCACTCTTGAAATCCGCGAAGAGATATACAGATGCCCTGACAGAAGCCCAATATCTCAAGTCGCATCATGACATCGGATTCATAATCAACTGCTCGTTTGGCAATGGACGACGCTTCACCGACAAGAAACGATATGAGGAAGTTATGGTGCAGGCTGCTCGCAGTCTGTGCACCCGGTTCCGTCCGAAAGCAGAAGTAATCCAGAGCTGGAACCTTGATCCGGGTTCATGGATGGGGAAAAGGGGCTGGTCGTGCCCGGTCATCATTGACAACATGATGAATCTGGAACTGCTCTATGAGGCTTTCAAGATATCCGGAGATTCTACTTTCTATAAGGTCGCCACTCTGCATGCCAACAGAACCCTGAAAGAGCATTTTCGTCCCGATGGAAGCTGCTATCACGTGATCGACTACAACCCCGAAAATGGGAAAGTGCTTCATCGCCAGACAGCGCAGGGATATGCCGACGAGTCAGCATGGTCACGCGGACAGGCTTGGGCTATCTATGGCTTCACTATGTGTTACCGTGAAACGGGCAACCGCCGCTATCTGAGCCAGGCGATCAAAACATTCCATTTCATGAAGAATCATCCCAATATGCCTGCTGACCGGATTCCTTATTGGGATATGGATGCCCCCGAAATACCGACAGAGCCACGCGATGCCTCAGCCGCTGCCATCATGGCGTCAGCATTATATGAGCTGACCACTGCCGATGCTACGCACGCTAAGGAATACAAACAATACGCCGATTCGATAATGAATTCTCTCGCTATGGCTGAATACACGGCGACACCGGGAGAAAACGGTCTATTCGTTCTGAAACATTCAACCGGTTCAATACCTCACGACAATGAGATCGATGTGCCGTTGAATTATGCCGACTACTACTACCTCGAAGCGTTGAAACGCAAACAGGATATCGAAAGAACCCTTTGATTTCAATGGGTTTGACAAAAATCGTTAACCATATTTAATTCGTTACTAAACCATTCATTATGAAAGCAAAATTTTTACTCCTCTCCCTTGCCGTCTGTGCATCATTATCATCGTATGCCGAAGAAGCGGATTACTCAAATGCTATCCAAGTAAAGATAATGAACGATTCCGGACTCGTTGTTGGCGGCACGACAGATCAGCCAATCCTCGTAGAACCTGACGACAATGACGACAGCCAGGTGTTCTATATGGTTCAAACCTCTTATAATAACAGAACGGACGGGAACCCCGCCACTTACCCCGGTTTCTATCTGATTCAAAAATCCTCCGGCAAATATCTCATTCAAAACAGTTGGGACGGCACAAAATATCAGGGTACCACAGCATATACAGATGATAAAACCAAATATGAATATCCTGCAGCAAAAGAGGGTAACTGGGTGCCAAATGACGACGCAACCAAAAATTTTAATAATAAAAGCCACTCCCAGATCGACATGAATTATCTTCGCGCGCTATGCGCAATCGATGAAAACAATGATGCTATTAAAGATATAGCTAAAGTCATTGTGGGGACATCCGTGGGTACGGTTCACAAAGATACGGAAGGTGTGGCAAGTGCCGGTTTCAGAATCAAAATATACAGATACACAGGTGATGTGTGGCTGCGCGGTCCCGGCATCAGCGGTACAAGCGGAGACTGGAACAATGGTGTCAAACTTGAAAAAGATGAAGCAAATCCCGGAATCTATTATCATGACGGAATTAATATAAATGATAATACAAAGGGTTTACGTCTGAATTTGCAGAATGAAAACGATACATACACACTAAATTTATCGGCTATACCGAATCAGGAACCTGATGCAAATAAGCCGGCGAACAATAAAGTTTCCTTTGATTCTGCAAATGGGCATAACATCCGATTCGTTCCCTGGCAATTTGGTCATATGTGGCAGGCTAAGAATAGTGGTGTAACTCCCCTTACTGTCGATCTTAACAATATGAAGCTCTCTTTGGCAAAATATAACCCAATACCGACAGGCATTGAATCAATCGAAGCTGAAGAGAATGCTCCTGTTCACTACTATAACCTTCAGGGCGTTGAGGTTGCCAACCCTGAAAACGGCATCTTCATCCGCGTCTCAGGCAACAAAGCTACAAAAGTTGTCGTTAAACATTAGTTTTAATTAGAATTTGCATTCTATGAGATTTATAAAACAACTTCTTATCACAGCATTTGCCGTCTCAACGATCAGCGTGGGATATGGACAGGAAACAAGATCGGCTGCCAAGCCCAACTCTCTCCTGATTGCCGACCCCACAATAATGCTCGATGGCGACTACTATTACCTTTACGGCACTTCCCTTTCCAACGGGTTCCAGACTTATCGGTCTACCGACATGGAGAACTGGGAAGGACCGTTAGGCAACATCACCGGCAATTACGTTCTCAAAAAAGGAGAATCCTGTCATGTAGAGAATAGGTTCTGGGCACCTCAAGTGTTCAAGTACAATGGCAAATATCATATCTTCTATGCTGGAGACAATTACCTCGTGCATGCAACTGCGGATTCGCCGTTAGGTCCTTTCCGCGAAAATACAATGAAGGCAATACCGGCGAACGAACAGGAGATAGACCCGTTTGTATTTTTCGACCATGACGGCACACCCTATATTTATTGGTCAAATCGCGTTTCCGGCACTCAAAGTATTCTTGGAGCGCAGATGACCGATGACCTCGAAAATATCAAACGAGACACGCAGAAAACTTTGTTCAAATGGTATACAACAGGATGGGAAGTTGCGAATCCGGCAAACCACAGAATAGTGGAAGGTCCGGCAGTCATCGAACATGACGGCACATACTATATGCTCTATTCAGCCAATGGCTGCGATGATGTGGAATATGCCGTCGGCGTGGCAACTGCCACCTCTCCTTTAGGACCGTGGACAAAACCGAAATCTCCCATAATCTCAGCGGAAACAGTGAACGAGAATGGTCCTGGTCATGGCGATATCTTTTACGATAAAGAGGGACGGTTGATGTATGTGTTTCATGTTCATCATGATGACACTTCCGTCTACCCTCGGCGCACAGTCATGATGGAACTCCAATTCAAGGATGGGCAGCTCGTTCCCGTTGAGGGTTCCTTCCGCTTCCTTAATCTCACAAAAGCGGTGGTTGATCCTATCGATTTATCGAAATGCATACAGGTCAGAATCAAGAACGATTCAGGTCTCGTTGTTGGTGGCACAGACACACCTACACTCGTTGCGGTTGATGATAATGACGACAGCCAGGTGTTCTATATCTCCCAGACCTCCTACAATAACTGGAGCGACGGACGCCCAGCTACCTATCCCGGTTTCTATCTGATTCAGAAATCTTCGGGCAAGTATCTTATTGAAAATTCCTTTGATGCCGCCGCAAATGTCGGCACATTAGCATATTCCGACAATTTCACCGACTCAAACGGCAACTGGGTGCCGAATGATAATGCTAAAGATGCAGGCATCCCATTTCATATATGCCTCAACATGAGCAGCAACCGGCTATGTGCTTTCAATCAGAATAACTTAGGGACAACAGCAACAGCCGGGGCAAATGGAAGTGATTTTCGATTTGAATTGTATAATTACACAGGTGATGTGTGGTTGCGCGGTCCCGGACTGAGCGCTGGTTGGAACAATTGTGTCAAACTTGAAAAAGACGCAAAAAATCCCGGAGTTTACTATCATGACAAAATAATTGTTAATGATATGAAGGCTTTGCGTCTGACTCTGCAAAATGACGACAACACCTATACGCTCAATTTATCTTCGATACCTGAGCAGGAAACTATTGTGGACACTAACAGAGTTGTCTTCAATGGCGAGACAGGAAATGATTTCCAGTTCATACCGTTCCAGTTCTATTATAACTGGCGGGCTCCTAAAACGGGATTTTTCAACCTGAATCTCAATCTGAACACCATGCGCGTCTCTCTGAAAGAAAGCGATAAAACAGGCATTGAGGAAATTGAGGTTGCTGAGACAGATGATGCTTCCGCACGCTATTTTAACCTTCAGGGCGTTGAGATAGCCAATCCCGAAAATGGCATTTACATCCGCGTTTCGGGAAACAAAGCCGACAAGGTTATCATAAAGTAAACTACGACTGATACAACGTAACGGTGACTTTATCATGGGTATGAACAAACGATTATACATTAGCTCGATTGTAATCCTTCTCACAATTTTGTTCCCGATTTGCGGGAAGGCTTACGCCACGCGCAATCTGCTGACATCACGCGCAACTAAGCCGCAGCTTAAGACAATGCTTGACACTACGCGCAACAGGATATGGCTTCCGCCGTATGCCGACAGGGAGGCGTGGGAAAAGCTGCTTGGCAAAAACAAGGAGCTGTATATAGCTAAAGGTGAAAAACGTTTGTCATACCCATGGCAAAGGGTAAATGCCACGGATTATATCGAATTCCTGCGGAGCGGCAACCGCTCCGTGATGGAGGGCATCGTTGCTGAGAACAATCGGGCTGTCACAGATTTGCTGATGGCAGAACTTGCTGAAGGGAAAGGGCAGTTTATTGACCAACTTGTCAACGGGGTCTATGCGGGTGCCGAAATGACAACCTGGGCACTGAGCGCCCATATCCCCTCTCAGAACAATGGAAATGCCATCCAGCCTTACGACAAACATATCGTCGACCTCAATGCCGGCGACATGGGAAATCTCTACTCATGGGTATATTATTTCATGAAACCGGAGTTCGACAAGATCGATCCCGAGATTAGCCGCCGTCTGCGTCATGAGCTCAAATCACGCATTCTGGATCCTTATCTCGAAAATGATAACGTATGGTGGAATCCCGTCAAGAACTATGACGGGCACATGCTCAACAATTGGACACCATGGTGCCTGAGTAATGTGCTCCTGACCGCAATGATAATTGAGGATGATCTTGACCGCTATGTCGACATCGTATATGACACGATGATAGCTATGGATCACTATTTCGGTTATATCAAAAGTGATGGAGCATGCGAGGAAGGACCGGTCTATTGGAAACATGCCGCAGGAAAGACTCTGGATTATATCGACCTGATAAGTCTTGCAACCGGTGGTGGCGTAGACATCCATAAGGAGCAACTAATACGCGATATGGGTGAATATCTGGCACGCGCATGGGTCGGCGACCGTTGGGTTGTGAATTTTGCAGACGCTGCCGCCAGAGTGAATCTTGACGCGCGGCTCGCATTCCGCTACGGAAAGGCTGTTGACTCTGACTTGCTGAAGAGTTTCGGAGCAATGCTCTATCGCATGGATCCGGCAATAAAAAACAGCAGTCTCTTTTCAATCCTCACCTCTCTGCCTATTGAAGACGAAATCAGCAAGTATGACCTTCCTTACGTGCGTCCCGACTACACATATTATCCCGAAACCGGATTCTATGCAATGTCTACACCCGGCGGATTATTCTTTGCTGCAAAAGATGGAAACAACAATGAGAGCCACAACCACAACGATGTCGGCACTTTCTCGGTATGGCTCGACAATACTCCATTGATAATCGATGCCGGAGTCGGCACATATACCCGCCAGACATTCAGCAAAGACCGCTATAAAATCTGGGCAATGCAAAGCGGTTGGCACAATCTGCCTGTAATCAATGGGAAAGAACAATGCTTCGGTGCTCAATATCATGCTTCTGATGTCAAGGCGCGCAAAGGTCACTTCGAACTAAATCTGAAGGATGCCTACCCGGAATCAGCGGGAATAAAGGACTGGACTCGATCCTACAGCATCAAGGACAAACAAGTAACGATAGACGACCGTTTTGAGCTTACGCATGCCGAAACGCCCAACACAGTCAACTTTCTCACGAGAGGAGAAGCAAAAGTCATTGCTCCAGGCAAAATAGTTATCAAAGCCGACGGAAAAGAAGCTCTTCTCTCGTTTGATTCTACTCAATTTGAAACTTACATTATCAATCAGGTTCTCACCGACCCCAAATTCATCAATGTATGGGGTAAGGAGATCTTGAAAATATCACTTATCAGCAAAAACAAAAGACTCAAAGATCATTATAGATTTTATATTAAACAACAATAAGTAAGTTTTTTACATAATTAAAATCAATTATTATGAAAGCTAAATTTTTACTTCTTTCACTCGCTGCATTCGCGGCGTTATCATCCTATGCAGATGATACTGATTACACGAACGCTCTTCAAATCAAAATCAGAAGTGCATCAGGGCTCGTTATCGGCGGCACAGACAAACCAATTCTCGTTGAAGAGGCTGACAATGACGACAGCCAGGTGTTCTATATGATTCAGTCTACCCATTCCAACTGGGCAGACGGGCGCCCTGCCACCTACCCCGGATTCTTCCTGGTTCAGAAATCCTCGGGTAAATATATCGTGGAAACATCCTACGATGACACCAAATCAGTCGGAACAATAGCTTTCGGCGACAAACCTGAATTTGTATCTAACGGACATGGCAAAACTCCTACATGCCTCGGGCATTGGGTACCTAATGACGATGCAAGCAAACAAGGCATCGGATTTCAGATTTCACTCAATCAAGAAAGCCACAGATTATGTGCGCTCGACAATAACAATGATGTTCAAGACTCTGACATCGCAGACGTGCTCAAAGGAGCTACTGTCGGTGTTTGTGGCACACCCGGAATCATGAGCACCGCTTTTGAATTTGAATTGTGCGACTATGACGGCGACATCTGGGTGCGTGGTCCCGGTCTGAGAGGAATATCCGGCGACTGGAATTATTGTGTGAAACTCGAAAAGGATGCTGCAAACCCCGGTGTTTATTTTCATGACAACCTGACAATAACAGATGATAAAATGCTGCGCATCACTTTGCAGAATGCTGAGAATACATATACACTTGATATGGCTCCCGTTTATTCTTCCAGCCAAAAGATTCCATTTACCGTTAACGATGAAGACGAATTCAAGTTTGTTCCTTGGTCTTATTATCATGCCTGGCAAGCAACGCAATATGGATTATTCAATATTTCTCTTGACCTGAACATGATGCTGCTTTCAGTTAAAGAGGGTCAGGGTAATCATGGCAGTGGTGTTGCTGAGATCGAGGCAGCCGAGGATGCACCTGCGCACTATTACAACCTTCAGGGCGTTGAGATTGCCAATCCCGGAAACGGTGTCTATATTCGCGTATCCGGCAACAAGGCAACCAAAGTAATCAAGCATTGATCCGGATGAAATTTATCAGGGAGCTAATATCTGCAGCATTTGTCTTGGTTGCATGGGCTGGAGTCCATGCAGCCAAGACAACCGATATCACAGTAGAAACAGATTATATCTATCTCGCAGACCCGACTATAATGCTCGATGGAGACTATTATTACCTTTACGGCACTTCGCTCTCCACGGGCTTCCAGGCATATCGCTCGAAAGATTTGGAGAACTGGGAGGGTCCGTTAGGCAACATCGTCGGCAACTACGCCCTTAAAAAGGGGGAATCTTGCCATGTCGAGAAAAGGTTTTGGGCGCCACAGGTATTCAAGCACAATGGCAGGTATCATATCTTTTATGCCGGAGACAACTACCTGGTGCATGCAAAGGCAGACTCGCCACTCGGTCCATTCAAGGAAACTACAATGGAGGCTATACCTTCGAAAGAACAGGAGATAGATCCGTTTGTGTTTTTCGACCGTGACGGCACGCCTTATATCTATTGGTCTAACCGTTATTCCGGCAGTCAGGATATTCTGGCTGCCAAAATGACCGCAGATCTTGAAGAGATCGAACGGGACACTCAGAAACTATGCTTTAAGACTGACCTGACCGGGTGGGAAATAGATAATCCGCGAAATCAAAAAATCGTCGAAGGTCCGGCTGTAATCGAACATGATGGAACATATTACATGCTCTATTCAGCCAACGGATGCAACGATGTTCAGTATGCCATAGGAGTGGCAACTGCAAAGTCGCCTCTCGGACCATGGACCAAACCGATTCTTCCTATCATCTCTAAAGATGTGGTCAAAGAGAATGGTCCCGGACATGGAGATATTTTCTACGATAAGGATGGACGGCTGATGTATGTGTTTCACGTCCATCACGACAAGACAAAACCCTATCCACGGCGTACAGCCGTGATAGAACTACAGTTCAAAAACGGCAGATTACTGCCCATAGCAGACACCTTCAGGCTGCTCTCCATCAAAAAGAATTGAATCAATCCGTAGCTGCTGTTGCTCGCAACTGCAGTCAAAGTTAAAATTCCGTAGCTGCTGTTGCTCGCAACTGCAGCCAAAGTAAAAAATAAGGTAATTTTTGTTTTAGGTTGGATTGTTTTTATATTGCTGAGGCGAAACGCCGAATTGTTTCTTGAAACAACGTCGGAAATAATCAGTTCCTGAAAAGCCTGACAAATCAGCTACCTCTGCAATATTCAACTGCGGCTGCGTTTTCAAAAGCGTGGCCGCAAATTTTAGGCGGTGAATCATGATGAAGTTGTTGGGGGTCATTCCCGACAAGCTTTTGAATTTATTGAAAAACACAGTGCGCGACAAGCCCAACTCTCGGCATATGAACGCAATATCCAAATCAATATCACTTATATTCTTGTCGATGATGGCTGTGGTGCGTTTCAACAGATCCCTGTCTATTGACCCTATACCCGACAGATCAATCTGCGACAAAGGCTTGTGCTGGAAACTTTCATGCAGCAACCGTCTGTTGCGCAGCAGATTCTGCACCCGCTCTATCAGTAACGATGTGTCAAACGGTTTGGTGATGTATTCATCGGCATTCGCCTGTAGTCCCTCCAACTGTGATTGTGTTGCGCCAAGCGCAGTGAGCAACACAACGGGTATATGACACAATTGAATGTCGCTCTTTATGTTCCGGCACATTTGCGTTCCGCTCATCACCGGCATCATCACGTCAGAAACAATAATGTCAGGATTGCGTTCCTGCGCCTTTGCAAGACCTTCCGCGCCATCAGCCGCCACTTCAGTGCGGTAAAACCGCGCAAAGATTCTCTCAAGATTGTAACGCAATTCCGCATTGTCTTCCACTATCAGTATAAGCGGTTTCTCTTCATCTGATTCGGAAACAATTGTTTTCTCTTTATCGCCTACTGTCGGCTCGTCTTCAGGCTTTACTTCTACCGGTGCAGTTTCATCCTGCATGCCTTCCGTATCATCAACCTCATATGAATCAAACAACACGTTGCTGTCGGCGGCATACGCTTCTTTTGTAGCTGGAATAATAACCGTGAATGTACTCCCCTTCTCCGGAGAACTAACCACCGACAATTCTCCATGATGACTTTCTACAATCGACTTTGCATATGCGAGCCCTATCCCCGTTGTGTGGGAATCCGCACTGTCGTTAAGGTGACTCTTTGACGTTCCGTTATAGAACCTGTCGAAAATATAAGGCAGATCGTTCTCCGAAATACCCTTACCGGTGTCCGAGACACTGAACACAAGTCTCCCCTCGTTGTCAGTGGCGACACTGCACGAGATGCGGCTGCCGTCGGGCGAATACTTGAAGGCATTTGATATTAGGTTGACAATCACCTTTTTCATCAAATCCGCATCATAGTATCCATACGGATCTTCATCGGGTATATTCACCATGAATGTTATGCAACGTTTTGTGGCATGATCCACAAATGGCAATGCAGCACCTTGCAGAAGCATGGAGGCGTTATGACGCCCGATATGCATTTTCTGATAATTCTGAGAGAATTTGCGGAATTCCAATAATTGTGTGATAAGTCCGCTCAATTGCTTCGACTGCCGACGTATTCTTGAAAGCTCGTCGGTAAGTTCAACGTTTCCTTTATATTTCGCCAAAAGCAGATCGACATGGCTCATAATCAATGTCAGAGGAGTCTGGAATTCATGGCTGACATTAGTGAAGAAAACCAATTTCTCATGAGTGACTTCCTCGATACGCTCTTTCTCCTCCTGCTCCTTACGCAGCGATGATTTAAGGCGACGAGCACTGCGGACCTTGTGAACAACAAGCCATGTTGTGCCTCCCACTATTACGAAATAGATCAGCCACGCCCACCACGTGTCATACCATGCGTGGCGCACCTTGACATCCAGAGTGATTTCATCGTCGCTTCCTAAAATGCGGGCATGCAGGCGATAGCTTCCCGGAGAAAGAGAGGTGTAGTGTATCTCTCCTTTGTCGGTCGATTGCCATTTGTTGTCAATGCCATCAAGCTTATACTCTATAATCGGACATCCGGTAGAGACGCTATAATCACGAATGCCAAGATCAAGGGTGAGACTGTTGTTATTATGCGGAAGGATTATGGTTGAGGCATAAGGAAGAGAACAGTCTATAATCCCGTCCTTTGAATCGGGAGAGACATTATGCCCGTTGACCTTGATATTGGAAAAATAGATCTTTTCCCTCCCTCCCACATCATCGCTGCTCTGGAAGATATTACGGTTCATTCGCGTTATCCCCACTGTGCTTCCGACAAGTATTTCCCCGTTGTCGAGAACTCTGAGGGCGCATTCGCTCACTATGTGTGAGTCAGGGAAATAGTTGGAAAACGCTATCTGATCTATGTTCCCGTTGACATCTATCTTCACGATATGATTTTGGGTGAGACAATAGAGATTGCCATCCTTGTCGCGCGTGAGATTATAGCAATAACTGTCTGATATTTTTTCTCCTTCAGCATCTATGCGTATCCATTTATTCTTGTAGTCAGGAAAAAATAGAATACCTGAGCCTTTTGTGCCAACGGATAACCCCTTGGCAGTGCAACTGATTGCACTCATAGAGGAGGAATTATGTCTGAAGTCTGCGAAAACCTCACAGCGGGAATCAGGCTTCTCCGGATTTTTAATGCGATAGATCATATTGCCGTCATAGTTTATGACGTAAATATCTCCTTTCGGATCCAAATCCAATTTATAAGGAGACTGAGGAGAATCAATATGATTTAATTCTCCTGAATCGAGATTCATTCTCAAAATCCCCACACGCGACGTAATATAGAGATTGCGACCATAAATCTTCAAATCATGGATGACATTACCCGGATTGTTTTTCAGGTTAGGATTATCTATAAGATTGCTTATCCTGTTGTTGTCAATATCGTAGATCGACAGTCCACCCATATGCGTTCCGATATAAAGCTTGTTGGTAAGGCTGTCAATAACCATTGTCTTGATATTGTCCTGACGAAGCGCCACATCTCCGTTTACGGTAGATAGGCGTTTGAGTATATTCCAGTTTTTGTCGACACATGTCACGCCCGAACCGTCGGCTCCAAACCACAGCCTTCCATCTCGGTCAACAGCCATATCTATAACAAAAGAGGTGTTGAGTCCGGCATGTATATCTTTGCGATAGTTGAAGTTAACGAACAACTCGTTTCGTGGAGTAAAATAATTGGCACCACCGTAATATGTACCGACCCATATGTTTCCGATACGGTCACAGAACATTCCGAATATGGAGCTGTGGGCAAGCACTCCGACATTGGCTGGAATCTCCACATGTCGGGTCTGACCGGTGGATGGATCGTAACAGAATATTCCGGTGAACGAGCCATACCAGATCTTCCCTTCCAGGTCTTCGATGGCATTGCGGCTCTGAATTGACCCGGCGGCTTTCCATCCCACAGAAGGCACAGACACCTGCCACGGTTCCTTTTCGCCGGGACGCAATCTATACAAACCGCCATATTTCGCACTGATCCACAGCGAGCCATCACTGCCGACAAGTGTTGACTGAATAGGTTTATTATGCATCAGTATGCGCTCCGCACCCGTCTTTTTATCAAAAATATGCAACCCAAGATCATTGCCGACATAGAAAGATTTGTTATCAGCCGAAAGGTGATTGTTGTCGGGCGGAAGATGCATGGGAAACAGATAGCTCACGCGATCCTCGGCTGCCGTCTTTACCATCAGCGAATCGCCCGTAATAAAATATATTGACCCGCCGTGGCTGGCAATGGCCTTTACATTCCCGGCATCGGTGAATCTGCTGAACCGGTCTTTCTTCAAATCAAACTTGATGATATCGCCGTCGATATGTAGAAACATATTGCCAACCGAATCGGGATAAATTCCATGCACAAAATTTCCAATCCAAACTTTATTCTTGGAGTCATTGGGATTTTCAACAAATCCTTTATATGAACGGATTGTCATGCCGTCATATATATTGACACCCTCGCGGGTTCCCAGCCATATCCGTCCGATTTTGTCTTGGGAAATCGACATGACGGAGAGATGACTCAAGCCATCGTCAAGTGTCAGGTGTCGGAAATACTCAGCTTTAATCAACAATGGAAAGGTGAGTAATATTATAATGGATAATATGCGCTGTAAAAAGTTGGTCATGTTACAAATATAATCTAAATTTTCGACACTACCAACTGTTTATGAGCCGAGGATCAGCAGAAGTAGGCTGACGAGGAGGATGCCGAGGTCGATGAGTTTCTGGCGCACGTGTCGTTCGTGGAGCACGAACACACCGTAGGCAAAGGAGACAAGCACGCTCCCGCGTCTTATCATAGACACTACGGATATCATCGAATCGGGCTGCGAGAGGCAGTAGAAGTAAGCTATATCCGCTGCAGTTAGAAACACGGATATCCCAAGGATCGACCAGCGCCATTGGAATTTACCGCCGGCATTACCGGTCTGCATCAGCACTAACAGAATTATCCCCATTATTATCATCTGATAGAGGGAATTCCATGCCTGAACTTCCAAGGGTTCGTAACTGCGCAGCAGATATTTGTCATACAGAGCGCTGACGGCTCCAAGTGTCGTGGCTCCGATTGCCATCCACAGCCATTTGCTGCGTTTCAGCGAGAACCCTTCCGATGCCCCGATTCTGCTTATCATGAACAAAGACGCGAAACCAAGCAGAATACCGCACCATTGCAGCAGGTTCAGCCTTTCGCCAAATACCAACAATGCTCCGACAAGCACTATCACGGGACGCGATGCGTTGATTGGGCCCTGGATTGTGAGGGGAAGATGTTTGATTGAGAAATAACCCAGGATCCATGAACTCAACACTATCACGGCTTTCAGCACAATCTGCAGATGCCCGATAATGGTATTGTTAAGCCCGAAACCGCCATCGACAAGATTCATTATGATCACGGGCGACATCAGCAGCGTGCCGAAGAGAGTGTTAAGCAAAAGCACAGTCGGCACGTTGTTATCACGTACCGACCGTTTCTTCATTATGTCATAAAATCCCAGCCCGAGAGCCGAGCATACCGCAAGCAGTATCCACATATTTTACCGCTCTAATCCATTAAACATTACCCATTCAACATTAAACATTCTTTAAAGCTCCTCCGGCGCAAACACCGCGGGGCGTTTCAACGTCTCCTTTGTTTCTTTGCCGAAACAATCTGTCCAGCTTACAACAATCGGAGCATCCGCTGTCGATGCCTTCGCGCGGAAGAGTTGGAATTTACGGGGATGTTGATAGCCCTTGTTCTCTACCTGATTGAGCCAGATGGTGTTGCGCACCATATACGATGCAACGTAAAGAGGATTTTCTTCCGTCACGATTTCCACAGGAAGTTCCTTGCCGTTTTCGGTGATGGTAAGTTTTCCCTTTGGATCCCAAGCCCAAAGATTCACGTAAACATAATTGTCAGGCACGTCGCCGTAGTCTGTCCATTTCGGATAATTCTTACGGAAAGCCTTCATCTCACGATTGTTGGCGAAATAATCCTTTACCCCGTTCATATCCCAAACAAAGAATTGCTTCTCAGGACCATATTCGAAAGCTTTGTGTTGCCATTTGAGATCCGGTCCGTTCACCGACATCACCTCATAACCCGCTGGAGTGCCATCAGGACAAAGATTCTTCAGACCCGTTGCCCTCGTGCGCCACCATGCTCCACAAGCACCCGATATGTTGTGATCCATAAGATTCTGCTCTTCCTCCGGCATGCGCACAAGGCATTGACGATGAGAATGCCCCGAGAATGTATGCACATTCTTATACGGTTTCAATATCGACACCAGTTCGCGTGAGCTTTTCTCTTCCGGTTTAAACCGATAAGCAGTCCCGTCATTGTTTTTCCACCGAAGCAACGGACAATGCATGCTCACCACCACCGGAGTGTCATAGTTTACATTGGCGAGATCCTTGCGGAGCCAGTCGAGCTGTTCCTGTGTGAAAGTCTCGTTATAGTTGCGCCGACCAGAGATGCCGGGATAGCTTTCAGCCTTCAGCGGATCGTTGATATATTCTATATTGTCGAGAAAAACGTAATGCACGTCCCCTATATTCTGCGAATAATAGCGCGGACCGAAAGCCTTCTGATATGGAAGAGAAGCACGGTAATCAACACCTTCTCCTACAGGTGTGGCTCCATCGTTGTCATGATTACCCATCACATTGTAGAAAGCCGTCGGATATTCGGCATCATTGAGGGCAGTGCGGAGATCCCCTATCGCAAATTCATGAGCATACCAGTAGAGATCCCAGGAGCCGTCACCGAGATTGATTGTGTACACCGGAATGCCTGCGGCATTGAGCGTCTTGACCTCTTCCTTGATTTTATCTACATAAGGACCCGAGAAAATATCCACATCATTGCGCTCATTGGCAAGATGAATATCGGCAAGGAAAATGACAGCGTGGTTCTTATTGTCAACCTTTTTCAAACGGAAGTCATGGCGTTCATACTGATCAGCGGGAAGTGTGAAATCTGCCCAGAACTGAGGCATCACGTCTTCTCGCACCGCCTCATAACCGGAAGGTATGGTCATGAACACTTGTGGATTCTGTTTCTTCGACTTGAGATAATAGGCACCCTTCTTATCGGTTTTGGTCACTTCATAACCATCCGATACGGTTACCCCTGCCACAGGTTTACCGTCACACTCCACAGTGCCGGCAACCGTCACACCCTTTCCCGGTTTCACCGGAAGCTGGGATTTATGCACAGACTGCGCATTCATTGCGACAGCGCAACCGAGCGCCGCCGTTAAAAAGGTTAACTTAAAAAGTTTCATCACGAAATTGTTTATAATTGTTATTGTTGCTTTCTGAAAACACTCTGACAAAGTTATGAAATTTTTTTCAAATTTTCAAATATCAAGAAAATCATAACACAGAGACACAGAGGGACAGAGGTTTAGATGCAAAACCATGCTAAAACTTTAAGGCACTGAGGGTCGTAAACGACCTAACGGAGACTCAGAGACCGATGCCCTCAAACTCTGTGCCTCTGTCAGCATCGCGAGATGCCTCAGTGCCGTCTAATTAAACATTGCTCATTGCTCATTGCTCATTTCACATTAAACATTAATCTAAAACTCTGTCCCTCTGTTCCTCTGTGTTTTTAATTGTGCTTTAATTGTGTTTTTAATCTTTGATAAAACCTTTTTTCTCAGACTGGGTTGAAACTTTCGCGAGAGGGTTTGCGTCTAATGTTGCGATTGATTAATTTTGAAAACAAATCTTCCCTCGGAAGAAAAAAACAATTAATGATGACCGCAATTTCTATCCCATATGATCCGCCGGTGCTGACTGCCGTAAGAGCCGTCGATTCCCTTCTCTCGATGGCACGCCGTTTCCTGGCGTCTTCCACTGTGACCCACCGCCAGGCGGTGGATAGCGCGCAGGAAGCCCGCTTCCTATCCATTATTCGTCAGGAAGAATCCACAATCTCCGCCATCTGCTTCTCCTACTCATGCTCTATCGCTGAATATGACGACCTCCGGCAAGACGCTCTTCTTAACATATGGCGCGGCATGGCAGGATTCAAAGGGGAATCCTCTCCTCGCACATGGATATACCGCGTAGTGCTCAACTCCTGCGTGTCTACGATACGGAAACAGATGCGCCACAGCCGAGAATCGGAAAGTCTTGACAAGCTATATGATCTTGTCAGCGACGAACCCTCCGAAGACCGCGAACGCATCGAGATGCTACACCGCTTGATATCAAAACTTAACCCCGAAGACAAGGCAATGATCCTGATGTGGCTCGACGAAGCCTCCTACGACGACATCTCCGCCGTGATGGGACTTCCCCGCAACACAGTTGCCACGCGCCTCCACCGCATCAAAGAGAAACTAAAGAAAAATATATGACCACACAAGACATGAAATCCGCTTGGCGCGAAACCGCCACCTCTCTCCAGACCGAAAATGACCGTTTGCTGACCGAATTCAGAAACGGCAACCCCCTCACCTCCCTCGAACGTCTCCGCAACCGCTATCGTCGCTTCGCAACATTGGGATTCACCATGCTCCCGCTCTCGTTTGTGTTCATGCTGCCGAGCATTTTCCCCATGAAAGGAGGAATATGGATCACCCTCGCCTTCATCGTGTATTTCCTGACCTGCGGATTCATGGACACTTGGCTCTATCGCGGACTCGACACCATCGACTGCCTCCACATGCCAGTCTCCGAAGTGATCGAGAAAGCGCATTACTACCGCAAGAAACATCTGCAATTCATCGTCATCCTCATCCCAATGGCTATCGCCATAGTGTGCATACTCGCCAATTTCACTGGATGGGACGAAAACATCATGTTAGGAATGATCATCGGCGGCTCGATAGGATTTGCCATCGGACTCCAGCAACTCTTCGCCTTCCTCCGCGATTACAAAAACATAGCGTGAACATAATCGGGTGATTCTGAATTATAATAGTGAGGCTCCTCCGCAAAAACGGTGCTGAGTCTCACTATATTTAATTTTGAAAAACACCGGTTTATGAAAAGCAGAATCATCTTAGGAGCTGCCGCAATATTTGCCCTTACACTCGGCAGCTGCGTCACCAACAAGAAGTATAATCAGATGGCGGACCAATATCGCACCGCCAACGAAGGGCTGATAGAATGCAACGCCAACACCAAGAGTATGGAAGTCATGATCAAGGATCTAAAGGCGCAGAACGCCGATCTCAAGGAAGCATATTCCGCAATCAAGACCTCCCTCGACCAGGCAATGGCAAACAATCATCAAGGAAGCGTCAACATCTCAAAACTCGTTGACGAAATCAACGCCTCCAACAAATACATCAAACAGCTTGTCGAGGCGAAATCCAAATCCGACTCCCTCAACATGGTGCTCACCAACAACCTCACCCGTTCGCTCAACACCGACGAACTGAAAGACGTTGATGTCAAAGTGCTGAAAGGAGTGGTCTATATCTCCCTTGCCGACAACATGCTTTACAAAAGCGGCAGCTACGACATCTCCCCCGCCGCCATGGACATTCTCGGCAAGATTGCCAAGATCATCAAGGATTATAAAGACTACGACGTGCTGGTAGAGGGCAACACCGACAACGTCCCCATCTCGCGCACCAATATCCGCAACAACTGGGACCTCTCCGCGCTTCGCGCATCCTCAGTTGTGCAGGCGCTGCAGAACGACTTCGGCATTGACCCCTCCCGACTCACCGCAGGCGGCAGAGGTGAATACAACCCCATAGCCACCAACGCCACCGCCGCCGGACGCCAGGAGAACCGCCGCACCGAGATCATCATCACCCCCAAACTCGACCAATTCCTCGACCTCATCGACAAAGCGCCCGACACCGACTCCTCCGCCACGACGCGCTAACGCACTCCACTCCCTTATTCCGCACCTAAATGAAGCGGAATAAGGGAGTGGACCATGCAACCTTAATTGCATACAATTTACAATAAAATACCATATTTTTAAAAATAAATAGCAAATATGAAATTTTATTTGTAAATTTGTCAATAATTAAGAAAAGTCTAACCAAAACAAATCTGTTTTGTGTCCTGATGAGTAATGAGGTATGGATCCTTTGAAATTTGACAATGGCATTTATCCTGCAATCCCTGGCACTCCGATACATTTGGGTGATTATGGGTACTGGGAAGAAATGCAATGGTGTTATGTCGGTAATATTCAAAATATCTCCAATTTGAAACGAGAATTCACCATTGAATCTTCTAAGACACCCGAGTTTATGGAAGATTATCGAGGCGTGAAATTTAATAATGCTCTCAATGCTTCTTGTGATAATCCTGTCATTGAAAATGGTGCATCCATTACATTTCAGCACAGAGGATCTCTATATTTCCGAGGATTGCTTGATAACGAGCAAAGATTTGTCTCAATTGAAGGTGAAATCAAACCATTTCTCCTAAAATTGAGTGAAATAGGATTATGGGAATCTCGTTATTGGCTCGCGTATTCAATCATATCTGCAAAAGATTTCATCTCGGTAAGAAGCAAAAAAAGTGGAGTGACAGCCCAAATATCCGTTAATAATGAAATTGATGCAATAACAGATTCAAAAGTTAATTTCAAACTAAATTGTAACACCGAAGAGATCTCAATAGAGAGTGTCAGATCCACATCAGATACAGATGTCAGATATGCAGGCACCAGATTTTTAAGTTTGGAACGCAAGCACCTCTTCACTAAAAAAATGAATATAATTTACAATTCCTCTTCAGGCATTGACTATATCAATGATTTAAGTGAACCAATCTAAGAAACTGTTTAATTTAAAACCAGTTCCAAAACAACAATTTAGATTTTTAGCCGTTATTACTACATATATCATAAATATCATGGCCAACAGAAAATCAGATAGTTCCTCTCTCCATCGTAGTTGTGAGATTCCATGGCACAAATATGAGGAAGCTTTCCACGCCGGGAATCCATCACATGACATTATGGTAAAATGCAGGAACCTTCATCTTGATTACCAGCATATCGAATCTGCTTCCCGCGTATCAAGGAAATATCTTACAACTCCATTTTCCTGTTAACCTATTATCCAAATCTTTAATGTGAAACCTATCGTTTTCTGCGAAGAATTTACATCGATATCAGATCTCTTTCAATATCTTCCTGATGATTTCAAGAGGAGAGTTAAAACTTTTATCCGAAACGATAGATTCCATTATCTTGATGATTACCTAAAGAAAATAGGGGCAACAAGTGTAATTATTGAATGTGAGTATGTCGACAGGAATTTCATTGAAGATTACTGCGGACATTACGCAAGATGTTTTAATGATTATCCAAAGAAATGCCATAGATTGCACTTCTTTTCCCATAAAATATCCGAAAAGCACATCAAAGAGCGTCTTCTTCTGACATCTAACAGAGAGACCGATAAGCGTTCATTACAAGAAAGCTATCTTGGATTTATTGTCTTGCGTCCAATCCCACAGGCAATGTTGGGAAAGGTATGCTTGAAAACTTATCCTCCAGAAGAAGGCAAGAATCGGATATTCCCTGTGCTTAAAGATTACAAAGCACATCTCTTAGGAGAAGAATTAATCGTAAAATCAATCGCATATCAAGAGCAAGACAAAGTCATATCCGCATGTGCCACATCTGCTTTATGGTCTGCATTTCATGCTGTAGGGCAAAAGGATATTGAAGATATTCACTCTCCTTTTCACATAACCGAGAATGCACGAAAAGTTATAGCTTCATCCCATTCAAGCAATATTCTTGACAAAGGATTATATCTACCTCAAATGGCATCAGCCATCAAGGAAGAAGGTCTTGATCCATTAATGCTGGAGTTTCGTTCAATCAGCTATACGAAAGCACTTGTGCGGGCATACCTTAACATTGGACTACCTGTGATACTTGGCATGACACTGCGTTATCAAAATGAAACAGGTCAAGCAAATGGCAAGCTCAAGAAATTCCCAATCGGAGATCATGCGGTAGTAATAGCAGGCTATAATATAAACACTAACAAAATCCCACAATTCAGTTCTGACAACATCTCATCACATGGTTTGAAATTAGATCCATTGTTTATGATCGCATCTGGAATATCCAAATTTTATGTTCACGATGATCAAATTGGTCCATTTGCATCAATGACATCCAGAGGTGAGTACTGGCAGCATCTTGAGACAAGATGGAACTACTATAAAAACAAAGAAGACGCAATATATGCAACTCCTACCACCCTCATAATCCCATGCTATAAAAAAATACGGGTGCGTTTTGCATCAATCTGGAACTTCACATCATCCATCAACTCCCTCTTAGGAGATTTTTGGAGAACCAATGGGTATAATTTAGTTTGGGATATTAGACTAACATATGTCAATGATCTAAAACACAATGTCCTGTCAAATCACATACATATACCGAAAGAAAACAAATTAGAATTCTTAAGTTATCAGATGCCTCGTTATTTGTGGCAAGTGGATTGTTGGATCTCTCATAAAGAAGAAATAGAATCTAAGCCGGTTGCGACATATCTATTTGACGCAACAGATATGCCGACATCAGATCTTCTTGTCGCAGCACTTAATTATGATCCACAATTTTATTTTACATGCCAAAAATCGGCTGTCCTCATCACAGATGGCAAAACCGAACAAGATCTTCAGAATCTATTCCCCGATTTAACACTTAGAGCTCTTTTAGAAGCATATAAAAACGATTCATTCACGGGAGAAATATTAAAATCATATTATCGGGAATAATAATATTTCCGGTAAAGAGAAAATACCTTTTTTGTGAATAGACATTGGTAGACTTGTTGCAAGGCTTTGTCCCACTTAGACAGTGGAACCTCAAATTAAGCTATAAAATCATTAGATAATATTTGGAGAAAATCAAGATGCCCAGTTTTGAATGTCTCTTCCATCACATGTAGAGTATATAGATATTTGTCCTGCAGTTTATGATGACAATATACATCAATCAAGACATCATCTCGCCATTTTCATATAGAATTGGATAGAATAAGATATTTATTAGACCCTGCGATGGCGAGATTAAGATACTTTATTTTCAAGGCCTTATCCAGATAATTACATCCGACAATACAAATATATTGCGTTTTGGCGAGATAAAACAGGGACTATTAGACTAATCTTGGCGAGATATTTCATATCTCAATAAGCTGTTCTCTCTCATAATACGCATATACTGAAAAACAAAATTACGAAATTATTCTGATTTACACATCAAAGAATGGCAGAGGCTTACAATTCCGGATGGTTTTTCAGTCCCGAATATCAAGAGGCGTTTCGGCTTTGGCTTTTTCGTTGCAGGCAAAACAATATCGGAAAGAGTAAATCCGTCAGTGACGTTTGAGTGAACTCCGCACAATCACTGACCGCTTTACCACTATGAAAGAGCCCCATTCAGCCCCATCTCGAGAAAAGGGGAAAGGGCGTAAAAAGCGTGAGGCGGCTGCTGAGCAGTCGCCTCCCGAGTATGTTGGGAATGTGGGAGCGGATTATTTCGCGGTGAGTGTGCAGGTGTAGGGCACCTTGCTGAGATCAAGGGTCACAGCGTATGTGCCGGCTGCGACATCAATGTTCGCACCCCAGAGGGCAAGCTTATCCAGTGAGCCGCCAAGGTCTGCATCCCAACCACCGTTTACACGGAATTTAAAGTTGGTAGCAGCGGTTGCTGTCATCTCGCCTGTCCAGGTGAGCATGTCAGCACTCGGAGTCAGGAATATATCATTATCCCAATCGCCGTTAAGACCGATCACGCCAATCTTCTCTACATGGAGAAGAGCAATGCTAAGGTCATTGAGATTAGCCTTAACCCACCAGAATCCGGCAGGAACAGTCTCAATATTCGGACCTCCAGGTGCGCTATCAAGTCGGTCACCTTGTAACCCCCAAGCCATATCCCAATTGTCAACATTTGCGCAAAGTTTGAATTCACCTTTCTCGCCTCCTTCTTCACCTGTTCTTGTGAAACCGAAGTATGTAGCATAGTCTGTAGTGTAAAGCTGCATCGAAGCGGGCTGACTCCAACCGTTACCGGAGCCTGGTGTATAAAGCACCTCATATGCAAATGTCAGGGTATACGTTTTCTCAAGCATATTAGCTACGAGGCGATAGCGCCCCGGAGCTGAAATCGTACCTTCCGCACCAAGTGCGAGTTCCGATGCCCCAGAGGGACCATAACACTGAGCTGCAGTTGCAGTTCCTTCTACGCTACCAGGGACAACACTCCACTTGAATCCAGCAGCTGCCTCGGCATCTGAAACCTCAAATATGGCGATAAAGTTATTATCCACATATGCGTGAAGAGGACTGTGCTCCATCTTCTGGCTGAGTGTTCCGCCGAGATAATACGTGTTCTCGATATCAAGTTTCTTGTCAACGGGAAGCACGTTAACCTGCTGCTTGAGATAATAGAAATTATCACCACCGAGACGAGACTGCTGATCGCCGACATTAGCATAAACCTCGATTCCCATCCAAGGTGTCACAACCTCAGGAGTGATATTATAATACTCCACAATTATATCCTCAAGATCATTGGCATTAATCTGACCATTGACTATAGGAAGAGTCTGCGCTCCAGCCATAGTCTCATCCTTCGCCACAGCGAGTTTCATATCAAATTTAGTACCTTCCGGGAAATCAACTGTCTCTGCAATAGAGGCAACAGAAACTTTCTTATTTACATTATTCTCAAGGTCAATCGTGCCCTTATAGGCATCGGAAGCGGCAACTGTCACCCCCTCGGCAGAAGCTACAGGTTCCTGCGGGTTTACCTGCGCAATTCCAAGATCACTCTTGTCATCGCAAGCTGTAAAGCCGAGAGCAAGAGCCGCCATCAGAAATATACTGTATTTTTTCATATTTTCTTTAGTTGTTTGAGTCCGCCGGAGTTCGTCGGAACTATCTCCGGCGGATTTTATGAACAATTGCTTTCGGTTTATTTAGCCTGAATATCGATTGTATTGGAATTCATGTCGTAGGTAAAGTCAACTTCACCACCAGCCCAGCCGCTGATTGTCCAGTTAGACTGAGAATCCTTAACACAATTACCTGTGTAAGGCAGTGTGATTTCAGGATTACCGGAACCTTCTGCACCGATGGAACCTACTGCCCAGTCACCAAGTTCAGTGTAAATGCGGAGCATGAATTGACCAGCAGGAATATTATAAGTTCCCTTATAGATATTTGAACCTCCGGGAGTTTCTACAAGAGGCGCTTTGTCGTTATTGACATCCCAGCCGGGGAAAGCACCTATCAGATAAACTTTTTTAGGCTCAGCCATCTGCATCTTGATAGTCATCGCTTTCAGGTCGACAGTGATTTCAAGATTACCGCCTGTCCAAGAAGCATCTTGCCATGAGCCTTTACCAAGTTTATCACCTTTCTTCTTACCCATGAATACGGGACCTTCATAGACACCATCCGTGAAGCTTATATCTTTAGGACTGTCGGCATCTTGAGAACCAACCGCATTACTCTCCCAATCACCAAGAGCGCTATAGAAGCGGAACTGGAACTGTTCAGCAGGTATAAATACATTGCCAAAGAATACCTTGGTTCCGATACCGGTTTCTTCAAGATATACCTGATCTGCATTGATATCCCATCCTGTGGGCTGACCGATAAGATAGAGTTTGCCCGGTTCTGTAACGGGAATATAAGAAGATACATTAAGCTTGATAGCATTCGACCAGATTTCACTCTGAGGAGCATTTGCAAGAGCTGCGTGAACGCGCACTGCTACAGGCACTGTCTCATGCTTATAATTGTCTAAATCAAAACCATATAGAGAGTTCACACCGGCACAGAACACTTCTCCGGGAATTGTGATCTGAGCTGACGAGGTAATGGTCTCAAGAGTGAACGCCAATGGAAGTTCATCTGTTCCGAGGATGGCGTTATCTTCAGCTGTGTCACCTGTCTTCTCAGCTGCATCCCAAGCAGCGAAATCCGCCTCGCTCTTTGCGAGCTGCACGGTATAATCGGGTGTACACCCAAGTCCATAATTAGGTTGAGAAACAGTGAAAGTGATGTCATTGAGAGGTTTGTAGTTCTCATCATCACGGAAGATATATGTCTGGTCGCCCATCGCCGGAGTATTGAGCACAAACTCCGTTGGCACCTCAAGACGAGGCTGAGTGTCATCCTTGCAGCCTGTCAATCCGAGACCGAGCGCCATGACGAGCAATGTAAATAATGATATCTTTTTCATTTGATTTCAATTGTTTGATTATTATTTCACATAACCCGGATTCTGCTGATAAGTTCCGGCTGCATAAGAAGCTACGATCGCGCTTGGAATAGGATAAACAGACATATAATCAGCGATTGCTGTTCCAGTTGCAGTTCCATTTTTCCAGTTCCAGTTGTAAACGTTACCAGTGAATTTACCAAAACGTATAAGGTCTGTTCGACGAAGATTTTCCCAATATAGTTCACGAGCGCGCTCATCAAGCACATTGTCGGCAGTCATATTCTGAATCGGAGCAAGCCCTGCACGCTGACGAACCCAGTTGAGATACTGCTGACCTGTAGTAGTTGAGCCCGCACCATGAAGAGAAGCTTCAGCTGCCATGAGATATACATCGGCGAGACGAATCAAAGGAAGATCTGTGTCACAGAAGTTATAGTTAGCCTCCACTGTCATTGAAGCATCCGGAGAGATACGGTTAAGACCGGTTGTTGGATCTTTGAAACGGTAGTAAGTACCATCAGCCGCTGTCTTAACATTCGTAAACTTGATAGGCAGATAACCATCAGTAAACTTAGAGATAGTCTCGTTAGTGATGGTGTAACCTGCATCTTCAGTTAGCCACAAATAAGCACGACCATCGGTTGTCAGATCAAAGAGCTGCGAGAATTGTTCACGTGCGTGCATACAAGCCCATGCAGACTGGAAGCCATACCATGTCTTATTACAAAAACCTTTTGTCAGCTCCTTGTCACCAAAGTCTCCAATCACACCCATGATAAGGAAGTCCGTGCCACCATAGCTCTGGGTGTCCATATTGTCATAAGGAAGTCCCATAAGGATCTCATTGCTTCCGGCAGCAGCCTTACCCGGCATAAACTTATCGTTAGTTGCGCCAAACAAAGCGAGATAATCGGAAGCAAGACCATGATTCGAATTGGTGTTATGATCCTTGATGATCTGCTCGCACATGTCCCAGCATTTCTTCCATCCGGCATCCGAAGCGCCATCAGTGAAGACTTTCTCGTTAAGATAGAAGCGAGCGAGAAGACCGCGCACTGCATCTTTACCGATACGTCCGTATTTGGGAGTATGGTTGGCAGGCCAGTTGGCAAGCACATCCTCGAGATCCGCAACAACCTTATTGTAAAGGGCAGCGCGGCTTGCAGCCTGAGGAGGAACAGTGCCATAAGGAATTGGATTACCAGCATCATCAACATCCCAAGCAACAGCTGCACGACCGAAGAAGTCGATAACTTGGAAATATGAATAAGCGCGAAGCACACGTGCCTCAAGACAGAACTGAGCAATCTCCTCGGTCATCGGTTTGTTGTCGGGAGAGGTAAGCTGTGTAGGATCGATACCCCAGTCTCCGAGATTCTTCATATTACGAAGGAAATCGTTGCAGACTGCGATATGAGTGTAGAAACGTGAGTATGCAAGGTTTAGCACAGGGTTGTCAGAACCCCAGGTAGCCTTTACAAGCTCCTCTACACCGGCATCGGAGAAATAGATCCATGCTGCCTCATCAGTCGGGAATTCATTCAGCATGAAGATAGCACGTGAATAGCAGGACATACCTGCGTCCGGGCTGGTAATATCGGAAGAGCCAGCACCACCTTGACCCGAAATTGTCATGCCGGCATAACAGTTTGCCATCAGTCCGGCTATATATTCCTGGGGATTATCGACAAACTGACCGGAAGTAACGACCGACGGGTCTTTCGGCTCCTGATCAAGATCGCCAACGCACGCCGTGAAAGTGCCGGCTGCGGCAATCACCAGTGAACTTGCGATAAATTTATTTATATATGATTTCATAAATTTTTCTTTTGATGATTTAGAATGTTGCGATAAGACCTACTGTATAGCTTACAGGACGCGGATATGTCGAATTGTCAATACCGCCATTGATCTCCGGATCGATTCCTTTATATTTGGTGATCACGAAAGGATTCTGAACTGCGCCATAGAGGCGAAGACGGAGATTATTATTGAACAGGTTTGCCCATGTATAGCCAAGGGTGATATTGTCGCAGCGGAGGAAGCCCGCATTGCGAAGGTAGTAATCTGAACGATACTGCTCGCCGTTGAAGTAAACATCATTGTCAACCATATTCATCAAGCGGCTATTGACAGCAACGTTATTAAAGAATGTGCGTTTAGCCATCACATTGTTGTAAACGTAGTTGCCGATATTTGCACGCAACGAGAATGAAAGATCAAATCCCTTGTAAGAGAAATTATTGGTCCAGGTCATTGTAACTTTGGGATCCGGACTGTGTTTTATGACACGGTCATCATCGTTGATCACACCGTCACCATTCTGATCAACATATGCACCTTCAATTGGCTTGCCGTCCTGATCATAGATCTGTTCAAGAAGCCAGAAAGAGCTTGCGGGATAACCTACAGCGTGCACCTGGCCCTGAAGACCTGTCGAACCAATGCCGCCGAGCTGAACGAGCTCACCCTGTACAAGTTTAGTAATCTTGTTCTTGTTCCAAGCAACGTTGTAGCTTGTGTTCCATGTGAAATCTTCAGTATCAATCACACGTGCACCGATTGTAGCCTCAAGACCGATGTTACGAAGTGAACCGATATTCTGAATGATTGAGTTGGTAGTCATAGCACCCGGAGGGAATGTCACAGCTGAAAGAAGATCCTTTGATTCGCGAAGATACCAATCAAGAGCTACAGTCAGACGATTGTTCCACCATGCCATATCAAGACCAACGTTCCAAGTAGTAGTTGTTTCCCATTTGAGATTCTTATTGTAAGCAGCAGGATAGAATGTGCTCATGTTAGATCCATAGGAACCATTGTACATATTAGGATAATAAGAACCGCCATAGAATGTGGAAGCTGTGTAGGTAGGCATATAATCGAAGTAACCGCCCACAGCCTGCTGACCGGTCTGACCCCAACCGAGACGAAGCTTAAACTCATTCATATCCTGAGCGATCTTCTCCATGAAAGGCATGTTGTTGAGTTTCCAGCCAAGGGCAACTGAGGGGAAGAGAGCCCAACGGTTGTCTTTAGAGAAACGGGAAGTACCGTCATCTCGAAGAGTGAATGTCAGAAGATATGTATCCTTGAACGAATAATTCAGACGACCGAAGAACGATACAAGTACGAGATTACCTGAATTCCAATCATTGTTCGGGTTTGTATTGAATTCTGAATAGTTATATGGGAGACCTATATTCTTTTCTGATTCCGGATTAACATAAAGTCCACCGGCATCATTGGGCAGAAGGAAACCTGCTGTAGTATATTTCTCCTGTCTCCAACCATGAGCATCAAAACGCTGATAAGAATAACCAGCCATCACATCAAGACTTGAGTAGATTGCATCGAAATCTTTCTTATAATTAAGATAGAAATCGAGAAGGGTGTTGCGACGGAGTTCGTAACTCTTTGTTGAATATCCTGCGCCATTCTTGTCATAAGAATTCCAAGCTGTCGGAGAGTTCTGATCAAGAAGGATTGTGTTTGTTGCCTTGCTCACATCGTAACCAAGGTTGAGGTTCACATGAAGTTCGGGGAGGAAATGGAGAGCATAATCCAACTGCAAGTTACCGTTCGAACGATAAATGTCCGCAGTGTTGTCTTTATCTGTAGCTTGAGCGAGGGGATTGATTGTACCCTGGTCATTCCAGTTCAAACCTGAAAGGTTTGAGCTATAACCATTATAATAATATGAGAAGAGGGCTCCCTCCTGAGTAGGAATGTTGCTGTAAATCGGACGCGTCGGGTCTGCATCAATAGCGTTACCGGTACAACCTTCGTCTGTGAAACGGTTTCTGATATAATAACCTTTCACATTGGCACTAACTTTAAGTTTACCATCAAAGAATTCAGGAGTAAGATTGAATCCGGCAGTAACACGCTGCATCTGAGAATCTTTGAGGATACCATTATTCATTGTGTAAGAAGCCGCAACACGATAAGGAAGAAAACCTGCCTTACCACCTACAGAAAGATTGTAGTCGTGAGAAACAGCAGTACGAAGCACTTCCTTTTGCCAGTCTGTATTTGTGTTTTCATCCGCTGCCCCATTCATATAAAGCATTCCTGCCTGCTCTGAATTTTCACCGAAATGATTTTTCACGATATCACGGAATTCAGGACCACTAAGCACATCCCAAGTCTTACGGGCATGGTTAACAGTTACATTAGCTGAGAAATTCACCTGCGGACGACCGCTTTTACCTTTCTTGGTTGTGATGATGATGACACCGTTAGATGCACGCGAACCATAAATGGCAGTTGCAGAAGCATCTTTGAGAATAGTCATTGACTCGATGTTGTCAGGTGAAATCATTGCCAGAGGGTTAGCCATACCATTAACGCCATCATTGCTCAAAGGCACACCGTCAAGCACGATAAGAGGGTCGTTGGAAGCGTTAAGTGATGCGCCACCACGGATACGGATAGTTGCACCGCCTTCAGGGCTACCACCATTTGATGTGACAACCACACCGGGGCTTGCACCAACGAGCAGATCCTGAGCAGATGTGGAGATGTTGGCATCAACCTCATTCGGGTTGATGACAGCCACCGAACCGGTTGCATCGGATTTTTTCACGGAACCGTAACCGATCACGACAGTCTCCTGAAGCATCTGGGCATTTGCCTTCATCACGATGTTAAGGTGTGTCTGACCGTTCACCGGCACTTCCATCGGGTCGTAGCCTACGTAGCTCACAACCAGAGTGGCATTCTTGGGAACATTGATGGAGAAGTTACCATCTATGTCTGCCGATACGCCGTTAGAGGTGCCTTTCTCCATAATGGTGGCACCTATCAGGTCTTCGCCTTGCTCATCAGCCACGTGTCCCGTGACAGTGATCTTCTGAGCCAGCGAGGGAAGCGCGAGCGTCAACAGCATTGCCATTGTCACCCAAAACTTCCTGTTTAGCTGAAAACAGTTGTTCTTCATGTAAGAATGAATTTAGTTTTACATTGGGTTATTAAATTATTTCAACTTTTTAGTCCAGTTAAGCTCCTTGCGCTTCTTGCGCATATCCCCCTATAAGAGTTTTTATATGTTGGCATGCCAACATATAAAAGATGCATATGCATCTTGCCCCCTTTAGGGTAATTCAATCCTTTGTATTAATTTTGGTTAACGAGTCTCATGGCGATAATCCTGCTTAGGACACTACAAGTCCGCACCGGGCACTCCTGCCCTTAAACTACAAAGCAAAGGCAAATATACTGATTTTATGCTTTTGTTTGTATTTCTACACCAATTTTAACAATTGGTTTCAATATATTTAACTAAATTTAACATATCATCTCTTTACTCGCCACGCCAGGACAACTTTCCTCGAAATCGAAAGGAGGTTGAACAGTATGATCGCTACAGTAAGTGCCATTCCTATGGCAAGCATAAGCCACATTGACCCGGGCTCGGCTTCGAGACCTTTCAGAGCGGGCAGATAAAAGGCTCTAAGGATGAAAACGCATCCCGTGGCGATCACCAATGCGCCGGCTGAGGCAAGAATCACAATGCGCCGGTATGGTGCCCCTACAGTTCGCACATCATACCCGAGCATCAGCAATGAATGGAGCTTATCACGATTCTTCTCCATCAGGAGAGAAATGGAAAGAAGAAGGATGAAGAACGACAGAAGCGTGATCACCACCCCGATAGCGAGCACGATCCCAACAACCACGCGCAAAAGGAATGACGCAGAGGTAGCGCTTTTATCGCCGGCTATCTCATAATCGTGCGCCGCCATGTAATCCTTTATCGCCACATCTCCCGGACTTGACACCTCTATGATGAGCCGCGATGGATCTTTCTCTTTCCCCATGCCGAGACGTGCATTGCTCCAGTCCATGAATTCCTGAGGCACGAGAATCGTGTTCAGGCGATTGGAATATCCTGCAACGCGGCCGTGAAACTGCACACTGCGCATGCCGTCGTCGCTACGGAGAGTGAGGGTTAGGGGTATGCCGCTCATAAGCCCCTCCGACATCTGAGGCAGTCCTGCCGACGACGCGAACCCGAAATTATAGAGCGTAAGGTAATCCTTGGATATGATGACCGGGATTTCGTCGTCACCTTCGCGCCAGCGCCATTGCGAGGCTGGGACATCCACAAAATCTCCGGGAATAGATTCAAAAAACATATGTGTCGACAACCCTCTCCCCTGCTGCATCAGTGATGCAGACACCCGATAGTCGGCTGTAGAAAAAGGCGCAACCCTCTTCACCCAAGGCTGCTTCTCGATATCCTCCCTTTCAGCCCCCGAAAAACCGGTTGCACCTCCGAAGGTATTCTCCGACGTAACGCGCTTGTTGATCACCATATAATCCGAGCGGATAAAACTATCGTCATCCTCCCATATAGACCTTGCATCGTTATAAAACTGCAGTCCGCCGAGAATAATTGCCAGACCCAGGAAATTAGACAGCACAAATCCGGCTATACGCGCAGGTGAAGTGTTTTTAAGAAGCAACCTGTCAGCGATATTCATAATGATAATTTTTTAGCATTGGGTAATAAAAGGGGATTCCCGACAGACGTCGAGATAATCGCCGCGCCCTGACGCTCCGCCTCTCGGGCTATCATACCGGCGACGATACGGTTGTTGCCCTCGTCGAGATGACTCACAGGCTCGTCAAGAAGAATAAAGTCGAAAGGCTGGCAAAGGCTGCGGATTATCGCCACCCTCTGCTGCTGACCTATCGACATTCGTCCCGCCGGATAGTCGCGGCGCGAGGCGATGCCTAACTCATCCAGCATCCTCTCTATATCCTTCTCTCCGAAATGGTTGGTCAGTGTGTTCTTCAACTGTATGTTCTCCCATGCCGTGAGCTCCGGGAATAGATCGAGTTCCTGAGGAAGATACGCGATATGCCGGCGTCGGATTTCCTGCCATTCGGCTATTGAGAATCCGCGTGTGTCTTTTCCGTTGAAGGAAAGTTCTCCCTCGTAATCCACGCGGGCTCCGTAAACATAGGCGCACATCGAAGACTTACCCCCTCCGCTGGCAGCCTCGATCAGATAATTATTGCCGCGATAAAGCGTCAGCTCCTCGTCCCAGACATCCGATTCCGGTATATTCTCATTTACGAAGACTCGCGGGAGCATGCCCGCGAGTCTTATTTCATTTATTCTGTCCATAAAAAGTCGGTTTCCCTTATCTACGTTCAGACGCAGACTGAATCAAGGCAAGAAGAATATTTTTCTTTCCGTCTTTCCCTTTCACTTTTATTTCTGCCTGCAAACCACCTTTTTCCGGCTTGAAGGTTATCGACATAGTGCTTATGGCTTCCAATTTCAGAGGTTTCTCATTGCCGCCGTAAACCACTCCGGCAAGTGCGCCCTTGAGCGCTTCGGCTGCATCGGAAGCTGACAATGGTCCCGCAACCGCTCCCTGGCTCACTCGCAACACGTTATCCTCCTTGCTCACTGTGAGTCCGAACTGACCCAAGGCGTTGACAAGATCTGCCGTGCCATGACCGGTAGTGGAAATCACACCGTTTACATTTCCAGGTCCTGACAATGCTGCGGCGCATGTGCCGTCAACACAAGAAATCATTCCGGCAAGCATCCCGATCATTGAGAAGCCCTTGCCTCCTGTCTCTTCCTTGAGTTTCTTCACCATCTCCGGATTCACGGCAATCGCCGCGAATGAGTCGGCTGTTCCTCCGATCTTCTTAACCACATCGCCATCTATCTTGGCTGCGGGGAAATTGAATTTGGCAATTCCACCTTTGGAATTAAGCACCGTCATATCGGCGTCAAATTCACCTTTGTTGAAATCAACTTCCCACACGAATTCCACAGCATCCACAAACATAGCCTCCAGAGCCATCGTCACCGATGCACGTGATGTAAAATCAAGACCTACGGAATTAAGGCATCCCTTAATGTCGCCCCAACCTTTCATGTCATGCTCCAGGTCTTCGAGCTTGGCTGCAATCTCGTTGGAGAGAATGCTTTGCTTCTCACTGAGTGAGAGGAAATGCTTAACGTCATTTACGTTTATGGTGTTGTTCGAACTTACACATCCCCAGAAACGTTCGCCGGATATCGCCATGTTGCCGCAAACCTCTACCTCACCTTCTGTGCGGAATTTCTCTGTTGCCTTTTCTTCAATAAGAGTCTTGAACTTATCCGTATCGGCTATGAAACCGGTAAGGTAAGTATTATAGCCCTCAATAAAGACTGCTGCTACAGAAGGATCAATGCCGCCATCCTGCAGACGCTCCAGCATCTCTTTGGTTTTAGCATCGGCTGATTCGCCAATGACCTTGGCAATATCCTTGCCGGGTTTCACCTTGGTGCCGTCAACCTCACACCCGGCTTTTTCAAGCACGGATTTTAAGTCGAC
Organism: uncultured Porphyromonadaceae bacterium; assembly: GCA_902495075.1. Lineage (GTDB taxonomy): Bacteria > Bacteroidota > Bacteroidia > Bacteroidales > Muribaculaceae > Lepagella. Next base: position 101,601 of record CABUVO010000011.1, read on the forward strand.
CACTGTCACCATCGAAGCGTCAGAGGGGATAGTCTGCAACAGACCGCGCACATCGCCGCTGCGGTCGGAAGAGCAACCCGCCATAATCACGAGCGCAATCAGCGCCACGCTATAAAGGATTCCTTTAATTTTATTCATAATCAATTGCATTTGCCAACAAATTTACAAAAAAATCTTGGCACTGCGTCCATTTTCTGTAATAATGTATATTCCGCGTGCAAGACGCTTGATGCCGGCATAGTTGCCGATACGTCTGCCCTGCAGATCAAAGATCTCCGCAGCGGGTGAGAATGAGGCGATTGCCTCCTCCACGCTTATCACTCCCGAATGCGCCGACGGCACCTTGAAGAGACGCACATTGTCGAAGCAGAACCAGTCGGCATCGCAACTCTCATCCTTTGCGAAACTTATTCTCAACTCTCCGTTATCGACATAAGCCATCAGATAATTTGCATAATGGTCTGCCGATTCGGAGAATACCTTGTAAGCCTCAGCCATTGTGTTGGGAGCTCCCCACCAGTAGCCGTCATGAACCTCGCCCATAAGCGACACCACGGGCTTCGACATTTCATTAAGTGAGAAGCGGGTAAGAAGCTCTTCCGTGCCATCTGCATGCCGCTTATTTGAAGTGGGATGGTCACCATTGCGATAATAAGCCTGAGCATAAACAAGATACCAGCCGTTGTCGAGACCTTCAACCGTCTGTGAGATGTTGAAGCGGTTGTTGAACATCTCTGCCACATGCTCGTTTACCGTCACGTTGCCGGTCCAGCCCGAGTTGTCACCTTTGATTGCGAAATGTGGATTGGCAACCTTCTCTGTCATCTCATTTTCAGCTGCCATCAGACCCTTGTAATAGGTATCCATCGCAGTCTTCAGCACGGGGATGGCAGCTGTGATCTTATCCTTGTCGGCGGTAGCGAGTTCGGCAGCGGCAGTCTCTGTTGCTGAACGCAGCGCCTCATAACCTGCAACATCATCAAGCATCACAGAGCGCGCCTCGGCAATCATGGCTTTCAGAGTAGCCGTCGGTCCTTTCTCCTCAACCACAATGGTAAGCGGACGTGGATTGCAGCTGAATTCAAATTCGGGAATATTCATCTCCGAAGCGGCGCGGTCTGCCTTTATACGCAACACTGTCAGTGAATAAGGCTCAAATGTGTACTTGAAGTTATCGGAGACTCCGCTTACCTGTTTCTTCTCCGGGCTTATGAGTGTAGGCATCGAATATGAATTCTCATCCCAGAGAGATTCAGATTTAAGAGTCTCAACAGAAGCTGTTGAAGCTATATTCTGCGCATTGAGGGAGAGTGTGAGAGGCATTGGCTCGGATTCGGCATTCACCACCTTCACTACGATCTCTCCTGCAGCGGTATCATATCCTGCATGGGCGGCTATACGACCTACGGTCTCTTTACCGAAATCATAAGAGCAATAGAGCTGATCATCCACATAACCCTCGATCTTTCCATTCTTGCATACTACCTTAAGTTTATACCATCTTCCGTTCTCGATTTTGAATGACGGACGCTCGGAGATAACCCCTCCGGTTCCGTTGTTGACATCCTCAAAGGCGATGCCGGTATTGCCCCATCCCCCGATATTGAGCTGATAATAATGATTCCAGTCTGAGTCGTTGCAACCGAACACAAGAAGGAAACCCTCTGCACCAGAATTCTTTTTAGCCTCCACTTCGATCACGCCGTCGCGGAAGGCAAGTGTATTCATAAGAGTGATGCAGCGTGTAAGATTGCTTGCGCTTTGCGTCATCATGCCGTCTTCGCCGGCAGCCCATGTGCCCTGCATGTCGGTCCATTCATCACGATTGCCAAGGAAATCGGCACTGTAAATCACCTTCCCGTCATGGTCCGAGACCTTGAAATTGCGGAAATCAGCAGCTGTCGACCAGGTGCCGATTCCGACACGTCCGTTGTAAGCCACTCCGGCGCGCTCGCTCTGCAGCGAATTGTTGAGATTGTATGTAGGAAGGTTCTCGCTGAAAAGTTTCTGGGTGTAATATGACGCACGTCCGAACACTTCTCCGGAATGCTGCCAGATAAGGTTGCAATGCCAGTTGGGAGCATTGTCGTTGGTGATAAGCGGCGCATACGAAGCCATCTTCACCAGGTCGGAATTACGCTCCATACTCATCATGAACACAGCCTCCGACAGGGAAGCTTCCATATTTCCCTCTCCGACATTCGCATTTGCGGCGTATTCACCCACATAAATATCGTAATGACCGCGAGGTGTCTTGTCGAAGATAGTGCGGCTGTTGTAGAAATAATCCGGAGTGACATACCAGTGCGGGTCGATCATATCTGTGCCGAGACGGAGATTGAACTGCTCGGCATGATCGATACCCATGGTGTTGAGGAATATAAGCTGGGGATATTCAGCCTTAAGTTTATCGTAGATAAATTTGAAGTTTACATCATAACGTGCCGTGAAATTCTCGTTACCAATCTCCACATATTTCAAAGGGAAAGGTGCGGGATGACCGGCATCGGCGCGACGTTTCGCCCATTCATTTGTGGCAGGATCTCCGATGGCATATTCTATGGCATCCTTTATATCCTGATAATATGGTAGAAGGGCTTCCTCACCGCTTGTATATTCACCTGTCCATCCGCAACATGCAAGCCCGGCGTTTCCAACAAACATGCAGTCCATACCTGTGTCCTCGCAAAACTGCAGGATCTCGTGATAACCCATGCCCCATGTAGAGCGATAGCCCCAGAGATCATATTCGCCGCGACGCATCATCGGATCTCCGAGAGTTTCTTTCCATCTCACACGGTTGTCGAGGGTGATACCCTCCACGATGCAACCGCCGGGCCATCTCATGAACTTCGGTTTAAGGTCGGCAAGCATCTGCGCTATATCAGCACGGAGTCCGTTCGGACGGTTATTGAAAGTCTTCTGCGGGAAGAGCGACACATAATCCACGTCTATTGTTCCGTCTCCGGAGAATACGAGTGCGAAATTCGCATTCTTCAAAGTCTGCGAAGGCACCAGCACACCCTTGTATTCCTTCCAACCTCCGGAATTATCCACATCAAACACCTTCTCGGCAATCACCTCATTGCAATCGGCATCATATACCACAGCCGTCACTTTTCCTTGATAATCTGCGGTATTAAGATAGAAACGGAGATCATACGAATCACCTTTCTCCACGGCAATGCCCCAGTATCCGGTATTGATGAGCCTTGCACGCGCACCACTCTTAGAGGCGGAAATCGCCAGATTCATCGCATTAGGAGTGTTTTCATGCAAAGGGGTTGTGGGAGTAAGCACATCATAAACGAGTGCGCAATTCTCATAATCCACACGCCAGCCCGTCATTTTTTTCTTATCAAAATCCCAGTCCCAGGTGTGAGATCTGTTAACAAGATCGTTATAGTTCTTGATTGTGCCGGCAGTAATTTTATTTGTTGCGCTTTTTGTAAATCCACCGGGAGGAGTCTGCTCCTCGAATCCACGGTTTTGCAAAAGCTCTGCATAGAGACCCCCGTCGCCGGAATGATTGATCTCCTCAAAAAAGATTCCATACATGTTGGGGTTGATGTCATGCCCCTTTGAGCCGGCGTCTACATAAAGAGTTTCCTGCGCCGATACGGTAACTGCTCCTGCAGCAATCAAAGCTGCCGCGATAATTTGATGATTGATATTCATATAGGATACACGATATTAGGTTAGTACCTTTCTGTAGGTTAACACCGCAAATTTAATAAATTAATTTGAGATACGAAAAAACCATTGACCATCTTTCACTTGCTCTCTTCCCACTCAAAAGCCTATCGGACAGCGTCCAATAAAAATAAAAAGGTTAAAGGGGAAAGGTGATAGGTTAGAGGAAATAATTGGCACGCCTCTAATGCCTGCCTCACGTAATAATTCTACAAAACTTAAATGCGAAGAAGCAAAGAATAAAAGCCTCCGATACAACAACTTAAAACACTTTTGCACAACCGTTTAAAACCCTTTGAACCAATAATTTAAACACAGAAGTCAGAGGCGATTCAGCGACAACCCTCGAAGAGGGTAATTGGTTATAACCCCATATCGGTTAAGCACTTATGAAATAGTGTTTGACCGGTGTGGGGGTCACATAAGTCGCATCGCTGCGGCCTCGGAGAGGTCGATTAATAAACTTTGCGCGGTACTATTCGACATCTCCGATGCCGTCTGACGCGAAGAGGTCCAACCCCACACCGACCGGTTCGTTCCTTGCAGAAAC